>NZ_JAMAXZ010000009.1:0-201976 GCF_023712585.1 Microbacterium sp. P26 | reverse complement strand
CACTCGCCTGGGGCGCCGTCTTCCTCGCCCCCGACGGGCGCCTCCTCGACGGCCGCAACGGCAACCTCATCGTCTCCAACGTCGACAGCTTCGGCCAGAACGTCCCGGGCGCAAACGGCGACACCTTAGTGCCGCTCAAGATGCGAGCCAAATGCTGACGAGCGCGGAGAGCGGAAGATCGCAAGGGTCAGCACCGACAGCGCGATTCAAGACGGTTGCCTACATGCTGCGCCTCAAGCGAAGGTCAATCTGGTTACCCTGAAGCCCCTCCGTGCAAATTGTCGGTGCACGAGCCCGTCTGAGGCCGACGGGCTCGTGCAGCTCGAAGCGCGACAGTCTCGAATGGCAACGCACAGAACACCATGAAGGAGACGCTTCGTAAGGTCGTTTTGGCGTCAGAGCGTCTCGAGCAGCGGCGCCAACTCCCGAAACGCCCGCGCGCGGTGCGACTCCGCATTCTTCTCCGCGGCCGTCCACTCCCCCACGGTCCGCTCCGCGTCGGCGGGCTGGCCGTCGGGAATGAAGATCGGGTCATAACCGAAACCACCCGGCCCGGCCGGTGCCGTCGCCAGACGCCCCGGCCACCGGCCCTCGACCGTCTGCTCCTGGCCGTCCGGACGCACGAGCGCGATCACCGACACGAACTGGGCCGTGCGGTGGGGGTCAGCGACGTCCGACAGCTGGTCGAGCAGCAGCTCGAGATTGGCGGTCGCATCCTTCTTGTGTCCGGCCCAGTACGCCGAGAAGACCCCGGGCGAGCCGCCCAGCACGTCCACCGCCACGCCCGAGTCATCGGCCAGCGCCGGCAAACCCGTGTGCGCGGCCGCCGCGCGCGCCTTGATCAGCGCGTTCGCGGCGAACGTCACGCCGTCTTCGACCGGCTCCGGCCCGTCGTACGCGATCACCTCGAGGTCGGGGCGCACCTCGGCGACGATCGCCTGGAACTCTTCGACCTTGTGCGGATTGTGCGTCGCCAGAACGATGCGCGCCACGTCTCAGCCCTCGAGCACCGATGTCTGGATACCGCGCAGCTCGGCGCAGCCGTTCACACCCAGCTCGAGCAACTGGTCGAGCTCGCGCTTGTCGAAGGGCGCGCCCTCGGCCGTGCCCTGCACCTCGACGAACAGACCACGGCCGGTGACGACGACGTTCATGTCGGTCTCAGCGCGCACGTCCTCGACGTAAGCGAGGTCGAGCATGGGCTCTCCGTCGATGATGCCCACCGACACCGCGGCGACCGAGTCACGAAGCACCTCGGCGCGCTGACCGATGAACTTCTTCTCGCGGCCCCAGGCGATGGCATCCGCCAAGGCGACATACGCACCCGTGATCGCCGCGGTTCGCGTGCCCCCGTCGGCCTGCAGCACGTCGCAGTCGATGACGATCGTGTTCTCACCCAGCGCCTTGGTGTCGACGACGGCGCGCAGCGCGCGGCCGATCAGGCGCGAGATCTCGTGCGTGCGGCCACCGACCTTGCCCTTGATCGACTCGCGGTCGTTGCGGCTGTTCGTTGCGCGCGGAAGCATCGCGTACTCGGCGGTGACCCAGCCCTTGCCCTTTCCGGTCAGCCAGCGCGGCACGCCGTTCGTGAACGAGGCGGTGCACAGCACCTTGGTGCCGCCGAAGGTGACGAGAGCCGAACCCTCGGCGTGCGCCGACCAGCCCCGCTCGATCGTCACAGGGCGCAGCTGGTCGTTGGTCCGGCCGTCTCTGCGGGTCATGGGGTCCTCCTGAAGGAACGGGTAGCGGATGCCGCGGCTCAGCGCGGCAGGTCGATGGCGCCGGTCTGCACGAGCTGCACCTCGCGCACCTCACGCCCCATCAAGCGATGGGCCAGGCGCACGAAGTCGTCGGCCGATGAGCCCGTGGCTTCGTAGCGGGCGGTGGGCACGGCATCCGGACTCGCGAGAAGATCACGCGACACGAGCTGGCGGAACACGTCTTTGGCGGTCTCGCTGTCGCTTGAGACGAGGCTCACGTCGGGACCCATCACGTAGCTGATGGCGCCCTCGAGGAACGGATAGTGCGTGCACCCGAGCACGAGCGTGTCGACGCCGGCGTGGCGGAGCGGAGCGAGGTAGTGCTGGGCGGTGGCGAGCACCTCGGGTGAGTCGGTGACCCCGGCCTCGACGAACTCGACGAACCGCGGGCACGCCTCGGCGAAGACCGTGAGGCGCTCGTTGACCTCGAGCATGTCTTGGTAGGCGCGGGATCCGATGGTGCCGACCGTGCCGATCACGCCGATACGGCCGTTGCGGGTCGTCGACATCGCGGTGCGGACGGCGGGTCCGATCACCTCGACGACTGGGATGTCGTAGCGCTCGCGGGCATCGCGGAGCATGGCGGCCGATGCCGTGTTGCAGGCGATCACGAGCATCTTCACGCCCTGCTCGACCAGGGTGTCGAGCACCTCGAGCGAGTATTTGCGCACGTCGGCGATGGGCTTCGGGCCGTAGGGCGAACGGGCAGTGTCGCCAATGTAGAGGATCGACTCGCGCGGCAGCTGCTGCGAGACCGCGCGGGCGACGGTGAGGCCGCCGACTCCTGAGTCGAAGATCCCGATCGGCGCGTCGTTCATAGGGACCCAGTCTATCGGGCGGGGGTGGGGCGGGCGGTGGGTGAGGGGTGTGGCAACGGCGCGCCCCGGCAGCCCCGCCGCGAACACAACGCAGGAAATCCCGCGTGGCGCCAGCCCACCACCGCGGATCGTCCGGTCCCTTCCGCTGAATCTCCTGCGTTGTGTCGCCGGGTATCGGCCCGTCAAGGGGCCGCGGTTGACCCGACGTCCGACGACGGGCAGCAATAGGCTGACCGGATGAGCCGCAGCACCGCCCTGCACACCGACCGCTACGAACTCACAATGCTCGACGCGGCGCTCCGCGACGGCACGGCCTCGCGCCGCTGCGTGTTCGAGGTGTTCGGGCGCCGCCTGTCGGGTGGGCGCCGATTCGGCGTCGTTGCGGGCACGGGGCGGCTGCTCGAGGCAATCCGCGACTTCCGGTTCGGCGACGAGGAGCTGCGGTTCCTCCGCGACGAGCGGGTGGTGGATGCCACGACCATCGACTTCCTCGCCGATTACCGCTTCACGGGGTCGGTCACGGGATACCGCGAGGGTGAGATCTACTTCCCCGGCTCACCCCTGCTGACGGTCGAGGGCACCTTCGCCGAGGCGGTGCTGCTCGAGACGCTGGCGCTCAGCATCCTGAACTACGACTCGGCGGTCGCCACCGCCGCCGCGCGCATGAGCGTCGCCGCGGGTGACCGACCGCTCGCCGAGATGGGCTCGCGCCGCGCGAGCGAAGAGGCCGCGGTCGCCGCGGCGCGGGCCGCCTACATCGCCGGATTCTCGTCCACCAGCAACCTCGAGGCCGGACGCCGCTGGGGAGTCCCGACCATGGGCACCGCGGCGCACGCGTGGACGCTGCTGCACGACAGCGAAGAAGACGCGTTCCGCTCGCAGATCGACGCGCTCGGCGCCGGCACAACCCTGCTGATCGACACCTACGACATCGCCGAGGGCGTGCGCACGGCCGTTCGCGTTGCGGGAACCGAGCTGGGCGCGGTGCGCATCGACTCCGGCGACCTGCCGATCGTCGCCGGCGAGGTGCGGGCGCAGCTCGACGAGCTCGGCGCCACCTCGACCCGCATCACCGTGACCAGCGACCTCGACGAGTACGCGTTGGCTGCTCTTGCGGCATCCCCCGTCGATTCCTACGGCGTCGGAACCTCGGTCGCGACCGGATCGGGTGTGCCCACCGCGGGGCTGGTCTTCAAGCTCGTCGCCCGCGAATCCGCCGACGGCTCGTGGGTCGGCGTCGCCAAGGCCTCGGCCGAGAAGGCCTCGCACGGCGGGCGCAAGGCCGCGTTCCGTACGCTCGACGGCGGAACCGCGACCTCGGAGCTGATCATCGTCAGCGACGGCTTCGAAGAGCTGTCGACCGCGTCGGAGCACCCCGACGCCCGCGCCCTTCAGGCGACCCTCATGCACGACGGCGAGGCGGATGCCGCGTACGTCGGCCGCGAAGGTGTGCAGGCCGCGCGGGCCCATCACTCCCGTGTGCGTGAAGAACTGCCGATCCGCGCGCTCGCGCTCAGCAAGGCCGACCCGGCGCTGCCGACGGAGTACCGCGACGCGGAGTGACGCGTGTCGGGCCGCCTCTCGCGACTGCTCGAGCTGCCGCGGATGGTCGGTTGTGGAGCTGCCGCGCGACAAAGAGCGGCAAACCACGCGCGGGCCCGCGACGTCAGTTGCCGCAAACGGTCGGTTGAGGATCGCCACGCGACGAAATGCGGCAAATCACGCGAGGGTCTGCGTTAGTTGCCGCAGATGGTCGCTGCGGAACCGCGGCGCGACAATGTGCGGCAAATCACGCGAGCGCCGGCTGCGTCAGTTGCCGGAAATGGTCGCTGCGGAACCGCGGCGCGACAAAATTTGGCAAATCACGCGAGGGCCAGCGGCGTCAGTTGCCGCAACTGGCCGCCGCGGAACCGCGGCACGACAAAATGCGGCAAACCACGCGAGGGCCAGCGGCGTCAGTTGCCGCAACTGGTCGCTGCGGAACCGCGGCCCGACAAAATGCGGCAAACCACGCGAGGGCCAGCGGCGTCAGTTGCCGCAGAAGATCGCTGCGGAACGGCGGCGCGACGAAATGCGGCAAAGCTCGCGAGCGCCGGCGGCGTCAGTTGCCGCGGATGGTCGCTCGGGAGGCTCCTGACCTGCAATGGGCGGCACGCGAGGAGTCTGGGCACGCTGGTGGGTGGCGCAGGTGGCCCGTAACGCGCGTGAGGGGTCAAACACTGTCGCCTGGCGCGCGGCTAGGCGACAGAAACCGACCCCTCACGCGAAGGCGGGAGGGCCTCAGTTGATGAGGGACTCGTAGATCTCTTTGCACTGGGGGCAGACGGGGAACTTCTCGGGGTCGCGGCCCGGGGTCCACTTCTTGCCGCAGAGGGCGCGCACCGGCTTGCCGGACAGAGCCGACTCGAGGATCTTGTCCTTCTTCACGTAATGCGAGAAGCGCTCATGATCGCCGGGCTCGATATTTTCTTCGCGGATGAGCTCCTCGAGCTCACGATCGAGGGTAGCGAGACCCCCGTTGTCCGGCTTGTCGAGAGGCGTGCTCATGGTCAGCCAGTGTAGCCGCGGAGAGCGCCGACGGCTCTGTCGGCTTCCCGCTCAGGTCGCTTCGGCGAACTCCATGAGCCGGGTTCCGCGGCGCTCGAACAGCAGCGCTCCGATGGCGACGCCGACGATGAGCACGAAGGCGCCGGCCCCGACGCCGATCCACAGCGCGAACATCGAGTCGATGGTCTTACCCTCGATCGCCTGCCACGTGAGCCACCCCGCGGGAGCCGCGGTGACGATCGCTCCGGCCATGACCAGACCCTGCGCCATGACTCCCCCGGAGCCGGTGCGCTGGGGCTGCTGGAACGGGCTGTCGCCTGGCCGCGACACCGCGTAGGGCGCAAGCACCGACGAGATGCTCGAGAGGCCGAGGCCCGCGAGGAAGAGCGCTGCGCACACACCGACCATCGCCGGGAACACCGCCCAACGGCCGTGCGCGACGATCGCGAGCGGCAGCGTGACGGCCAGCACCGGGATGCTGATCAACAGCACCGGTACGAGACGCCCGATGCGGTCGGGTGCTCCGCGCATGCCGCTGGCGATGTGCATCCATAGGGCGGTGGAGTCGTAGGCGAGGTCGTTGTGCGGGAGCCATCCGAAGAACAGCGCCATGATCGGCACGGGCAGCAGCACGGCGAGCTCGAACGGCACGCCCGCGACAAGCAGCGGCACCATCGACACGACGGCGGCGATGGGCACGATGATGAGGTTGACGAGATAGCGGCGATCGCGCAGCCAATACGAGAGGCTGCGGGCGGCGACGGCTCCTCCGGGGGTTCCGGGAAGCAGGGCGAACCAGCCCAGACCCCCGCGCTCGCGCACGGCGACCGGTCGCCGCGTGGTGGTGAGCAAGACGTCGACGAGGGCGAACCAGGCGAGCGTGAGAAGCGCAACGGTGAGCACGGCGACGACGAGGCTGCCGACCGCGGCTCCGGCGGAGGGCGCGAGCGCGATGCCCCACGCGGCGCCGATGGGCGTCCAGGCGAGGATCTCGGCGGCCGAGGCCAGCTGCGACGGGACGGCTCCGCGCCATTCGAGAGAGCCGAGGAAGACCCCGACCGGCACGACGACGACGAGGATCGCGACCAGGTACACGCCCATCAGCTCGCGCGACTGGCGCGGACGCTGCACGAGCGCGCCGAGGGCCATGCTGACACGCGCGAACAGCACGCAGGTGGCGAGCCCGAGCACGACCGAGACGATGCTCGCGAGGGCGTTGGCGCCGTGCGCGCCCCACGAGATCGCGAGGCTGATGCCCAGCACGAGCACGACCAGCACGGGCACGCTGATGAACCCCGCGAGCAGAAGGGCTCCGGCCAGCGGACGCGGCTCGGGGCCGACGACGGCGAAACGCCGGGGATCGAGAGGGTCGACGGATGCCGTGACAGGCGGTCCGACCGCGAAGCCGAGGGTCACCGCGGAACCCGCCAGCACCGTGACGACGGCGACGGTGAGGGTGTCGGCATCCGCCATTCCCGACGCGCTGCGCGCGGCGATGACGGTCGCGGCGATCAGGACGACGACGCCGATGATGCGACGGATGACGTCGCGCCGGTCGCCCCGGAGGGCGCCCAGCATCATCGCCAGTCTCAGGCGGAGAACGTGTGCAACCACTCGAGGCCCTCCACGTCGCCGAGTCCGCCGGAAAGCTCGCGGAAGCGCTGTTCGAGGGTGCCTTCGCCGCGCACCTCGTCGACGGTTCCTTCGGCGAGCACTTGACCCGACACGATCACGGCGACGCGCGAGCAGACGCGCTCGACGAGTTCCATGCCGTGGCTCGAAAGGATCACGGTTCCGCCGTGCTCGACGTAGGCGCCGAGGATGTCGAGGATCACGCCGCTCGACACGGGGTCGACGGCCTCGAATGGCTCGTCGAGCACGAGAAGGCGCGGCGAGTGGATCATCGCACCCGCCAGCATGACCTTCTTGGTCATGCCCGCGGAGTAGTCCGACACGGGGCGGGCGAGCGCGTCGACCAGGTCGAACGCGCGCGCGAGGTCGGCGGTGCGGCTCTCGACGAGCGGGGCGGGGAGGCCGCGCAGGGCGCCGTAGTACGACAGCAGCTGGCGTCCGGTGAGGCGGTCGAAGGTGCGCAACCGGTCGGGCAGCACGCCGATGAGCTTCTTCGCTTCGCGCGAGCGCTTGGTCGCGTCGACGCCGTTGATGCTGACCGCTCCCCCGTCGGGTCGCAGCAGGCCCGCGATGATCGACAGCGTCGTGGTCTTGCCGGCGCCGTTGGGACCGACGAGGCCGTAGAACGACCCGGCCGGAACGGTCAGGTCGATCGCGTCGACGGCCTTGAGCTCGCCGAACGACTTCGACAGGTTCCGCAGGGTGAGCGCCGGGACGGCGGTCTCGGGGTCGGTCGCGGTGGCCGCTTCTGCATCCCCGGTCTCGACGGTGACGGATGCCGCGGCGGCGGTGGCGGCGGCGGCGGGCGCCGTGACGACGGTGTCGTCGTCGGCGGTCACCGCGACGGCGGGGTCATCGGTGGCGGATGCCGCGGTGTCGGACTCGTCGGTGTCGGTCACCACGACGGCGGAATCGTCGTTGGCGGATTCCGCGGTGGCGGCGGCCAGGACCGCGGTGACGTCGTCGCGGTCGACGGGGGCATCGTCGCGTTCAGGAGCGGTGACGCCGCGCTGGTCGTCGTCGGTGTGCTCCGCAACGGAAACGTCAACCGCCGCGGGCGTGAGCAGCGCGGTGTGTGTGTCGTCGGCGGGATCGGCCGGATCCGCGGGCTCGGACGCGTCGGCGGCGTCGAGCACTGCCGTGCGTGTGTCGGCGGAGGACTCCTCTCCCGCGGGCTCGAGCATCGCGCCGGTTGCTACGGCGTCATCCGTTGCCTGCGCGGCCGGAACCGACTCGACGTCGGCCGAAGCCGGAGCCTCCTCGTCGACGCGGACGTCGGCGGGCGTCGGGTCTTCGGACTCCGCGACGTCGACGGGCTCGGCGACGGCGGAGTCGGTCTCATCCTCGAGCGGGGTCGCGACCAGGATTTCGGGCTCCGCCGCACTGTCTTCGGCTGTCGTGCCGATGAAGGGCTCTGCGGAGGTCTCGTCGGTGGACACCTCCGCCGGGCTCGGCTCGACGACGGGCTCTTCCACGGCGACATCTGCGGGGGTCGGGTCTGCCACGGTCGCGGCGACCGCGGCGGGCTGATCCGCCGCGACATCAGCAGAGGTCGCGGCGGCAACGACCGCGGGCTCTTCGACCGCGACATCGGCAGGCGCCGGGTCTGCAGCCGTCTCGGCCGCGACCGCAGGCTCTTCCACGGCGACATCGGCAGGCGCCGAGTTTGCCGCCGTCTGGGCAGCGACCGCAGGCTCCTCCACCGCGACATCAGCGGGAGTCTCCTCCGCGCCATCCGCAGGCTCCTCGCCCGCGACATCAGCGGGAGTCGCGTCTGTGGCAACCGCGGGCTCTTCCACCGCAACATCAGCGGGAGTCGTATCCTCGGCGACCGCGGGCTCCCCCACCGCACCGTCAGCCGGCGTGGCGTCAGCAACAGAAGGCGCCGACTCGACCGCAGACGTCTGCTCCGCGTCGCCCGCCGAATCACCCGTCGACGCCGCACCCGGCAGCGGCGGACGCGGAGGCACGACGAGGTCGTCGGGCAGCGGCGGCGGAGGGCCGGGCGAAACCGGAGTGGCTGTCGCGGCTTCAGCCTCGGCCGCCTTCTTCGCCGCGGCGGCCTTGGCGGCGGCCGTCGTGCGGGGAGTCGCGGGCTTCTTGGCGGCGGCGGGACGCTTCGCGGCAGGCTTCTTGGCCGCCGTCGAGGCGGAGCTCGCAGCGGAGGTCCGCGGCGTGTCGCTGTCGGTGGTCGCGTTCGACGCCGCCGTGCGCGCGGCGGGCTTGCGCGGAGCGGCCGGCTTGCGCGCGGCGGTGGTCCGCGGAGTCGCCCCGGCGGCCGTCGTGCGAGGCGCACGCGGAGCGCGAGGCTTCGCAGCGGGCTTGGCCGGCGCGGCCGAGTCGGGGGCGGACGGGTCGCTGGGGGACGCGGCATCCGGACCCTCATTCGACCCCGCAGAAGCAGCAGCCGACGCGGCCTTGGCACGCGCGGGCGTCTTGCGCGGGGCGCGGGGTTTGGGTGGCGAGACGGGACCCGAAGGTTCGACGCTCGCCGCAGTACCCTCCGTGTCGGACGGGGACGTTTCGTAAGGCTCCGGCAGCGACGCTGTCATCGCACCAAACTACCAACCACCTCCGACATCGCCCGACGCCTGGTCGCGAGGCGCAGAGATCAGTCGGGATCACGAAACCACAACAGTCGGCGCGAATCATGCCACTGGATCAGGGTTTTTCGCTAGCGTAAATCGAACACGAAGGCGTGACATTCCGGTGAACCGGACATGACGACTCATCCCCCCAGGAGCCAGCCTTGACTGTTCAGATCGTGATCCTCGCCGCGGGCATGGGCTCGCGCCTCGGCCGCAGCCTGCCGAAACCCCTCACTCCGCTCGCCGACGGCCGCAGCATCATGCAGCAGCAGCACGACAACATCCACGCCGCTTTCGGCACGTCGGCGCGTATCACCACGGTCGTCGGCTATCGCGCCGAGACGATCGTCGACGCGTTCCCCGAGGTCGACTACGTCTACAACGACCGCTACGACCAGACCAACACGTCGAAGAGCCTGCTGCGCGCTCTCGCCACCAGCGGACGCGGCGGCGTGCTGTGGATGAACGGCGACGTCGTGTTCGACCCGCACGTGCTCAAGCGAGCAGCGAACCTCATCGGAGACGACCGCTCGTTCGTCACCGTCGACACCGCCAAGGTCAGCGATGAAGAAGTGAAGTACACGGTCGATGCCGAGGGCTTCATCGCCGAGCTGTCGAAGGTGGTCGTGGGCGGCGTCGGCGAAGCCGTGGGCATCAACTACATCTCGTCGCGCGACAAGAAGGCGTTCCAGCGTCAGCTGCAGCGCGTCGACGACCAGGACTACTTCGAGCGCGGCCTCGAGCTCGCCATCGCCGAAGACGGCGTGTGCGTCGAGCCGCTCGACATCAGTGACCTGTACGCCGTCGAGGTCGACTTCGCCGAAGACCTCGAGCGCGCGAACCTCTTCGTCTGAGGCAGAGTTCGTCCGATCGGACGACAGGCGCGACCCGTCAACTCCCCCCGAACTCTCGGGCGGCAGGCAGAGGATGAGCCCATGGCTGAGAAGGTGCACCGCATCCACACCCTGCCCGACGACGCGCCCTGGAGGGGCGGCATCCCACCGGTCGGGTCGGAGGAGCACCCGCGTGCGATCCGGCTGCTCGACCGCGTCATGACCGTGCAGCGACCCGTGGTGCTCGCGCATCTGCGGAGTGTGCGCCTGCGGCATCCGGATGCCACCGTCGACGAGATCCTGAAGATCCTCGAGCGCCGCTATCTCGCGGCCGTCACCACCGGGGGTGCGGCGGTCGGCGCGACCGCTGTCGTGCCCGGGATCGGCACCGGGGTCACGCTCGCGCTGAGCGGTGTCGAGACCGTCGGATTCCTCGAGGCGACGGCGCTGTTCGCCCAGTCGGTCGCCGAGGTGCACGGGCTCGCGGTGACGGACCCTGACCGCGGCCGCGCCCTCGTGCTCGCACTCATGCTCGGCAAGGAGGGCGTCGACCTCGTGTCGCAGCTCGCCGCGCAGGCGTCGGGACGCGGCGTCTCGCGCTCGGGCTACTGGGGCGAGATGGTGACGAAGACGCTTCCGCGGGCCATGGTCGGCCCCCTGCTCGACCGACTCAAGACGTCGTTCGTGCGCACGTTCGCCACGCGCGGCGGTGCGTCGTTCATCGGCAAGGCCCTGCCGTTCGGCGTGGGAGCCGTGGTCGGCGGGGCCGGCAACAACATCCTCGGCCGGCGCGTGCTGGTGAACTCGCGGCGGGCGTTCGGGGCTCCTCCCCTGCAGCTTCCTGCCGACCTCGAGCCGCGGCCCGGCAGCGAGCGACTCGAGCGCTCGGCCGTGGGTGGCGTGCGCCGTGCGGGGAATGCGATCGCGGATGCCGTGGGCTCGGGCGCGCGCAAGATGCTGCCCGGGCGGCGGCGACGCGACGGCGAGGGCGAGTTGGGCGCGGGCGGGGCGTCGGAGGGCTGAGCCGGGCCGATCGGCCGGAGGCCGGGGCGCGCGGTTGCGTCGCCCCCGCGCACGGCGGGGATCGGGGCGTGAAACGTGGACCCGGGGCGTCGAGCGTGGCCCCGGGGCCATGTGCGGGCGCCCGGCAGTCGCGCCGCCCCGCGCGCGGCGGAGATCGGGGCGTGGAACGTGGACCCGGGGCGTTATGCGTGGCCCCGGGGCCATGTACGGGCGCCCGGCGGTTGCGCCGATCCCGCGCACGGCGAATAGTCGCGCCGCCCCAGCGCACGGCGGAGATTGGGGCGTGAAACGTGGACCCGGGGCGCCGAGCGTGGCCCCGGGGCCATGTGCGGGCGCCCGGCGGTTGCGGCGCTCCGCGCACGGCGAAGATCGGGGCGTGAAACGTGGACCCGGGGCATCGAGCGTGGCCCCGGGGCCATGTGCGGGCGCCCGGCAGGCGCGCCGCCCCCGCGCACGGCGAAGAGTCGCGCCGCCCCCGCGCACGGGCGGACGTCGGGGCGTGAAACGTGGACCCGGGGCATCGAGCGTGGCCCCGGGGCCATGTGCGAGCGACCGGCAGGCGCGCCGCCCCCGCGCACGGCGAAGAGTCGCGCCGCCCCCGCGTACGGGCGAAGACCGGGGCGTGAAACGTGGACCCGGGGCGCGGAGCGTGGCCCCGGGGCCACGTGCGGGCGCCCGGCAGTCGCGCCGCCCCCGCGCACGGCGAAGAGTCGCGCCGCCCCCGCGCACGGGCGGAGATCGGGGCGTGAAACGTGGACCCGGGGCGCCGAGCGTGGCCCCGGGGCCACGGACGAGCGACCATCTGCGGCAATTGAAACCGGCCGCCGCGTCATTTGCCCCACAGTGCCGCGCGGGACCCCGCGAGCGGTCATCTGCGGCAATTGAAACCGGCCGCCGCGTCATTCGCCCCACATTGCCGCACGGACCGTCACGAGCGACCATCTGCGGCAACCGAAGCGCGCGATGCGCGGAGGACGCGGCATCCGGACCCATGTCATCGACACGGCGGGTCGCGCAAGTCCCGCGCGGCACGGAGTCGGGCGCGTTAGCCTCGCGGCATGGGTGACCTCCTCGACCTGCTCGCCGTCTGGATGCCGCGTCAGCGCTGGTACGGAACGAAGGGGCGCGACCCCCGGCTGACCGTCATCGCGGATTGGCCCGTCGAGGAGGCCGACGCGCGGCTGCTGCTCGTGCGCGACGACGCCGTGCAGCCCGCGATCGTGTACCAGGTTCCGGTCGCCGTGCGCGACGAAGGAACCGTGCTCCCGGGCAGTCTGATCGGCCCGGCCGACGAGGGTCGGGTGTGGGCGGATGCCACGACCGACGACGCCTTCACCGCGGCGCTGTACTCGTGGGTCACCGTCGGCGGAGAGGTGGGCGAGGCGCAGAACGGCTTCATCGGCATCGCGCTGGCCTCCCCCGAGCAGCGCCCCGCGACGAAGGTCACCGCCCGCGTGCTGAGCGGGGAGCAGTCAAACACGTCGCTGATCTTCCGGCCCGACGAGGGCGACGAGGGTGCTCCCGTGATCTGCAAGCTATTCCGGCAGGTGAACCCGGGCATCAATCCCGATGTCGAGCTTCAGTCCGCTCTTGCGGCAGGAGGCGCGGCGTTCGTACCGGCCGCGATCGGCGAGGTGCGCGGATCGTGGATGACCCCCGAGGGCGTGCCCGTCAGCGGATCGCTCGCGTTCGCGCAGGAGTTCTTCGAGGGCGTCGAAGACGCGTGGCGCGTGGCTCTCGACGCCGCAGCCGCCGCCGACGACTTCGCCGCACGCGCCTACGCCCTCGGCGCGAGCGTCGCAGGGATGCACGTAGCGCTGGCCGAGCAGTTCCCGACGGTGGAGCCCGACGCGGCCGATCGCGCCGCCGTGGTGGGCGCGTGGGAGCGGCGTCTCGCGATCGCGCTGGCCGAGGTTCCGCAGTTGGAGCCCTACGCCGATCGCATTCGCGAGGTGTATGCCACCGCAGCCGAGGCCGCGTGGCCGAAGCTGCAGCGCGTGCACGGCGACCTGCACCTCGGGCAGGTGCTCGACACTCCGCGCAACGGCTGGGTGCTGCTCGACTTCGAGGGCGAGCCGCTGCGGCCGATCCACGAGCGGCTCAAGCCCGACGTCGCCGTGCGTGATGTCGCCGGCATGCTGCGCTCGTTCGACTACGTCTCGGGCGCCGTCGCCGACGACGACGGAGCCGCCGTGCGCGCGTGGGTCATCGCCGCGCAGCAGGCCTTCGTGCAGGGCTACGCCGAGACCGCGGGCCGCGCCCCCGACGACCACGACCCGCTGCTCGCCGCGTTCGAGCTCGACAAGGCCGTGTACGAGGCGATCTACGAGACGCGTAATCGTCCGGATTGGGTGGGGATCCCGCTCGCCGCGATCAGCCGGCTGGCTCCGCTCGGCTGAGTCGCGAGGTGGGCAGGTCTCGCTTCGGGGCGAGAAACATGGCCCCGGGGCGTCACGCGTGGCCGCGGGGCCACGAACGAACGCCCGGCGCTTGCGCCACCTCCGCGCGCAGCGAAAACCGGGGCGCGAAAGGTGGCCCCGGGGCGTCACACGTGGCCGCGGGGCCACGAACGAACGCCCGGCGGTTGCACCGCCTCCGCGCGCAGCGAAAACCGGGGCGAGAAACATGGCCCCGGGGCGTCACGCGTGGCCGCGGGGCCACGCACGAACGGCCGGCAGGCCTACCCGACCGAGCGCTCGTGCCAGGTGCCCCAGCGCTGCATCAGCTCCGCAATCGCGGACTCGAAACGCTCCGTCGCAGCCCCGTGCGTCGTGTCGCCGAAGTAGTGCTGCACCCAGTGCTCGAGGCGGCCCACCGCGTCGGGGTCGCCCAGCACGCGGTCGGCCTCGGCGACGATGGTTCCGGATGCCGCGGCATCCAGCCACTCGCACGCCGAGAGGTATCCGCTGTCGTCGACCAGGGCCTCGGGATCGGTCGGCCGCGTGATCATCAGCGGCTTGCCCACGGCGAGCCGGTCGTAGACCATCGCGGAGATGTCGACGATCGCCAGATTAGCCGCGGCGAGCTGCCAGCCGAGCTCCGCGCCGGTGTCGTGCACGTGATGAGCGGCCGGGTCCGCGGCGTTGGCCGTCTTCAGCGCAGCGACGATGCGGGCGTTGGCGGCGCCGTAGGCGGCATCCACCACCCCCGAACGCGGATGCGGTCGGTAGATCACGCGGTGACGCCCGGTGGCGAGCAGCGCCGTCACGAGGGCCTCGCCGTGCGAGGCGATGGAGCCGTAATGGGCCGAGGGGCGATCACCCTCCCACGTCGGCGCGTACAGCACGACCGTGCGGTCGTCGGGCATGTACGGCAACTCGCCCGAATAGTGGTCGGCCTGCGGGCGGCCGATCGAGAACGTGCGGCGGTCGAGGTCGTAATCCCACAGCACACGTGAAAGGCGGTTTCGAGCGGCGTCGCCGGCGACGAAGGCGTAGTCGTAGGCCTTGTATTGGTTCGTCGACATGTACATCTTGTCGGACTCACCGTGATTGATGAACACGTGCCAGCGCTGCCCGTAGCGGAACATCTGGAAATTGCGGGTGTTCTGATTCACGTACAGAACAATGCGGATGTCTTGCTCGGCCAACACCTGTTCGACGGCATTCACGGTGGGCGCGTAGGCGATCGGCAGGGCGTCGTCTTTGAGCAGGGCGTCGGCTCCGCGAATGGCCCGGCTGATGACCACGACCGGCCATTTCTCGCTGAGCTTCCGCAACGGCGCGTACCACTGGCGCATTTGGTACATGTTGACCGCGCCGTCGGCGAAATACACCGCGATCTGGAACTTTCCGGTCGGCAATGGGCCGCGCGCCTCGAGTGCGCGGCGCAGATTGCGGCGGGCATTTCGGGTGGCGAGGGCCTTGCGCAAAAGCCCCATGGCGAGTCGGGTATCGCGAACGAGGGGCATCGTTCCAGGGTACCGGCCAGGTGCCCCGTGAAAGGATCGACGGATGCCCCTCCCGACCCCCGGCGGAAGAGACGCGCCCGTTCCTGCCGATGACGCCGGCGTGAGCTTCATCATGCCCGTGCTGAACGAGGCCCGATATCTGCGGCGTTCGGTGGCATCCACGTTGTCGCAGGAAGTTCCGGGATCGGTCGAGATCGTGCTCGCTCTCGGACCGTCGACGGATGCCACGGACGTCATCGCCCGTGAGCTCGCGGCATCCGATGACCGCATCGTGCTGATCGAGAATGCGGCCGCCGACATTCCGGTGGGACTGAATCTCGCCATTCGTGCGAGCAGGTATCCGACGATCGTGCGCGTTGATGCGCATTCCGAACTCGCACCCGGATATACGCGTCGCGCCCTCGACACCCTGCGCCGCACGCGCGCCGCGAACGTGGGCGGGGTGATGAGCGCCGACGGGCGCTCGCCCTTCCAACGCGCTGTCGCGCGCGCCTACAACTCCCGCGTGGGCCTCGGCGGCGGCGCGTATCACGGCGGGTCGCACGAAGGTCCGGCCGAGTCGGCCTACCTCGGCGTGATGCGCCGCGCCGTGCTCGAAGAGGTCGGCCTGTTCGACGAGAGCATCCGCCGCGGTGAGGATTGGGAGCTCAACCTGCGCATCCGTCGCGCCGGTTACCGCGTCTGGTTCGACCCGACCCTGTCGGTCGTCTACTGGCCGCGCGAGAGCTGGACGCGGCTCGTGCGGCAGTTCCGTGCCACGGGCGCGTGGCGGGGCGAGCTGGTGCGTCGGTACGGCCGCGGCAATTCGTTGCGGTACTTCGCGCCGCCGGCGTTGCTCGCGGCATCCGGGATCTCGGTCGTCACCGCCCTGACCCAAGTCGCGCGCCGCCGGGGCGGACCCGCGTCGCTGCTGCACCTGCCCGTCGTTGCGTACGCCGCGCTGATCGCCGTCGTCGCGCTCGGCCGGGGCGGAGGCCGCGGGTGGCGCGACAAGGCCTGGACCGCCGCCGTGCTGCCGTCGATGCACGTGTCGTGGGGCGCGGGCTTCGTGTGGGCGCTCTTCCGCGGCGCGCGCGACACGGTCGACACGTCGCGCCTGCGCGGGCGGAACACGCCGCTGCCGTAGGCGAGGTGCCGGATGCCGCGGCGCACAGACTCCGCGATCTGCACGATCTCAGTCGGCATCCGGTGCCTCGCGCTGAGATCGTGCGAATCACTGAGGTTGCGCGAATCACTGAGGCTGCGGGAATCACTGAGGTTGCGCGAATCACCGAGGTTGCGCGAATCAATGAGGTTGCGCGAATCAATGAGGTTGCGCGAATCGCTGAGGTTGCGCGAATCAGTGAGGTTGTGCGAATCACTGAGGTTGCGCGAATCAGTGAGGTTGCGCGAATCACTGAGGTTGCGCGAATCACTGAGGTTGCGCGAATCGCTGAGGTTGCGCGGCGTGGGGCGGATGCCGCGGCTCGCAAACTCCGCGATCTGCACAACTTCAGTCGGCATCCGGGGCTTCGCGCGGAGATTGTGCGAATCACTGAAATTACGCAGAGCCTGGCGCCATGCCGCCGCGCACAAGCTCAGTAAGTTGCACAACCTCAGTCAGCATCCGACTCCTCGCGCGGAGATTGTGCGAATCACTGAAACTACGCGGTGCCGGGCACGATGCCGCCGCGCACAAGCTCAGTGATCTGCACAACCTCAGTCAGCATCCGACTCCTCGCGCGGAGATTGCGCGAATTACTGACGTTGCGCGAATCACCGAGGTCGCGCGGCGTGCGGCGGATGCCGCGGCGCACAGGCTCCGCGATCTGCACAACCTCAATCGGCATCCGGTGTCTCGCGCTGAGGTTGCGCGAATTACTGAACGTGCGTCACACCAGGCTCCGCGCTTCGTGTCACCCGCGCGTCACAAACCCCTGGTCCAACAACCGCGCAACCACACGCTCCGCAGCCCGCCCATCGTCCCGCGGCGCGAACAACGCGCGAAAACGCGAGTACCGCTCGGCGAAGATCGCCGGGTCGACCTCGGCGAGCGCGCGCTCGAGGTCGTCCTGCGACCGCACGACGGGGCCGGGGGCGAGGTCGAGCAGGTCGAAGTAGAACCCGCGCAGCTCTCCGCGGTAGTGCTCGAGGTCGGGCACGAGGAAGTACATCGGCTTGCCGGTGATGGCGAAGTCGAACATGACCGACGAGTAGTCGGTGACGAGCGCGTTGGCCGCGGCGAGCAGGGCCGAGGTGTCCGGGAACCCGGTGACGTCGATGACGCGGGGGCCGGCGGCGTCGGTTCCGGGAAGCAGCGTGCGGGTGTGCCCGCGCACGAGCACGACCGCGTCGGCGGAGCGAGCGAGGGCTGCGGGGTCGACGAAGTCGACCATGCGTTCGCGGTCGTCGCGCCAGGTGGGGGCGTACAGCAGCACGCGCTCCCCGTCATCGATCCCGAGCCGGCGCCGGGTCTCCGGACCCAACGACGAGGACGCCAGCGAATCGTCCCGCGGATACCCCTCGACCCAGATCGGCCGCCCCGCGAACGCGTACGCCTTCGACAACACGCGCGCGGCGTAAGGGCTCTGCGCGAGCAGTACGTCCCACCGGCGGCTCTCGCGCAGCACGGCGAGCGCGCGGCGCGGGTCGAAGCCGGGGCGGTGCAGGGCGAGGCGCTTGAGCGGGGTGCCGTGCCAGGTCTGCAGCACGCGTTGCCCGCGGCGGCGGACGAACCGGCGGCGTAGCCAGTCGTTGACGACGAGCAGGCGTGAGACTCCGCGGGCGCGCCACCACTCGGGGCTTCCCTCGACGACGGCGATGGCGCCCTCGGGCACCTCGACCGAGAGGTCGACGACACTCCAGTACCGGGTGACGGCGGGGGCGACGCGGGCGAGCTCGCGGTCGATGGCGAGCGGGTTGCAGCCGGCGGTGCGGCCGTAGAAGCTCTCGAAGAACACGGCGTTCTCGAGCGGTTCACGCTTTCCTCCGACGTAGCGGCGCTCGATGGCGGCGCGACCCTCCCCCGTCACGTACACGGGGTCGATCGGGGCGGTGATGCTCACGACACCGTGGCTCAGTGCGGCACGCAGGCCGGGCAGGGCGGTCTCGTCGAGCGTGAGGCCGGAGATATCGGCATCCGGGACCTCCAGGCGGTACTCCCCCGACGGCAGAGGCAGCATGGGCCCACCCCACCGCGCAGCCTGCAGCGGAACGACGGCGCGCCAGGTGCGACCGCGTCCGTACAGGCGGGCGCTGACGCGGGCGCGGGCTCCGACGAGATCGACGGATGCCGGGCGGGCACCCGTTCCGCTCAGCTCGAGGGCGGGTGTGCCGGCGTCGTCGAACAGGCGCGCGTCGGTCATCGGGGATCAGTCCTTCCGTGGGGGCCGGCGTCGAGCCGCGACCGGATCACCCGGTAGACGCGCTCGGCGTTGCGTCCGTCGCGGTGGGCGTGCACGAGGGCACTGCGGCGTTCGGAGGCCGCGACGGCCTCCGTGGGATCGGCCAGCACCTCGTCGAGCAGAGACAGCGTCTCGTGCCACGTGCGCCCGAACCGCTCCCCCGCGACATCCGCGTACGTGCCGTACAGGCCACGGCGGGCAGTGTAGGCCTCGAGGTCGGGGGCGAAGAACACCACGGGCAGCGGCACGAGGGCCGCATCGAACGCGAGCGAGGAGTAGTCGGTCACGAGCACGTCGAGCCCGGGAAGCAGTGGGGTGACGTCGGCGACCAGGTCGCTGCCGAGCAACCGGATGCGGTCGCTCTCCCCCGGCGCGCGGTACTCCCCCGCCCCCAGCGGGTGCGAGCGCACGAGCAGCATCGCATCGTGGGTGTCGAAAAGATCCCGGATGCCGTTCCACTCGGCGATCGTCGGCACGGCGGGGTCGGCTGCTCCGTCTCTCCAGGTGGGGGCGTACAGCACGATGCGGCGGTGGCCGAGCGGCATCCGGAGCACTGTCGACAAGGCGGTGCGCGCACGCTCGCGACGTTCGGCGGGCGTTCCGGTCGAGAGCACGTCGACGCGCGGCTCCCCCGTGACGGGAACGCTGGCATCGCTCAGGCCGAAGGCGCTCTCGAGGCGTCCGCGCACGAGGTGCGAGGCGGCGGGCAGCACGGCGATGCGGCGCGTGGCCCGGCGGTACAGGTGCGCGAGCACGGGCTGCAGCAGCCGCGGAAGCGCGGGGGCGCGCGTGGTCTCGGGTGAGTCGAGGCCGATGCGCTTGAGGGGGATGCCGTGCCACAGCTGCACGAGCAGCGCTCCGTGCTCGGCGTAGCGCTGGGCGTCGCCGAAGCCGTGGGTCACGACGATCACGCGGGCTCGGGCCGTGCGCCAGAACCCGCGCAGCGAGTCACGGACGACGCACCGGATGCCGAGCCTCTCGGCCTCGCGCGCCTGGGCCTTATCGGCGACGAGCCAGGTCGTCTTCTCGCCGTGGGCATCCGCAATGCGGTGCAGGGCGAGGGCTCCGTCGGCGATGCCGACCGCGCAGCCGAACACCCATTCGTCGCGCGAGCGCGGCACGATCGCGGTCACGAGGCGACCGGCGAGGTAGAGCGGGATGCGGCGGAGTTTTCTCGCGTTTCCCGCACCGAACGAGAAAGACGCCACCCCGCGAGCCTATCGCGGGGTGGCGTCCGGCCCCGAAGGGGGCTGCCTGAAGAAGTGCCGGATCAGCTGGTGGGCATGGAGCCCAGGGTGACCTCGACGGTCTTCTCCTGACCGTTGCGGTTGTAGGTGACCTCGGCCTTGGAGCCCGCGGCCAGCGCGCGCACCTGAGCGGTGAGGTCGATCGAGTTGGTGATGGGCACACCGTTGAACTTGGTGATCACGTCGCCCTTGGCAAGACCGGCGGATGCCGCGGCCCCACCGCTCTGCGCCTCGGCGACGTAGGCACCGGTCGTGGTCGCGCCCTGGATCGACGCGGCATCTTGAACAGACGCACCCAGCAGACCGTGGGTCGCGGAGCCGTTGTCGATGATCTCGGTCGAGATGCGCTTGGCGATGTCGGACGGGATCGAGAAGCCGACGCCGATGTTGCCCGACTGTCCGCCCGACGACGAGCCACCCGCGCTGGCGATGGCGACGTTGATGCCGATGAGCTTGCCGTCGCTGTCGACGAGTGCGCCACCGGAGTTTCCGGGGTTGATGGCGGCGTCGGTCTGGATGACGGCGATCTTGATTGTCTGGCTCGCCGACTGCTGCTGCTGGCCCTGACCGAAGTCGAAGCGGAACGGGCTCTCGCCCTCGCCCTGACCCTGGTCTTGCTGCGAGTCGCTGCCGTCGCTGGGGGCTGCCGACGAGGCGACCTGGATCGAGCGGTTGAGCGCGCTGACGATACCGGTGGTCACCGTGTTGGGCAGATCCAGCGGAGCGCCGACCGCGATGGTGTTGTCGCCGACGTTGAGCTTCGACGAGTCGGCCCACTCGATCGGGGTGAGACCCGACGCACCCTCGAGCTTGATCACGGCGAGGTCGTAGGTCGGGTCGGTGCCGACGACGGTGGCCTTGTAGACCTTGCCGTCGGAGGTCGTGACCGAGATGGTCGCGTTGCCGGTCTGGCCGTCGAGGGTGACCACGTGCGTGTTGGTGAGCACGTAGCCGTCGCTGCTCAGCACGACACCCGAACCGGTGCCGCCCGACGAGCCGCCCGTGGCGCTGATGGTGACGACGCTCGGCACGACCTTGGCGGCGACCGCCGAGGTGTTGTTGACGTCGTCGGGGTTGTTGACGGTGATGGCCGAGGGACCGGCGGCCGCCGTGGTGCTCGAGCCGCCCCAGAGGTTGAGGCCGGCGTAGGTTCCACCGAGACCGGCCGCACCACCGACGAGAGCGGCGGCGACGAGCAGGGCGGCGACGCGGGGGGCCGCGCTCTTCTTGCGCGGAGCCGCGGGGGCTCCGTCATGCAGCGGCATGGTGGGGTGCGCGGCAGTCGCACCGGGGCCGAAGGCCTGACCGGTGGGGCTCGTCGCACCCGACGGGGCCGAGGCGTATCCGCCCTGCGGCGGTGCGCCGGTGTTGGCGCCGTGCTGCGGGGCCGCGGTGTCGGGCGCCGGCGGGGGCCATGCGGCGGCCGCGGCGGCCGGCGAGCGGGTCGGCATCGGGGGGATGCCAGTGTTCTGGGCACCGGGCGTCTGCGCGCCGGTGTTCTGCGGGTCGGTGTAGCGGCTGTTGTCGTTACCCTCGGGACGGTTGTCCGTGGTGTCGCTCATGGTGATGCTCCTTCTTCCAGGCGCTTCTACGATGACCACCGATCCTGTGGGCCACCTATGACGGGTGTGAGCCGCCTCTATGGGTCTAGCAGGAAGGGGGTGGGTGGCATTCCCGGGTTGCGCTGGGACACTGAGGCAATTGAACCCGACGTAACGGATCACTGAGGGCAACCCCCTCGCTCGTAGGGCCGTACGGTCTGCAGTGCCTGTTTTACTTCGCTCGGTGAGTAGCTGCCGCGCGAGCTGCAGCTAGCTCGCCGTTTTCGAGACGCACAGCCCAACCCAAAGAGCCTCTACGCGCGTCTGCCATGCCAGGGCCGAACGAATCAAGCAGGCCCGGGTCAACGCGCCGAAACTTCCGGCCTGATTCTGCGGAGCTTCACCTGAGTCACGTCGACCACGTGCAAATGCCGCGAAATCAGCAGGGTAATCTTCTCAACGGGCGCAATCGACGCCTTCCATAGGCGTGGGGGCCCGCATGAGTAGAACGCTGTCCGAGTCATTCGACCGTAAGAACAACAGCCTAAACACGATCCGGCTGGTCTTGGCCGCGCTGGTGGTCGTGTCGCATGCGTGGCCACTGGGCGGCTTTGGCCCCGACCCGGCAATCGGCGCCACGACTCTCGGATCGATAGCCGTCTTCGGCTTCTTCGGAATCAGCGGGTATCTGATCACGGCGAGCAGACTCCGGTTATCGACTGGTCGATATTTCTGGCACCGGTTCCTACGCATCTACCCAGGCTTCTGGGTCTGCTTCATCGTGATCGCTGCGGCATTCGGCCCGGCGGCTTGGATGATAGAAAAAGGCACTATCAGCGACTACCCAGTCTTTGAGAGCGTCGCATTCGTCCTCAAGAACGTGACGTTGCGGGTGGTTCAGCCCGATATTCAAGGCACCCTGGAGACCTCGCCTTACGGACATCCGGACTGGAACGGCGCTACTTGGACTTTGATTTTTGAGTTCATCTGCTACGTCATCGTCGGACTTCTCTTCCTGTGCCGCGCTTTAACCCCTCGAGTGACCGCGCTGATCTTCGGCGCAGTCGCGGCTCTGCTCATAGTCGAGTCTTTCCGCCCCGGCACAATTCCTGCACCCTCCGAAACTCTTTTCAAGGTCATCCACCCCGAAGATGTGATGAAGTTCCTGACCACCTTCGCGAGTTTTGCGGCTGGGTCATTGCTCTACATGTATCGCGGAGCTGTGAAGATGTCATGGGTGGGGGCAGCCTCAGCAGCGATCCTCGCGGTCGTCGCCATGATCTTCATGCCGGTCGCCGCCGGGGTAATAGCTTTTCCGATCGTCTACCTGTGTTTCTGGCTCGCCATCAAGCTCCCGTTTGGAAACTGGTTTAGGCGTGACGATTATTCATACGGGCTATACATTTACGCCTACCCGGTGGCTCAGCTACTTGGAGTTATGGGCGCGACAGCCTTGGGGGTTGGACCATATCTAATCCTTACAATGACTATCGCTCTCGCCTTCGCGGCCCTCAGCAACACGTTCGTTGAGAAGCCAGCGTTGCGACTCAAAGACATCTCCCTTCCACGCAAAACCGGGAAAGCCGACCTGACTCAAACCGGTAGCCGTTCTTAACGAAGATCTGTCACAGCGATCGAGGTGTCGATTGACAGAGTCGAACGTAATGCCGCTCGGGACGTTTAGGCAAGATGCCCGTGCTGAATTCGAGATCGAAGATCAGGGAAGCGAGTTACAACAGGCCCGACACGATCGGAAGTCCGCAGCTGCCCTACGATCTGGCCGCCCTACGGTGCATCCCTCTCTCCATCGCGCCACTGCGCCCGAACATGGGTCTTTACTCGACAGTCGTGCGGCATCCTTGAATCCATGCAGCACATCTCCGGCGCCTGGCAGCGCACCGCTCGCGGCGCGGGCCTTCTCTCGGCCGACGGCACGACCGTCCCCACGATCTTCGCTGAGATGAGCGCACTCGCAGCCTCGACCGGCGCCATCAACCTGGGTCAAGGCTTCCCCGACGAAGACGGCCCGGCGCCGGTGCTCGACGCGGCGCGCAAGGCCATCGCCGACGGCATCAACCAGTACGCACCTGGGCGCGGGTTCCCCGACCTGCTCGCCGCGGTCGCCGAGCACCAGAAACGCTTCTACGACATCGAGCTCGATCCGGCTCGCGAGGTGCTGATCACCGTCGGTGCGACCGAGGCGCTCGCCTCGACGCTGCTCGCGCTCATCGATGGTCCCGACGACGAAGTCGTCGTCTTCGAGCCGTATTACGACTCCTACGCGGCGTGCGTCGCGCTCGCCGGAGCCACCCTCGTGCCGGTGCCGCTGCGCTGGCCCGACTTCCAACCCGACCTCGAGCAGCTGGCCGCTGCAGTCACTGACCGCACGCGCGTGATCCTCGTCAACGACCCGCACAACCCCACGGGCACCGTGTTCTCTCGCGAGGTGCGCGACGAGGTCGTGCGCCTTGCCCATCAGCACGACGCCATCATCGTGACCGACGAGGTGTATGAGCACCTCGTCTTCGACGGACCGCACGTGCCGATCGCGACGCTTCCGGGTGCCGCCGAACGCACACTGTCGATCTCGTCGGCCGGCAAGACGTTCTCGCTCACGGGCTGGAAGACCGGATGGGTCACCGGCCCCGCCGACCTCGTCACCGCCGTGCTCGCCGTCAAGCAGTACCTGACCTATGTCGGCGGCTCGCCGTTCCAGCCGGCCATCGCCACCGGCCTGCGGCTGCTCGACAAGTTCTTCGCCGCAGTCGCGTCTGAGATGGCGGCGAAGGCCGCATTGCTCGGCACCGGGCTGCGTGCGGCCGGCTTCGACGTGTCGACTCCGGCCGGGTCCTACTTCACGGTGGTGGATGCCGCTCCCCTGGGCGCCACCGACGCCGACGCGTTCTGCCGCGAGCTGCCCGCGCGCGCAGGGGTGGTGGGCATTCCCCTCACGGCGTTCGTCACCCCCGCGCACCGCGACGAGTACGCCACGCTCGTACGCTTCGCCGCCTGCAAGCGCGTCGAAGTGTTGGCGGACGCCGCGGAGCGGCTCGCGGGAATGTCCCGCGCATAGATCACAACGGGTGATCGGGCGGGTGAACGAAAAAACCCGCATACGTGTTCGCAACGTCACAGACACCTGGGGCGCAACATCCGGGTGGTACTTTCAGCGCAAAACCGCCGGAAATCCGCCGGGCGGTTCGCCGAATAGCCGACGAATGTAGAACATGCCTCGTAAACGAAACGATCTCGCCGCTCGTTCCCTACGCATCACCGAGCTGTATGGCAAAGACCTCCGATGGAGCGACGCCGAGCGTGGCCTCCGCCTCACTCCCGAAGCCATCGCGCGGCTCACCGCCGAGGGCTACACCATGGCTACCGTGCGCACCGGACTGTGGCGCACGCGCCGCATCTCGTTGTTGCGCCTCGAGCAGAAGCAGCACTGACAGCTGCGGGGAAGCTCCCCCGTCCCGCCGCGCCGATCAGCGTGGTGTGACGCGATACCGTCGCAGTTCCAGCGCGGGATTCACGCGCCGCACGCGCGCGATGGCGTCCGGATCCACGTGCACGACCGCCACATCGGTGGCCGTGCCCACCTGAGCGAGCACGACACCCTGCGGGTCGATGACCATCGAGTGCCCCACGCCGAGGGGCGGCGGGTGGTCGGCTGCCGCGACGAAGAACGTGTTCTCGATCGCGCGGGCCTGCAGCAGCGTTCGCCAGTGGTGTTCCTTCAGCGGACCACGCACCCACTCCGCCGGTACGAGCGCGACATCGACGCCGGCATCGGCGAGCGTTCGCGCCACCTCAGGGAACCTCAGGTCGTAACAGGTCATCAGCCCGAATCGCAGTCCGTCGAGCTCGAACGTCTGCGGCGGCGAGATTTCCCCCGGCTCCACCCAGTCCGATTCGCGTTGACCGAAGGCATCGTACAGGTGCAGTTTGCGGTACACGCTCCGGATGCCGTCTGCGCCGACCGCCACGACCGCGTTGCGCACCCGCTTGCCGTCGTCGGCCTTCTCCAACAACCCGGCCACCACGATGACGTCGAGCTCTGCCGCCAAGGTGGTGAGGTGACGAACGAAGGGACCATCGAGGTCCTCGGCGTTGGCGGCGAGCGAGTCGTCGAAGGGGTCGACGAAGTAGCTCGAGTACTCGGGGAAGACGATCACCCGAGCACCGCGTGCGGCGGCTGTTCGCGTCGCTTGATCGATGTCGGTCAGGTTCGCCTCGCGCGACGCTGCAGGAGCGAACTGAGCGACGGCGATGCCGACGGCGTCATGACTCATCGGGTCCTCTCCCTCCCTCGGCCCCGGACGAAGACCGGCACCACGATCCACAGTACGAGGATGACCACTCCGAGCACGACTCCGGCGGTCGCACCCGCGACGAAACCGATGACCACGTCGAAGACGAACACCACGACGCCGACGAGCAGCAGAGACACCAGCGCCAACGCTGCGCGCAGGGCGTTGTGCCCCACGCGGACGAGAGCGGGCTTCACCTGCAGGTGGAAGACCGCACGGTGCAAAGCGACCGGAGCGAGCGCCACAACGGCGCTCAGGGCCGCCAGGCACACCAGCACGAGGTAGAACGCCCGCTGGGCGGCATCTAGCTCGGTAAAGGCCGCCTGGAACGCCAGCGCCAAGAGGAAGCCCGTGAGGATCTGCGTACCCGTCTGCAGCACTCGAAGTTCCTGCAGAATCTCGCTCCAGTTGCGATCGGCGCGCTGAGCGGGCGTTTCCGGCCGGCCGTCGTCGAGATCATCGAAACTGTTGCTCACCTGCCTATTCTCTCGCGACACTCCCGGGCGGCGTGCCCGGATTTGCCATGCCGTTCAGCTGTGGGTAATGTTTTCTCTTGTGCCGCGGGGTGGAGCAGCTCGGTAGCTCGCTGGGCTCATAACCCAGAGGTCGTAGGTTCAAATCCTGCCCCCGCAACAAGAAGAAGGCCCCGGATCGAGAGATCCGGGGCCTTCGTCATATTCAGTATTCCTTCGGCGCCGGTGATCTATCGGTCTTACGCAGGACACCCACGCTCTCGCAAAATCCAGCACGCGGCGAACAACAGTGGCGTCCTTGACTCCGCCGCGATGGCCGGGATCGGCCCCGACGAGGGCCCCGCCAGCCTTCCCTCCGCCACGTTGTGGGGAACGTTTTCGGCACCGCGTTCAGGCGATCACCACACGGCGGACGAGCTACGGGTGGGTCCACGCACGCGCCGCCGACGGACCCAATCGACCAGTCCAGCTGCGCAAATTCCGATGAACGCCCCTGCTGCGTTCGCGCACACGTCGCCGAGGGACGCCACACGACCGGGCAGCAAGATTGCTTGCACCACCTCAATGAAGCAAGAAACTGCAAGCGCCAAGATCAAAGCAGCCCACCAACGGGCGAGCCCCCAGAACAACAGGGCACCAATCGGGACGAAAAAGGCAACGTTAGCCAGCGGCTCAAGGACTGACAACAATTTTTGTTGATCCTTATGCAACGCCGCCGCGAGATTCACAACAGCCCCTTCGCCGACCTTGACCGGCCAGAAGACGAGGGCCGCTGCGCCGACGAAGTAGGCAGACAGTACGAGCCAGGCAACCCATATACGACCGCTCCGCACCCGGTAACTTTAGGCCACTAATGTCACAGGCTCGTGAACGGAGCAAATCGGCCTGTGACCACGTTCCAGAGACCAGGGACCAACACCATTCCTGGCGAATCGCCGAGCACACAACTGATAGCCTCATCGCGCGCAGATCATTCTGGGCATGTGTCGAGAGGGGCCTGTCTACTGTGACGTCTGACCTTAGGGTCGGCGCGACATCGCCGTCGCAGTACGCCGAACGATCCGACCTTGGCCCGAAAGGGCCGATCCGTCCGTGTCCGATGTTCGGCAGGCATCAAGCGCGGACAGGCGGACGCCAGTGATGCGGCGTACCCGCGCCGGCCTCGGCTTTGCCGTGATCCCATTGCTCGGGATCATCACTCCGCTTCTCGTTCTTCCAGTTCTGACGTCGCGCTTCGGCGAGCCAGCATGGGTCGCTGTGGCGGTCGGACAGTCGATCGGCGCGGGATTTGTGACGATCGGCGAGATGGGCTGGGGCTTATCCGGCCCTCAGCGTGTAGCCCGACAGGCCCCGACTAGCGCGCTGTCGCTCAGCATTCTGTCGATCCAAACAAGACTTGTAGTGCTCGGTCCGCTCGCATTAGTGACGGTGTGCGCCGCGCTCCTGATCAGTCCAACCAACGGGGTTTGGGCGGCAAGTGTGGCGCTCGCGACGCTTTTAACCAGTCTGAGCTTGTCCTGGATGTTCCTGGGCCAGACGCGCCCGTGGCTCGTGGTGACGTTCGAGGCATTTCCCAGGTTGATCGGACTGGCGATAGCCGCAGGCTTGATGCTCGTGGGCTTCGACTTTTGGGTCTACCCCGTGGTCGGACTTGGCATTCCCGCGATTGTCGCAGTTGTGTTGAGCCTCGCGCATGTTCGACGACAGACGTCCCAGAAAGCACGGATTTGGAAAGCGCGACAGGTGAGGCTAGCGATTCGTTCGCAATGGTCTGCGGTCCTGACAAGATCCTCGAGCGCACTGTACATCGCACTCCCAGTGTCGTTGGTCAGTATCGTTTCGCCTGATTCGGTCGCTGTATTCGCTGCAGGAGAACGGATTCTTCGAATCTGTTTGGGCGGTCTCATTGCGCTTCCCAACGCGATGCAAGGGTGGGTTGGCTCGGCTTCGCAGGCTAACGACCGTCGTCAGCGAGTCCGCAAGTCCATCGGGTGGGGAATAGCAATGGGACTCGTAGGTGGCGTTCTGTTTGCGTTCCTCGCTCCCACTGCTTCGAGCGTCCTATTTTCCGGTGTCGCAACGATACCGCCGTCGACGGCGGCAGTGTTTGGTACGACTCTCGCGATTGTCTGCATTTCACGAATAACAGGGGGGATCGGCCTAGTCGCGTCGCGACAGGTAAACCGGCTCGCACAGAGCGCTCTCCTCGGAGCACTGGTCGGCGTGCCAGCGATTCTGGTGCTCGCTCTTTTCTTCGGCGCGGTCGGAGGTGCGGCAGGAGAACTCGCAGCTGAGGCCGCCGTGCTTTCCTTCCAATGGCTATCTCTTAAAAAATATCTGCGAACCACATAGCTACAGTTTTGGAGCCCAGTCATGCCCAGTGTTGCGATAATCGGCACGAGAGGTTACCCATCCTTTTACGGCGGGTTTGAAACCGCAGTACGGAAACTTGCCCCTTATCTTGCGGAAGCCGGGTGGGACGTAACCGTCTACGGGCGGCAACACGAATCACCGCCTGAGGGCTTTACGCCAGACGACAGAGTGACGTCCGTTGTGACTAGAGGCTTCGACACAAGATCTCTCTCGACGCTGTCATACGGGGCCACGGCATCGCTTCATGCGTTGAGGAAAAGACCCGACGCGGCTCTCGTTATGAACGTTGCGAACGGCTTTTACTTGCCTTTCCTCCGTGCCGCACGCATCCCGACGCTTGTGAACGTCGACGGAATAGAGTGGGATCGCGCCAAATGGGGCCGCCTCGCCAAATCGATGTTCAAAGCCGGTGCGCGCTTGACCGCCTCACACGCCACCGAGCTCGTTATGGACGCAGTCGCAATCGATGCGCGCTGGAGAAAAGAATTTGGCAGGGGAGGCACTTTCATTCCCTACGGCGGCGAACAACCTCAACCTTCCGAGGCGCCCCTGGGGCTGGCGCACCGAGGGTATGTGATTGCAGTGGCCCGATTTGTGCCGGAGAATTCAATAGCCGAGTTTTTCGCCGCCGTGCCGAAGATTGCCGCTAAATATCCAGTAGTTATTGTCGGTTCTGAGGGATACAACGGCGAATTCGACGCCCACGCAGCTCGCCTGGATGCCGAGATAAGTGACGTACGCTGGCTGGGTCATCTCAAAGATGACGCCCTACTGATGTCCCTCTGGCAGCACGCCGGTGTTTATTTCCACGGACACACGGTGGGAGGGACAAACCCCGCTCTCGTCCAGGCGATGATGGCAGGCGCACCTGTTGTTGCGCGTGACACCGTCTACAATGCGGAGGTGTTGGCTGATTTTCGTCAGGTAAGTGGCGGACACCCAGATGAGATCTGTCGATCGGTGCTCAGTCTGATGGACGACCCGGCGCTTCAAAGCTCGCTCAGTTTGGCGAATATGGCGCGCGCCAAGCTTCACTACAACTGGCCTGACATCTGCGCTCGATATGAGTCCGCACTCAATGGCATCATCGACCGACAGAAGGGCCGTGGATCTCGTGCCCACTGAATACGATCCAGCACCCGCTCCTAGGCGGCGTCCAAGTACGTACGCGCGAGCGTTGCGGATGATGATCCGCGGTCTTGGCCTGCGATTGCTGTTGAGCCATTCCCGCGGGCCGGTCTTTCGCGGACGCCGAGTCACGGTGTCGGGCGCTCGTCAGATCCGGTCTAATGGTCGTCTGGTGCTTGAGGACTTTGTCGATTTGCAGGGCACATCACAACGAGGCGTGTCCTTCGGGGCTGGGGTGTCGATAGGCCGGGGCACCGAAATACGTCCTAGCAGCTACTACGGCGGAGAACCGGGCTTGGGGCTCCAGATGGGGGATCGATCAAGCATAAATTCGGGTGGCTTCATTGGTTGCTCGGGCTGGATTGAGATCGGTAGGGACGTAATCATGGGCCCTGGCGTTCGGATATTTTCCGAGAACCATAACTTCGACCAGCCGGACGTGCCAATCAAAGACCAAGGTGTTACGCGAGGCACCGTCGTAATCGAAGACGACTGTTGGATTGCTAGTGGAGTCACCATCCTCCCGAACGTACGGATTGGACGAGGGTCGGTTGTGGCCGCTGGCAGTGTAGTGAATAAGGACTTGCCTCCCTATAGCGTCGCGGCAGGAACGCCGGCTAAGGTTATCCGTACGAGGACGGAACTGTGAAGAAGATTGTAATTCTTCACTCCTCGGCCGATATGTACGGCGCGGATCGCATGTTGCTGCGGGTCCTCGAGTCGCTGCCGGAGTCAGTTTCGCCTCACGTCATTCTTCCCCAGGACGCGGCCACGACAGAATCGCCTTTGGTAACAAAACTGTCGGATCTCGGCGTGCGGTGCGACATAGAAGACATTGCGGTCCTGAGACGAGCTTATCTCCACCCGAAGACCCTGGCTGTCCTTGTCCGCAGATGCCTTACCACCCGGAAAGTGATCACAAAGGCAGGTGCGGATTACATATGGCTGGGGACGAGCGCAATGCTCGTGAACCTGCCATTCGTACGCCGCAGACGCACACCCGTCATTCTCCATGCACAAGAACTCTGGCGCGACGGAGTTGAAAGCCGCATCATGGGACTCCTCGCTCGTCTTTGCGACCGAGTTGTTGCGATCTCCTCGCCGGTTGGAGATTCCCTGCCAAAGCAGCTCAGAACAAGAACAGTGACCATACAAAACTCTACTGCCGGCCCGGCCGTCCCTGCTCCGCAGCCCCCCGGACCACCCTTGAACTTCCTAGTCGCAAGCCGTTGGAACGCCTGGAAGGGCCACAGAACCTTGCTGCATGCGTGGAAACTCGCTGGTGAGCCGGGCGTTCTCTCGATCGCGGGCGGCCCCCCGCCTTCCGGTGACGCCGTCGATGTCCTAGGCATCGTTGCTGATCTGGGTTTGACTGACAGCGTTCGAATCATCGGTGAACTCAGCGATCTTCGAGAAGAGATCGTGCGTACTCACTATGTCCTAATGCCGTCAGACCTGCCCGAACCTTTTGGGCTGATTGCGATCGAGGCGTTCGCGCTCGGTAGGGCCGTGATTGGCACCTCTGCCGGAGGTCTTGGCCACATCGTCCAAGATGGCGTCAACGGTCGAACATTCGATAACGGGCACACAGACGCGTTGTCGAAACTATTGCGGAACGCAACCCTGGACGAGGCCGCCAGCTTAGGGGCGATGGCCCGGGTGTCTTACGAGACAAAGTACTCTCCCCAGGCCTACCGAGCTAATTTCAATGAATTCTGGCAGTCACTAGAGATCGCGCGATCATGAGAGTCCTGATGCTGGCGGTTCACGACACTGGGTATCCAAGAAACGCAAGTATCCGGCGAAGATTCGAGGAGGCTGGACACGATGTCCAGGTCATAGCGTTCCCGTTCGAAAAGACCGGATATTTTGCGCGCGCCAAGCTCTTGGCATGTCAGGCCAAAGCAGTAGTACACGACGGCTTCCTTCCGGATGTCGTGTGGTTAGCCGAATTCTCAGCACAGTTCACTCCCCTCGCTCGATGGATAGCGACTAAGCATCGAGCGGTATTCGTCCACGACTTTTTTGTTGGCCTTTACGAGACAAATGTGGAAGATTGGGCGCAGATTGAGGCAGGGTCTCTGAGGGCACGTCTACATCGATCGATGGACGTCTTAGCCGCCATCGCGCCCGATATCGTCGTGCGAGACACCCAACCCAGAGCCGAGGCAATACCGCGGCTTACGCGCTCCGCGGCTATGGTCCTCCCCGTTGAAGCGCCTGCGTGGGCTCAACCGCCGCAACATCACGAAACAAGTGCGAGTGCGCCCCGGATCCTCTTCTATGGGAATTACATCCCGTTGCATGGAGCTGAAGTCATCATCGAGGCATTCCGCCAGCTCGACACCTCAGTCACGATGATCGGTTCCGGGTCGGCTCGTCTCAAGCTCGAGAAAGACGCCCCGGGAAATATCCAGTTCCTAGACTCTATGAGCGCCGACCGACTAGCCAGCTACCTTGATGCGGCCAACATCGTGCTCGGCGTCTTCGGCGTCTCCAGCAAGGCTGGCTCCGTCATCCCCAACAAGGTGCTCCAGGGGCTTGCCGCTGGGAAAGTTGTGATCACGCGAGAGTCGCGGGCATATCTATCGATGCCTTCATACATACTCGAGACGCAACTTGTTCAAGTAGCGCCAGGTTCGTCCGATGCGCTCGCCCAGGGGGTGAGCAAGGTCATTTCAGATGGAGCGTTTGCGACGCCTTTTCCCGACTCGTCCGCGACGCTGCAGGAGTGGATTGACTCTTATTGGCGTGAGTTGCTAGCCGCGGTTGAGGATCAGGTGGATTCGCGGAGACGAACGCCATAAAGATGCACACGGCCGTTAGCGTGTATCGGTCGGCAATCGGGTTTGAGACATAGACCAGCATCACTGTGAACACCGCCAGCATAAGCACGGCCATCACACCTCGACGACCGACTATGGCGCGAAGCCCGACGAAAAGAATCATGGTGGTCACGACTAAAAGGGGAATACCGCCCTGAATGAGAAGCAAAGAAGCAGAATTTATTCCAAGATGAATATGTATTTCTTTGGATTCCGCATTTGCGACTCCCAGCCCGACCCCGTTTCCGAATCCATTGTACCAGTGATAAGCGAGAAAGTTGATGTAGGCACGCTCATTGTTTGGATTGGGCATCAGATTCGGGTCATATAGCAAAATACTTGCCAAATCGAGGCTCACACCTGATTCGGTTCTTCCGAGTGATTCGAAGAGGTCTACCAGGAACGGAAATACACATGCAGCCCCGAGAAGCAGAATCGGTATCCACCGCCGTATCGTTCGAAGGTTTATCGCTAGCATGAGCGCCGCGCTCAGCCCTGCGGTGACAACGAACATCTTGTTGTCGTTCAGCACCGAAAGCCAGCTGGCCAAAGCCAGTTGCGTAACGACAGCTACCAGCCGCCATTTCGAGTCGCGGATAAATCGTACGTTACCTGCAATCGTGGCAATCCAGATGAAGTTCAGCGTACTCACGCCATTGAGACCGACCAAGCCTGTCATGTGATCTATGAGTGACGGATTCTCGGCGATGAACTGCGGGGCGATGGGTATGACTCCCGCGACCTGTCCGATGATGATAACCGCGTTCACGTAGAAGTAGATATTAAGGAGAACGAGCGTTCTCTTGAGGTATCGAATCCACGTTGGCCTATGCTGGTTTCGTGCGAGCATCGCGTAAAAGAGCGGCAGACCGAGCACGAGGGGAATGCTCAGCGCTTCCTCCAGGCCGCTTGAGCCGATGCCATGGTCGGCAAGGTTTTGCACGATTACGATGGCTGCGAGAGTCAGCACAACAAGGCCGTCAAGGCCAACAAGCCTGATCCATTTCCCACGAATAAGGACCGCGCCAAGCAACAACCAATCTATCCATAAGCGGAAGCTGACAAACGTCAGCGCCGATACGATTGGTCGGAGAAACCTAATAATCAGCAGATTAACGAGAAGGAATGTGGCGATGCCCCGCATGCCAGCGCCGGACGTTTTCAACGCTTGTATTCCTCATAGCTGAGCATCGGGGCACTTAGCATCCCTACTCCGCGGATGGCCGTCCGTATGCCTTGTCCAGCCCAAGCGGCCCTCCCTGTACAGAAGCCAAGGAGGGTCTTCACCGATCCGACTCCGACTCGAGGTAGTCCCATCGCCAGACAAGTCAGCACGCCCCTCAAGCCCCGCTGCTTTGCGGCTCTGCGTCCGATGTTGTTGCCTACACGAAGCGATCTCCGGAGAACCCAACTCGCTTCGCAGCGCTCGAACGGGACGTCTTCTTCAGTGCCTGCCTCAGTTGACCACACCAAGCGTGCTCCCGTCGCGACGAGACGCGTAGTGAAGTCGACATCAGATCCCCCGGTGAACTGAAGCTTCTCATCAAACACAGGATGCCCAACTTGGCTTATTGCAAGGGACTTTACAAAAAGATTTGTGGTTCGGGCAAAGGGTAAAATAGCACCAGAGGTATAGTTGGGCTCGTCATAGAATCCTCCAAGCCGCTGCCACGCAGGAATGTCGCGTGCGAACCGATATGTCACGCTACCCGCGACCGCATCAGCCTTGTGCTCGTTCATGGCGCGGAGCGCATTGGATACCCACGCCGACGAGGCGCGCTCGTCGTCGTCGACGAACGCGATCACATCGGCTCCCCATTCCTGAGCCTCTTGCACGCTTTTGTTACGCGCAAAGGGGATTCCCGGCGTGCTTTCCCGGACGGTGCGAACTTCAATACCTTCGAGGATCGAGGAGAAGTCCTCGACCATCGCCTTCGAGGCGTTATCCACGACGACAACACCGAGTTCGAACTCGGTCCCGCGACCCTCTTGCTGCCCTAGCGAAAGAAGGAGGTCCCTCAGCGGTCCGGGCCGGGTCCCGCCTGTGATGATGGCGACGGCGACGCGAGGGATAGGGGAAGCCATATGCGGAGTCTAATGAACGCCCGGGGCGGGCGCTGACGGGCAGGTGACGGCGACGTGACGTTCTCGCTGCGAAATGTTTCTCCGTCAATTTCGTGTCCGGGCGTGCACGGAATGACTGACACAATCAGGCGGGTGAAGGGCATCATTCTCGCCGGGGGTTCCGGCACGCGTTTGCATCCGATCACTTTGGGCGTGTCGAAGCAGTTGATCCCGGTGTACGACAAGCCGATGGTCTACTACCCGTTGTCGACGTTGATGCTCGCCGGCATCCGCGACATTCTGGTGATCACGACCCCGCATGATGCGCCGTTCTTCGAGCGGCTGCTCGGCGACGGATCGCAGTTCGGGGTGAACCTGCAGTTCGCGCAGCAACCCTCCCCCGATGGGTTGGCGCAGGCGTTCACCATCGGCGCCGACTTCATCGGCGATGACAAGGTCGCCCTCGTCCTGGGCGACAACCTTCTGTACGGTCCCGGCCTGGGTACGCAGCTCAAGCGGTACGCCGACGTCGACGGTGGAGCGGTGTTCGCGTATTGGGTGGCGGAGCCGTCGGCGTACGGGGTGGTCGAGTTCGACGATGACGGTAAGGCGGTCTCCCTGGAGGAGAAGCCCGCGGTCCCGAAGTCGAACTACGCCGTCCCGGGGTTGTATTTCTACGACAACGATGTGATCGACATCGCCCGCAACCTCGCTCCTTCTCCCCGGGGGGAGTACGAGATCACGGACATCAACGCCGAGTACCTGCGCCGCGGCAAGCTGCAGGTCGAGGTCCTTCCGCGGGGGACGGCGTGGCTGGACACGGGCACGTTCGATCAGATGACGGATGCCGCGGATTATGTCCGCACGATGGAGCGGCGCACGGGGCTTCGCATCGGGGTGCCGGAGGAGGTCGCGTGGCGGCAGGGGTTCCTCACCGATGACGAGGTCGCCGAGCGTGCGCACAAGCTGGTGAAGTCCGGGTACGGGTCGTACCTGCTGGAGATTTTGGAAAGAGGCCGCTGATGGCGCACCTTCTCGTCACCGGCGGTGCCGGGTTCATCGGATCCAACTTCGTCCACCACGTCGTGGAGCACACCGATCACACCGTGACGGTGCTGGACAAGCTCACCTACGCCGGCAACGAAGCCTCCCTCGCCGGCCTCCCCGCCGAGCGGGTGCGACTGGTGGTGGGCGACATCGCCGACGCCTCTGTCGTGGATCCCCTCGTCGCGGAAGCGGACGCGGTGGTGCACTACGCCGCCGAGTCGCACAACGACAACTCCCTGCACGACCCGCGTCCGTTCCTGGACACCAACATCATCGGCACCTACACCCTGCTGGAAGCCGCACGCCGTCACGAGACACGGTTCCACCACATCTCCACCGACGAGGTCTACGGCGACCTCGAACTCGATGACCCGGCCCGTTTCACCGAGAACACCCCGTACAACCCCTCCTCGCCGTACTCCTCCACCAAGGCGGGGTCGGATCTGCTGGTGCGGGCGTGGGTGCGTTCCTTCGGGGTCCGCGCGACGATCAGCAACTGCTCCAACAACTACGGCCCCTACCAGCACGTCGAGAAGTTCATCCCCCGCCAGATCACCAACGTGCTGCGCGGCATCCGCCCGAAGTTGTACGGCACGGGCGAGAACGTGCGCGACTGGATCCACGCCGACGATCACTCCTCCGCCGTGCTCACCATCCTCGACAAAGGTCGGATCGGTGAGACCTACCTGATCGGTGCGGACGGGGAGAAAGACAACAAGAGCGTCGTGGAGATGATCCTCCAGATCACCGGGCACCCCGCCGACGCCTACGACCTGGTCACCGACCGTCCCGGCCACGACCTGCGCTACGCGATCGACTCCACCAAACTGCGCACCGAACTGGGATGGACCCCCACCTACGGCGACTTCGCGTCGGGTCTTGCCGCGACCATCGACTGGTACCGCGACAACGAAGCCTGGTGGGCCCCCGCCAAAGACGGCGTAGAAGCCTTCTACGCCAGCAAGGGGCAGTGACACCGGTGACCGCATTCGGCAACGAGCTGAACGTCCGCGCCACCGCAATACCCGGGCTGCTGGTCGTCGACCTCCCCGTCCACGGCGATTCCCGCGGCTGGTTCAAAGAGAACTGGCAACGCGAGAAGATGACCGCCCTCGGTCTGCGCGACTTCCGCCCGGTGCAGAACAACATCTCCTTCAACGACGCCGTCGGCACCACCCGCGGCATCCACGCCGAACCCTGGGACAAATACGTCTCCGTCGCCACCGGACGCGTCTTCGCCGCCTGGGTCGACCTGCGAGAAGGACCCACCTTCGGAACGACCTTCGCCACCACCATCGACCCCGGCACAGCCGTGTTCGTACCGCGCGGCGTCGGAAACTCGTACCAGACCCTCGAGCCCGACACGGCCTACACCTACCTCGTCACCGACCACTGGTCACCCGACGCGACCTACACCTTCCTCAACCTCGCCGACGAAACCGCCGCCATCGACTGGCCCATCCCCCTCGCCGACGCCGAGATGAGCGCGAAAGACCTCGCACACCCGCGGCTGGCCGATGTCGTGCCGATGCCGCCGAAGAAAACCCTCATCACCGGCGCGAGCGGTCAGCTGGGCCGGGCCCTGCGGGCGGAGTTCGGTGAGCACCCCTGGATGGAGTACGCCACCCGAGAGGATCTCGATCTCACCTCACCCGAGCTGGGCACCGCCCGCCGCTGGCGCGAGTACGACACCATCATCAACGCCGCCGCCCACACCAACGTCGACGCCGCCGAAACCCCCGACGGCCGCGAAGACGCCTGGGCCGCCAACGTCACCGCTGTCGCCGCCCTCGCCCGCATCGCCGCCACCCACGGCATCACCCTCGTCCACGTCTCCAGCGACTACGTCTTCGACGGCACCAAAACCGGCCCGTACACCGAGACCGACCCGGTGCGCCCCCTCGGCGTCTACGGGCAGACCAAAGCCGCCGGCGACGCCCTCGTCGCCACCGTCCCCCTCCACTACATCCTCCGCACCAGCTGGGTCATCGGCGACGGCAACAACTTCGTGCGCACCATGGCCTCCCTCGCCGCCCGCGGCATCGACCCCCGCGTCGTCGACGACCAGATCGGGCGCCTCACCTTCACCGACGACCTCGCCCGCGGCATCCGCCACCTCCTGCACACCCACGCCCCCCCACGGCACCTACAACCTCACCGGCACCGGCGAACCCCGCTCCTGGGCACAGATCGCCGCACAGGTGTTCGCCCTCACCGGCCACGACCCCGCCCGCGTCACCGGCGTCAGCACCGACGACTACTACGCCACCACCACCGGACCCATCGCCCCCCGCCCCCGCAACAGCATCCTCGACACCACCACCCTCGAAAACACCGGCTACACCCCCGCACCCGCAGAGGAATCGCTCAAGACCTACGTGAGAGCGGTCTAGCCGCGTCGGACGCTCGACTCGGCACGCCCGACGCGCGTGACACGTTCCCCTACGTCAGGCGAGCAGTGAGCCCACGACTGCCAGCAGAAGAAACGACGCGTTGTAGCTGATGTGGAGCAAAAGCGCTCCCCATATGCGCCCCGTCAAGAGCACGAGAAGCGAACAGACAAGGCCCAGCGCGAGGAGCTGAATCGAGTCAGGAAGCGCCAGGGGCGCGAAGGCTGCGTGGAGAAGAACGAACAACCCGGCGGAGATCAGCGCGGATGCCGCGCCGGCCGTTATGGCTCCGGCACGCGGCCTAAGCAATCGATAGAGGGCAACAAGAAGTACCGCGCGGAAGAACATCTCCTCGACGACAGGACCGATGAGACCGGCCGGCAGTCCCTCTTGCAGGGCCCACGACGACAACGAAACAGTGACGCCATTCGTCGTAGGAAAGGGGGCAGCGGTGGCGCCGCTGATCAGACCGGCGACGGTGCGGAGCAAGGCTGCCCCGCCGATTCCCCAGACGACGTCCGAGAAACGCAGTTGGAACAGTCCCGGTGTGCGCTGGACCACGAACGAAAAGATGACCGCCACCAACATGCCGGTCCACAGAGCTGCAGTAGGAACAAGTCCGGACATGCCGTTGGTGAGACCGTTCACCACGGCGGCGGCGAGCACACCAAGTCCACCGCCAACCAGGACGGCGGCGAGCGCGCTCATCGACGCCCTCTGAATCGGACGATCCCCCGAGCGCCAGTCGACGTCGAGGCGGGAGCCTTCTTGCGCCGATGGGGCGGCAGCAGTGCCTCTCTCGGACCGCATCGATGCGCGCGTCGGCGGAGTCGCGGACAATGTGCCGCGGGATTCGTCACTCACGCGGCCAAACCTACTGTGATGTTCGCGTCTCAGCCGTACAAGCCGTTCGCTCGCAATGACACTCCGCAGAATGCACAAGCCGGACGCCTGGTGAAAACCGGTGAGAAACAATCCGTATGTCAGACTGTGGAGGATTTCCGAGCGCACCCGACTGTGGCTCGCGCATCTTCGAGAGGCACCATGGAGCTCAGCGATTACATCCGGATCCTTCGGAAGAATTGGCTCGTTGTCGTCGCGCTAACACTCCTTGGGCTGGCTGCGGCCACCGTTTACACGGTGACCCGCACGCCGATCTACGAGTCGTCGAGCACGGTCTTCGTTTCGACGCAGGCCGGAAGTACGACCGCCGAGCTGCAGCAGGGTTCAAGCTTCACGCAGGCGCGCATCAACACCTACGTCGGACTCGTGAACACGCCGATCGTGCTCGACCCCGTGATCTCGCAGCTGGGCCTCGATCAGACGAGCGACCAGCTCTCGAGCGACGTGAAAGCGTCGGCCGCTCTCAACTCCACCCTGATCACTGTGGTCGTGTCGAATCCGAGTGCGGATTCGGCTGCGTCGATCGCGAATGCCATCGCCGAGAGTCTGGCCACCGTCGTGCCGAAGCTCGAGCCCGAGGCTGACGACGGATCGAGCCCGGTGCGGCTCAGCCGAGTGCGCGACGCACAGACCCCTGTGGCGCCCTCCAGCCCGAGTATTCCGCTCAACCTTCTGCTCGGCGCCCTCATCGGCCTTGCAGCAGGTATCGGAACCACCGCGCTGCGGACTGCCCTCGACAACCGGGTGCGCACCCCCCGCGACGCCGAACAAGCGACCGGAGCCCCGAGCATCGGCGCCATCGCCTACGACACGAAGGCCAAGGAGCGCCCGCTCATTGTCCACGCCGACCCGCTCAGCCCGCGAGCTGAGTCGTTCCGTGCGCTCCGCACCAACCTGCAGTTCCTCGACATGGGTGGGCGCTCGAGCTTCGTCGTCACAAGCTCAATCCCCAGCGAGGGCAAGTCGACGACAACCATCAATCTGGCCATCGCTCTAGCTGACGCCGGCAAGCGCGTCGCGTTGATCGACACCGACCTGCGCAAGCCGAAGGTCGCCGAGTACCTTGGAATCGAGGGCGGCGCCGGGCTCACCGACGTGCTCATCGGGCGCGCCCAGGTCAACGAAGTCATGTTGCCCTGGGGTAATCGCAGCCTCTACGTGCTGCCGGCCGGAAAGATTCCGCCCAACCCCAGCGAACTGCTCGGGTCGTCGCACATGAGTCTTCTTCTCGAGATGCTCGAGCGCGAGTTCGACGTCGTACTCTGTGACGCTCCTCCGCTGCTTCCCGTCACGGACGCCGCCATTCTGGCGCGCGCGACAAGCGGCGCCCTCATGGTGGTCGCCGCGGGCAAGACCACAAAGCACCAGCTGACCGGTGCCACCGAGGCACTCAACACTGTCGGGGCCAAGCTCGCCGGCTTTGTGATGTCGATGGTTCCCACCCGCGGACCCGACTCGTACTACACGGGTTACGGCTACGGGTATGGCTATGGTTACCGAGAAACCCCGGAAAAGGAAGGCCGCGGAACGAAGCGACAGGCCCGCCCGAAGAAGTCGGACTCGCGCCCCACTCGCGGCGACGGGTCGCTCGAGGAACTGGGGTTCGGCCCCCGTCGCGCGTCGCGCGAGACCCTTCGTGAGAACTGAGTTCAGCGCAGCAGCGGGAACCGACCGCACCCATACTGCGCGACGGGCGAAGGTAAGAGACGCATGACAGACGCCAACTGGGGTCGTCGCACACGCACCATCGGGCGCATCGCCGTCTGGGCGCTCGGCGGCTTCCTGATCCTCTGCGTGTTCGCGTTCGGATGGGTCGGGGTTCGAGGTGGTCTTGCCGCTGTTCACCTCGATCAAATCCGCACGAAGGCACCCGAGCTCGTCTCGTCGTTCACGGGCGATCCGAGCCAGGCCGTCGACGGCTTGCGCGCCCTCAGCGATCACACGCGGGCAGCGCACGACCTGACGTCTGACCCGATTTGGGCTGTCGTCGCCCAGACTCCGTGGATCGGACCTCAACTTGAGGCGGTGAGCACGGTCACCGCGTCCGCCGACGAACTCCTTCGGCTCGGCGTGCTGCCCCTGGCGGAGTCAACGCAGGCGGGGGTGCTCGACGCGCTCAAGCCCGTAAACGGTCGCATCGACACGAGTTCACTCAGCTCGATAAAAGAGCCCGCTGAACAGGCCGCGGCCCATGCGGATCACGCGCTGACTGCGATCAAGCACGTGAACCGCACTCCGCTCGTCGGCAAGCTCGGCGACGCCGTCGACCAATCAGAGGGACTGTTCTCCCGCGCGGCGGGCGCTCTCGACGCGCTATCGACCGCCACGCAACTTCTTCCGGGCATGCTCGGCGAATCGGGTCCGCGGTCGTACCTCGTGCTCGTCCAGAACAACGCCGAGATGCGATCACTGGGAGGAATCGCGGGAACCTCGCTTCTGCTGCGCACAGACGCCGGCGGCATTACTCTGGTCGGCACGGAGTCGGGCACAGCACTCTCCGCCGGCATACGCGGGCCGGTGACCACTTTGCCCGCGGACGTGCAGGCGGTGTACGGCACGCGACCAGCGCGTTACTTCCAGAACCTCACGCAGATTCCTGACTTCACCTTCGACGGACCGCTCGCCCGCGACATGTATCGCCAGCTCACCGGTAATGAAGTCGATGGCGTCATCGCGATCGACCCGGTCGTATTGTCCTATCTCCTGAAAGCGACGGGCCCCGTCGTGCTTCCCGACGGGTCGACGATCAACGCAGACAATGCGGTGTCGCTCTTCTTGAGTGAGGTGTACAAGCGCTACCCCGACCCGACCACGCAGGACCCCTTCTTCGCGGCCTCATCGGCATCGATCTTCACCGCGTTCATCGAAGGCCGCGGCTCGAGCACCGGGCTTCTGACGGCCCTCGCGCGAGGCGCTGACGAACGACGCGTCCTTCTGTGGAGCGCGCACGAAGACGAGCAATCACTTCTCGACGGTTCGTCGATGGCCGGCAATTTGCCGATCACCGATGACGACACGGCGCGCTTCGGCGTGTACTTCAGCGACGCCGCCGGCTCGAAAATGAGCTACTACCTCAAGCCCGACGTGTCACTCGCGTGGAGCGGGTGCGGCACTCCGGGCCACGCAGCCACCCGTCGACTCACATTGACCGTCAATCTGACGAGCAGCGCCCCTGCCGACGCGGCGACGTCGCTCCCCCTCTACGTCACCGCCAACGGCCTGTTCGGCGTCGCGCCGGGAATCGTGGCCGTCACCGGCAACGTCTACCTGCCGCAGGGCTACACCCTGGTGTCGGCGCAGGCGTCAAACGGCGCCAGCTTCACCTCAGCCGGTCTTCAGGGGCGAGAGGTGCTCAGCTACGGGGTGAACCTCCAGCCGGGACAGACTGACTCGATCTCAGTAGTCGTAAAGACGACCTCGGCAGCCACCGACGCCGAAGCGATCGTGACCCCGACGGCCGATCAATCCATCAGCCCGGTGGTCGCCACCACGTGCGAATCCCTCGCAACGGCGACGCTCAAATGACGGCGACGACCCGCGAAATGCAGGCCTCATTCCATTTGCGAAATGTTTACATTGCGGAAACGCTCTCAGTTTGCTTCCAGGGGGCACCTAAGCAATACTCAGAATGATCTTTCATTCACTCGTCGCTTCATCGTTGTCCACCCCTTGCGCGCCACAGGGTCAACGCATACGGAGCGGTCCATCTCAGCACCGGCACGCCGGTAACGAAAGCAGGCACTCATGAAGCTCAACATCACGAAGGCGGGCGCATCTCTCGCTCTCGCCGGCGCGCTGCTCTTCGCAGCCCCGGCTGTCGCTCAGGCATACGTGCCGACCGGCCCCGGAACCGTCACCCAGACCATTACCTCCGACGGCGCTGTGGACATCGCCGGCTTCCAGCCCAATACCGACGTCACCTTCACTCTCGTCGGTGTTGGCGTCACGGGCGCCAACATCGCCACGGCCAACCTGCCCGTCTCGTCGGCGTCGGTCACGAAGACGGCTGACGCTTCGGGCAACGCGACCGCGGTCGTCACCCTTCCCGCCAACCCCGTTGGTACCTACACCCTCGCGGCCTCGGGCGCTCGTGCCGATGGCTCGCCCGGAACCGGTGCAGGCACCGGCGGCGGCTCGACCGGCGGCGGCACCAACGCCGGCGGCAGCAACGCCCTTCCCGCGACCGGCATGAACACCGACTCGATGCTCGGCATCTGGGTCGGCGGCGGAGCCCTCGTGCTCGCCGGTGCGGCTGTGCTGGTCGTCACCAAGACGCGTCGTCGCAACGAAGGCGCGTAAGACACACCTCACGAAGGGGCCGTCATCGACTCAGGTCGGTGGTGGCCCCTTCGTCGTTCCCATGGGCGCTCCACACGTCCGAAAATCGCGCCGACTTCACCCGCTCCCGGCACCCCCGCGGCAGCCAGACGCCCAAGCTAGCGTCATCGACGTGAACGACTGGATGTCATCTCCCAAGTGCGGCGAATGCCTCGTTTCACTCGAACCCTTCGGCTCCCTCATCGAGGCGTGCTGGCGGTGCCCCGAGTGCCTCGAGGTCACCGCACCGGAAGACATCGGCATCCGGTGGCAAGACGCCATCGACAACCGCGGACGAGAGACCGGCCTGCCCGAAGACCCCTTCGAGCCCGGCTGGGAGCCCATGTTCGAAGACGACTGACCCACACCCACGAACTGCGTTGCGGCCCCCCGGCACGCTCCCCCGCTTCACCCACCCACAGACTGCGTTGCGGCCCCCCGGCTTGCACCCCCTCCCCCCACCGCGCACCTCGCGCCCCACAGATAGCGTTGCGGCCCCCCGGCTCGCCACACGCGGCGTCTCGCCTCGCGCGTCAACCCACCTCGATGCGGCCCTCCGGCCCGCTTCACTGGGCACATGCTCTTCTCCCCCCGCCTCGATCGCGCGCGTCGCGACCGCCGCTCCCCCGCCCTCCCGGCGCCGTCTGCGGTGTGCGCGTGACCGACGTCGAGATGGCGCGCATCGCCGCCGGCAGCGTGCTGCGCGGCGACCTGCGGGGCGTCGAGCGGCGCGAGATCGTCGTCGCGGCGTTCGAGATCGGCGTCTACCCTGTGACCGAAGAGCAAGTGGCCGACCTCATCGGCATCCCGGCGCGCAGTCCGCGGCATCCGGCGACCGAGATCAGCTGGCTGCGGGCCATCCGCCTGTGCAACGCGCTGAGCGAGTGGGAGGGCCTCGACCCGGTCTACTCGTTCGACGGCGAGGTGGTGCGCCCCGATCCCGACTCCGACGGCTTCCGCCTGCCGACCGAAGACGAGTGGGAGTACGCCTGCCGCGCCGGAGCCACCGGGCCCGCCTACGGCCCCGTGCGCGACATCGCCTGGACGGCCGCAGACGGCCTACGCGGCCCCGTCGACGTCGGGGGACGGATGCCGAACCTGCACGGCCTCTTCGACACCCTCGGCAACGTGTGGGAGTGGTGCAGCGACCTCTACGACCCCGAGGGCGAGAGCGACGCGCGCGTCTTCCGCGGGGGCGGCTGGTCGGATGCCCCGGCCGAGGTGCGGGCGGCAGCGCGGCGCGGAGGGCGGCCGCGCGACGCCTTCGACGACGTTGGCGTGCGGGTCGCGCGGGGGCCGATCCCCGGTCTCGGGTGAGGTTGAGCCTGAGACGGGCGAAACGGAGCACGCCCGAACCGGCCGCAGAGAGGGGCTCAGTCGTCCGTCGAGATGGCGGTGGTGAGGTCGTCGATGAAGCGGGTGATGGTCTCGAGCTGCTCGTCGTCGAACGCCGCCGCGGTCTCGCCCATGGCCATCAGATGGCCGCCGAAGTGCCGGAAGAACTCGCGCCGCGACTTCTCGGTGAGCACGACCACGCGGGCACGGCCATCCGAGGGGTGAGGCCGACGCTCGAGATGACCCGACGCGACGAGACGGTCGATGAGCTTGGTGGTCGACGCGGTCGAAATGCGCAGATGCGTCGCCACGTCGTGCGGGCTGACAATCTGCCCGCGTCTTTCGCGAATGGTGAGCATGCGCAGCGTGGCGAGGTCGCTGGCATTCATATCCATATCGCCCTTCATGCCGCTGTGCATGCGGTCGAGAGCGTCACTGAGCGATTGCACCGCGGTGAGCGTGTGCATCACCGCGGGCCTTGTACCAGAGGTCGACACGGCATCCGTCACAGTGGACACCCCCTTTCACCCTAGGTATAGTCAGACTCACATCGCTAGCTAAACTAGCAAACAGGAGGCACGATGAGCGAGACCGAATATGTCGTCCTCCTGGACGACTTCGGCAACGAAATCGGCACGGCGCCCAAGGCTAGCGTGCACGACATCGATACCCCGCTTCACCTCGCATTCTCATGTCATGTTGTGAATGCAGCAGGAGAAGTTCTCGTCACGCGTCGCGCTCTGCACAAGAAGACCTGGCCGGGCGTCTGGACCAATTCTTTCTGCGGGCACCCCGGCCCCGCCGAGCCCGTGCTGTCGGCCGTGCACCGCCGCGCCGAGTTCGAAGTGGGTCTCGCCGTGCGCGACCTCGAGCTGGCACTCCCCCTGTTCCGTTACCGCGCGGTCGACGCGAGCGGCATCGTCGAGCACGAGATCTGCCCCGTCTACGTCGCACGCACCGACGCCGAGCCGCAGCCCAACCCCGACGAGGTCGCCGAGTATCGCTGGGTCGACCCGCTCGAGCTGGCCGCCTCGCTCGAGGCCACGCCGTGGGCGTTCAGCCCGTGGCTCGTTCTGCAGGCGCAGCAGCTTCACCTCTTCGAGACACCCCAAGCGGTGAGGCGCGCGTCATGATCGCCCTCGCCTCGACCTCCGTGGCCCGTCACGGCATCGACGCCGAGATCGACGCGGCGCTCTCTCGCCTCGAGGCGCGCTCGCAGCGACTCGGCGACGGCGCCCAGGCCCTGGCATCCGCCATCCGCCGCGCGACGGACGGCGGCAAGCGCTTCCGCCCGCTGCTGGTGGTGGCCGCGTTCGAGACGCTCGACGGCCCCGACATCGCGCTACCCGCGCTCTATCAGGTGGCCGCCGCGTTCGAACTGCTGCACACCGCCTTCGTCGTGCACGACGACGTCATCGACCACGACACCGAACGCCGTGGCGTGCCCAACGTCGGCGGGGAGTTCCGCCTGCGCGCCAGCGACAAGGGGGCGGATGCCGCGGGTGCGGCGCTGCTCGGAGACGCCGCCGCGATCCTCGCCGGCGACCTTCTGCTGCACGAGGCCGGCCGCCTGATCGCCCTGGCCGAGATCCCCTCGACGCTGCGCGCCGAGCTGCTGGCCCTGTTCGACGAGGCCGTGCTCGTGTCGGCGGCCGGAGAGCTCGCCGACGTCGAGAACGCCGTGTCGCCGGGCGAAGCCGACCCCGACACCGTGCTGCGCACCACGCACGACAAGACCGCCGTGTATTCGTTCTCGGCCCCGCTCGAAGCCGGAGCCGTCATGGCCGAGGCCGACGCCCCCACGCGCCACGCGCTGCAACGCTTCGGCCAGCGCCTGGGTCTCGGCTACCAGCTGATCGACGACCTCATCGGCGCGTTCGGTACGGCCGCTGCCTCGGGCAAAGACGAGGGCTGCGACCTGCGCGAGGCGAAGAAGACCCACCTCATCTCGCTCGCGCGCGAGACCGAGAGCTGGCCTGAGGTCAGCGAAGCACTCGCCCAGGCCCACACGGGTCCGGTGGCGATTCGCGCCGCACAGGTCGCCCTGTCGGCCTCGGGAGCCCGCGCCCGCCTCGAAGACCTCGTGTGCGAGACGCTCGACGAAGCGCGGGCGATCGTCACCGCATCCACTCTTCCGGCCGCGTGCCGCGCGATGTTGCTCGAACTCGTCGACGCCGTGCAGGAGCGCGTTCCGTGAGCACCGCGCCCACGGGCCTCGAACTGTATTCGCAAACCGCCGACGCGGCCGCAGCCGCCGTCATCCAGCGCTACTCCACCTCGTTCGGCATCGCCGCGCGCCTGCTCGGGCCCCGCCCGCGCCCGCACGTGCGCAACATCTACGCCCTCGTGCGCGTGGCCGACGAGATCGTCGACGGTCCCGCGCGCGACGCCGGCCTGTCGCCCGAGCGCGAGCGCCAGGTGCTCGACGGCCTCGAGCAGGAGGTGCGGGATGCCATCGCGACCGGGTTCAGCGCGAACCTCGTCGTGCACGCCTTCGCCCGCACCGCGCGGGAGTGCGGCATCGGCGACGACCTGATCGCGCCGTTCTTCACCTCGATGCGCACCGATATCGACACCGCCGAGCACGACGACCTCTCGCACGACGCCTACGTCTACGGCTCGGCCGAGGTCGTCGGGCTGATGTGCCTGCAGGTGTTCCTCAACGCCGGCATGTCTGCCCCCGCGCAGCCCGCGGCCGACCTCGTCGACGGCGCGCGCCGGCTCGGAGCGGCGTTCCAAGACGTCAACTTCCTGCGCGACCTCGCCGACGACGCCGACCGCCTCGGCCGCGACTACCTCGACGGCGCGGCCGACGACGAACGCCGGGTCGCGGTTCTCGACCGCATCGACGCCGACCTCGCCGCCGCGGCATCCGTCATTCCCCACCTGCCGCCCGACTGCCGCGCCGCGGTCACGACGGCCCACGACCTGTTCGCCGAGCTGTCACGGCGACTGCGCTCCTCCCCCGCCGGCGCACCCCGCGTCCGCGTTCCCGACGGTGTCAAAGCCACCCTCGCCGCCCGCGCCCTGCTTGGTCGCCCCCCGAAAGGTTCACGCTCATGAGCGCCCAGCGCATCGTCGTCGTCGGAGGCGGAATCGCCGGTCTCGGAACCGCCGCCCTGCTCGCCGACCGCGGATACGACGTCCAGCTCTTCGAGGGCCGTGACGCCCTCGGCGGGCGCGCCGGCTCGTGGGAGAGCGACGGCTTCCGCTTCGACACCGGCCCCAGCTGGTACCTCATGCCCGAGGTGTTCGACCACTTCTTCCGCCTGCTCGGCACGAGCGCCGCGGAAGAGCTCGACCTCGTGCGCCTCGACCCCGCATACCGCGTGTACGGCCCTCCCGGGCAGGGCGAGCCGATCGACATCGTGTCGGGCCGCGAAGCCGTGCGCGAACTGTTCGAAAAGCACGAGCCCGGCTCGGGCGACAACATCGACGCCTACCTCGACTCCGCGAAAGACGCCTACGAGCTGTCGACGTCGAAGTTCCTCTACGACCCGTACTCGTCGACCAAGGGCCTGCGCGACCCCGCGCTGGTGAAGCGTCTTCCCACGCTCATCCCCCTGCTCACCCGCACGCTGTGGAAGCGCGTCACCACCGACTTCAAGAACACGCGCCTGCAGCAGATCCTCGCCTACCCCGCGGTGTTCCTCGGCGGATCGCCCTTCGAGGTGCCGAGCCTGTACCACCTGATGAGCCACCTCGACCTGGGCGACGGCGTGCTGTACCCCAAGGGCGGCATGACCGAGATCATCAAGGCCATCGAGAAGCTCGCGCGTGAGCGCGGAGTGCGCATCGAGACCTCGACGCCGGTCGAAGCGATCATCACCGAGTCGGGCCTCGCGCGCGGCGTGCGCCTCGCCGACGGTCGAGTGATTGCCGCGGATGCCGTGGTCTCGGGGGCCGACCTGCACCACACCGAGAACGAGTTGCTCGAAGAGAAGGACCGCCAGTACCCCGAGCGCTGGTGGAAGGACAAGGTGCCCAGCCCCGGCGCCCTGCTGCTGCTGCTCGGCGTGAAGGGCGAGCTGCCGCAGCTCACGCACCACACGCTGCTGTTCACCGACGACTGGCACACCAACTTCGACGCCATCTTCGGCGAGAACAAGATGATCCCCGACCCCGCATCGATCTACATCTGCCGCCCCAGCGCCTCCGACGACTCCGTCGCGCCCGAGGGACACGAGAACCTGTTCGTGCTCGTCCCCGTGCCCGCCGACCCCGACAGCGGCCGCGGAGGCGTCTCGGGCGCCGGCGACGAGCGGATCGAGAAGGCCGCCGACCGCGTGATCGCGCAGATCGCCGAATGGACCGGCATCCCGGATCTCGCCGAACGCATCGTGGTGCGCAAGACCATCGCTCCCGAGGACTTCAAGGAAGACCTGCACGCCTGGCACGGCAACTCGCTCGGACTCGCGCACACGCTCAACCAGAGCGCGATCTTCCGCCCGAAGAACCGCTCGCGCAAGGTCGAGAACCTCTTCTACGCCGGCACCTCGGTGCTGCCGGGCATCGGCCTGCCGATGTGCCTCATCTCGGCCGAGCTCGTGGTCAAGCGCATGACCGGCGACACCACCGCCGGCCCCCTGGCGGAACCCGCGCACGCGGCGGTCTGAGGTGCCGGGGATCTACCTGGGCGCGATCCTCTTCTCGCTGATCGGCATGATGCTGATCGACGGGAAGTACTCGCTCGCGCTGCGGGTCGCTCCTCTCCGCACCGCGCTGGCGGTGCTGGGCGGCACGGTGTTCTTCCTCGCGTGGGACCTCGTCGGCATCGCGACCGGCGTGTTCGTGAAGGGTGAGAGCCCGCTGTTCGTCGGCGTGATGCTCGCCCCGCACCTGCCGCTCGAGGAACTGTTCTTCCTGCTGTTCTTGAGCTACCTGGCGATCGTGATGTTCGCGGTGTTCGAGCGGCGGTCTGCTGCGCGGTCTGCTGCGGCGGCTTCGGACGCGCGGGGGTCGAGCTCTGCGGCGTCGGACGCGCGGGGCTCGGGCTCCGCGGCTACCGACGCGCGGGGGGCGTCATGACGTACCCGCTCATCGTCGTACCGTTCGTGGTGATCACGCTGGTCGTGACGCTGGCGACGGCGCGGCGTCCGCGGTTCCGCGAGCGCATGGCATCCGCCGCCCTCACCGCCCTCGTGCTGCTGGGCCTCACCCTCGTGTTCGACAACCTCATGATCGCCGTCGACCTGTTCTCGTACCCTCAAGAGCACCTCAGCGGACTCAAGCTCGGACTCGCGCCGATCGAGGACTTCGCCTACCCGCTGTGCGCGGCGTTCCTCGTGCCGTCGCTGTTCACCCTGCTCTCGTCTCGCCACGCCCCGAAGGACGCCGCATGACCACCCCCGCTCTCACCCCCGGACGCGTGGTGCGCGAACTGTTCGTGTCGTCACGGCCCGTCAGCTGGATCAACACGGCCTTCCCCTTCGCCGCGGCCTACCTGCTGACCACGCGCCAGATCGACGCGCCGCTGATCGTCGGGATCATCTTCTTCCTCGTGCCGTACAACCTCGCGATGTACGGGGTGAACGACGTGTTCGACTACGAGTCGGACCTGCGCAACCCCCGCAAGGGTGGAACCCACGGCGCCGTGCTCGCCAAGCGCATGCACCCCATCACGCTGTGGGCCTCGGCGCTGTCGTGCCTGCCGTTCGTGGTGTACCTCGTGATCATCGGGTCGCCGCTGTCGTGGCTCGTGCTCGCGCTGAGCCTGTTCTTCGTCGTGTTCTACTCCGCGCCGCCGCTGCGGTTGAAGGAACGGCCGTTCCTCGACTCGATGACCAGCAGCATCCACTTCTTCTCGCCCGCGATCTACGGGTTGGTGCTCGCCGGAGCCGCGTGGACCTGGCAGCTTGTGTTCGTCTTCATCGCGTTCGCGCTGTGGGGCGTCGCCTCGCACGCGTTCGGCGCCGTGCAGGACGTCGAGGCCGACCGCGCCGCCGACATCTCATCGATCGCGACCGCCCGTGGGGCGCGCTGGACGGTGCGCTTCGCGCTGGTCTGCTACGCGCTCGCGGGGGTGGCGATGCTGTTCACCGCGTGGCCCGGGCCGCTGGCCGCGCTGCTGGTGATGCCGTACCTCGTCGTGTGCTGGCCGTACCGGAACGTGACGGATGCCGAGAGCGACCGCGCCACCGCCGGCTGGAACCGCTTCTTGTGGCTCAACCAGATCGCCGGCTTCGGCACGACGATGTTGTTGATCTGGTGGTGGTTCATCAGCGCGTGAGCGCATGCGGTGCGGGCACGCACGAGGGTGGGCCGCGGCGCGGGCACGCACGAGCGTGGGCCGCGGCGCGGGTACGCACGAGCGTGGCCCGCGGCGCGGGTACACGAGACTGCAACTCGCTGACGAACCCGCGTCAGGCTGCAACCGAGTTGTCGGCGAGATGCAGTCTCGGCGCCAGGAGCGGAGCGCGACAGGGGGCTGGGCGTGGCTCTGCCGCAACGGCATCCGGGGCCGTGCTCTTCCCCCGCCGACGCCGGGCCGACCAACAGCGAGGGCAATGGTCGACGAGACTGCAACTCGCTGACAAACCCGCGTCAGGCTGCAACGGAGTTGTCAGCGAGATGCAGTCTCGGCGCCATTGGCGGCACGGTGGCGCGTCGAGCGCGCGCGCCGCGGGCCTCGACAAGCTCAGCCACCACGACGACGACGCCGGCGCCCCGCGGGTGCGGGACGCCGGCGATCGGTCGAGCGGGGGTCAGCCCGCGGGGGTCTCCGACGGAGCCGGGGTGGGCGACGTGGTCGCCGTGCCGCCCTGGCCGTTCGTCTCGAGGTCAAGCAGGCGCTGGACGGCCGCGGTGAGGCGGGCATCCTGTGTGGCGAAGGCCGCAAGGTCACCGCTGGTCAGCGCCGCCTGGCGAGCGTTCAGCGCGTCGCGCGCCTCCTGCAGGGCCGCGGCGTAGTCGCCCGTCGGGACGGCCGTGCCGCCACCGGTCGAGCCGCCCGTCGTACCCGAACCCTGATCGGTCGGGGTGACGGTCTCGTCGCCCGTATTGGCTCCGGAGTCACCACCGAACAGCGAGTCGAGCGCTTCGCTCAGCGTGTTCTCGAACGCGATCTTGTTGCCGAACGCGACGAGCACGCGCCGCAGCTGCGGCAGCTTGGTGTCACCCGACGACTGGACGAACACCGGCTGCACGTACAGCAGACCGCCGCCGACAGGGAGGGTCAGCAGGTTACCCGGGAGCACCTGCGACTGCCCCTGCTGCAGGATGTTGATCTGCGACGAGACGTTGGTATCGGAGTCGAAGGTGTTCTGCACCTGACCGGGTCCGGGGACCGTCGTCGTCGAATCGATCACGAGCATGCGGAGCTTGCCGTAGTCCTCGCGTTTGGTGCCCTGCTGGTCGCCCGCATTGGAGTCGACCGCCATATAGCCCGTCAGCACGTTTCGCGCCTGACCGCCCTGCGACGCCGGGATGAAGCTCGTGAACATCGAGTACGTCGGGTCGTCCTGGTTGGGCATCTTCATCGTCAGGTAGTACGGCGGCTGGAACGTCGCCGGGTCCTGCGGGTCGTTCGGCGTGGTCCACCGGTTGTCCTGGCGGTAGAACGACGTCGCGTCGTCGACGTGGTACACGCCGAGCATCGAGCGCTGCACCTTCATGAGGTCGGTCGGGTAGCGCACGTGACTCATGAGATCAGCCGACATGTCGCTCCACGGCTTGAGCGTCGACGGGTAGATGTTCTGCCACGCCTTGAGCAGCGGGTCTTGGTCGTCCCACGCGTACAGGCTCACCGAGCCGTCGTAAGCATCGACGGTGGCCTTGACCGAGTTGCGGATGTAGTTGATGTCATCGAGCGCGTAGGTCGGGGCCGGGTTGTTCGAGTCGGCGATCGCGCGCGAGAGCGACACGCTCGACGAGTACGGGTAGTTCGCGCTCGTCGTATAGCCGTCGATGACCCACTTGATGCGACCGTCGACGACCGTGGGGTACGGGTCGCTGTCGAGCGTCAGATACGGCGCGACCTTCTGCACGCGGTCTTTGGGATTGCGGTCGTAGAGGATCTGCGAGTCGGCGTTGACGCTGTCGGAGAAGAGGATCTGCTCCGACTGGAACTTCAGCGCATAGATCAGGCGGTTGAAGACGTTGCCGACGCTCGGTCCGCCGTCGCCCTGGAACGTCGTACGCGTCTCGGTGCCGCCGTCGGCACCCAGCGGGTAGTCGAGCTCGACCGGATCGGTGCTCTCCGGCGCGCCGACGATCGAGTACTGGGGCGAGCTCTCGCCAAAGTACACGCGCGGCTCGTACTTCAGATCGGTGAGGAAGCCGGTGCCCGGGATCGCCTGCTCGAGGAAGACCGGGTCGCCGTCGGCGGTGCGTTCGTTACCGGCGGCCGCGACCATGCCGTAGCCGTGCGTGTAGACGAGGGTCGTGTTCTGCCACGAGGCCGCGTCGCCGAGCTGGCCGATGTTGAGCTCACGCAGCGACACCACGGTGTCTTGCGTCTGCCCGTTGATCGTGTATCGGTCGACGTCGAGCGGGGTCTTGAACTGGTAGTACGCGCGGTACTGCTCGAGCTGACGGACCGTGGGGCCGATGATCGCCGGGTCCATGATGCGTAGCTGCGCGGTGGACTCGGCGTCGTTGCGCAACTGACCCGCCTCGGCCTCGGTCTCGGCCTGGAAGTTCTCTTTCTCGATGTTGTCGATGCCGTAGGCGGCCTTCGTGCCATCGAGGTTGCGCTGGTAGTACTGGCTCTCGAGCGTGAGTTCGTTGGGGCGCACCTGGAACGTAGTGACGGCCCACGGGATGGCCGCACCCACGACGATCGCCGAGACGATGAGCAGCGCGGTGCCGATCAGCGGGTAGCGCCAGCGACCGATGAAGGCGGTGACGAAGAACGCCAGTGCCACGATGACGGCGGCGATCGCGAGGATCGTCTGGCCGGGGATCACGGCGTTGGTGCCGACGTAGCCGGGGCCGGTGATGCGCTCGGACGGCTCGACGAGCGTGCGGAAGCGGTCGAGCCAGAGGCTCGCGCCCTGCAGCAGCAGGTAGACGCCGGCGAGGATCGCGAGCTGGATGCGCGCGGCCTTCGAGATACGCAGTTCGCGTTGTCCGACGCGCACCGAGCCGTACAGGTACGACACGACGGCGGTGAGCAGCAGGCACACCAGCACCACGGCCGAAGCGAAACCGAGCGCTGCCGCGTAGAACGGCATCCCGAACAGATAGAAACCCGTGTCGAGCCCGAACTGGGGGTCGGTCACCGCGGTGCTGACGCCGTTGAACCACAGCCAGGTGGTTTCCCACTGCGCAGAGGCGGCGAAGCCGGCGAAGAAGCCGAAGAAGATCGGGATTCCCCACATGGCGAGGCGCCGCAGCGGCTCGACGACCTCTTGGTAGCGGTCGAGCTGCGAGCTCAGACGCGCGTACACGGGACGCAGGCGGTAGGCGAGCTGGATGACGCCCCACACCGGCACCGCCATCGCGAGGAAGCCGACGACGAACATCACCGTGCGACCGATCCACTGGGTGGTGAGAACGGTGGTGAAGCCCAGCTGCGAGAACCACAGCCAGTCGGAATAGAGGTTCGCGAAGACGAAGAACGCGACGACGAGCACTGCGATCACCGCCAAGGTGATCGAGATGATCCGTCGGGAGCGGTTCGGCGGCGTGGCCTGGTTCGGCGCTGAGGTCGTGGTCACCCCTTCATCCTAGGCGCGGCCTTCCGGGGGTTCGCCGTGAAAGCTACGATCCCGAACCACACGTCGGAAGAGCGTCGAGATCGCCGTTGTCGCGGATCGTCTCGAGGGCGGTGAGCGACTGATCCAGCGTCGAGGTGGAGAAGACGCGGATGCCGTCGGGCACGTGCCCCACGACCTCGTTGCAGTTCGACTCGGGCGCCAGGAAGTACGTGGCTCCCGCGTCGCGCGCGCCGTAGAGCTTCTGACGGATGCCGCCGATCGGGCCCACGTTGCCGTCGGCGTCGATCGTGCCGGTGCCGGCGATGTGCTGGCCGCCGGTGAGGTCGCCGGGAGACATCTTGTCGATGATGCCGAGCGCGAACATCATGCCGGCGCTGGGGCCGCCCACGTCGTTCAGCTGGATCTTGACGTCGACGGGGAGGTCGAACGACTGCATGAGTCCGACACCGAGCAGGTACTGCTGTTGGCCGTCGACCGTGGTTTGCTGCGGCGTGATCTGCACCGTGGCGTCGGCGCCGTCGCGCTGGTAGGCCACGGTGACCGGTGCGCCCGCGGCCTTCTGGACGGCCGAGCGCACGGCATCCACGTTCGAAGCCGGAGTGCCGTCGACCGAGACCAGCACGTCGCCCTGCTGCAGCAGACCCGCCGCCGCGCCCTGGTCGTCGATCGTGCCGACCGCGATCTCGGCGGGGACGTCGTAGCCGAGCTGCCGTAGGGCCGCCGCGCTCGCCTCGAGCTGCGAGTCGCTCATGAGGGCGGCGTTCTCGCTCGTGCGCTGCTCGGTGGTCTGACCCGCGGGGAAGATGCGGTCGATCGGCACCACCGCGCGCGAGCGGTCGAACCACGCCATCGCGAGCTCGATCCACGACGGGGTGCGCTCGCGGTTGCCGCTGACCTGCACCGTGAGCAGGTCGAGCTGACCGGTGGTGGTGTCGTCCTGCTCGTTCGGAACGGTGATGAGCGGCACCTGCTCGCCGTCGGCGTTCGGGGAGGTGCCGAGCGTGTTGTACACCGGACCCGGCTGCTGGATGACGTAGGCCGAAGGCACGAACGTGAGCACGAACAGCACGATCACGGCCACCGTCAGCGACCACACGCCGATGACGGTGCCGCGACGCCACGGCTGTCGAGGCGCGGGCTCGAGGCGGACGTTCTCGTCGAAAAGGGACACGAAGCTCAATCCTTGACCGGGGTCGTTCGCGCGGGGCGTAAGCGCCGCGGGGCCCGGCCGGTAGATGCGGGGAAACCTGCGACTAGCGTAGAGAACCATTCCCCAGACCTGGCTGAAAGGCGGCTGAAGTGGCAGACGACGACCGTGGCGGCGACCAGAGCCCCGAGGAAGAGTTCCAGGAGCTCATGCGCCGCCTGATGTCGGGCGACACCAGCGGCATCGACCCCGAGATGCTCTCGCGCCTGTCGGGCATGCAGATCGACCCCGCCATGCTGCAGGCCGTCATGAACCAGCTGCAGGGCGCCTTCGCCGGCACGCAGGAAGGCGTCGACTGGAGCCTCACCGAGCGTCAGGCCCTGCACATCGCCAACCAGGACGGCTTGGGCGTCACGACCGGTCAGAAGACTGACCTCGACCAGGCGTTCACGCTCGCCGCCCTGTGGCTCGGCGAAGCCACCACCATCTCGGACCTGCCCCGCCCTCCCCGCGCCGTCACGCGCGGCGCGTGGGTGACCGCGACCCTGCCCGTCTGGCAGGAGCTCGCCGAACCTGTCGCCACGAGCATCGCCGACGCCCTCACCGCAGCCCTCGGCCAGCAGGCCCCCGAAGACATGCAGGAGATGATCGCCGGCGCCGGACGCCTCATGCGCACCGTCGGCGGCTCGCTCTTCGCCACGCAGCTCGGCCACGTCGTCGGCCGCCTGTCGACCGAGGTCGTGGGGGGCGGAGACGTCGGCATCCCGATCATGCCCGAGGGCGACGCCGCGATCCTGCCGCAGAACTTCGCCGACTTCGGCCGCGACCTCGAGATCCCCGACGACCAGCTCGCCCTCTACCTCGCGACGCGCGAGCTCGCGCACGCACGCCTCTTCCGCCACGCGAGGTGGCTGCGCCTGCACGTCATCTCGCAGGTGCGCGACTTCGCCCACGGCATCCGCGTCGACACCGACGCCCTCGAGGAGCTCGCCTCGCGCTTCGACCCCTCGCAGCCCGACGAACTGCGCGGAGCGCTCGAGAGCGGAGCCCTGCTGCCCGAGCGCAGCCCCGAGCAGACCGCGGCCCTGACCCGGCTCGAGAACCTGCTGGCCACGATCGAGGGCTGGGTCGACGTCGTGACCGAAGACGCCACCTCGCGGCTTCCGTCGGCGGGACGCATCGCCGAGGCCGTGCGTCGACGCCGCGCCGTCGGTGGACCCGCCGAGCAGGCGCTGGGCGCGCTGGTCGGCCTCGAGCTGCGCCCGCGCCGCATGCGCGAAGCCGCCGCGATGTGGCGCGCCGTCACCGACGCCGTGGGCGTCGAGGGCCGCGACGCGCTGTGGGACTACCCCGACCTCATGCCGTCGTCGGAAGACATCGACGACCCCGCGGCGCTCATCGCGCGGGTGACGGCCGCGTCGCGCGGTGAGGCGGCGCCGGCCGATGAGATGGACGACGCGCTCGCTCAGCTGCTGGCCGAAGAAGCCGAAGGTGGGCGGGATTCGGGGGCGGATGCCGAGGAGTCGGGCGAGATGCCCGGTTCGGGCGATGCTTCGGGTGAGGGCCTTTTGCGGCGAGACCTGCGAGAGGGTCGCTCCGACGACGGCTCGGACGACGCGCTCGGTGGCGACGCGCGGGACGGCGACTCGCGGGACGGCGACGAGGACGGCGCTCCGGGAGACCAGCGGCCGGTGTGACCAGCGGGCCGTGTGACCAGCGGGCCGTGTGACCAGCGGGCCGTGTGACCAGCGGGCCGGGTGACCAGCGGGCCGGGTGAACGCGGCGGGGTCCGCGGCATCGGGGTCGCGGCGGGGTCCGCGGCATCGGGGTCGCGGCGGGGTCCGCGGCATCGGGGTCGCGCTGCGGCCTGCCGTTCACGCCGAGACACGGGGTCGCGCGGCGGACTGCCGTTCGCGGCGAGACTGCAATTCGCTGACAACGTCGTTGCAGCGTGACGCGGGTTTGTCAGCGAGCTGCAGTCTCGCGGACCATGCGCCGTCCATCGACCGGCGCCGGCGCGGCGGACCGCCGTTCGCGGCGAGACACGGGGGCGCGCGGCGGCCTGCCGTTCGCCGCGAGACTGCAACTCGCTGACAACGTCGTTGCAGCCTGACGCGTGTTTGTCAGCGAGATGCAGTTTCGCGGACACGGGGTCGCGCCGTGGCCTGCCGTTCACGCCGAGACACGGGGTCGCGCGGGGGCTGCCGTTCGCGGCGAGACTGCAACTCGCTGACAACGTCGTTGCAGCCTGACGCGGGTTTGTCAGCGAGATGCAGTCTCGCGGACACGGGGTCGCGCCGTGGCCTGCCGTTCACGCCGAGACATGGGGTCGCGCGGCGGACTGCCGTTCGCGGCGAGACTGCAACTCGCTGACAACGTCGTTGCAGCCTGACGCGGGTTTGTCAGCGAGATGCAGTCTCGCGGACCGATCGTCGCGGAACGCTCGCCGGTCGACGGGCGGTCGCACGCCCGTGTGCGGGTCGCTCGGGCTGCGGAGTGCACTTCTCCCCAGGGGCGTGATCGACGTCGGGGGCTGTGGACAACGGCATCCGGAGTCTTTCCGCCCGTCAGGATCGGGGCATGCTTCGACTCGACCCCGCCTCTCCCCCGCTCTGGCGCGACGACGGCAGCGTGCAGTTCGGTCCGCGCGCGATCGCGACCCTGCCGATCTCGGATCGGTGGACGGATGCCGCTGTCGCCGCCCTCGTGAACGGCACCACCCGCGAGGAGTTGCGGGCGCTCGCGCGGGTGCACGGGGTGTCGGATGCCGCGACCGATGCGGTGCTCGACGCCGTCACGCCGGCGCTCGTGCCGCACCGCGACGAGCCGCCGCTCGTGCTGCAGATCGCCGACGACCTTCACCCGCGCGTCGGCCGGGCCGTGCTCGCGGGACTGCCACCGCTCACCCGCATCGTCGCGTGGGCGGGGGCATCCAGCGAGCGGGCGTCACCGGGCTCGTGCGTGATCCTGCTGGCGGCGCATCGCGTCGATCCGCGGCGGGCCGCGGCGTACACGCGTGACGGCGTGACCCACCTGCCGCTCGTGCTCGACGGAGCGTCGGCGACGGTCGGACCGGTCATCGCGCCGGGGCGCACGGCCTGCCTGTCGTGCCTCGATGCCGAGAGTCAGCGCGGGGATCCGCACTGGCCGGCGGTGTCGTCGCAACTGCTCGGCCGGCCGCGACCCGCGATCGACCCGGCGCTGGCCGCCGAAGCGGCCCGGGCGGCGCGCTTCTTGGTCAGCGCGCCGATCGAGCAGACGACGAGGTCGCTGCACCTGCGCGTCGATTCGTTCCGGCGGGCCTGGGGGCTGCATCGGCCGAGCGCAGACTGCCGCTGCCGATCTCTCGAAGAAAGCGCGACGGCGAGCGTTCCATCCGCCCCCGACCGCGTGCCCAGCTCAGCGACAGCGTCCGCGCCGCACGCGTGACCCCGACGTACGCGAGACGCCGCTCTTCGTCGACCGCCTCGAAGGTGGTCGCGTACGAGATCGGCAGCAGACCCTCACTGACCCCGACGAGGTACACGTGATCCCACTCCAGACCCTTCGCCGCGTGCAGCGTGGCCAGCGTCACCGTGCGCGTCGTCGGCTCGTGCTGGTCGCGTGCCCGGGCCTGCAGGTCATCGGTGAACGAGCGCAGGTCGGTTCCGGCCGGGGCCTCCTCGGCCAGGCGCAGCAGAGCGGCGCGCGCCTCCCACGCTTCGCGCAGGGCTCCACCCGCGGCGGGCGGATCGTCGGTCAAGCCGACGCTGCGCAGCACATCGCGGACGGTGGCGAGGAAGCCGGTCTCCATCGGTGCGACCGAGGCGGCACGCAGCGCCATGACGGCCTGCCGCACCTCGGGCATGTCGAAGAACTTGCGTCCGCCCAGCACGGAGGCCGCGACCCCCACCGCCGACAGCGCGTTCAACAGGGCGGCCGACTGGGCGTGCGAGCGGTACAGCACCGCGACGTCGTGCGGATCGACCCCGCGCGACAGCGAGTCCGCGATCGATCGCGCGACCGCCGTGGCCTCGGCCTCGTCATCGTCGAAGCCGCGCACCGTCGGCACCGGGGTATCGGCCTCGGTCGCGGCCACGAGCTCGAGCGCGCCGGCCCGCCCACGCATGAGGTCGTTGGCCACCGCCAGAACGGGAGCAGTCGAGCGATAGTTGCGCTCGAGTCGCACGACGCGGGCGTCTTCGTGGGTGCGCTCGAAGTCGAGCAGGTAGCGCGCGTCGGCGCCGGTGAACGAGTACACGGTCTGGCTGGCGTCGCCGACCACGCACAGGTCGCGACGATCGCCCAGCCACAGCTCGAGCACGCGGTTCTGCAGCGGCGAGACGTCCTGGTACTCGTCGACCGTGAAGTGCCGGTACTGCTCGCGCACGGCGGCGGCCACGCGCGGCTCGGCCTCGATCATGCCGGCGCAGGTGAGGAGCACGTCTTCGAAATCCATTTGCCGACGCTCGTCTTTGAGCTTTTCGTACGCCCGCTGCAGAGCGACGACCTGGTCGACGCCCAGACGCCCCACGCCGTCGGGGCGGTCGGCGGCGTACTGCTCGATCGAGCGCAGCGTCACCTTGCGCCATTCGATCGACGAAGCGACATCGCGCAGCGTCGCCGTGTCGGGACTCAGTCCGACGCCGTCGGCCGCGTGCGCGAGCATGCGCACCTTGTTGTCGATGATCGACGGAGCCTGATCGCCCGCGAGCGTGGGCCAGAAGAAGTTCACCTGGGCGAGGGCTGCGGCGTGGAACGTGCGCGCCGACACCCCCGACACGCCAAGCGCACGCAGGCGTCCTCGCATCTCGCCCGCCGCCTTCGCGGTGAAGGTCACCGCCATCACCCGCTGCGGCGAGTACGCGCCCGTGTCGACGCCGTGGGCGATGCGCCTCGTGATCACGCGCGTCTTGCCGGTGCCGGCGCCCGCGAGCACGCAGACCGGACCCCGCAGCGCCCGCGCCGCCTCGAGCTGGTGCTCGTCGAGTCCGTCGAGAGGCCCGGTCACGCGGTCTCTCCGTACCAGTCCTCGATCAACCGGCGGGCGATCGATGCGGCCCCCGGAAGGTGCACCGCGCTCTCACCACGGAGCGCCGACCCGATCTCTTCCCGGGTGAACCAGCGCACCTCGACGATCTCCTCGCCGTCGGCCAGGGCCTCGACCTCGTCGACCACGACCGCGCGGAACCCGAGCATGAGCGACCGCGGATACGGCCACGCCTGCGACCCGCGGTACACGATCTCGCGCAGGCGCACGCCCGACTCCTCGTTCACCTCGCGCGCGACGGCGTCTTCGAGCGACTCCCCCGCCTCGGCGAACCCGGCGAAGCACGAGTACCGGTCGCCGCCCCACGCGGCGTTGGCGCCCAGCAGCACGCGGTCGCCCTCGGCAGAGGTCAGCAGCACGATGACCGCCGGATCGGTGCGCGGGAAGTGCTCGCGTCCGCACACCGGGCAGTGCCGCGACCAGCCGGCCTGGCGCAGTTCGGTGAGCGCGCCGCACGCGGGACAGAACGCGGCATCGCGCAGCCACCCCGACAGGGCGACCGCGGTGGTCAGCAGTTTGGCCTCACCGGCCGGCAGGTCGCCGCCCGCGGCGCGGAGGGGCGCCCAGTCGGCATCCGGAACCAATTCGTCACCCGCGCCGTCGGCCACGACCGCGAGCAGGACCGCGCGGTGGTCGGGCGTGCGCCCGAGGAACGCCCAGTGGGCGATGCCGGGGATGTCGTGGGGGGCTGCTGCGTCGGGTTCGGTGAGGCGAGCTGACGGGGCGGGGGCGGATGCCGTGTGCTCGGCGAGGCGCGCTGATTCGGCCGGGGCGGAGGGCTCGGCGGGCTGCAGCGACGGTGCGGATGCCGTCGGCTCGGCGGGTTGCGGGGACCCGGCGGAGGCGGATGCCGCGGGATCGGCCGGATGCGGCGACGGGGCGGATGCCGCGGGCTCGGTGGGCTGCTGCGGCCCGGCGGCCGATGAGGCGAGGTCGGCGAACGACACCAACGCGAGACGGCCGTCGATCAGCGGTGCAGCGTCGCGGCGCACGGCGAGCACGAGCGTGCGGGGGTCCGCGGCGAGGTTCTCGAGCAAGCCGGGCTGGTCGCGCTCGGCGCCGGCGCGGTCGACGACGAGGTCAGCGGCATCCGCGGAGGTGTCCTTCGGCCCGCTGTCGGCCGCACTCGACGAGGGCGGGTTCTGCGACGACGAAGACGCGGGAAGCGACATCGAACACTTCTTTCCAGTGCGAGCACGAGCAGAAGCCCGAACGATTGGGACGAGCGGAGGGTCGAGGGCTCGACCTCCCCCCATCAAGGGCGTGGCGCGGGCCGGTGAGCACGGGCCCGACCTACCCTGGGGGCATGGCACGCTCGCCCCTCATTTTAGCCGCGTCGGCGACGGCGGCCCTTCCCGGCACCGCCTTCACGAGCGTCAGTGCGCTGACCGAGAACACGGCCGGTCGCTTCGACGCCGCGCTCGCCCGGACGGCCGACGGGCGTGAGCTCATCGTGCGCATGCCCACCGACGACGACACCGCCGGCGAGCTCGCCGCCGAGGCGCGGGCCCTGCACGCCCTGACCGCCGGGGTGCGCGCCCTGCTGCCGTTCGCCGTGCCCGAGGTCGTCGGCGAAAGCGGCTCGGGCATCCAGCGCGTGCTGGTCGTCGACCGCATTCGCGGCTACCGCATCGACCCGGCGCACCTCCCCAAGGGACCGGGCTACGCACCCGCGATCGGTGGCGCCCTCGCCGCCGTGCACGCGCTGCCCGTCTCGATCGTGCGGACCGACGGACTGCCGGTGCGCTCGCCGGAGCAGGTCCGCGACGACGTGAAGCGCCTGCTCGACCGCGCCGACTCGACCGGACGCGTCAGCGACGACCTCATGATGCGCTGGCGCCGCGCGCTCGACGTCGACGATCTGTGGCGCTTCGAATCCGCCGTCGTTCTCGGCGGCGCGACGAGCACCTCGATCGTGCTGGCCGACGACGAGGACGAGATCCCGCACGTGGTCGGCATTCTCGACTGGGCCGGCCTCAGCGTCGGCGATCCCGCCGTCGACCTGCGCTGGTTGGCATCCGCGCCGCTCGCCGCCGACGACGTGCACGCCGGATACGCCGCCGCGGGCGACCGCTCCCCCGACCCCCTGCTGCGCGAACGCGCCCGCCTCTACGCCGAGCTCGAGTTCGCGCGCTGGCTCGTGCACGGGCACGACGCCGGCGAGACCGACGTCATCGACGACGCCGTCGCCCTGCTGACGGCGCTGGCCGACGGTGTGCGCGGCGACCAGATCGTGCCCGACACCCGCAGCGACATCGACGACGCGATGGCTCTCGTCGAGAGCTCGCCCGCGGTCTCCCCGTCCGACGGCGTCGACACCTCGATGCAGACCGACGCCTACGACCCCGAGGCGCTGTCGCTGTACCTGTCTGCCGAACGCGACCGCGCGGCCGCCGCAGACGCCCTGGCGCACGCCGAGGAATCGGATGACGACTCCGGCCCGATCCGCATCGACGACCTCCCCGCACGCGAGGACGACCCCGAAGCCACTGCCCCGCTCGAACTGAACGGATGGGACGGCCGCTACGACCCCGTCCACGGACCGGCGCTGCGCGGCGACACCGCCGCGACGTCGCTGTGGGGCAAGCCCGAAGAAGCTCGTCCGGCCGTGTCGGACGCCACCTCGTTCGGCGCGCGCGATAGCGAGAACGCCGCCTCGGCCGGTGCGCACGACGAGTCGTCGACCGACCGTCTCGACGGCCTGCCGCTCGATGGCGGCGCCGAGGGGCGGAAGGAGCGGGCGGATGCCGCGCACGACGACGCCCACGTGGACGACGAGGCCGATGCCGCCCGCGCGAGCCGCGCTGCGCTGCGCCGCTGGGGCGTGTCGGGCGACAACGCCTGAGGGGCGCGCTGTCGCACGCCCGACGAAGGCACCGACTTCACCCGCGCCGCGAGGCGGAGTGGTGCTCGCGGCGACTTCAACCCGGTGAGCGCTGAACCGTCGGGCGTCTCGTGCGCGCGCGTCTGAGCGTCGTGCCGCGTCGCCCTTCGCGCTACACCGTTCGAGGCTGATACTTCACCCGGTCTCCGGGTACCATGGCACGGAGCGACGTCGTGTTAATGCACCGAGCATCGCCCGAGCACCTCAGCCGCGCAGCACCAGCTCGTCGCCGACGTAGAACAGCGCGACGTCGATCAGGTCGATGTCGATGCCGTGCTTCGCGTGGTACGCGTCGCGGTACAGCTCGAGCTGCAGCATGCGCGACCGACGCTCGGCCTCGGACGAGGGCGGGCGACCGGTCTTCCAGTCGACGATCTCGTAGCGATCGCCGCGTCGGTAGACGGCGTCGAGCTTGCAGATGACGACATGCTCGCGTCCGTCGAGACGCGTCGTGACGAAGTCGATTTCGGTTTCGACCTCGAGCGGCCGGAGGCCGGCCCATTCCGACCGTTCGAAGCACTCGCGCAGTCGCTGGAGTTCCACGGCATCCGCCGCCGAAGCCCCCACGACATCATCGTCATCCCATAGGCCGTCGTCGTCGAGCCCGACCCCCGCCCCCACCAGACCCGAGCGCTGCTCGACCCACGCGTGGAACAGAGTGCCGAGGCGCGTCTGCCGGTAGGGGCGCTCGGGCATGGGGCGCCGCAGGTCTTCGACGGTGCCGCTGTAGTCGGCGACGAAGTCTTTAAACCGCGACGCCGGGATGCGCGTCGGGGCCGGTGCGTGCGTCGGACGCAGCCGATCGGCCCGCTCGGCGAGCAACAGCTCGAGGTCATCGTCGGGTGTCGCGGCCGGTTCGGCCCGCGCGGCGGCGACGGCGGACGCCGCGGCCGACACCGCGGTGCGTCGCGCCCCCAGCGGATCGAGCGGCCAGTGCAGCAGCCGACGTTCGCCGTCGTAGGGGTCGTCTCCGAGCTCGGACACCTCGAGGTCGATCGCGAGCGCCTCGGCCGCTTCGTCGAGGAAGACGCTGGGGCGTCGAGGCTTCTTGGTCCCCGACCAGCTGGACCCCGACAGCATCAGCAGATCGCGCGCCCGGGTGAAGGCGACATAGGCGAGACGGCGGTCTTCGTCGAGCTGGCGGGCGCGGTTGTCGGCCACGAAGGCGTCGATCGCGGCCTTCAGGTCTTGCTGCGTCTCGGCTCCGCGCCAGCCGAAGACCGGCAGCCACGCGGAATCGCCGCGGAACTCCGAGGGCAGGATGCCGAAGCCCAACCACCCCTTGGTGTCGCGCGGGAGCGACGGCAACTCGTCGGTGACGAGGCGGACCACGGCCACCGCGTCCCACTCCAGCCCCTTGGAGCCGTGGATCGTGAGCAGCTGAACGACATCGTCTTCGGGCGGCTCGGTGCGCGGGGCGAACTCGTCGGCCTGCTCGGCGTGGTCGAGCCATGCGAGCAGACTTGCGACCGAACCCGACTCATCGGCGGCGAGGAACCCGCGGATCTCGTCGACGAACGCTCGCAGCTGAGCCGACGCGATACGCGCGGGGCCGCGCGACTCATTCGCCGCGAGCTCGATGTCGAGACGCAGCTCGGCCTCGATCAGGCGGATCAACTCGGGGATCGGTGCCCCCACGCTGCGCCGTAGCGAGGCAAACACCGCTCCGGCCTCGCGCAGCCGCGCGCGCCCCTCGGGGGTGAAGTCGGTGAGCCAGCCGTGACCGTCGGTTTGCCGGGCGATGAAGTCGAGGGCGTCGACGAGCGAGGCGCGGTCGGCTCCGGGCGTCGAGCGGAGGCGGTCGACGACCTCGGGCCCCAGCGGCTGCAGCGCCACGTCGTGGGTGGCGAGGCGACGGGCGAGCTGCGCGAGGGCGCGAAGGTCGGCGAGTCCGATGGCCCAGCGGGGCCCGGACAGCAGGCGGATCAGGGCCGACCCGGCCTCGGGATCGCTTATCACCCGCAGAGTCGACACCACGTCAACCACCTCGGGGGTGGTGAGCAGACCGCCGAGTCCGAGGATGCGGTGCGGGATGCCGCGGCGTCCGAGCGCATCGCCGAAGCGGACCATGTGCTTCTTGCTGCGGAACAGCACCGCCCCGGTGGTCGCCTTGCCCTGGGCGGCGCGCGCGGCGCGGACACCGGCGAACCACGACGCCACGCGATCGGCCTCGGCGTCGAGATCGTTCTCGAACACGATCTCGACCACGCCTTGGGGCGCACCGGGACGGGAGCGCAGCTCTTCGACCGCGACGGCCGCCCGATCGGCGAGCGGGGCGAGCACCGCGTTGGCGGCGTCGAGCACCCGTTCGCTGTTGCGCCAGCTGGTCAGCAGAGCGAACTGGCGGCATCCGCCCTCGGGCGCAAACGCGGCGGGGAAACCGCCGAGGTTGCCGGCGCTCGCCCCGCGCCAGGCGTAGATGGCCTGGTGAGGGTCGCCCACCGCCATGACGCCGGTGCCGCCGAACAGCGTGGAGAGCAGGTCGGTCTGCACGACCGAGGTGTCTTGGTATTCGTCGAGCAGCACCACGCGGTACCGGGCCCGCAGCTCGGCGACGACGGCCGGGTGCTCGGTCGCGATCTGCAGGGCTCCCGCGACCTGGTCGGCGAAGTCCATGACGCCCAAGCGCGCCTTCTCGCGGTTGTAGTCGGCCGCGAGGGCCGAGAGCAGCGACAGCGCCGAGACCTTGGCCGCGGCGTCGCCGACCTCTTTGTAGACGGTCACGCGCGCGGTGGTCGAGGGGCGTTCGGTGATGCGCGCGAACTCCTCGGGGAAGGCGGCGAGTCGATCCAGGTCGACGAGGTTGTCGACGCCGTCGCGCGCGATCCGCAGCGCGGCGTCGATGAGGGTGCGCGGAGACTCCTGGCGCTCCTCGAGACGCGGGTCGTCGGAGGCGAACACCACGCGCCGCATCAACAGCCACGCTGCCGACTCGGACAACACCGCCGATTCGGCGTCGCGCCCGATGCGCAGGCCGTGCTCGCGCACGATGGCGTCGGCGAAGCTGTTGTAGGTCGACACCGTCGGACGGTGCAAGAGCTGGTCGCCGTCGTCGGGCACGCTTTCGCCCGCGCCGACCTCGGCGGCCAACGCGTCGAGGGCTTCGCGACGCGCGGCGTCGGCGCTGGCGCCCTCGAGCTGCGCGAGCTCGGCGAACACCGCGAGGCGTCCCGCCTCGTGCAGGGAGGGAAGTGCGGGCAGAAGCCCCCGGGCCTCGAACTCCGACAGGCGCTGCAGACGCCGGTGGATGCGCTCGGCGAGCTCTCCGGCGGCCTTGCGCGTGAAGGTCAGGCCCAGCACCTCGTCGCGGCGCACGAGCCCGTTGGCGACCAGCCACACGACACGGCCGGCCATGGTCTCGGTCTTGCCGCTGCCGGCACCGGCAACGACGAGGGCGGGCTCGAGCGGCGCCTCGATGACGGCCGTCTGCTCGAGGGTCGGGGGGAATTGGCCGAGGGCGGCCGCGATCGTCGCGGCGGACAACGTGGTCACGACGCGCTCACCGCCGACACCGTGTGGATGCGACAAAGCCCGTACGAGAACTCGTCGCGGCAGTGCACTTCGTACGGTGCCGCGAAGCTCGTGCCGCGCATGACGTCGACCGCACGCTGCACGCGCCCGACGAACTCCTCGCGCTGCGCGTCGTCGAACGGCGGCTGCGTCGGCTCGGCGTAGTCCTTCTTCGCCGCGCTCGGGCGCAGCACGAGCAGCTTGGCCCCGCCGGGGGGAAGCCCCTCGACCTGCTCGATCGCCCCCGACGAGAATGCCAACTGGTAAGCCGCGAGCTGCGGGTTGTCGGCGACCTTGAGGTCTGTCTGCGGCTCGTTCTTACCCGTCTTGAGGTCGACGATCACGACCTCTCCGGCCGGGGTCACCTCGACACGGTCGATGTCACCGCTGAGCACGGCGCCGTGCACGGTGGCACCGTCGGGCACGGCCGGGCCGTCGTCGACACCGTCGGCGCGCTGCCCGCCGACATCTGGAATGGGGATCGGCACCTCGAAGTGCCGCTCAGCACCCACGAGCCGACCGCCGGCGTCGTCGAAGCGCCGCAGGTAGGTCGCGAGGCGTCGCACGAGGTCGCGCGCACGCGTGCGCTCGGCCTTCTCGCGCCACGCGGCGTCGAACACCAGCTCGCCCCAGCGCTCGTCGACGACGGCCCACAGGTCTTCTTCGGATGACGAGGCCGCGGTCTCGAGCGCCGCGTGGATGATCGTTCCGATTCCGGCGGTCGTGCCGCCGCGGTCGCCGCCGAGGTCGGCGATCACCCAGTCGAGCTGGCACTCTTCGAGCGCGTGGAGGCGCGAGGGCGATACGCGCACGTCTTCGCGCGTGAGGTCGCGCAGCGGGGCCGATGAGCTCGGCGCCACGACGCCGTACCACTGCTCGGGAGCGGCCCCCGCGACTCCGGCGGCGGCCAGCAGCGCCAGCTGACCGGCGGCGTGCGTGCGCTCGGTCGCGGGAACACGCGCAGAGGTCAGCGAGCGGCGGTGGCGCGCGACGAGTCCGCGCAGCGACAGCGGGTGCTCGGGGATGGATGCCGCGGGCTGGGGCGCCGGCAGCATCTCGAACAGCACGCTGGGGCCGGTGTCGTCGTCGTCGACCGCGGTGACGATGAGCCGGGCGTCGGCGCGGCTGATCGCGCGGACGAAGAGCCGCAGCTCGTCGTGCATGGCGGCGCGGCGCCGATCGAGCATGCCGGCGGCCGGCAGGTCGGGGTGCTGCACGGCGTCGGCCAAACGCCAGGTCTCGAGGAGCCCGCCGCGCAGGCGCGTGTTGGGCCACACGCCTTCTTGGACTCCGGCGACCACGACGGTGTCGAAGTCGGTTCCCGCGGCCGCGGCCGGCGTCAGCACGCGCACGGTGTCGAGCACCGCGGGCTGTTCGATGCGGTCTTCGGCCACGTCGCTGTCGAGCACGCCGCGGAGGAACACCGACGCCTCGCCGTCGGGCTCGCGCTCGGTGAAGCGCTTGGCGGCCTGGAACAGCGCCACGATCGCATCGAGGTCGCGGTCGGCCTGCTCGGCGACGGGCCCGTGACCGCGGGCGGCCTCGCGCCACGTGCGGGCGAGCGCGCTTCGCTCCCACGCCGTCCAGAGCAGTTCGTGCGCCGTCGCGCGCTGCAGGGCCTGAGCCCGGAGCGCGGCCAGCGTCTCGCCCAACCGCACAGCCCGCCGGGCCTCGCGCGAGTCGATGGTCTCGAGCTCGAGAGGGAAGCGGACCCCTGAGACCAGCAGTTCGGTGGCGGAGCGGACTCCCCCGGCCCCGACCTCGTCGTGACGCAGTGCCGTGCGCAGGCGCCGGAGCTCGATGGGGTCGAGCCCGCCGAACGTGCCGAGGAGTGCGTCGACCACCTGCTCGGGAGCCCACTCTTCGGGGTCGCGCATGCCGAGCTCGACCAGCGCGACCAGATCGCGCACGGGACGCTGCACGCCGAGCGCGAGACCCGGACCGCTGGCCCGAGCCGGCACCTCCCGCGCCGACAGCTCGGCCTCAAGCGTGGCGACTTGTCGGGAATCGTGGGCGATCACGGCGCACCGCCCCCACGGCACGCCGTCGAGCACGTGACGCTCGCGCAGCAGGCGCGCGATGGCGTCGGCCTCTTCGGCGGGCGAACGCAACAGGTAGGTGCGCACCGAACCCTCGACCGGCGCGCCGAGCGGCGCTCGGCGATGCGCGACGACCCCGGCCGCGCCGATGCGCGACGCGACCTGCCGAACGAGGTCGACCTGTTCGGCGGTGCCGCGATGCGGGGTGCCGAGCGCCACCGTCGTGCCGAGTTCACGCGCCAGCCGGGCGAAGTTCTCGGGGGTCGCGCCGCGGAACGCGCCCGACCCCACGTCGGGGTCTCCGAAGGCCACGACCCCGATGCCGAGCGCCCGACAGGCCCGCAGCAGGTCGATTCCGCCGGAGGTGAGCTCTTGCGCGTCGTCGACCAGCACGCACTTCAGCGAGGCGAAACGGCCGAGCAGGTCGCGATCGACGAGCGCTTCGTCGAGAACTGCGACCGCCTCGCGCGCCAGGTCGGCCGCGTCGCGGTGCGCGCCGCGCATGGCCGCGCGCACCGCGCGGTATTCGTCGGCGAACGACGCGAGCGAGGCCCAGACCGGGAGCTCGTGCTGCACGGCGAGCTCGGCGAGGTCGGCGGAGGTGACTCCGAGATCGGTGCACTCCGCCAGGAACGCGCGCAGGTCACCACGGAACCCGCGGGTCGCGCGGATCGCCGACCCGAGCCAGGCCGGCCAGCGCGAGTGCCCCTCGGCCTCGTCGAGGGCGTCGCCGTCGAGCAGGTCGCGGATGATCTGGTCTTCGTCGCCGCCGGTGAGCAACTGCGGAGGCTCGCCCCCGCGGCGCACCTCGGCTCCGCGCACGAGCTGGAAGGCGAACGACGCCAACGACCGCGCGAGCGCACCGGCGGTGGCCTGGCCGACCGCGAGCGCGAGCCGGTCGCGCAGGGCCGTCGCCGCCGGCCGCGTCGGCGTCAGCACGAGCAGGTGATCGGGGTCGATTCCGGATGCCACGAGCCCGCGCGCCCGCGCCAGCAGAGCGGTCGTCTTGCCCGACCCCGGCGCCCCCACCACGACGCCGCTCGCCTCGGGCGCCCACGCCGCGACTGCGCGCTGATCGTCGTCGAGCGCGTGCCCGTCGACGGCGGAGGCATCGAGCTCAGCGGCATCCGGGATCTGCATGTCTCCACGCTAAACGCGACCTCCGACATCGGGTCGCGCGACGCCCGGAGGCCGCCGGGAACGGCCCCGAGCATCCGCGCGTTCGCCGTCCGCGAAGCGGGGCCCGCTCCGGGACGCGGTGTCGGAACCCTGCCCTAGAGTCGAATCACGCGCCGGGCCGACCGCGGCCCGCGGGGAAAGGACGCATCGTGGAGATCCGCATCGGCATCACCAACACCGGCCGCGAGCTCAACTTCGAGACGAACGAGAGCTCCGACGCCGTCAAGTCGGCCGTGGCCGCCGCTCTCGACAACTCGGCCAGCCACGTCTCCTTCACCGACGTGAAGGGCAACTCCTACCTCGTCCCCACCGCCAACCTAGCCTTCGTCGAGCTCGGCACCGAAGAGTCGCGCCGCGTCGGCTTCGTCGCCTGATCCCACGACCGTGCAGATCCTGCTCGGTGTGATCCTCGGAGCGGTGGTCGGCCTCGCGGCGCACGTCGCGTTGCCGCACCGCTCGCTGCGCGGAGCGGCGCTCGCGCCCCTCGCCGGGGCTGCGGCCGCGGCCGTCGTCTGGACGGCGCTCACCTGGGCGGGTCTGGGCGTCGACTCCCCGATCCTGTGGATCGTCGCCGTGCTCGCGCCGGCGCTCACGAGCGTCGTGCTCGTCACTCTCGTCAGCCGCGCTCGCCTCGCTCGCGACGAGGCCGACCGCGTGCGCCTGGCCGCCTGAGCTGACGAAAGCCCCCGGCGTGGGGCCTGAGCCGAAGCTGCTGCGAGATCGGCGCCGAACCCGCTGAGAGAAGGACTCCGCCTCACGACGGGGCCACGCCCCGACCCGCAGAGCCACTCCGCTCTCAGGCCGCGAGCCCCATGGCATCCATGCGCCGTGCGTGCGCACCCATCAGTTCGCTGAAGACGGGTTCGACCTTGGCTTCTTCGGCGCTGTCGAGGTGGCCGTGGCGCAGCGCCGCGCGGGCGACGAGCAGCGTGTCTCCGACGAGTCGACGGCCCCACAGCGCGAGCAGCCAGCGCCACTCCTCGTCGCTCTCGATCGTCTGGCCGAGGATGTCGACGATCGCCTGACGGTCGTCGTCGGCCTGGAGGATGCGCGCGACGCGACGGCCGGTCTCTCCGTAGCTCGACGACAGCGCGAGATAAAAGTCGTCGAGCATGCCCGCCGTGATGTGCACGGTGAGCATGGTCTCCTGCGGGCGGATGCCGTGCGTGTTGCGGCGGAACGCGTCGAGCGACTCGCGGAACGGCAGCATCAGCTGCGTCGGATCGGCCCCACGCTCGCGGATCACCGCGACGAGCTCCTGATGCTTGATCAGCGCCGCGCCGGCCGCGCGCGACAGCGACTCCTTCTCGGCGAGCTCGGGCGTCAGCGCGATCAGCTCGCTCAGCGTCTCGAAGAAACCGAGCTGCAGATAGGCGGCCTGTCCGAGGAAGGTCTCGACCTCGGGAGCGAGCTCCGCGAAGTCGACCCGCATGGCCTCGCCGAGGTCTCCGCGCGAGCGCAACTGCAGCGTGCGGCCCACCGGGCGCTGACGACGACGGAACCACTCGAACACAGACCACAGCCTAGGCGTCGGGGGCCCGCGAGACACGCCGGGTAGAGTGGAGGAGTCCCGGCGATGGATCGGGACCCCGCGCCTGTGGACGAGTGACGGCGTGGATACGACTCCCCCAGGCGGTCTCTCGCCGCCGGAACAGGCACGCACTATGACGACTTTCGCCGATCTCGGCGTCGACCAGGACATCGTCGACGCCCTCGCGACCAAGGGCATCACCGATGCCTTCCCCATCCAGGAGCAGACGATCCCCCTCGGCCTTCCCGGCCAGGACATCATCGGTCAGGCCAAGACGGGTACCGGAAAGACCTTCGGCTTCGGCATCCCCGTCGTGCAGCGCCTCGGACCCACCCCCGAGCCCGGCGTGAAGGCCCTCATCGTGGTCCCCACCCGCGAGCTCGCGGTGCAGGTCTACGAAGACATGGACATGCTGACCTCGAACCGCCCCACCAGCGTCGTCGCCATCTACGGCGGCAAGGCGTACGAGGGCCAGATCGACCAGCTCAAGGCCGGCGCGCAGATCGTCGTCGGAACCCCCGGTCGCCTCATCGACCTCGCCAACCAGCGCCTGCTCGACCTGTCGCACGCGACCGAGGTCGTTCTCGACGAGGCCGACAAGATGCTCGACCTCGGCTTCCTCGCCGACATCGAGAAGATCTTCTCGAAGGTCCCGCCGGTGCGTCACACGCAGCTGTTCTCGGCGACGATGCCCGGACCGATCGTCGCGCTCGCCCGCCGCTTCATGTCGAACCCCATCCACATGCGCGCCAACGACCCCGACGAGGGCCTCACGCAGGCGAACATCAAGCACCTCGTCTACCGCGCGCACTCGCTCGACAAAGACGAGGTCATCGCCCGCATCCTTCAGTCGGAGGGTCGTGAGAAGGCCGTCATCTTCACGCGCACCAAGCGCGCCGCGCAGAAGCTCATGGATGAGCTCGGCGACCGCGGCTTCAACGCCGCCGCCGTGCACGGCGACATGAGCCAGGAAGCGCGCGAGCGCTCGATGGCCGCGTTCAAGGCCGGCAAGAAAGACGTGTTGATCGCGACCGACGTCGCCGCCCGCGGTATCGACGTCAACGACGTCACCCACGTGATCAACCACACGATCCCCGACGACGAGAAGACCTACCTGCACCGCGCGGGTCGCACCGGCCGCGCCGGCAAGACCGGCATCGCGGTCACGTTCGTCGACTGGGACGACCTGCACAAGTGGGCGCTCATCAACCGCGCCCTCGAGTTCGGCCAGCCCGAGCCCACCGAGACCTACTCGTCGAGCCCGCACCTGTACACCGACCTCGACATCCCCGAGGGCACCAAGGGTCGCCTCGTCACCGCGCCGAAGGCCGTCGCGCCCAAGCAGGTCGAGAAGAAGAACGAGACTCCGGATGCGGAGGGCTCCCGCGGTCCGCGTCGTCGCCGCCGTGGCGACTCGGCGACGGGTGGCGCGACCTCGACCGACGCCGGCGCAGCCGACCGCTCCGAGGGCGGCGGCGGCACGCACGACGGTGCGGGCAAGGAGCACCACGACGGCAACGCGGCTCCGCGTCGCCGCCGTCGCCGCCGCAGCGGCGGTTCGTCGGGCGCCCCCACGGCCCCCGTCTCCTGAGCGACGCACGCTGAGACGGCGCCGATCCCCACCGCGGGGGTCGGCGCCGTCTCGCGTGGCGGCGGGGTCCCGGCATCCGGGATCTGGATTGCGCCGGGAGCGCCGCCGCCTAGGGGAAGACCGGTGCCGTGCCGCGGCCGAGGGCGAAGATGCGCGCGACCATGTCGTCGGCCGTCGTGTTCTCGCCCGGCATGTTGGGCTTGCCGAGACCGTGGTAGTCGCTCGAGCCGGTCACGATGAGATCGCGCTCGGCGGCGAGGTCGGCGAGCAGCGCCGTGGGCTCGGGGAGATTCTCGCGGTGGTGCAGCTCGAAGCCGGCGAGGCCCGCATCGAGCATCGCCGTCAACACGCTGTCGGGGAGCAGGGCGCGGCCGGCCGGGTGGGCGATGATCGGCACTCCGCCCGCGCCGACGACGAGCTCGACCGCCGTGACGGGATCGGGCGCGTACAACGCGACGTAGTAGTCGCCCGAGGGGTGAAGGATGCTCGCGAACGCCTCGGTCCGATCGACCACGATGCCCCGGGCGACGAGCGCGTCGGCGATGTGCGGGCGGCCGACCGTGGCGCCGTCGGTGGTCTGGGCGACGATGTCGTCCCACGCGATGTCGTAGTCGTGCGAGATGCGCTCGGCCATGATCTGCGCGCGGTCCAGACGCGATGAACGGATGCGATCGGTCATCGCCCGCAGGTCGGCGTCGTCGGGATCGACGAGGTAAGCGAGCAGGTGCACGCTGCGCCAGCGGTGTCGGGCCGACAGCTCCATGCCCGGCACGAACGTCATGCCGAGAGATGTCGCAGCCTCGGCGGCCTCGGCCCACCCCGACGTCGTGTCATGGTCGGTGAGCGCCGCGGTGTGCAGACCGTGCCGGTGCGCCGCGGCCATGACCTCGGCCGGGGGCTCGGTGCCATCGGAGTGCGACGAGTGCAGGTGCAGGTCGGTCGGTCCCTCGAATCGACGATGCTGCGGCACCCGTCGAGCGTATCGCGCCCGCCCTCGACGCGCGGGACGAGCGAGCGGCGCGGGACGGGCGAGCGGCGCGGTTCGGGGCAGGTTCTGCAGTTCGGGGCGGATATGTCGCGCCCCAATCTGCGAATCCCGCCCCGAACCTCCGAAGCACCCCGCGCAGCGGCCCGGCACTCGGGTGCCACCCGGGCGGCATCCGCCGATCTCCCAGACGGCTCACCTATGGTCGGGTGCGTGCGTCGATTGCTCGGTCTCCTGGTCGCGCTCGCCTTCGCGGCGGGCGCCGCAGTGCTGACGTGGCCCTCGGCGTTCGGGCTCGAGCGCACCTTCCCGCTCGCCCAGATCATCTCGTTCCGCGCCCCGATCGCCGCCGCGCTGCTGGCTGCGACCCTGCTGATGCTGCTGTTCGCGCTCATCCGGCCGATCCGCGCCCTCGCGCTCGTGCTGGCGCTGATCTTCGGCGTCTCGGGCGGCGTCAACGTCGCTCTGCTGAACCAGCGCGGCCTCGGCACCGAGACCCTGCCGGCCAAGACCGACACCAGCCTGCGCGTCATGACCTGGAACACCGCGGGCTCGGCGACCTCGGCGGAATCGATCGCGCAGTTCGCCGTCGGCATGCAGGCCGACGTGGTGACCCTGCCCGAGACGACCATCGACACCGGCGCCGAGGTCGCGAAGCTGATGCGCGACATGGGGCAGCCGATGTGGGCGCACCACGCCGAGTACGGCGAGTACGGCATCACGGGGTGGGATGCCACCTCGACCACCGTGCTCATCAAGCCCGAGCTGGGCGACTACTCGGTGATCCAGTCGTCGCTCGACGGCTCGAGCAACACCTCGACCGTGCCGAGCGCGGTCGCCATGCCCGTCTCGGGAAACGGGCCGATCATCGTCGCCGCACACGCCGTCGCCCCCCGCGAGGAGTACATGACGCAGTGGCGCAGCGACCTGCAGTGGCTGGCGGATCAGTGCGCGAGCGACAACGTCATCCTCGCCGGTGACTTCAACGCCACGCTCGACCACATGACCGGGATGGGCGTCGACGGCGGCACCCTCGGTCGCTGCCACGACACGGCATCCGACAGCGGAAACGGCGGCGTCGGCACCTGGCCCACGAACGCCCCGGCCCTGCTGGGCGCACCCATCGACCACGTGATGGCCACCCCCGATTGGGCCGTGTCGGGCTCCGTCGTCATGCGCACTCTCGACGGCTCGGGCAGCGATCACCGTCCGATCGTCGTGCAGCTCGAGCGCACCGGCGGCTGAGGCGACCCGCCCTCGCACGAGGCTCCGGATGCCACCCGCCCGGCGCCGCGTTCTCACCACGGCCGCGCATCCGTGCACAACGCGCGCGGCGGTGCGAGACTGGAACGATGGACGCCCCCTCCTCCACCGACACCGCCACGCAGACCGCCGTCGCCACGACCGCCGAGCCCCAGGCAGACGAGCAGAAGCTCGACGCCCCCAGCAACCGCAAGGCGCCGTTCCCCCGCGGCTTCCTCGACACGATCTCGACGGGCTGGGCCGAGCACCCCGCCGCGCTCCCCGAGCCGCGGGAGCAGGCGTCGTGGACGGCGCGCCGACGCGCGAAGGTTTCGGCGGCCTTCCCCGGCCAGCGTCTCGTGGTCCCCGCAGGAGGCCTCAAGCAGCGCAGCAACGACTGCGATTACCCCTTCCGCGCCCACTCGGCCTTCTCGCACCTCACCGGCTGGGGCAGCGACGCCGAGCCCGACGCCCTGCTCGTCTTCGAGCCGCGCGACGAGGGACACGAGGCCGTGCTGTACTTCCGCGAGCGTGCCGACCGCACGACGTCGGAGTTCTACTCGGATGCCTCGATTGGCGAGTTCTGGATCGGCCCGCGCCCCGCGCTCGACGGCGTGGCCGCCGACCTGGGCCTGGCCACCGCACACCTGTCGGACTTCGTCGCCGGCGACGACGACCGCACCGTCGGCGAAGACGATCAGCTGACGCGCTTCGTCTCGGAGCTGCGCCTGGTGAAGGACGAGTACGAGCTGGCCCAGATGGCCCTCGCCGTCGAGGTCACCGGCCGTGGATTCGACGACGTGATCGCCGAGCTCCCCCGCATCATCGAGCACCCGCGCGGTGAGCGCATCGTCGAGGGCGTGTTCCACCAGCGCGCCCGCAGCGACGGCAACAGCGTCGGCTACGACACCATCGCCGCCTCGGGTCCGCACGCCTGCTACCTGCACTGGACGCGCAACGACGGACCCGTCAAGCCGGGCGATCTGATCCTGCTCGACGCGGGCGTCGAGGTCGACAGCCTCTACACCGCCGACATCACCCGCACGCTGCCGGTGTCGGGTACCTTCACCGACATCCAGCGCCGCATCTACGAGACCGTGCGCGAGGCGGCCGACGCCTCGTTCGCCGCAGCCAAGGTGGGCGTGCCGTTCCGCCGCCTGCACGAGGCCGCGATGGAGGTCATCGCCGCACGCGTCGCCGAATGGGGCCTGCTGCCCGTCACCGCCGAAGAGGCACTCGACGCCGACAACGGCGGCCAGCACCGCCGGTACATGGTTCACGGCACGAGCCACCACCTCGGCATCGACGTGCACGACTGCGCGCAGGCACGGCGCGACATGTACTACGACGGACTGCTCGAGCCCGGCATGGTCTTCACGATCGAACCCGGCCTGTACTTCCAGATCGACGACCTCACGGTTCCCGAGGAGTACCGCGGCATCGGCGCGCGCATCGAGGACGACATCGTGATGACCGCCGACGGACCCGTCAACCTCTCAGCCGGCATTCCGCGCACGGCCGACGAGGTCGAGGAGTGGATCGCCCGGCTCAAGCGATGACGTTCGCGCCGGTGGCAGCGTTCACCACCCGGCCGACCCTGCGGGGCACGTTCGGCATGTCGGCCTCGACGCACTGGACGGCGACCGCCACGGCGCAGTCCGTGCTCGAGCGCGGCGGCAACGCGTTCGATGCGGCGGTCGCCGCGGCGTTCGTGCTGCACGTCGTCGAGCCGCACCTGAACGGCCCCGGAGGCGACCTCGTCGCCCTCATCCGGCCCGCGGGCGCGGCGGAACCCGTTGTGCTCATGGGCCAGGGCCCGGCGCCCGCGCGCGCGACGATCGAGCACTTCCGCGGCCGTGGCCTCGACCTGGTGCCCGGAGCGGGAGGTCTCGCCGCCGCCGTGCCGGGAGCCGTCGACGCGTGGCTGCTGCTGCTGCGCGATCACGGCACGTGGGAGCTCGGCGACGTGCTCGCCTACGCGACCGGGTACGCCCGCGATGGGCACCCGCTCGTGGCGGGGGCCGCGGCGACGATCGCCCGGGTCGCCGAGCTGTTCCGCGACCACTGGCCGAGTTCGGCGGAGCGGTGGATGCCGGAGGGCACGCCTCCCGCCGCCGACTCGCTGGTGCGCAACCCGGCGTACGCCGACGTGCTCGACGGACTGGTCGCGGCGGGGGCGCGGGGCGAGGGAGCGCAGGGCGGCGACGCGTCAGGCACGCACGCGTCGCGCGGCCACGCGTCGGACGGTCATGTGTCTGACACGCGCGCGTCGCGCGGCCACGCGTCGGGCGGGCACGCGTCTGGCGGGCACACGTCGGACCGTCACGTGTCTGACGCGCGCGCGTCGCGCGGCCACGCGTCGGGCGGGCACGCGTCTGGCGGGCACACGTCGGACGGTCACGTGTCTGACACGCGCGCGTCGCGCGGCCACGCTTCGGGCGGGCACGCGTCTGGCGGGCACACGTCGGACGGTCACGTGTCTGACACGCGCGCGTCGCGCGGCCACGCGTCGGGCGGGCACACGTCGGACGGCCACGTGTCTGACACGCGCGCGTCGCGCGGCCACGCGTCGGGCGGGCACGCCTCGGACACGCCCAGGCGAAGCGCCCCGGGGCGGGCGGACGACCGTGCCGCGCGCATCGACGCGGCCCGTGAGCACTGGATGACCACCGTGCTGCCCGAGGCCGCGGCCTTCATCGCGCAGCCGCACCGGCACGCCGACGGCGCCGATCATCCCGGCATCCTGGATGCTGACGATCTGGCCACCTGGCGCGCGTCCTTCGAGCCCGCCGTGTCGACGAGTTTCCGTGGGTGGGACGTGTTCAAGGCCGGAACCTGGACCCAGGGACCCGCTCTGCTGCACACCCTTCGGTTGATCGACGACGCCGACGACCTCGACCCGTCGTCGATCGAGGGAGCGCACCTGCTGCTCGAGGCGCAGAAGCTCGCCTACGCCGATCGCGACGCGTGGTTCGGCGACGCGGGCGGAGCCGTCGACATCGACGCCCTGCTCGCCGACGACTACATCGCCGCCCGGCGGGCCTTGATCGGGCGCGAGGCCTCGGCCGCGTGGCATCCGGGATCCCCCGAGGGTCGCGACCCGGTGCTCCCGCCGCTGCGCACCGACCACGCGAGCACCGACGGTTCGACCGGAGAGCCCACGGTCGACCGATCGGGGCAGACCCGCGGCGACACGTGCCACCTCGACGTGATCGACCGGTGGGGCAACGTCATCTCGGCGACCCCGTCGGGCGGCTGGTTGCAGTCGTCTCCGACCGTGCCGTCGCTGGGCTTCTGCCTGGGCACGCGCCTGCAGGCGACGTGGCTGGTGCCGGGGCACCCGGCCTCGCTGACTCCCGGCCGCCGCCCGCGCACCACGCTGACCCCGACCCTGGTGTCGCGCGGCGACGAGGTGATCGCGATCGGCTCCCCCGGCGGCGACCAGCAGGACCAGTGGCAGCTCACGGTGCTGCTGCGCATGCTCGTCGGCGGATACAGCGCTCAGCAGGCGATCGACGCGCCGAACCTGAATATCACCGCGCTCATCGACTCGTTCTGGCCGCGCACGTGGGTGCCCGCGGGGGTGGCCGTCGAGGACCGGCTGGGCGAGCAGGTCATCGAGGCTCTCGAAAAGCGCGGGCATCGGGTGCGCCGGGCGGGCGACTGGGCCCTCGGCCGCGTCACCGCCGTCGGGCGCGGAGCCGACGGCGTGCTGTGGGCCGCGGCGAACCCCCGCGGGGCGCAGGGCTACGCGGCCGGGCGCTGACGCGGAGGGGCGTGATGCGGCGCGACGCGAGGCTGTGGCGGGGGCGGCGCCGGGCGGCAGCGGAGGGGCGACCCGGACACAACTCCGGAAATTTCGACGCACGCGGGGCCTCCGCGCCCTCCCCGGCGCGAAATTGCAGGAGTCGTACACCGCGCCGACGCCGAAACTCCTGCGTTACGTTCGCGCCCGTGAAACCCCCGCGCGGCGCCGGACGGACTCCGGGGCGCTGACGCCTGAAGCTGCGACTCTCCGCGGCACCCGGCAGGGGCGACGCGGACCCGGACACAACTCCGGAGATTTCGACGCACCAGCGGCCTCCGCGCCCTCCCCGGCGCGAAATTGCAGGAGCCGTGCACCGCGCCGACGCCGAAACTCCTGCGTTACGCCCGCCGCGACGAGGCGCGGCGCCGGGCGGAGTCAGGGTCGGCGCCGGGCGGAGTCAGGGTCGGCGCCGGGCGGAGTCAGGGCGCGGGGCCGGGCGGAGTTAGGGCGCGGCGCCGGGCGGAGTTGGGGCGCGGGGCCCGGACACAACTCCGGAGATTTCGACGCAGCAGCGGCCTCCGCGCCCTCCCCGGCGCGAAATTGCAGGAGTTGTGCACTGCATCGACGCCGAATCTCCTGCGTTACGCCCGCCGCGGCAAGGCGCGGCGCCGGGCGGCGCCGGGCGGCGTCAGGGTCGGCGCCGGGCGGAGTCAGGGGCGCGGGGCCCGGACACAACTCCGGAGATTCGACGCACCAGCGGCCTCCGCGCCCTCCCCGGCGCGAGATTGCTGGAGTCGTGCATTGCACCGACGTCGAAACTCCTGCGTTACGCCCGCCGCGGCGGAGCGCCGACGTCCAGCGCGTCAGAGCGAGCGCGCGAACTCCGCGATGACCGGGGCCAGCGCCGCACCGATCTCATCGGCCGGGCGCCGCGCGCCCTTCACCTCGAACGAGTGGTTGCCGCCGGCGATCCAGTGCACCGTGGCGTTCTGGCACGAGGCCACGACCTCGTCGAACTGCGCCCGCGGATCGATGAACGGGTCGTTCTCGCCCTCGACGAACAGCTGCGGAACGGCGACGGCGGGCAGGTGCTCGCGGCGCGGCTTGTCGGGCCGCCCGGGCGGGTGAAGCGGATACCCGAGGTAGGCGAGACCGGCGGGAGCGATCACGCCCTCCGCCGTGGCCACGGATGCCATGCGCCCGCCGTACGACTTTCCCACGGCCGCGTACGGGCCCGAAGCGTTCGCGGCGAGCCAGGCCTCAACGCCGGTCCACGTCGCCACCGCGTGCGGCGCGGGCCCGGGCATGCGTCTCCCCGCCTCGACGTAGGGGAAGACGAAGCGCAGCACCGAGACTCCCGCGGCGGCCAGCGCATCGGCGAGACCCGCGAGGAACGGGTGGTTCATGCCCGCACCGGCGCCGTGGGCGAGGGCGACCACGGCATCGGTTCCGGATGCCGCGGACCACAAGCCCGACACCTCCGTCGCCCCGGTCGGCAGGGCGACCGGAATGCGGACCGGCGCGGCGACCGGCGCGGGCTCGGGCGTCACCGCTCGGTCGGGTGGGAGCCGTCGGGCGCGGCCTCGCGGGGCTGCTCGCCCTGCGGCTCGTCGGCACGCGCCTCGTCAGCGCGCGGCTCTGCCGAGCGCGGCTCGGCCGGGCGCGGCTCCTCGGCACGCGCCTCGTCAGAGCGGGGCTTGTCAGTGCGCGGCTCTGCCGGGCGCGGCTCGGCCGGGCGCGGCTCGGCCCGGCGCGGCTCGGCCCGGCGCGGCTCTTCAGCCCGCGGCTCGTCAGCACGCGGCTCGCTCGGGCGCGGCTGCGTCACCGGGGGCTTCGGCGTGATCCGCTCGCCATAGCGCGGGGGCTCGTCGTCGTGCGTGGGCGTCGACGAGGGCACGGGCGGACGCGGAGGAGCCGACGGGGCGTGCGAGCCGGGCGCCACACGCTCGCCGTACTGGGGCGGAGCGGCATCCGTCGACGTCGGACGCGAGACCACGGTGCGTTGACCCGAGCCGGTCGGCCCGACGATCCCGCGGGCCTTCTGCGCGCTGCTGGATGCGACGCACACGTCGTAGTGGTCGGCGGCGACCTGCATGACCGAGGCGAAGTCGCGGCGGCGGCGCACGATCGAGTACGTGCCGAGGCTCAGCAGCATGCCGAGCGCCATGCCGACGAGCAGCACGCCGATGAAGGCCGAGATCTGCACCGTCGGGGTGCCCAGCACGAAGATGAAGGCGAAGAGCAGACCGAGCATGAGGCCGTTGAGCGCACCCGAGCGGGCGGCGGTGGCATAGCCGAGCTTGCCGGTGATGCGTTCGATCGACCGCAGGCCCGACCCGACGATCACGATGTCGCGCGCGGGCACCTCGCCGGCGATCAGCGACGAGACCGCCTTCTGCGCCTGCTCATAGGTGGGGAACGAGGCGATCTTGTCGCCGACCTCGTCGCGTCCGGCACCCGGACGCTGCGCGAACATACTCATTTCACCATCCTGTCACGCGCGCCTGACCGTTCCCGAGGTGTTGCAGACGAGGCGCGGACTACGCTGTACCGGTGAGCACGCAAAGGGTTTTCGTCGCCCGCTTGGCGGGCTGCACGGTGTTCGACCCGGCGGGAGACCGTCTGGGCAAGGTGCGCGACGTCGTGGTGATCTACCGCGCGTCGGCGGCGCCGCGCGTCGTGGGCCTCGTCGTCGAGATCCCCGGCCGTCGACATGTGTTCGTGTCCATCGGACGCGTCACCTCGATCCAGTCGGGCCAGGTCATCACGACGGGCCTCATCAACGTGCGCCGCTTCCAGCAGCGCGGCGGCGAGGTGCGGGTGATGGCCGAGATGCTCGGTCGCCGCGTGAGCCTCGTCGACGGCTCGGGCACCGCGGTCATCGAAGACGTCGCGATCGAGCGCAACCGCCTCGGCGAATGGGACGTGGGGCAGCTGTTCCTGCGTCGCCCCCGCACGAGCGCGTCGCCCTTCGCCAAGGGCGCGACGACCTTCGCCGCGTGGACCGAAGTGCGCGAGAACCAGGCCCCCGGTGAGGCCCAGTCGGCCGAGCAGCTGGTGGCGACCTACTCCGAGCTCAAGCCGGCCGACCTCGCGAACACCCTGCTCGACCTACCCGAAGAGCGCCTCATCGAGGTCGCCGAAGAGCTCAGCGACGACCGCCTCGCCGACGCGCTCGAAGAGATGCCCGAAGACGAGCAGGTGCACATCCTCGAGCAGCTCGGCGACGAGCGCGCCGCCGACATCCTCGACGCCATGGAGCCCGACGACGCCGCCGACCTGCTGGGCCAGCTGCCCGAGTCGCGCTCCGAGCAGCTGCTCGAACTCATGGAGCCCGAAGAGGCCGACGACGTGCGCGCCCTGCTGCAGTACGGCCCCGACACCGCCGGTGGCCTCATGACGCCGGAGCCCATCGTGCTGTCGGCCGATGCCACGGTGGCCGAGGCCCTCGCGCTGATCCGCCGGCACGAGCTGCACCCCGCCCTCGCGGCATCCGTGTTCATCACCCTCCCGCCGTACGAGACGCCCACCGGGCGCCTGCTGGGCACCGTGCACTTCCAGCGGATGCTGCGCTACCCCCCGCACGAGCGCCTCGGCGCGATCATCGACGACACGCTCGAGCCCGTGCCCGCCGACGCCACCGCGGCCGAGGTCGCGCGCCTGCTCGCGAGCTACAACCTCGTGTCGCTGCCGGTCGTCGATCAGGCGCACCGCCTCGTCGGCTGCGTGAGCGTCGACGACGTGCTCGATTACCTGCTGCCCGACGACTGGCGCACGCACGACAGCGATGATCCGAAACCCAAGGCGACGATCAGACCCACGCACACGTCGAGCATTCCGACCCAGATCCCCCAGACCCCGAGGAGGCGCTGATGGCACGCAACAACCGCACCCCCGCCCTCGATGCGCCCCGCGGCCGCACCGGCGTGCTCGCCCCGCGGGCACCGCAGCCCTCTCGTGACCGCTTCGGCCGCTTCACCGAGTGGGTGGCCCGCGCGATGGGCACGCCCACGTTCCTGCTGTCGCTGACGCTGTTCTGCGTGCTGTGGATGGGCTGGAACTCGCTCATGCCCGACGAGCTGCGCTTCGACTCGGCGGCGATCGGCTTCACCGCCCTGACCCTCGTGCTCTCTCTGCAGGCGTCGTACGCCGCTCCCCTGATCCTGCTCGCGCAGAACCGTCAGGACGACCGCGACCGCGTGCAGATCGAGCAGGACCGTCAGCGTGCCGAGCGCAACCTCGCCGACACCGAGTACCTGGCCCGCGAGATCGTAGCGCTGCGCATGGCCGTGCGCGATCTGACCGACGAGGTCATCACGAAGGACACGCTGCGCGCCGAGCTGAAGGCGGCGCTCGAGCGTCTCGACGACGACGACACCGCGCGCTCCGATTCGGGGCGGACGGATGCCGCTCGGGGCGAGACCCGCCGCGGAACGCACTCCGAGCCCGCGCGGCCCGGCTCGTGAGCATCGTCCTCGCCGAGCGGGTCCGTTCCGCCGTCGCCGCGGTCACCGATCCGGAGCTTCGGCGCCCGCTCGGCGAGCTCGGCATGCTGCGCGAGATCACCGTCTCGGGCACCACGGCCGAGGTGGGCATCGCGCTGACGATCGTCGGATGCCCGGCCGCCGACCGCATCGAAAGAGACGTGGCGGATGCCGCGGCCTCGGTCGACGGCATCGACGCGGTCGACGTGCGGGTCGGTGTGATGTCGCCCGACGAGCGCAAGGCGCTGACCGAGAAGCTCCGCGGCGGACGGGCGAAGCGCGAGATGCCCTTCGGCCCCGACTCGCTCACCCGCGTGATCGCCGTGACCAGCGGCAAGGGCGGGGTCGGCAAGTCGACCGTCACGGCGAACCTGGCCGTCGCCCTCGCCGCGCGCGGGCTGCGCGTGGGTCTGATCGACGCCGACGTGCACGGGTTCTCGATCCCGGGTCTGCTCGGCCTCGTCGACGCCGACGGGCTGCCGCCCGCGCCGACCAAGCTCGACGACCTGATCCTCCCGCCGGTCGCCTACGGCGTGAAGGTCATCTCGATCGGGATGTTCCTGCGCCGACCCGGTGAAGAAGCGGCCGGAGCGGTCGCGTGGCGCGGGCCCATGCTGCACCGCACCGTGCAGCAGTTCCTCACCGACGTGTTCTTCGGCGACCTCGACGTGCTGCTGCTCGACATGCCGCCCGGCACCGGCGACGTCGCGATCTCGGTGGGCCAGCTGCTCCCCCACGCCGACGTGCTCGTCGTCACCACGCCCCAGGCCGCGGCGGCCGAGGTCGCCGTGCGCTCGGGACTCGTCGCGCGTCAGACCGGCCAGCGCCCCATCGGGGTCATCGAGAACATGGCCGCACTGACCCTCCCCGACGGCACCGTGCTCGACCTGTTCGGCTCCGGCGGCGGAGCAGAGGTGGCCCGCGCACTCTCGAGCGACGGCGTCGAGGTGCCCCTGCTGGCATCCGTTCCCCTCAGCACCGCGCTGCGCACCGGTGGCGACGACGGCCGCCCGGTCGTGCTCGCCGATCCCGGCGACCCGGCCGCTCGCGCGATCGACGCTGCGGCCGCAGCCCTGGCCGTGCGCCCGCGTGGGCTTTCGGGCAAGCCGCTGCGCCTCAGCGTCTGACGCGCGCGGCCGCCCAGGTGGCTGAGGCCGTCGCACCGAGGTGGCTGAGCCTGTCGAAGCCACCGCAACCCGCGCAGGCCCGGCACAAGGTGGCTGAGCCTGTCGGAGCCACCGGAGCCTCGCGCCAGGTCCGTCCCTCCGACAAGCTCAGGGACCTCCGCAACCCAGGTGGCTGAGCCCGTCGAAGCCACCGCAACCCGCGCACGCCAGGTCCCTTCGGCACGCTCAGGGACCTCCGCCGCCTCGAGGACCTCGCGCGTCAGGTCGCTTCGTCGTCGAACGGAGGTCGCTCACCGGCCACGAACGGCGTCGTGTCGGGCTTCTCTCGGGCCGCGAGGGCGGCGGCACCGGCCGCGCGCATGGTCGCGGTGGGGGTGTCGTCAAGCAGCGCCTCGCGGATGATGCGGCGCGGGTCGTACTGACGCGGGTCGAGCTTCTTCCAGTCGACGTCGTCGAACTCGGGGCCCATCTCGTCACGCATGCGCGTGCGGGCACCCTGCAGGGTCTCCTTCGCGCGCTTGGTGAACTTCGCGAGCGCCTCGGCGTACCGCGGAAGTCGCTCGGGGCCGACGAGCAGGGCGGCGATCACGCCGATCAGCATCAGCTTCTCGATCGTGAGGCCGAAGAACATGCGTCCAGATTACCGGCCGCGCCTGGAGGTCGAGGCACCCCCGGCCGTCTAGCCTGAGAGAAGGAGGTCCACGTGAGCGGTCATGAGGCGAACGAGCGGTTCGTGCAAGAGTCGACGGTCGAGCCCGAGCACATCGCTCGCGCCCGGGCCCACGCACTCGAGCTCGGCGCGGCGCCCATCAGCCCCGCCATCGGCGCCCAGACGGCCGTGCTGTCGGCGGCGTCGCGTGCCCTCAACATCGTCGAGGTCGGCACCGGCGGCGGCGTTTCGGGCCTGTGGCTCCTGCACGGCTCGCCGCGCGCCACGATCACGACGATCGACAGCGAGCCCGAGCACCTCGGCGCCGCCCGTCAGGCCTTCGCCGACGCGCGCATCGCCCCCGCTCGCGCGCGGTTCATCACCGGCCGGGCATCCGATGTCCTCCCGCGCATGAACGAGGCGTCGTACGACATCGTCTTCATCGACGCCGACCCGGAGGGCGTGATCGAGTACGTCGAGCACGGCCTGCGTCTCGTGCGCGCCGGTGGAACCGTGCTCATCCCGCGCGTCCTGTCGCACGGCGCGGTCGCCGACCCGGTGCGTCGCGACGCGATCACCACGGCCTACCGCTCGCTCATCCAAGAGGTGCAGTCCTCCCCCGCGGTCATCGGCGCCCTGTCGACCACCGGCGAAGGTCTCCTGCAGCTCACCACGCGACCCAGCGAGGTCTGACGAGGGGCGGATGCCACGGCATCCGTAACCCGGATCTTTTGGGCCTCGAACGGCCGAGGCGTTTCGTCGGGTCCCGGGCCCTTCGACACGCTCAGGAACCTGGCCGCGCCGCGAACGACGAAGGCCGGCCCCCGAGGGGACCGGCCTTCGCGAACGGATGGTCGTCAGGCGGAGACGACACCACCGAGCACGTCGTAGAGCTCTTTCGCTTCGGCGTCATTCACCGAGACGACGAGTCGCCCACCGCCCTCGAGCGGCACGCGCACGATGATCAACCGGCCCTCCTTCACGGCCTCCATCGGTCCGTCGCCGGTACGCGGCTTCATGGCTGCCATCGCGGCCCCCTTTTCCTCGTTGGTCTTGCACTCAGTTTATCGGGTAACGCACAGGGCGATGCGCGTCAGGGGATCTGCCAATACGTGTTGCCCAGTGCGTACATGTTGTAGATCCACCACCACTGCCCCAGCAGCGCCGCCGCGAGCACGCCCGCACGCCACGCACGCGAGCGCGGAACGGCAAGGGCTCCCACCAGCGGAGACACCGGCAGCAGCAGCCGGAAGATGCTGGATTGCGGGAAGAACACCAGCAGGAGGTAGACGAGATAGCTCGCCGACCAGAGCCGCACCTCGATGCCGAGGGCCTTCACCTGCGGCAGCGTGACGAGCGCGAGCACGACCGCGATCACCAGCAGCGCAAGGAAGACGTATCCCGCCACGGGACCGAGACCCCACTGCGTGAACCAGAAGCCAGCACCCTGCACCCAGCCCTCGACGGGGACGAAGGTGCCGCCGTCGCCGGGGATCCAGTTGCGTCGCCAGGCCAGCTCGGTCGAGAGGTACGCCCCCGGCTGTCCGGTGACGACCGCCGCGATCGTCTGCCACGCGAAACCGACGACCGTCGAGACGGCGCCGAGCGCCACGATGTGCCCGATCTCGCGCGTCGGCAGGGCATCGGTACGGCGGCGGAGGAAGCGGTGGATGCCGTAGAGCCCGAGGAACAGCGCGAACGCGAGGATGCCGGGGCGGGTGAACCCCATCGCGGGAACGAGCACGTACAGCCAGCCCCAGCGACGCCGTTGGACGCACCACAGCGCTGCGAAGAGCAGGAAGAGGAACAGCGCCTCGGCGTAGCCCACCTGGAACATCGCCGCCAGCGGCCCGCTCGCGAAGAACACCACCGCCCACATCGCGGCCGACCCGCCGATGCGATCGCGCAGCAGCGCGTGCAGCATGACGCACGCGCCGTAACCCGAGGCGAGCGAGATGGCGACGGCGCCCGCGCCCCACGACCCGAGCAGGGTTCCGAGGCCCGCCGCGAAGTAGGCGTACAGCGGCATGAACGCCCAGGCGTTCTCGGCGACGTGGCCGGTCGTGGTGATCGGCAGGTCGGCCGGATATCCCGACACCGCGGCCAGCCAGTACCACTGCGCGTCCCAGCCGAGCGAGAGCTCACCGAGAGAAGGCGCCACGCCGTACCGCGAGCCCGGACCCGACAGCGCCGAGGCGAGCAGGAAGAAGCCGGTGGTCACCAGCCGCGCGGCGACGTAGACGATCGCGATGCGCGCCGCCACGGGCAGGCGCTCCCATCGACGGACGGGAGCGGATGCCGTGGCCTCGGCGGTCACGACCCGCTCAGCCAGGCGCGGAGGCCGCTCTCGACGGCGTCGATCTGGGCGAGCGGAACGCGCTCCTCGTCGTGGTGGGCGAGGTGCGGGTCGCCGGGGCCGTAGTTGACGGCGGGGATGCCGAGAGCCGAGAACCGGGCCACGTCCGTCCAGCCGTATTTCGGTTTGGGCGTGGCGCCCACGGCATCCACGAACTCCTTCGCCAGAGCCGCGTCGAGCCCCGGGCGCGCGCCCTCGGCCACGTCGACGATCTCGACCTCGAAGCCGGTGAACACGTCGCGCACGACCCGTTCGGCACCCGCGGCATCGCGGCTGGGCGCGAACCGGTAGTTGACCTCGACCTCGCAGGCGTCGGGGATGACGTTGCCGGCGACCCCGCCCGAGATGCGCACGGCATTGAGTCCCTCGCGGTAGACCAGGCCCTCGACCTCGATCTCGCGCGCACGGTACTCGGCCAGGCGGGCGAGGATGGGCGCCGCCTTGTGGATGGCGTTCTCGCCGATCCACGAACGGGCGCTGTGCGCGCGCACCCCGTCGGTGCGCACGAGCGCGCGCAGAGTGCCGTTGCAGCCGCCCTCGACCTCGCCGTTGCTCGGCTCTCCGAGGATCGCGAAGTCGCCGGCGAAGAGGTCGGGGCGGTTGCGCGAGAGGCGACCGAGGCCGTTGAGCGAGGAGTCGACCTCTTCGTGGTCGTACCACATCCAGGTGATGTCGACCGGGGGTGCCGAGAGTTCGGCCGCGAGCTTGAGCTGCACGGCCACACCGGCCTTCATGTCGACGGTGCCGCGGCCCCAGAGAAACGCCTCGCCGTCGATCTCGCGGTCTTGCACGGGCAGGTTGGCGTTGATCGGAACGGTGTCGATGTGCCCGGCGATCACGACGCGGCGCTCGCGCCCGAGGTTCGTGCGCGCGACGATCGTGTCGCCGTCGCGGATGACCTCGAGGTGGGGGTAGGCCGACACCGCGGCCTCGATCGCGTCGGCCAGGGTCGTCTCGTCGCCCGACTCGCTGTGGACGTCGCAGATGGCCCGCGTGAGGGCGACGGAGGAGGAGGTCAGATCGAGCGCGGCCATGCCCCGATCCTTTCACACGCGATGCCGCCGGTAGCCTGGAGCCGTGAGCAACGAACGACGCATCAGTGCTGCCGGACTCTCGACGCGGGCCACCGCCGGAACGGTGCTCGACGCCTGGTTCCCGAGCCCCCGCCTGGGCGCTGCGGACGACCTCGCCGCCGAGGCTGCGGCGCTGGAGTCGTCGGCCGGTCCGGACGAGCGTCGCGGCGTCGTGGTCGAAACCGTCACGCTCGAGATCGACGCGGATGCCGCGCCCACCTCGACCGTCGACGCCTACCTGCGCCTGCACGCGCTGTCGCACCTACTCGTGCGACCCAACGAGATCAACCTCGACGGCATCTTCGGCCACCTCCCCAACGTCGCATGGACCAACGCCGGCCCCGTGCACCCCGACGACGCGGCGCGCCTGCTGCCGCAGCTGAAGCGTCACGGCATCCAGCTGCAGGGTCTCGACAAGTTCCCTCGCCTGACCGACTACGTCCTGCCCGCGGGCGTGCGCATCGCCGACGCCTCGCGCGTGCGCCTGGGCGCGCACCTCTCCCCCGGCACGACCGTCATGCACGAGGGCTTCGTCAACTTCAACGCCGGCACCCTCGGCTCCTCGATGATCGAGGGTCGTGTGTCGCAGGGCGTCGTGATCGGCGACGGCACCGACATCGGCGGCGGCGCCTCGATCATGGGCACCCTCTCGGGCGGCGGCACACACCGTGTCTCGATCGGAGCCCGCACCCTGCTCGGCGCGAACGCCGGCATCGGCATCTCGCTCGGCGACGACTGCGTCGTCGAGGCCGGCCTCTACGTCACCGCGGGTACGAAGGTGCGCGTCGGCGACGAAACGGTCAAGGCGGGCGAGCTGTCGGGCCGCGACGGCATCCTGTTCCGCCGCAACTCCCTCACCGGCGCCGTCGAGGCCTCGGCCCGCGCCGGCGTCGGCGTGACGCTGAATGAGGCGCTGCACGCCTGAGGCGGGGCGGGCATCCGGTCCGCGCTGCGAAGGCCCCGCCCCTCCCGCACGCATAAACGCTTCTCGCGCGCATAAACGCGATCTGCACGCGTTCATGCGCGCGGATCGCGTTCATGCGTGGCGTGGGCGACCACACACGCCGCTCGATTCACCCCTCGTCAAGGCGCCGCCGAGCCGCGCGCAGCGCCTGCTCCGACGATGCGCGCAGGGCAGGGTCGCCGTCGCGCCGCAGATCGAGCGCGCGGGCGAAGTCGTCGATCGCCGCCTCGGTCTCCCCCGCGGCGAGCAGCACCTTGCCGCGGTGTTGACGCATCACGGCCTCACGACTCGTGCCCTCCGTCTCGCGCACCAGCTCGTCGTACTCGGCCCGCGCGGCGGCGATCTCGCCGAGCGCGGAGCGGCAGTCAGCACGCAGGGCGCGGGCCCGCAGCGTGGTCATCGGGCCCAGCAGTCGGAGCGCTCGTCCGGGGTCGCCACTCCACAGCGCTTCGACGACATCGGCCAGGGGGTCACCGGTCATGCCGCGTCGGAAGGCCTCGGCATCCGTGATGCGCGGACGCAGGTCCGCCCCGATCACCCACCCGGGACCGCCCTCGACCTCGTCGGCCTCCATCTCAGTCGCGCACCCGCACCGACAGGCAGGTCGCGCACCCTTCGAGCTTCTCGAACTCGCTCACGTCGACGGTCACCACGTCGAGGCCGCGGAACCGGTGCTCCTCGGCCGTCGCCGGGGCGTCCGACGACATCAGCACCGTGTCGTCGTCGAGCACCACGACAGCCGTGCCGTGCTCTTCGGGGACGCCCGCGAAGACCGGGAACAGCGACGGATCGTCGACCAGCGGCTCGAAACCCACGACCGTGCCGTCGGGAAGCGCCGTCACCCCCGACTTCAGGTGCAGCACTTTGGTGACAGGGATCTCGCGCACCTCCCACCCCCGCGGCTCGAGCAGAGCCCGCAGCTGAGTGATGCCCTCGGCGTTCGTCCGCAACGACGCGCCCACGTAGACGGTCCGGCCGACCTTGAGCACATCGCCCCCGTCGAGGGTTCCGGGCTCCGCGATCTCTTCGAGGGCGATTCCGGATGCCGTGACCCCGGCGCGCACGCTCTCCGCCTCGCCCCGCCGCGAGGCCGCGCCGGCCCGGCACAGCACGGCGAGGTCGCCGAACATCACCACGGCATCCTCGACGAACACCCCATCGGGCTGGTCGTCGGCCGGGTCGATCTCGACGATCTCCCACCCGCGGGTGCGGAAGACATCGACATATGCCCGCCACTGCTTCAGCGCGAGATCGGCATCGACCGGCACGCGGTCGAGGTGGGTGAGCTCGCCCTCGGCGAGGCGGGGCGACGGACGACGGACCAACAGACGCGGCATGCCCCGACCCTACTGGTCGCGTCATCGGCGTCGGCATCGGCGCCTGGCATCCGGCCTCTCCGGCGCTCCCCATGTCCCCATCTGCGCAGACCATGTCCCAGAATCGGCTACCTGGCGGCGCCCCAGACAGCACGAAGTGGGACATGGGTACAGGTCAAACCGCCCTCACCGACCATGTCCCCGTGTGCGCAGACCATGTCCCACAATCGGCTACCTGGCGGCGCCCCAGACAGCACGAAGTGGGACACACACCCGCCGCACACGGCGAAACGCCCCGCCCCTCGCGAGAGGGACGGGGCGTTTCTGGCCGGATCAGACGCCGGGGTAGTTGCGCTCGGCGGCACCCGTGTACAGCTGCTGCGGGCGGCCGATCTTCGTCTGCGGGTCGGTGATGGCCTCGCGCCACTGCGCGAGCCAGCCGGGCAGACGCCCGATGGCGAACAGCACGGTGAACATGCGCGTGGGGAAGCCCATCGCCTTGTAGATCACGCCGGTGTAAAAGTCGACGTTCGGGTACAGGCGACGCTCCTTGAAGTAGTCGTCCTCGAGGGCGATCTGCTCGAGCTCTTTGGCGAGGTCGAGAAGCGGGTCGCTGACGCCGAGGGCCTCGAGCACCTCGTCGGCCGCCTCTTTGACGAGCTTGGCGCGCGGGTCGTAGTTCTTGTAGACCCGGTGGCCGAAGCCCATGAGCTTGACGCCCTCTTCTTTGTTCTTCACCCGCTCGACGAAGCGCTCGACGCTCTCGCCGGAGTCGCGGATGCGGCCGAGCATCTGCAGCACGGCCTCGTTCGCTCCACCGTGCAGCGGGCCCGAGAGGGCCTGGATGCCGGCCGAGATGGACGCGAACTGATTGGCGCCGGTCGAGCCGACCAGACGCACGGTCGAGGTCGAGGCGTTCTGCTCGTGATCGGCATGAAGCATGAGCAGCAGGTCGAGCGCCTTCGTCATGACCGGGTTGACCTGGTAGCCCTCGCTCAGCACCCCGAAGTTGAGCTTGAGGAAGTTGTCGACGAACGACAGCGAGTTGTCGGGGTAGAGGAATGCCTGCCCGATGCTCTTCTTGTGCGCGTACGCGGCGATCACGGGGAGCTTGGCGAGCATGCGCACGGTGTTGAGCTCGACGTGCTCGGGGTTGTGCGGGTCGGACTCCGACTCGTAATACGTCGAGAGGGCGGCGGTCGCAGCCGACAGCACTGACATGGGGTGAGCCGTCGGCGGCAGTGCCGAGAAGAGGCTCTTGAGGTCTTCGTGCAGCAGGGTGTGACGGCGGATGCGCTCGTCGAACGACGCCAGCTCGGATGCCGAGGGGAGCTCGCCGTAGATGAGCAGCCACGCGACCTCGAGGTAGGTGCTGTTCTTCGCCAGCTGCTCGATGGGGTACCCGCGGTAGCGGAGGATGCCCTGGTCGCCGTCGATGTAGGTGATGTCCGACTTGGTCGACGCCGTGTTGACGAAGCCGTAGTCGAGCGTGGTGTGCCCGGTCTGCTTGGTCAGCGACGCGATGTCGATGCTCGGGACGCCGTCGGTGCCTCGCAGGACCGGGAATTCGGCGGTGGAGCCCCCTACCGTCAGAGTGGCCTTGTCCTGCTGCGTGCCCGCGTCGCTCACCGCGCCTCCTTGCGATTTCTGGTCGCCCTTGGGTTAGATCGCGGGAGCGGGGGCACCCGCGGTCTTCTCGACCGGTGGATGCCACGGGTATGGCATCCGGGTCGGCACGGCGTGCGAGAGATGGCCCCCACACAGTGCTTTTACAGCCTAGTAGGCCCGGGGGCGTACAGATGACACCGCCAAAGGATGACCCCATCGAATGGAGGGATCCTCCTGATCAGCGGCCCGAATGACCGAGGCGGACCCCTCGCCGCACGCGTGTGTCGCGCGCGCCGACCCCGCCCGGGAGGCGCTCAGCGGGCGAGGCGCTCAGGACGCCGGACGCTCAGCGCGCGAGGCGCTCCGCCGCGGCCGCGATGCGCTCGTCGGTCGCGGTGAGCGAGAAGCGCACGTGCTGCGGGAAGTGCGTGCCGTAGAAGTGCCCCGGCCCCACGAGGATGCCGAGATCGGCTAGCCGGTCGAGGCTCTCCCAGGCGTCGCGCCCCTCGGTCGCCCAGAGGTACAGGCCGCCCTCGCTGCGGTCGATCGTGAAGCCGGCGGCCTCGATCGCGGGCTTGAGCACCGCACGACGGCGGGCGTAGCGCTCGCGCTGCGCGGCCACGTGCTCGTCGTCGCCGAGCGCGACGGTCATCGCTCGCTGCACGGGGGCGGGAGGCATGAGGCCGAGGTGCTTGCGCCCGGTCAGCAGGCGCGCGACAAGCGCGGGGTCGCCGGCCAGGAAGGCTGCGCGGTACCCGGCGAGGTTCGACTGTTTGCTGAGCGAGTACACCGACAGCACGCCGGTGAGGTCGTCGCCGACGACGGCAGGATCCAGCACGCTCGGTACGGGCTGCTGATCCCACGGGGCGTCCCACCCGAGCTCCGCGTAGCACTCGTCAGATGCCAGGACCGCACCGATTTCGCGGGCTCGCGCCACGGCATCCGCCAACTCGTCCGTCGAGAGCACGCGTCCGTCGGGGTTGCCCGGGGAGTTGATCCAGATCAGCCGAGCGTTCGCAGGCCATGAGGAGGGGTCGTCGGATGCCACGGGCTCGGCGCCGACGAGACGCGCGCCGACCTCGTAGGTCGGGTACGCGGCGCGCGGGTGCACGACGGTATCGCCCGGGCCGAGGCCGAGCAGCAGCGGCAGCAGGGCGACCAGCTCTTTCGAGCCGACGGTCGGCAGCACGTTCGCCGCGCTCAGGCCGGGAACCCCGCGACGGCGCTCGTACCACTCGGCGATGGCCTCGCGCAGAGCCGGGGTGCCCGAGGTCTGCGGGTAGGCGTGCGCATCGGTCGCGTCGGCCAGAGCCTCAGCGATGACCTGCGGCGTGGGATCGACGGGCGATCCGATCGACAGGTCGACGATGCCGTCAGGGTGGCGTCGGGCGCGCTCCGCGTAGGGGGCGACCGCGTCCCACGGGTAGTCGGCGAGGTCGGCGACGCCCACGGGTCAGTGCGCCTGCGGGGGCAGCGCGGTGATGACCGGGTGGTCCTTGGCGATCACGCCGACCTTGGCGGCGCCACCGGGCGAGCCGATGTCGTCGAAGAACTCGACGTTGGCCTTGTAGTAGTCGGACCACTCTTCGGGAAGGTCGTCTTCGTAGTAGATGGCCTCGACGGGGCAGACCGGCTCGCACGCACCGCAGTCGACGCACTCGTCGGGGTGAATGTAGAGCGATCGTTCACCCTCGTAGATGCAGTCGACAGGACACTCATCGATGCAGGCGCGGTCTTTGACATCGACACACGGGAGGGCGATCACGTAAGTCACCCGCTCAGTCTAATCGCGACCGGGCACCCGGCCTCGCCGCCGAGCCGCTGACCTATGATCCGCCGCCCAGGTGCCTGAGCCTGTCGAAGGGACCGGACCCACGCGCGCCCGCCTTCAGGACTGGGCGGAGGCCGCCGGCGCACGCAGGTGCGACAGGTCGGGCCAGAACGCCACCAGCGCCATCAGCGCGGGGCCGACGATCGTCCACAGCAGCGGAACCCACTCGGTGCCCGGGGTCGGTGCGGCGACGATCGCGGAGCCGCCAGGCCCCACCTGCGAGAACAGGAAGGTCGCCGCCGTGATGCCCAGGCCTCCGAACAGCGCGTTGACGCGGTCGCCGGTGAGCGTGCGCAGAGCGATCAGCAGCGCGGCGCTGCCGATCGTCGCGAGTACCAGGCCGACCGGCACAGGGCCGAGCATGAACGCCTGCCCGACGGTTCCGGCCGCTCCGTAGAAGGCGCCGACGAGGAGAGCGACCGCCCAGCCGACGATCCGAAGCACAGTGGAACCCATCGGGTCAGTCTAGGAGCGCGGGCTATGCGCCACCCGAGGCTCAGGACGCCCAGCCCCACAGGCGCAGCAGCGCGGCCGTCACCGCCGCGCCCACCACCACGACGAGGAATGGGGCGCGCAGCCACAGCAGCAGGGCGGCGACGCCGACCGCGGGCACCCGCGCGTCGACGACGATCGCCTGACCTGCACCCAGGGCCTGCACCACGACGAGGGCCGAGAGCAGCGCGACGGTCAGCAGGTCGGCGATGCGGGCGGGGCGGGGCTTGTCGAGCCAGTGCGCGGGCAGCAGATAGCCGGTGGCCTTGAGGGCGGCGCAGATGACGGATGCCAAGAGCACGGCCGTCCACAGGGTCATGGCATCCGCCCCTCTGACGGCGCCGCTGCGGGGCGCCGGTCGAACAGTCCGACCGCGATCGCGACGCCGGCCGCGGCAATGACCGGGATGCCGGGCATGAGCCACGGGGTGAGCAGCGCCGCCACGGCGGCGGCACCCGCAGCGACGGCGAGGGGCTGTCGTCCGCGCAGACGCGGCCAGAGCAGGGCGAGGAAGGCCGCGGCGGCTGCGGCGTCGAGGCCGTAGGTGCGCGGGTCACCCAAGACGTCGCCCAGCAGCGCGCCGAGCAGGGTCGAGAGGTTCCAGCCGATCCAGATCGCGACGCCGGTGACCCAGAATCCGGTCCGACGCGCACGCGGCTCGGTCTGGGCGAGGGCGACCGCCGTCGACTCGTCGATCGTGAACTGCGTCGCGGCGGCCTTGCGCCACCCTCCCCCACCGACGACCGGCGCCATGCGCATCGCGTACGCGGCGTTTCGCACACCGAGCAGCACCGACGACGCGATGGCTGCGGGGGCGGCTGCGAGTCCTCCCGCCGCGATCACCCCGACGAACGCGAACTGCGAGCCGCCGGTGAACATCAGCAGGCTGAGCACGCACGTCTGCCACACGTCGAGTCCGGATGCCACCGACACGGCGCCGAACGAGACACCGTAGGCACTCGTGGCGAGGGCCACGGCGAGCCCCTGTCGGGCGGCCACCCCCTCGGGTGTTCGGTGAATCGAACGCATGGACATCATCGTGAACGATCGGACCGTCGTTCGTCAAGTCGAACAATCGGTGAGCATAATGAACGCATGACCGAGCTCGGCGACCGCATCGCGACCACCCTCCGGCGCGAGCGCGAGAGGCGCGACCTCAGCGTCAGCGAGCTCGCGCGGCGCGCCGGCGTGGCGAAGGCGACCGTGTCGCAGCTGGAGAACGGCGGCGGCAATCCCAGCGTCGAGACGCTGTGGGCTCTCGCGTCGACCCTCGAGATCCCGTTCGCCGACTTCGTCGACGAGGGAGTGCACTCCCCCACCCTGATCCGCGCGGGCGAAGCCGGAACGGCCGTGGCCTCGTCGGCATCCGACTACATCGCCGTGCTGCTGTCGGCGAGCCCGCCGCACGCCCGCCGCGACATCTACCTGCTGTCGGCCGAGCCCGGCACGCCGCGACGGTCCGACCCGCACCCGCGCGGCACGATCGAGCACCTGGTCATGGTATCGGGGCGCGGAATGGTCGGCCCGGCCGACGACCCCTTCGAGCTCTCGCCGGGCGATTACCTGTCGTACCCGGGCGACGCCCCGCATGTGTTCGAAGCGCTCACGCCCGGTATGAGCGCGGTGTGCGTGGTCGAGTCGCGCTGACGCCCCGCCCCCTCGTTGAGTGTCCAGAACACGCCGCGCCCGTCTGGGGTCAGCGGCCAGCGGAGTGTTCTGGACGCGCGAGAGGTCTCGAATCCGCCGCCGTCGAGCGAAGCCCGCGTCGACAGCGGCGGGCGGCGAAGCTATCGTGCAGGCATGTCCCGGATCTTCGACATGCCGTTCTCGTCGGTCTACCCGCTGTACGTCGCGAAGGTCGAGCGCAAGGGGCGCACCGTCGACGAGCTCGACACCGTGATCCGCTGGCTGACCGGGTTCGACGAGGCGGAGCTCGCCCGTCATGCCCGGGGGACGACAACCTTCCGCGAGTTCTTCGACGACGCGCGCCTCACTCCGCAGGCGTCCGAGATCACCGGCGTGGTGTGCGGAGTGCGGGTCGAGCAGATCGACGACCCGCTGATGTACCGCATCCGCCTGCTCGACAAGGTGGTCGACGAACTGGCGAAGGGCAAGGCGCTCGCGAAGGTGATGCGCGCGCCGGCCCCCGCCGCCCAGGGGTGAGGTCGCGTCGCGCGACCGGCGGAGGTCCCTGAGCCCGTCGAAGGGACCGGGGGCTGCGTCACGTTCAGCCACCTGCGCCGGGACCGGAGGCTTCGACAAGCTCAGCCACCTACGCCGCGCGACCGGAGGCTTCGACAAGCTCAGCCACCTGCGCCGGGACCGGAGGCTTCGACAAGCTCAGCCACCTGAGCCGCGAGACCGGCGGCTTCGACAGGCTCAGCCACCTGCGCCGGGCAACCCGGCACCCCCGCCCGAAACGCGAACGGCCCCGCCGAGCACGAGGCTGGGCGGGGCCGTTCGGGACGGGGATGCTTACGCGTTGGCGTCCTGACGCTTCAGACGCGAGGCGGAGCGACCGCGCGCGGTGGCGTCGAGCTCGACCTTGCGGATGCGCACCTTCTCGGGCGTGACCTCGACGCATTCGTCGTCGCGGGCGAACTCCAGCGACTCCTCGAGCGTGAGGATGCGCGGGGGCGTCATCGACTCGAAGGAGTCGGAGGTCGACGAACGCATGTTCGTGAGCTTCTTCTCCTTGGTGATGTTGACGTCCATGTCGTCGGCGCGCGAGTTCTCGCCGATGACCATGCCCTCGTAGACCTCTTCGGTGGGCTGCACGAAGAAGCTCATGCGCTCCTGCAGGGCGATCATGGCGAAGGGGGTGACGACACCCATGCGGTCAGCCACGATCGAGCCGTTCTGACGGGTCGTGATCGAGCCGGCCCAGTCGTCGTAGCCGTGCGAGATCGCGTTCGCGATGCCGGTGCCGCGCGTGATGGTGAGGAACTCGCTGCGGAAGCCGATGAGACCGCGCGAGGGCACGACGAACTCCATGCGCACCCAGCCGGTGCCGTGGTTCGTCATGTTGTCCATGCGGCCCTTGCGGGCGGCCATCAGCTGCGTGATCGCACCGAGGTGCTCTTCGGGAGCGTCGATGGTGAGGTGCTCGAAGGGCTCCTTGAGCTTGCCGTCTTCGCCGCGCTTGGTGACCACCTGGGGCTTGCCGACGGTGAGCTCGAAGCCCTCGCGACGCATGTTCTCGACGAGGATGGCCAGCGCGAGCTCGCCGCGGCCCTGGACCTCCCACGCGTCGGGGCGTCCGATGTCGACGACCTTGAGCGAGACGTTACCGATGAGCTCGCGGTCGAGGCGGTCCTTCACCATGCGGGCGGTGAGCTTGTGACCCTTGACCTTGCCCATGAGGGGCGAGGTGTTGGTGCCGATGGTCATCGAGATGGCCGGGTCGTCGACGGTGATCGCCTTGAGCGGGCGCACGTCGTCGGGGTCGGCGATGGTCTCGCCGATGGTGATGTCGGGGAAACCGGCGATGGCGACGATGTCGCCGGGGCCGGCGTCTTCGGCGGGGTAGCGCTCGAGGGCGCGGGTCTTGAGCAGCTCGGTGATGCGGGCGTTGCTGGTGGTGCCGTCGGCGCGCACCCAGGCCACGGTCTGACCCTTCTTCAGCGTGCCGTTGAACACGCGCAGCAGCGCGAGGCGACCGAGGAACGGCGAGGAGTCGAGGTTGGTGACCCAGGCCTGCAGCGGGGCCTCGTCGTCGTAGGCGGGAGCCGGAACGTGCTCGAGGATCGCACCGAAGAGCGGCTCGAGGTCTTCGTTGTCGGGCAGCGAGCCGTTGTCGGGGCGGTTGAGCGACGCGGCGCCGGCGCGGCCCGAGGCGTACACGACGGGGACGTCGAGCAAGGCGTCGACGTCGAGGTCGGGCACGTCGTCGACGAGGTCGGATGCGAGGCCCAGCAGCAGGTCGTGCGCCTCTTCTTCGACCTCGGCGATGCGCGCGTCGGGGCGGTCGGTCTTGTTGACCAGCAGGATGACGGGGAGCTTGGCCTCGAGGGCCTTGCGCAGCACGAAGCGCGTCTGGGGCAGCGGGCCCTCGGACGCGTCCACGAGCAGCACGACGCCGTCGACCATCGACAAGCCGCGCTCGACCTCGCCACCGAAGTCGGCGTGGCCGGGGGTGTCGATCACGTTGATCGTGACCGGAACCTCGGTGTGCACACCGTTGTAGGTGATCGCCGTGTTCTTGGCGAGGATCGTGATGCCCTTTTCGCGCTCGAGGTCGTTCGAGTCCATCGCGCGCTCTTCGACGTGCGCGTGGTCGCCGAACGAGCCGGTCTGGCGGAGCATGGCGTCGACGAGAGTCGTCTTGCCGTGGTCGACGTGCGCGACGATCGCGACGTTACGGAGGTCAGGACGAAGGGCGTGCGCCATGGAGGGTCTCCAGGAAAATTCGGGGTGGTGCCCGGAATCGGGCGTCTCTAGTCTACCGGCCCGCGCCGACACTCCCGGCAGCTGACGTTCAGGAACGGCCCGGACGCGCGAAAGGGGCGGGATCCCGCAGGACCCCGCCCCCCCTTTTCACGACGTGCGTCAGCTGTTCTGGAAGCCCACGATCGTCCAGTCGACGGTCTCGAACTGGGTGGCGCCCCAGTTCACGAGACCCTGCTTGACGGCGTAGACGTTGGGCAGCGGCGCGATCGGGATGATCGGCACGTACGACCACAGCACCTTGTCGATCTCCTCGGCCGTCTGCAGGCGCGAGTCGGGGTCGAGGTCGGTGTTGGCCTTCTGCCACAGGTCCGCCAGCTGCGGGTCGGTGATGCCGGTGTAGTTCTGCGCCGAGTCGACGGGCGAGAACAGCGACTCGCTCGACGAGATCGGGTACGCGGTACCGCGCCACGAGAACGTCACCATCTCGAAGTCACCGGGGATGATGTAGTCGCTGAAGTAGCCGCCCACGGGCACGGTGTTGAGGTCGACCGGGATGCCGAACTCGCTGAGGTCGGCCTGGATCTGCTCGGCACGCTGGATGTTCGTGGCGGTGTCGGCGGGGACGGTGACCGAGAACTTCAGCGGGGTGCCGTCCTTGACCCAGGAGTCGCCGTCCTTGGTGTAGCCGGCGTCTTCGAGGTACTTGGCACCGGCGTCGGTGTCGTAGGGCAGCGCCTCGTCGGTGTAGCCGTCCTGACCGGGCATGAACACGTAGCTGCCCTGCGTGATGGCGGGGACGCCGACGGGCGAGTTCGCCGTGTTGGCGATCTGCTCGCGGTTGACGATGGATGCCACGGCCTTGCGGACGTTGACGTCGGCCAGCGGACCGTCGGAGGCGCGCATGGTGATGTGCGTCCAGGTCAGACCGTTCGAGGCCTGGATCTCTGCGCCCTGCACGTTCTGAGCGGTCTGGTAGAGGTCGGCGTTGGCGCTGATGTTCAGCGCATCGATCTCACCGTTGCTGAACGAGGTGCCCTGCTGGTCCTGGCTCACCGCGCGGTAGACGATCGTCTCGAGCTTGGGCGCCTGGCCCCACCACTTGGGGTTGCGCTCGAGGGTGGCGATGCCGGCCGTCGAGTCGAACGAGCCCAGCAGGAAGGGACCCGAGGAGGGGAGGGCCGTGGTGAGGTAGCCCGTGTTGAAGGTGTTCGGGTCGCTCGCGGCCGAGGCGGGGAGGATCTGACCCAGCAGACCCTGCCAGTCGGCGTACACCGACGAGAACGTGATGATGACGTCGAACTCGTCCGTGCCCTGCTCGACCGATTCGATCTGGTCCCAGCCGGTGGTGGAGATGACGACGTACTCGGGGTTCGAGCCGTTGTTGGCCTTCCAGGTCGCCTGGTAGTCGGCGACGGTGATGGGCGTCCCGTCCTCCCACACGGCATCCGGGTTCAGCTTGATCTCGACCGTCTGGGGGCTCTCGTTGGTCAGCTCGACCGACGAGGCGTAGTCCTCGTTGACGACCGGCTTGCCCGACTCGTCGATCTTGATGGGGCCACCCTGCATCGCCGAGATGATGTCGTTGGTGTTGGCCTCGTTGCCGTCGATCTGGAAGTTGTTCCAGTTGACGGGCATCGAGTCGACGGCCAGCGTCAGGGTGCCGCCGTCCTGCACGTCGCCGGCGTCGGCGCGGACCCACGCGGTCGAGGGCAGCGAGTTCTGGTCTTCGGGGTTGGCGGACGGAGCTGCCGTGTTGCCCGGCGCGCAGCCGGCGATCGCCAGGGCGGCGACGCTCAGCAGCGTGAGGGCGCCGAGCCCCTTCGCTTTGCGGATCTTCATGTGATCAGTCCTCTCGTTGGTGATCGGGGAGGGTCTCCGCCGACGTGGTGCCGTCGATCGAAGACGTTCGGGGGGACGCGACCGACGCCGTCTCGAGGACGAGGTCGGAGCGTTCGGCGTAGTGGCACGCCACCTCGGAGCGCGCCGAAGAGCGCAGACCGGGGTCGTCGGAGTCGCACCGGCGCCGGTCGGCGTCGGGCAGCAGGCGGTACAGCGGGCACCGCGTGCGGAAGCGGCATCCGGAGATCTCCTGCGTCGGACTCGGCAGGTCGCCGTCGAGCAGGATGCGGGTGCGCGCGCGCTCGATGCGCGGATCCGGGATGGGCGCGGCCGAGATGAGGGCCTTGGTGTACGGATGCCGGGGGTCGTCGAACACCGCGTCGACGGGACCCTGCTCGACGATGCGGCCGAGATACATGACCGAGACGTCGTCGGCGATCTGACGGACCACGGCGAGGTCGTGCGCGACGAAGAGGAACGACAGTCCAAGGCGTTCCTTGAGGTCTTCGAGCAGGTTGATGACACCGGCCTGGATCGAGACGTCGAGGGCCGAGACCGGCTCGTCGAGCACGACGACGGCGGGGTCGGTCGCGAGGGCGCGGGCGATGCCGATGCGCTGACGCTGACCGCCCGAGAACTCGTGCGGATAGCGGTCCGACATGTTGGGGTCGAGGCCGACGAGCTCGAGCAGCTCGGTCATCTTGCGGTCGCGTTCGGCACGGGGCACGCCCTGCACCAGCAACGGCTCGGTGATGACCTCGCCCACCGGCAAGCGCGGGTCGATCGCGCCCATCGGGTCTTGGAAGACGATCTGGATGCCCTTGCGCAGCGTCGCCTTGTCTTTGCGGCTCACTGTGGCCACGTCGGTGCCGTTGATGCGGATGCTGCCGCTCTGGGGGGCGACCATCTCCATGATCTCGAGGATCGTCGTCGTCTTTCCGCACCCCGACTCCCCCACCAGGCCCATGGTGCGACCGGGCTGGATCGAGAACGAGATGCCGTCGACGGCGCGCACCGTGCCGACGCGGCGCGGGAAGACCGAGCCCTTCATCAACGGGAAGTGCTTGGTCAGATCAGTGACCTCGACCGCCGGGGTCACGTCGGGACGCAGCGGCGGGATCTCGCCCAGCGCCTCGGGGCGGGGGAAGATCTCAGGGCGGGCGAGGGCGCCGGAGGCGATCTCGTCGGCGCGGATGCAGGCGGAGACGTGGTCGGGGTCGGTGCCGTGCATCGCGAGCTCGGGCTCGATGTCGTTGCAGGCGTCGATCGCGATCGGACAGCGCGCCGCGAAGGGGCACCCCTTCGGCAGGTTCGCGAGGGACGGCGGGCGTCCCTCCAACGGCACGAGACGTTGCGAGCCGGCGGTCTGCATGTTGGGCACCGAGCGCAGCAGGCCCACCGTGTAGGGCATGTGCGGGTCGTGGAAGATCTCGTCGACCGACCCGCGCTCGACGAGCTTGCCCGCGTACATCACCGCGACGCGGTCGGCGTGACCGGCCACGACACCGAGGTCGTGCGTGATGAGCACGACGGCGGCGCCCGTGACCTCGCGCGCCTTCTGCAGCACGTCGAGGATCTGCGCCTGGATCGTCACGTCGAGCGCCGTGGTGGGCTCGTCGGCGATGATGACGCGCGGGTCGTTGGCGATGGCCATGGCGATCATCGCGCGCTGGCGCATACCGCCCGAGAACTCGTGCGGGTACGCGCGGGCCCGACGCTCGGCATCCGGGATGCCGACGAGCTTGAGCAGCTCGACCGAGCGGGCGTGCGCGGCCTGGGCCGACAGCGCCTTGTCGTGCAGTCGCAGGCCCTCGGAGATCTGGTCACCCACCGTGTAGACCGGGGTGAGCGCCGACAGCGGGTCTTGGAAGACCATCGCCAGCTCGGCACCGCGGATCTTCGACAGTTGCCCGTCGTTCATCGCGAGCAGCGACCGGCCGTCATAGACGATGTCGCCCTCGACGCGGGCGTTCGAGGGAAGCAGTCCCATCACCGCGAGCGACGACACGCTCTTACCGGAACCGGACTCTCCGACGATGCCGAGGAACTCGCCCTCGTGCACGTCGTAGGAGATGCCGCGGACGGCGCGGACGGCGTTGCCCTCGCGCTGGGGGAAGGTCACGCTGAGGTCGCGGACCGACAGCAGCGGCTGGCGTCCGGTCGAGGACAGCAGGGTGGCGGAACGGGTGTCAGTCACGGTTCGCTCCCGAAGTGGGGTCGATGGCGTCGCGCAGCGCGTCGCCGATGAGGCTGATGGCCAGGAGCAGCACGATCAGCACGCCGGCGGGGTACACGAACAGCCACGGGCGGGTGACGGCGGCCGAGGTTCCCGCCGACAGCAGGGTGCCGAGCGAGACGTCGGGCGCCTGCACGCCGAAGCCGAAGTAGCTGAGCGAGGTCTCGGCCATGATGGCCGCGACGATGCCGAGGGTCGCGTCGATGATCAGCAGCGACGCGATGTTGGGGATGATGTGGCGGCCGAGGATCTGCCGGGTCGGCATGCCCATGTAGCGCGCCGCCCGCACGAAGTCGCGGTTGCGCAGCGACCGGGTCTGGTTGCGCACCACCTGGGCGAGGATCATCCAGCTGAACACCGCCAGGAAGAAGGTCAGCGCCAGCCACGACAGGCCACGCGTCAGCGGGCTCAGCAGCACGAGGATGAAGAACGAGGGCACCACCAGCAGCAGGTGGATGATCCAGCCGATGACGGCGTCGATCTTGCCGCCGAGGTAGCCGGCGACCGAGCCCACCGCCGCGGCGATCAGGGTCGCGCCGACGCCCGCGAGGGCGCCGATGATGAGCGACTTCTGAAGGCCCACGAGCGTCTGGGCGTAGATGTCCTGCCCGATGCCGTTGGTGCCGAACCAGTGCAGCTGCGTCGGGCCGAGGCCGACGTTGAGGAAGTCGCGCTGGGTGGCGTCCCAGGGCGAGAGCAGGGGTCCGATGAAGGCCCAGAGCACGATGAACACGAGCACGCTCGCGCCCACCCAGAAGCGGGGCATCTTGCGCAGACGTGCGCGCACGAGCGCACCGCGCGAGAGCGGCTTGCGGGCGCGGGTGACCGGGCTGGTGGCGACGAGGGTGCCGTCGAGGGCGTCTTCCTGCATGGTCATGTCAGCTCCTCACTCTCGGGTCGAGGGCTGCGTAGAGCACTTCGGACAGGGTCGAAGAAAGCAGGACGAGAACGGCGACGAAGAGCGTCGAGCCGGCGACCGCGTTGATGTCCTGCTGCGTCACGGCGTTGAGCTGGAACTGCCCCATGCCGCGCCACGAGAAGACGATCTCGAGCATCGCCGACCCGGCGATCAAGGTGCCGAAGCTGTAGGCGAAGAACGTCGACATCGGGATGAGGGCGATGCGCACGCCGTGGCGGAACAACGCCTGCGTGCGCGGCAGGCCCTTCGCGCGGGCGGTGCGGATGTAGTCGGCCCCCAGCACGTCGAGCATCATGCTGCGCTGGTAGCGCGAGAACGACGCGGCGCTGATGAGCACGAGGGCGATCGTGGGCAGCAGCAGGTGCACGGCACGGTCGGCCAGCATCGGTCCGAAGCCCTCGACTCCCGCGGTGTACTCGCCGGTGAAGCGGATCACCTGGGTGCCCAGGGCGTTGTTGAAGGCGGTGGCCGCGATCATCAGCAGCACGCCGATCACGAACGTCGGGGTCGCGAACACGAGGTACGACGCGTAGGTCGTGACCTGGTCGCTCGCGCGGTACTGGCGCACCGCCCCCCACACGCCGATGAGTACGCCGACGATGGCGCCGAGGATCGAGCCGATCAACAGTAGGCGCAGGCTCGTGCCGGCGCGCGTGGCGATCTCGGTCATGACGTCCTGGCCGCCGATCGTGGTGCCGAGCGAGAAGTTGGTGAACAGGTTCACCAGCCAGTTCCACAGGCGCACGATGATCGGCACGTCGGGGTTGGCCCCGAGAGCGTCGAGGCTCGCGATGATCGACTCCTGGGGCGGCCGCGGGTTCATGCCGTAGAAGCGGTCCTGGGGCCGCAGCAGCGCGCTGCCGAGCACGTACGCGAGGCACGTGGCGAGCAGGCTGAGAACGGCGTAGTTCAGGAACCGGCGCAGAACGTAGAACGTCATGACGCGCGAATGCCCGTCCGGAACGTCTCAGGGGTGTGCATCATGGTGGTCCTCTCGCCTTCGAGATCCCCCGCCGATTCTTTCGCCTGGCTAAGGATCTTCAGCGACCCTACGTCGGCTTTTCGCAGAAGGTGTGCCGGGGGAACACACTTTTCACGAACGTAACAAACCCCTTACATGGCGGTTTGTCACGAGCGGCTGGCTCGAGCGCAGCACTGCGCTCAGCGGATACCGCCGGAAATGAACAAAGCGATAATAACCCAGACGATCAGAACCAGGAGGGAAATCGCCGAGGGTATGTCCCAAAAACGACGGACGACGCCGTCCTTCGGGGCGGTCGGACGCGCCGACTCCCACGCGTCCTGGATGATCTGGAGGTCGCGGATGGCGGGCGGCTCGCGCCGCGCACGGTCGTCGTCACCGCGGCGCAGCGGCGGTCGACCGGGGCGGCCCGCGACGGGCCCGCCGAAGGCCTTGTAGACCCGCGGCTCGTCGGTCTTCACCTCGAGTTGCCAGCGCATGTCGATGTCGCTGACACGCGCCCAGGCGATGTCGCTGACACGCAGCGGGTTGTGGATCCGGATGCCGTTCGAATCGATCCGCACGTGCGGGGCGAACAGCAGGGCGTACACGCCCCAGAGCGCCAACAGCACCCACGGGGCGATGAGCAGCATCTCGCCGATGCCCGCCCGGATCGCGGCGTCGCCGAGAAGGACGACCGCCAGCGCGGCCCCGAGCACGAGCCCGACGACCGCGGACGGGGCACGGAACACCCGCGGGTGTTCCGTGCCCCGGAATCGCTCGTCGCGCGTCACGCGCCACCCAGCGACAGCGAGGCGCCGGGGATCGCGTCGAGCAGACGCTGCGTGTACTCCTGCGAGGGCTGCGCGAAGATCTCGTCGACCGTGCCCTGCTCCACGAGCTTGCCGCGCTCCATGACGCACACCAGGTCGGCGGCGACGCGGACGACGGCGAGGTCGTGCGTGATGAACAGGTAGGTCAGACCGAGCTCGGACTGCAGCTCCGCCAGCAGCTGGAGGACCTGCGCCTGCACCAGCACGTCGAGGGCCGAGACGGCCTCGTCGAGCACGAGGATGTCGGGCTTGAGCGCCAGGGCGCGCGCGATGGCGACACGCTGACGCTGCCCGCCGGACAGCTCGTTGGGGTAGCGCGAGGCAAGCTCCTGCGGCAGGGCGACCTGCTCGAGCAGCTCCTCCACGCGGGCGCGACGTGAGGCGTTGTCGCCCACCTTGTGGATGTTGAGCGGCTCGGCGATCAGGTTGCCGATGCTGCGCAGCGGGTCGAGCGAACCGTACGGGTCCTGGAACACCGGCTGCATGCGGCGCCGGAGGTTGAAGGTGTCCTTCGCGTTCAGCTTGCCGGTGTTGACCCCGTCGACCTCGATCGAGCCCGACGTGGGCTCCTCGAGCTTGAGCACCATCTTGGCGATCGTCGACTTGCCCGAGCCCGACTCCCCCACCAGAGCCAGCGTCTTGCCGCGCGGGATCTCGAACGAGACCCCGTCGACGGCGCGGAACTGCTCGCTGCGGAACCCGCCCTGGCGGATCTTGTACTCCTTGACCAGGTCGGTGACCTTGACGGTCGCCGGGGCGTCGATGTCGGATTCGCGCAGGATGCCGCGGTCTGCGACCTTCGCCTGGATGCGCTGCGAGGCGATGCTGGGCGCGGCGGCGACGAGGCGCTGCGTGTACGGGTGCTGCGGGTTCTCGAGGATCTCGCGGCTGGGACCCGACTCGACGATCTCGCCCTGGTTCATCACGACGATGGTGTCGGCGCGCTCGGCGGCGAGTCCCAGGTCGTGCGTGATGAGCAGCACCGAGGTGCCGCGCTCACGCGTCAACGAGGCCATGTGGTCGAGGATCACGCGCTGCACGGTCACATCGAGGGCCGAGGTCGGCTCGTCGGCGATCAGCAGCTTCGGGTCGGCCGCGAGGCCGATGCCGATGAGCGCGCGCTGGCGCATACCGCCCGAGAACTGGTGCGGGTACTGGTGCAGGCGACGCTCGGCGTCGGCGAGGCCGGCCTGCTTCAGCACCTCGATCGCGCGCTTCTCGACCTCCTTGCGACCGGTGGCGATGCCGTTCGCACGGATCGCCTCCTTCACCTGGAAGCCGATGCTCCACACCGGGTTGAGGTTCGACATCGGGTCCTGAGGGACGTAGCCGATGTCCTTGCCGCGCACCGACTCGAACTGCGTCGCGCTCAGGTCGGTCAGCTCGCGCCCGTCGAGCGTGATGCTGCCGCCGGTGACGTGACCGGTGCCGGGGAGCAGGCCGATCACCGCGGACGCGGTCGTCGACTTTCCCGAGCCCGACTCGCCGACGATGGCGACGGTCTGGCCGGGGAAGACGTCGAGGCTCACGCCGTGGAGCACCTGGCGGGATCCGCCCTCGCCCTCGAAGGCGACCTTGAGGTCGCGAATGGACAGCAGAGGCGTCATGGTGGCGTCGCTCATCGGCGGGCCCTCGCTCTCGGGTCGATGGCGTCTCGGATGAGCTCGCCCAGCAGGATGAACGCCAGCACCGTGACCGTCAGGGCGACCGAGGGCCAGATGAGCGCCGCGGGTGCCACGCGCAGCGACTGCTGCGCCTGGCTGATGTCGTTGCCCCACGACATGGTGCTGCCGCCGAGGCCGACGCCGAGGAACGACAGGGTCGCCTCGGCGACGATCGCCGCGGCGAGGCTGATCGTGGTGACCACGAGCAGCGGCGCGATGGCGTTCGGGATGACGTGGGTCAGCAGCGTCTTGAACTTCGTCTGCCCCAGCGCCTGCGAGGCCGCGACGTAGTCGGCCTGGCGCACGCGCAGCACCTCGGCGCGCACCACGCGAGCCGTGGAGGCCCACGCGAACCCGCCGATGGCGAAAGCGAGGGTCAGCACGTTGCGGTACTGCGAGAACACGCTCATCACGACGATGGCCGCGAGGATGTAGGGGATCGAGAAGAAGATGTCGCCGACGCGCGAGATCACCGCGTCGAGCCATCCGCCGTAGAAGCCCGACAGTGCGCCCATGATGAGGCCGATGATCGTGCCGATCGCGGTGGCCAGCAGACCCACCGACAGCGAGGTGCGGGCACCCCAGACGATGCGCGAGAACGTATCGCAGCCCTGGAACGTGAAGCCCAGGATGTGACCCGCCTGCGGTCCGCCGTTGCTGTTGGACAGCTGGCAGTCGTTGTTCGGGGGGACCTGCGTGAACAGCGTCGGAGCGATCGCCATGAGGATCACGACGAACATGACGGCGAGGGCGATCCAGAAGGTGGGCCGACGGCGGAGGTCGCGCGACGCGTCGAGCCACAGGTTGCTCTTGCGCGCCGCCACGCGGACGGCGTCGACGGAGATCGTTTCGGTCTTGATCGGCGCGACGTAGTGCGGCGCCGGGAACTGACTACTTGACATAGCGGATCCTCGGGTCGAGAAGGCCGTACAGGAGGTCGACGACCAGGTTGACCAGCACGTAGATGATGACGAAGACGGTCACGAACGACACGACCGTGGGGCCCTCTCCGCGGATGGTGGCCTGGTACAGCGTGTTACCGACACCGGGGATGTTGAAGATGCCCTCGGTGACGGTCGCGCCGACCAGCAGCACGCCGAAGTTGGTCGCGGAGTTGGTGATGACCGGGATGAGCGAGTTGCGCAGCACGTGCACGGGGATCACGCGGCGACGCGAGAGGCCCTTGCTGTAGGCGGTGCGCACCCAGTCCTGGTTGAGCGTGTCGATGACCGACCCGCGCATCAGGCGCATGCTCGTGGCGAAGAGGCTGAAGCCCAGCACGATGGCCGGCAGGATCAGATCGCCCCAGTTGTTCTGGGCACCGACCGTCGGGCGGAACCAGCCGAGTTGGACCGCGAGGAAGTACTGCGCGAGGAAGCAGGCCACGAAGATCGGCAGCGCCACGAACAGCAGCGCGATGATCAGCGCGACGTTGTCGAACAGCTTGCCCTTGCGGATGGCCGAGATCGTGCCGACCACGACGGCGAGCACGAACTCGATCGCCAGGGCCATGATCGCCAGACGCGCCGTCACGGGGAGCGTGCGCGCGAGGACCTCGTTGACGGACTGACCCGAGAACGTGGTTCCGAGATCACCCTGGAAGATGCCGCCGATGTAGAGGAAGTACTGGACGATGAAGGGCTGGTCCAGGTGGTACTGGGCCCGCAAGGCTTCGACGACCTGCGGGGCGGGGGTCTTGTCACCGAAGAGCCCGAGGATCGGGTCTCCCGGCATGGCGAAGACCATGAAGTAGATCAGCAGGGTGGCCCCGAAGAACACGGGAAGCACCTGCAGCAGACGTCTGAGGATGTAGCCGAGCATCCGCTCTCTTTTCGAACGTGGGAAACGCCTCATCCGACGTTTCGTGGGGGGCAGGGCCGCGAAAGGGCCCGTGCCGTTTTATCACACGTCGTGATGAGGCCTGGCTGGCAGACCGCGAGGCGGTGACGAATCCGTCACCGCCTCGCGGCCAGAGATCGGAAGGGTTACTTCGTGATCTCGTAGTAGAGCGGAACCGAGTTCCAGCCGAACTTGACGTTGTTCACGCCCTCGGCGAAGCCACCGGTCACGTTGGAGTACCAGAGCGGGATGGCCGGGAGGTCCTGCAGGAGGATCTCCTGGGCCTTCTGGAAGTCCTGGTTCTGGGTGTCGACGTCGGTCTCGGCGATGCCGTCGCTCAGGAGCTGGTCGAACTGGGGGTTCGAGTAGTCACCGTCGTTGGACGAGGCGTCGGTCGCGTACAGCGGTCCGAGGAAGTTGTACAGACCGGGGTAGTCGGCCTGCCAACCGGTGCGGAACGCGGTCTGGATGCTGCGGTCGGTGATGGCCGAGCGGGCTTCCTTGAACGTCGGGTACGGCGCGCCGGACGCGTCGATACCGAGGGTGTTCTTGATCGAGTTGGTCACCGCGTCGACCCAGGTCTGGTGTCCGCCGTCGGCGTTGTACGCGATCTGGAAGGTGCCGGTCCACGGCGAGATGGCGTCGGCCTGGGCCCACAGGTCCTTCGCCTTGGCCTCGTCGTACTTGAGCACGTCGGAGCCTTCGAGCGAGTCGGACCAACCGTTGATGACCGGCGACGTGAAGTCGCTGGCGGGCGTACGAGTGCCCTGGAAGATCGTCTTGGTGATCTCGTCGCGGTTGATGGCCATTGACAGCGCCTGACGACGCAGCTTGCCCTCTTCACCGCTGAAGTGCGCGAGGCGCTCGGGGATCGTGAACGACTGGAACACGGCCGCCGGCTGGTTGACCGCGCGGTCGCCCAGGTCGGAGGTGAAGGTCGCCTGCGATGCCGGCGGGATCGCGTCGATCACGTCGACGTTGCCACCGAGGAGGTCGGCGTAGGCCGCGTCCTGCGAGGCGTAGAAGACGACGGTCAGACCACCGTTGGCGACGGTGCGGCCGCCCTGGTAGTCCTCGTTCTTGACGAGGTCGATCTGCACGTTGTGCTGCCACGCGCTGTCGCTGGCGAGCTTGTACGGGCCGTTGCCGATCGGGTTCTCACCGAACGCGGCCATGTCGGCGAAGGCCGAGTCGGGCAGCGGGAAGAACGCCGAGTAGCCGAGGCGCAGCGCGAAGTCGGCGGCGGGCTTGGACAGCTCGATCGTGAAGGTGTAGTCGTCGACCTTCTTCAGACCCGTGAGCTCGGAGTCAGCGTCGTAGCTGAAGCCGACGATGTCTTCGAAGAAGTAGCTGTTGAGCTGGTTGTTCGACAGCTGAGCGCCGTAGTTCCAGGCCTTGATGAAGTTGTCGGCCTTGACCTCGGTGCCGTCCGTGAACTTCTGGCCCTTCTTCAGGGTGACCGTGAGGTTCTGGGGGTCGTTGGTGACGATGGACTCGGCCATGTCGTTCACCGGGGCGCCGTCTGCGTCGTAGTAGACCAGGCCCGCGAAGATCGAGTCGAGGATCTTTCCGCCACCGACCTCGTTGGTGTTGGTGGGGATCAGCGGGTTCTGCGGCTCGGAGCCGTTCGTCCGGATGATCGCCGACGCGTCGCCGCTGCCGGATGCAGAGCCGCTGTCCGTGTCTCCGCCTGCGCAGCCGGCGAGCATAAGCCCGACAGCTCCCAGCAGGGCGAGACCGGAAAGGGCAATCTTGTTGCGCTTCACAGTTCCTCCAGGGAAGGGATGATCATCGCCCTGGCAGCGCTTCCAGGCAGCACAAGCTGAAGGGAAGATCCGTCGGGCAGGATGAGAACACACTAGGCACGTTTACCCAGGTGCCCCAAACTTCACTGAAAAACGTTACACAGCATTTACTCGAAAGGGCTTCGATGGAGCAATCTGACAAGCCGGGGCGGTCGAAGGGTCCAGCCGACTGGATGTATCCTCCGGCCCTCTCCCCCGCCGACCGGTACAACCGCCGGCGTCTGGGCTGGGAGATCGCGATCGTGCTGCTCGTCAGCGTCGGTCAGTCGGCCATCTACTCGGTCGTGTCGTTCGTGCGTGCAGCCACCCGCGCCCCGATCTCGCAGCAGCAGACGCAGCTGAACCCGTCGCGCAGTGCCGAGCCGCTGTGGGACGCGATCTACCAGTTCCTCGACATCTTCTTCTCGCTCGCCCTGGTCGCCCTCGCCGTCTACCTGTTGTGGGAGCCGGCGAACAACGCGCTGCGTCGCATCGGACTCGACTTCCGCCGCTTCGGCGGCGACCTCCTGCGGGGAGTCCTGCTCGTCGTGGTCATCGGGGCACCCGGCATCGGCGTCTACGCGATCGGCCGCTCCATCGGACAGAGCATCGCGGTGGTCCCCGCCCCGCTCGACTCGTCGTGGTGGGTCATCGCGCTCCTGATCCTGGCGGCGCTGCGCGCCGGCCTCACCGAAGAGGTCATCTTCCTCGGCTTCCTCTTCGATCGCCTGCGCCGCCTCGGCTGGTCGTGGACCGGGATCATCGTGTCGACGGCCCTGCTCCGCGGCAGCTATCACCTGTACCAGGGCTGGCCCTCGGCCCTCGGCAACGTCGTGATGGGGCTCGTGTTCGGCTGGTGCTACAAGCGCTGGGGGCGCGTCATGCCGCTCGTCATCGCGCACACGATCATCGACATCGTCGCCTTCGTGGGCTACCCGCTCGCCGCGGCCTGGTGGCCGGGGATCTTCGCACCCACGCCGGCACCGACGCCGTCGAGCTGATGCCCCGAACCGGCACGGACACGCCGGGGCTCGGCATCCGGAACCCCCCTCTGCGCACACGGCGGACGCGTCTGGGACGCCGGGCTCCCGGCATCGGGAACGTCGCTCAGCCCTGCGGCGGCGACCAGGTCCAGAACGCCGGGGGCACGCCGTCGGGCTCGGAGGTGTAGGCCACTCCCCCGACGCCGGCCGCGGCGACCACGGCACCCGTGCGCTCCAGCAACGGCACGCCCGCGAAGGCGGTGAAGAGCGAGCGGTCGATCTCCTTGGCCTCGGAGAGCACGTCGACCGGATCGGTGTGCACGGTCAGCTCGTCGAAGAGCTCGTCGGTGTTCTCGCCGTCGACTCCCTCCGCGATGCGGTCGCGCGCCGAGCGGTAGAGGCTCTCGTCTTCGCCCACCCAGGCCAAGGTGGCATCCGGAACGTCGTCGGCCGCCGCCGCGCGCACCGCGATGCCCGCCTTGGCCGCCATCGTCACGAGACGCGCGAACACCCTCGACGCCACCTCATCGGTGCTGTCGTAGGCGACGCGCAGCACGGCCGCGCGGTCGTCGAGCGCCGAGCGGGCTCCGTCGACGTCGCTCCCGGTTCCTGGAGCGCCGTTGCCCGACACGAGGTCGTTGTAGAGCTGGCCGGTCGCCGGCGACGAGAGGAACGACTGCAGCGGCTGCGCGTCGGGGCGCACGTCGCCCAGCACGTCCTTGACCATCGCGGAGCGATCGAGCGAGAGGGTCGTGGCCCGACGGAGGGCGGATGCCGTGCCGTCGGCGAACCGCAGCTGCAGGGTCTGCGTGGTCGGTCCGGTGCTGACCTGCAGCCCGGCATCGGTGAGCGTCTTGAGCTCGGTGGCGTCGATGTCACCGACGTTCGCGACGTCGACGACCCCCGCCTCGACGGCGGAGAGCTGCGCAGATCGGTCGGCGAAGAAGCGGACCTTCAGACTCTCGAGCCCCGGGAAGTGACCGCCCTGATAGCTGTCGCGCCGCGCGAGCTCGAGGGTGTCGGCGGTGATGGCGCTGACCTTCCACGGTCCCGACGAGACGACGCCGGCGGGATCGGGCGTCGTGCCGGGCGCCACGTCGAACCCGGTGTTCCACACCTTCGCGGCCGCCGCGAGCACCGGGTTCGGCTCGCGCGGTGCCGCCGGGTCGCCCGCGGGGGTCGTCATGATCGCCGTCACGAGGTCTTTCACGCTCACGCCCGCGCGCTGCGCGACCACGTGGATCGGCCGGTCGAGCAGCCACTGCCGGTTCCAGTCGGCGAACGGCTGGTCGTAGGTGAGGGTCAGGGTGTCGTTGGCGCGGTCGAGACTCGGCCGCGTGGTCGCGGCGTTGGGATCGGCCGGTGTCGCGGTGTCGAAGTAGCGGGTGCCCGACACCAGCTGTCCCGAGGCGTCGTAGGTGGCGTCGTCGAAGTAGTGCGACGACACGGCCCAGCCGAACAGCAGGTCGTCGAGGCTGACCTCCGTGCCGTCGGACCAGACGCGGTCGCTGAAGAGCTCGTAGCTGACCTTCAGCGGGTCGCCCTGCACGCGGGTGATGCGGCCGAGGCCGTCGTTCGGAACGACCTGCAGGTTGCCGTCGAGAGAGCCGAGCTTCTCGTCGAGGAGGGCTGCGACGGCACGGTTCGCGTCGGTGTCGCCGGTGGCGCTGGCCGCGTTGAAGCTCGTGAGCGAGCCGACCACACCGAGGGTCAGGGTGGTGGGTTCTTCCTCGCGCGGCGCGGGGCTCGTCTCAGGCGCGGAGCACCCGGCGAGCACGACGGCGGCGGCTGCGGCCATCGCGAGCAGGCCGCCGACTCCGCGGCGTCGTCGATTCGGTCGAGGAACGTCGTTCAGCCCGTGGTGCACAGGGGCACTTTACTAAAGGCCCCCTGGGGATCTCCTCGGGCCCGCCGGGTGGGGGTCGGCCCTGTGCGCGCGCCGATTTCGGGTCTCATTTGTCGCGAGACTGCAACTCGCTGACAAACCCGCGTCACGCTGCAACGGCGTTGTCAGCGAGATGCAGTCTCGGCGGGTCTACGCGCGGGCGTGCCTCTGACCGCGGCCGCCGGGCGTGATGGTTGGCGGGGTGCCGATCTCTCGCGAAACTGCAACCCGCTGACGAACCCGCGTCAGGCTGCAACGACGTTGTCAGCGAGATGCAGTCTCGGCGGGTCAACGCGCGGGCATGCCTCTGACCGCGACCGCCGGGCGTGATGGTTGGCGGGGTGCCGATCTCTCGCGAAACTGCAACTCGCTGACGAACCCGCGTCACGCTGCAACGACGTTGTCAGCGAGATGCAGTCTCGGCGGGTCTACGCGCGGGCACGCCTCTGACCGCGACCGCCGGGCGTGATGGTTCGCGGGGTGCCGATCTCGCGCGAGACTGCAACTCGCTGACGAACCCGCGTCACGCTGCAACGGCGTTGTCAGCGAGATGCAGTCTCGGCGCATGTGGGGCGAGGGCGCGCGACCTGCACGCGTGGGCGTGCGAGACGACGACCGACAGCGGGCCTCTCCGGCGTGCAGCCAGGGCAGTCGATCATCGTGCGCCTTCTGCACCGGATGCCGGTGCGCGGTGTTCTCCACGGATCGCTCGTCGCGTGCCCCGGGGACGGCGTCGCGCGAGCACGGTGGATCTCATGTCTTCTCTCGAGCTCCCCGCGACGTTGCTCCCCGCCGGCACTCTGGTGCACTCGACGCGGAGCCGGCGAAGGGGCGAGGTGCTCCGTCTCAATCGGGGCGTGTACGCCCGGCGCGATGAATGGAACGCCCTGGCGCCATGGCAGCGGTACGGGCTCCGTGTGCAGGCGCACGCGATGTGGCATCCGGATGATGTGTTCTGTCTCGAGTCGGCCGCCGTCCTTCTGGGGCTTCCGGTGGTGGGTGGCGACCATGACATCCACGTCCTCGCCGAGCACGGCGCGACCTCTCGGCGCTCGGGCGGGGTGCGCGTGCACACGACGGCAGCCCCGGATCGGACGTTCGCTGAGGTCGACGGCATCCGGATGACATCGCTTGCCGACACGTGCATCGACATCGCGCGTTCACGGCATCCGGCTCTCGCACTGGCGGTCGCCGACGCGACGGTGCGCCGCGACCCCACGCTGCGTGAGCTCGCCCTCGTCGTGCTGAACGAGGAACGATCATCGGCTCGCGGCAGGAGACAAGCGAGGTGGGCGCTTCATCGCGCTGAACCGGCGGCGGAGTCCGTTCTCGAGTCGATCAGCAGGGCCTCGACCGAGTGGCTGGGATTTCCGGCTCCCGAACTGCAGGAGCGATTTCCGGGAACGGACGACGGGCCGGACCGCGTCGATCTCTGGTGGCCAGAACAGAGGGTCGCCGGAGAATCGGACGGTCATCACAAGTACGACGGACGCTTCGGCGATCCGCTGGAGGCGCTTCGGGCACGCGAGAAACGTGATCGACGCCTTCTGGCCGCAGGGGTTCGCACCGTCGTGCACTGGACGTGGGACGACGTCGCGGAGGGAGACTCCCTGCGCGCGATGCTGCGGGGCGCCGGAGTACCGATCGTGCACACCCCCGATCCGGGCCGTTTGGCCTCGCTTCGGGGCGTCCTTCGGGGGTCATCGAAGCGCGAGACTGCATCTCGCTGACACACCTGCGTCAGGCTGCAACGGAGTTGTCAGCGACATGCAGTCTCGACGCCCGGTGGGGCGCAATGCGGCCCGAGGCGGCGCGCGTGCAGCGCGGGGCAGCGGTGCGCGGGGCGGCGGTGCGCGGGGCAGCGGTGCGCGGGGCGGCGGTGCGCGGGGCAGCGCGACATCTCGCGGCCCCGGGCCTCGGCGCAATCAAGCGCGAGACTGCATCTCGCTGACAAACCTGCGTCAGGCTGCAACGGAGTTGTCAGCGACATGCAGTCTCGCGGGGCCAACAGGCCCGCGGAGGGCCCGCCCGACCCCGCCCGACCCCGCCGACCCCGCCGACCCCGCCCGACCCCGCCGGACCCCGCCGGACCCCGCCGACCCCGCCGGACCCCGCCGACCCCGCGCGGCGCCGACCCCGGATGCCGGGGAGTCGACGCCGTTCGCGGGTCAGGCGAACGCCTCCGGAGGCGGGCACGAGCAGACCAGGTTGCGGTCGCCGTAGGCCTGGTCGATGCGGCGCACCGGGGGCCAGTACTTGCCGCGGATCAGCGAGCGCACCGGGTACACCGCGGTCTCGCGCGAGTACGGGTGCTCCCACTCGCCCACCACGACCGTCTCGGCGGTGTGCGGGGCGTTGACCAGCGGGTTGTCGTCGGCGGGCCACTCCCCCGCCGCGACCGCGAGGGCCTCGTGCTTGATTGCGATCATGGCATCCACGAAACGGTCGAGCTCGGCGAGGTCTTCGCTCTCGGTCGGCTCCACCATCAGGGTGCCGGCGACCGGGAACGACATCGTCGGGGCGTGGAAGCCGTAGTCGATGAGACGCTTGGCGACATCGTCGACGGTGACACCGGTCTGCTCCTTGAGCGGACGCAGGTCGAGGATGCATTCGTGTGCGACGAGTCCGCCCTCACCCGCGTACAGCACCGGGTAATGCTCGCGCAGGCGCGTGGCGATGTAGTTGGCCGAGAGCACCGCCGCGGCCGTCGCCTGGCGAAGGCCCTCGGCGCCCATCATGCGCACGTACGCCCACGAGATCGGCAGAATCCCGGCGGAGCCGTGCGGCGCGGCCGAGACCGGTCCCCCGTCGAACACGCCACCGGCGTGGTCCGCGCGCTGCGAGAACGGGTGCGAGGGCAGGTACGGCGCGAGGTGCGCCTTCGCCGCGACCGGGCCGACACCGGGTCCTCCGCCGCCGTGCGGGATCGCGAACGTCTTGTGCAGGTTGAGGTGCGACACGTCGCCGCCCAGGTCGCCGAAGCGGGCGAAGCCCAGCAGCGCGTTGAGGTTGGCGCCGTCGACGTACACCTGGCCGCCCGCATCGTGCACGGCCTGCGTGATCTCGAGCACGTCGTGCTCGTACACCCCGTGGGTCGAGGGGTACGTGATCATCAGAGCCGAGAGCTCCGCCGCGTGCTGCGCGATCTTCGCGCGCAGGTCGCCGAGGTCGACGTTGCCGGCCTCGTCGCACGCGACGACGACGACCTTCATGCCCGCGAGGATCGCCGAGGCGGCGTTCGTGCCGTGCGCCGAAGACGGGATGAGGCACACGGTGCGCTCGGTGTCGCCGTTCGCCAGGTGGTAGCCGCGGATCGCGAGGAGCCCCGCGAGCTCGCCCTGCGAACCCGCGTTCGGCTGCAGCGAGACCGCGTTGTAGCCGGTCACCTCGGCCAGCCAGCGCTCGAGCTGCTCGATCATCTCGAGGTAGCCGTGCACGTCGGCCTCGGGCGCGAAGGGGTGCACGCGCGAGAACTCCGGCCACGACACCGCCGCCATCTCGGTGGCCGCGTTGAGCTTCATCGTGCACGAACCCAGCGGGATCATGCCGCGGTCGAGCGCGTAGTCACGGTCGGCGAGGGTCTTGAGGTACCGCATCATCGCCGTCTCGCTGCGGTGCGCGTGGAAGACGGGATGCGTGAGGAACTCGTCGTCGCGGTGCAGGGCCGCATCGATCCCGCGCAGCGCCTCGCCCTCGGGGAGCGTTTCCGCGGCGAGACCGAAGGCGTCGAGGATGGCCGAGACATCGGCATCCGTCGTCGTCTCATCGACCGAGACGCCCACCGTCGCGTCGTCGACCCAGAGCAGCTGGTAGCCGCGCTCGCGGGCGCGGTCGACCACGTCTTGCGCCCGCCCCGGCACGTGCACGCGCACGGTGTCGAAGAAGGCGTCGCTCGCGAGGGTCAGATCGGAGGAGCGGAGAGCGGATGCCAAGGCGTCGGCCTTGCGCGCGACCTGCGTCGCGATCGCGCGGAGCCCGTCGGGCCCGTGGTAGACCGCGTACATCGCCGCCATGACGGCCAGCAGCACCTGGGCGGTGCAGATGTTCGAGGTCGCCTTCTCGCGGCGGATGTGCTGCTCGCGCGTCTGCAGCGACAGGCGGTAGGCGGGGGCGCCCACGGCATCCTGCGAGACGCCGACCAGGCGACCGGGCAGCTGACGCTCGAGGCCCGCGCGCACGGCCATGTAGCCGGCGTGCGGTCCGCCGAAGCCGAGCGGCACGCCGAAGCGCTGCGTCGTGCCCACTGCGACGTCGGCGCCGAGCGAGCCGGGCGAGCGCAGCAGGGTCAGGGCGAGCAGGTCGGCGGCGGCCACGACGAGACCACCCGCGGCGTGCACCGTCTCGGCCACGGCCGAGAAGTCCCAGATGCGACCGGTCGCGCCGGGGTACTGCACGAACGCGCCGAACGCCTCGGGCAGGTCGCCCTCGAACGAGGTCTCGAGAATGCGGATGCCGACGGCCGCGGCGCGGTGGTGCAGCAGCGCCTTGGTCTGCGGCAAAGCGTCGACGTCGACCAGGAAGAGGTCGGTCTTGGCCTTCGACGCGCGGCGGGCGACGAGCATGCCCTCGACGACGGCGGTGGACTCATCGAGCATCGACGCGTTCGCCGTGGCGAGACCGGTCAGGTCGGTCACCATCGTCTGGAAGTTGATGAGCGCCTCGAGCCGGCCCTGCGAGATCTCGGGCTGGTACGGCGTGTACGCCGTGTACCACGACGGGTTCTCGAGGACGTTGCGCGCGATCACCGACGGCGTGAAGGTGTCGTAGTAGCCGAGACCGATCATGGGGCGGGCGGAGCGGTTGGCGGATGCCAGCTCCCGCAGTTCCGCCAGGGCCTCGGCCTCGGTGGCCGCGGTCGGGATCGCGCTGGTGGCGCGGGCCCGCACGTGGATCGAGGCCGGGACCGCGGTCTCGACGAGCGCCTCGACGCTGTCGTGGCCGACGACCTCGAGCATGTGCGCCTGGGCGTCGGGCCCGATGCCGATGTGGCGGTCGGTGAAGGCGGCCGGGGTGCCCGCGTCCGTGCGGGGAGCAAGGAGAGTGCTCATGCGGTGAGGTCCTCGTAGGCAGCGCGGTCGAGCAGGTCGGAGGGAAGGTCGCCCTCGACGCGGATCTTGATGAGCCACCCGCCGGCGAACGGCTCGGCGTTGACCAGCGAGGGGTCGTCGACCACGGCGTCGTTGACCGCGACGACCGTGCCGTTCAGGGGCGCGTAGAGCTCTCCGACCGACTTGGTCGACTCGATCTCGCCGCAGACGTCACCGGCCGAGACGGCCGAGTCGGCGCCGGGCAGCTCGACGAAGACGACGTCACCGAGCTTGTCGGCGGCGAAGTCGGTGATGCCGACGGTGGCGATGTCGCCCTCGAGGGCGATCCACTCGTGCTCGGAGGTGTAGCTGAGGGCGGTGAGGTCGGTCATGCGTTTCTCCGATAGAAGGGAAGGGCGGTGACGGTCGCGGGGATGCGGGTTCCGCGCACGTCGATGGACAGTTCGGTTCCGATGGCGGATGCCGCGGGTGCGACGAACGCCATGGCCACGGGGTGGCCGAGGGTGGGGCTGAGGGCGCCGCTGGTGATCTCGCCGACGGTGTCGTCGCCGTGCAGCACGGCATAACCGGCGCGGCCCGCGCGGCGGCCCTCCGAGACGAGACCCACGAGCACGGGGGCGTCGGCGGGACCGGACGACAGGCCGTCCTTGCCGACGAACGCCTCTTTGTCGACGGCGACGACGCGGCCGAGACCCGCCTGCGCCGGGACGATGTCGCGCGAGAGCTCGTGGCCGTACAGCGGCATGCCGGCCTCGAGGCGCAGGGTGTCGCGCGCGGCGAGACCGCACGGCACGAGGCCCCGGTCGGCGCCCGCGGCGAGCGCGGCGTCCCACAGGGCGGACGCCTGCGCGGTGGGGATCATGAGCTCGTAGCCGTCTTCACCCGTGTACCCGGTGCGGGCGACGAACAGCGGCGCCCCGTCGAAGGTGCCCTCGGTCCAGGCGTAGTAGCCCAGTTCGTCGAGGGCGGTGCCGGTGATCTCGACACCCGGGGTGGAACTCAGGATGCCGCGGGCCTCGGGCCCCTGCAGGGCGATGAGGGCGTAGTCGTCGGTGACGTCGGCGACCGTGAGGGTTCCGCGAGCGACGGTCGCTGAGCCTGTCGAAGCGTCCGACGCGGGGACCCACGTGCGCTGAGCCAGGTCGAACGCCGCGGCCACGGCATCCCGATTGCCGGCGTTGGAGATGACGAGGAAGCTTTGCTCCCCCAGGCGGTAGACGATCACGTCGTCGACGATGCCGCCGCTCTCGGCGAGCACGAGCGAGTACTTCGCCTTGCCGATCTTCATGGTCGACAAGCGCCCGGCGAGCACGTGGTCGAGGAACGCGGCCGCGGCCTCGCCCTCGACGCGGAACTCGGCCATGTGCGAGATGTCGAACAGCCCCGCGGCTTCGCGCACGGCGCGGTGCTCGGCGAGGTCGGAGGTGTAGCGCACGGGCATGTTCCAGCCGCCGAAGTCGGTGAACGAGGCGCCGAGGGCCTCGTGCCGATCGTTCAGCGGCGACGTGCGCGGTGGAGCGGGGGTTTCGGTCATGAGTTCTGCCGTTCGCGATGACGGACAGACGCCGGGCGGCGCCTGAAGAACTCCCCCTCTGTCATGGGCCTGAGAGTTTCACCGCGCGACTCGCGCGGCTTTCACCGTCGGCGGGCTCGGGGACGTGGCATCCCGAACCTCTTTCCAGAGTGGCCCGATCGACGCGGTACGCGTACCTGAGAGATTGGCGGGGAGGCTTGCTCCTTCGGTGCCCGGCTGCGTTCGCCGGAGCTCTCCCGCATCGATCATGGGGCCGGTGTGGACTTGTGGGGTCAGCCTAGCGGAGCGCCGGCGCACCGCGGGAGACGCACAGACGCTGCCCTGGTCGGGGGCCGCCGCCCCCACCCGCGAGGGCGAGGACGGCGACCAGGTCTGCGAAGGCTGCGCTATCGCCCCGACAGCCGGTCGAGCCCGGCACCCATCGTCGACGACATGCACGATGAGAACACCGATGCCCCCTTCTGCGTCCCCCACGCCTCGTAGGCGGTGCTCTCCAGGCCAGCGGTGTCGTTGTCGACCGATGCCGAGGCCGCGCGCGCGGCGTCGATGACGTCTTGGGTCTGCTCGGCTCGTTCCTTCGCGGCATCCGCCGCCGCCTTCATCTTCTTCGCCTGATCCACGGCGGCGGCGAACTTGCTCTCGGCCGTCTTGACGGTCTTCGCCGCACCCGCCGCATCGGCGGTCAGCACGCCCACCGCCATCCCGCCCACGACGTTCTGGATGCCGTAGAACATGCTGTTGGTTCCGCCGGACGACCACTGGGTCATGCACTCCATCGGCGAGTAAACCATCGCGAGGATCGACTCGACCACGGCCGCCGTGTCGTGCAGCCCGTCGACGAACGAGCCGCGCACGTTGAAGTACTCCAACATGTCGGCGAGCCCGCCCAGCGCCGTCCCGACCGCCGCGATCGGGGCGGTGAGCGTCTTGACGAAGGCGAGAGCCCCGGCGCTGACGAAGCCGATCAGCTTCTTCGACGACACCGCGGCGTAATCGCCCACCGCGGTCGCCACCGAGCTGACCACCTCACCCGGCGACTTGGAGGAGAAGTAGGGCATGACCGTGCGGTCGTCGGTCATCTTCACCGTCGCCCAGTGCCCGTCGGCCGTCGAGACCGTGTCGTATCCGCTGACCCAGTGGCGGAACAACGCGTCGCCGTCGACCGCCTGCACCACCACGGAGGTGTTGCCGAGGTACATGTTCTGCGAGGCGTCCACCCCCGGGCAGTTGGGCGCGGTGTGCACCTTCAGCTGCGCGGCATCCGATCCGATCGTCAATCGGTGGCAGATCGCGGTGAAGTTCGCCGTGATGCGGTGGTGGAACTGCAGTCCGCTCGCCGGCTGCGGCACACCGCCCAGCACGAGGGGCTGGTCGGGGGTGTCGCCGGTTCCGGTGACGTCTCCGCTCCACCCGGTGAAGCGGTAGGCCCCCGAGTCGGCCAGCACGACGGGCAGAAGCGGGGTGCCCACCTGCCAGGAGTACCCCGACCGCCCCGATCGCGGGTTCGCGCCGACGGAGCAGTCGGCGGCGGGGAGTCCGACGAAGCCGCTGAGCTTCGTGTCCCCCGCGGGGGCGATGTTGCTCGCCCCGGCGTCGCGGACGACGGTGCCGTCGGGGGCGCGCACCGACGCGTCCACCAGGACGCGGTTGCAGGCGTAGGCGACCGCGTTCACCGTGCCGTAGACACCCTGCTGCAGCGCGGGGGTCTCCTCCCACAGGCTGGAGAGGGCGGCGGGCGCCTCCCCGGGCGCCGGTGCCTGCTGGGCCGACCACGCCCAGACGATGTCGGCTCCCTCCGCCAGAGGACTCGCAGGCGACGTCACCGCATTCAGGAGCGCGCCGCCGGTGCCCTGGTCGTAACGCCCGTCGGAAAGCGGACGCGAGCCGGTGGGGTCGCAGACGTTGCCGTCAGACCCCCAGTCGACCGCGACGTTCAGCGCTCCCGCCGGAGCGGTCTGGATGCGCACCGGCATGCAGTTCTGCCGGTTGCCGAAGGCGGCCACGGCCGTCGCGTCGGAAGTGAGGGTCGTGGTGGTCGTCGCCTGCGCGGCGTCGCCGCCCGTGATCCCCGTCCAGCCGAGGAACGAGGTCGCCTTCGGGGAGTTCGCCGCGAGGGTGGAGCTGAGGGTGACGCTCGTTCCGCTGCGGAACCAGCGTTCCCCGCCGCCGGCACTGTCGCGGGACCACCAGTCCTGTTTCGTGCCCGTGCCCGCAGGACAGTTCGACTCGGTGGCGACCGAGACGATCCCCGGCGGCCGACCGTTGAGACTCTTGCCGATCACGTCGGTTTTCAGCGCCACGCAGGCCGCGTAGGTCGCCGCGATCGTGAAGGGCCGCTCCGAGACGGTGAACCGCAGCGCGTGGGTGGTCGTGCGCGACGAAGAGCTCACATCGGTGAATCGCGAGGTGTCACCCGCCCACCCGTCGAAGTAGGTGCGGGTGCCCGCGGTGGCATCCTGCAGCTCTCCCGAGACCGTGGTCCCCCGCAGCCATCCGCTCAGCCCGGTGTACGGATCGCCGCAGTTCTGCGCCGGCGGGGTGAGGGTGATCCGTCCGTTCGTCGGCTGGACCACCGTCGGCAGGCCGTAGCAGACGGGCCCGAACAGGGCGCGGACGTCCTTCGTGTCGGCGGCCACGCGCACGGTCCAGGTCGACGCGCGTGCGGCATCGCCCTCGGGGAAGCTGCGCTGCGTCCCCGCCGTCTGCTCCCAGGTGAGCAGCTTGGTGTGCGCGGGGATGCGGTCGGTGCGCAGCGACACCGTGAAGTCGGAGCCGACCCGCAGCATCGCCACCGGCCGACCGTCGGCGACGCGCGTCTCGCGACCGCAGTCGGCCTGCGGCATCCATTCGACGATGTTGACGGCGAGCAGTCGATCGTCGAGTCCGGAGGTGCCGATGCCCACGGGAACGCATCGGGCCCCGGTGGTCGCCAGCAGACGCGAGCGCAGGGGCGTGGAGCCGTCGATCACGCGCAGCGGCAGACGCAGCGTGGTCAGGGCGGTGGTCCCTCCCGTCGCGACGTCGGCGACCGGCACGGTGTCGAGGGTCAGACCGGTCACGACGGAGTCGTCGGGCGTGGTCGCCTGCACCAGCACGTCGGTGTCGACGCGGTAGCCGGCGCCGGCTCCGCAGGTCGGCGCGGTCAGCAGCGTGACCGTCCCCGTCCCCGACGGAGAAACGTCGGTGGCGGGCGTCGGGACGCACGCGACGACCTGGTTCTGGACGGTGGCATCCGCATCCGACCAGTCGAGGCCTCCCCCGCGGTACCGCAGGGTGAGGGCCGCGCCCGCCTCGGCGGACGCCGGCAATGCGACCGAGCACGAGCCGCTCATCGCCGCCGAGGTGCAGACCTCGGTGCCGGCGAGCAGCACCGAAACGGTGCCCGCGGCGGGTCCGGCGACGCTCCAGCGCACCGGGATCGTCGAGAGTCCGACCCACGCGTCGGTGGGAGCCGACAGGCTCACCGCCGTCTGGCCGGTCGTGACGACCACGATCGCGGGCACGCTGCGGGACTCCCACGCGTTCGCCGCCGTGTACGTCGCGGTGATCGGGTGGTGCCAGGCCGTGCGGAACAGCAGGTCGCACGAGCCCGTCGAGGCGTGGGGGCGGGTGGCATCCGGGACGAGATCCATCGTGCAGCGGATGCCCGATCCGGCGTCGAGCAGGACGGTCCCGCTCGGAGCCGACGCGGGAAGACCCTCGAGGCCGAGCGTCGGGTAGCGCGAGGCGTCATAGGCGACGGATGCCGACACCGCGGCCGACCGCCCCACGGTGGCGCCGTCGCTGCGGACGGTGACCGTGACGGGGGCCAGGGCCCAGTCCTGCGAGGTCGTGCCGGTGCTCGGCGCGTACCCGGCCTCGAGCGGGGTGAAGGTCGCCGTGATCGGACCGCTGGCGGCCTCGCGCACCGTCGTGCTCACGCGCGTGGCCCCGTTCGCGCCGATGGGCGCCCGGGCGAACTCCCGACCGTCGCGCGAGAGGGTGAAGAAGCCCTCAGGGGTCGGCGCCGAACCGGCCGAGGTACGGATGGTGAACGACGTCGTCGACCCGACGAGCGCGACAGGGGCGAGTGGATCGGTCGCCTCGACCACGACACGAGTGGCCGTGGGGACCACGCGCACCGTGAACGCCGCCGAGGTCGCCGACGACAGCGCCGAATCACCCGAGTACTCGGCGACGAAGGCGCGGTCGCTGTCGGCCCAGTCGGCCGGCATCGGGAAGGTCGCCCGTGCCACGCCGTTCACCACGGCGACGGCCGGACCCTCGACGCGGGTGTCTTGGCTGCGCAGTCGCACCGTGCCGCCGGGAGAGGTGGGGGCCGTCACGCGGATATCGGCGGAGAGGACGCCGCGCGCCTCGACGCTCGAGGCGGTCGGGGTCGCCGTGACGACGGCCGAGGTCGAGTGCAGGTTGACCGAGACGAAGGCGAAATCACCCGGAGCGCGGGCGACGTAGCGGGCATCGCCGATCGGGCCGTTGTACCTCACCGACACGACCCAGAAGCCCGCGCGGTCCACGACGACGCCGCCGAGCTCGGTGTCGTGCAGCGAGGCCCGACCGTCCGTGAGCGACGTCGTGGCCGAACGATCGGCGACACCGGGCGCGGAGAGGGTGAAGGTGACCGTGCCCCGCGCCACGAGGGCGGTACCCGGCACGGTGACGGTGGCCGTGGCATCCGCTCGCTGCCCGAAGGCGATACTGCTGGTGATGCCGGTCACCGCGTCGATCGGGACGACCGAGATCGACTGACTGTCGGCCGGGCTGCCGCCCTCACCGGGGAACGCCCCCGCGAAGCCGTCGGCGCCGCGGAACACCGCGGTCAGGGCGCCCGAGCCGATCGCGTCGGGGTCGAAATCGAAGTGCGCGGTGACCACGACGTGCCGGCGGCCCCCTCCCGCGTCGTCGGCGGAGCTGAGCGTCGCGCTGCCGACCTCGTGTCCGCGCCAGCGCAGGACGACCTCGCCCTCGGGTCCGAGCCGACCGGTCGTCGAGACGGTGACGCCGACATCATGCGTCCCGCCCCAGGTGAGCGTCCGGTCGACATAGGCGTCGAGGCCGATCACGGTCTTCGCCGAGCTCACGGCGAGCGGGCGGTCGGCGCTCGCCGCCGCGAAGCGTGCATCGCCCGCGAACGCGGCGGTCACGGTGTAGGAGCCGACGGGGAGCGCACCGGGGACGAGGGTGAGGGTTCCCACACCGTCGCGCAGCGAGACGGTGCCCAGGTCGAGGCGCGAGCCGTCGGCCGCGAGAGCGGTCACCGTGACCACTCCGGCAGCGGGACGCGTCGCGCCGGCCGCCACCGAGACGGTGAAACCGCCCCCGACGCCGAAGGCCAGCTCGCGCGGCAGGTTGAGCTGCACCACGGCAGCGGCCGGCGTCACGGTCACCGCGACGGGCGCCGTGACCGAGGGGGCGAAGAGATCGCCGCCGACGTAGCGCGCCGTGACGGTGCGATCACCGACGTCGATCGTCGAGGCGGCCACCCCGAGCGACGCCTGAGCGCAGCCCGCGGGTGTCTCGCACCCGGCGAGCGCGACGGTGCCGAGCACGGTGTCGCCGCGCGAGAAGACGACCTCGCCGGCGGGGGTGCGGGAATCGCCCGCGGCCGTCACCGTCGCGCGGAGGGTGATGGTGCCGTCGAACGCGACGTGATCGGGGGTCGCGACCAGGGTCGTGGTGGTGCCGGCGAGCCCGATGCTGCTCGAGACCGTGGTGCTCTCGGCATCCGTGAATCCCGTTCCGCCGCGGAAGACCGCGCGAAGAGTGTGCTCGCCCGTGCCGAGGGCGTCGGCGGGGAGGGTCACGGTCCAGGTCGTCAGGGGGCCGGTTCCGCCGCCGCCGCTGGTGGCCGTCGCGCCCGGGACCGGCGCTCCGTCGACGAGCAGGGTGAGGTCGCCGAGGGGGTGGACCGTCGTGCTGGGGGCCACCGACTCGGTTTCGACCAGGACCACGAAAGGCCTGCCGACGACGGGGGACGCGGGCTGGGTGCCCGTGATGCGCACGCTCACGTCGGCGGGGGTGAAACGGAACGGCCCTGCCGCAGCGGAGGTGACCGGAGCGTAGACGCCGTCACCGCTGTACTGCGCGGTGAACGAGGTCGTGGCGAAGGGGGCGAGGCTGAGGTCGACGTCGGCGCGACCGGTCGCGTCGAGGGCGATCGTGCCGGCGCCGTTGACGAACACGGTTCCGGTGGGCGTCGCGCCCGTTCCCGTCACCGTCACGGTGGCGCGCGCGGTCTTCGCGTCGCCCCAGGTCGCCTGGGCGGCGTTCAGCTTCACCTCGACGGTGGCCGCGGCGCGTTTCGTCGCCGCGGGGCCGGCGAGCGAGGCCCCCTGCACACGGCCGTCGTCGCTGGTGAACACGGCGAAGAGCGGAGTGCGACCGTCGGGGAGAGCGGAGGAGCGGATGCCGATGCTCGCCCGACCGTCCACCGTCGCGACCCGGTCGCCGAGGGTCGTCGTGCCCGCGGCGTCGCTCGCGATGACCACGGTGCCCGCACGGGTGTCCGACACGGCGATGTCGAGCTGCAGCGTGGCGCCGCTCGCGACCGGCCAGTCCGAGCCCGCGCACACGCCCGTGCCGTTCGCGGCGGCGCACGTGAGGGTGACGAAGGTGCCGACGGGGGTCAGGGTGAGACTCTGCGCGGTGGAGACGCTGTCGCGGAACCCGTCGGCCCCCGTGAAGGCGGCCGACCAGGTGACGGCACTGCCGACGGGGAGATCGTCGACGACGGCGACGGCGGTGTCGACTCCGTGCTGCGCGGGGGCGGAGCTCTCGGTGAGCTCGAGGGGGCCGACGGTGCGGTCGCCGATGGTGAAGGTGACCTGCCCGCGCGGCTGGGCGCCGGAGACACCGGCGACGGTGGCGCGGAAGGTCGCGCGGGCGCCGACCTGCTCGTCGGCGGTCGCGGTGACCCGCAGGCTCGAGCCGCCGTCGGCCTGCACCGCACCGAGGTCGCAGCCCTGAGCCGGGCGGGCGTTGCCGCGCGCATCGCTCGAGGGGCAGTCCGCTCCCGCGCCGAGGGCTCCGTTGTCTGCGGTCAGGCGCAGGGGGTAGAACGGCACGGGCCCGGTCTCATCGAGTTGGCCGAGCATCGTGTAGGGCAGGCGCGCGTGCGTGTCGCCGGTCACGCAGCTGCCGTCGCCCTGCTGGTGCAGGTTGTCTGACAGCACGAACGGGCTCCCCGAGCACGCGAGCCCCGGGGTGATGCCGTCGGTGACCGAGAAGACCGAGTTGCGCACGGTCGAGGTGCCGTTCGGGCTCGTCAGCGATCCGCCGACGGAGTCGACGAAGGTCGAGTTGACCACGGTCATGGCCGTCTCGGCGTACACGTCGGTGCCCTGGTTGCGCGACGCGCCGACGCTGTCGCCGATGCGGTTGGCCGAGAACGTGGTGTTGGTGATGCGGGTGTCGCCCGCGGCGCGGATCGCTCCGCCCCACGTCGTCTCGCCCCACCCGGTCGCCGAGTTGCCGAAGAAGGCGCTCGCATCGACCGTGAGACGCTGCGTGAACAGGGCGCCCGCGCCGTAGGGGGCGGAGTTGCCGCGGAACACCGTGCGCACGAGGGTCGTCTGCGCCACCCCGGCGAGCAGACCGCCCGCGAAATCGGCGGAGGCCCCGTCGCGGAACGTCAGGTCGGAGACGCTCAGGTCCCACTTCTCGCTCGCGACCCGGAGGATCTGCGTCCGGTTCTGCCCGTCGAGGATCGATCCGGCGCCCTCGATCGTGAGGAGGCCGCGCACCTCGGTCACCGCGGCGAAGGGAGCGGAGGAGACGGATGCCGGTGCCCCCACGACCGCGTCGACGGCACGGCCCTGCGGGCGTTCGTCGGCCTGCGGCTGCTCGTCGCTCTGCGGCTGCTCGTCGCTCTGCGGCTGCTCGTCGAGCGGAGCGGGGGTCTCGGTCGGCGGCTGCTCGGTCGGCGGGGTCTCCGACGGCGGCTGCTCGGTCGGGGTCGTCTCGGTAGGGGGCTGCTCGGTCGGGGTCGTCTCGGTAGGGGGCTGCTCGGTCGGGGGCTGCTCGGTCGGGGGCTGCTCGGTGGGAGGCTGCTCGGTGGGAGGCTGCTCGGTGGGAGGCGTCTCGCCCGGCGGGGTCTCCTCGCCGGGGTTGTCGCCGCCGCCGCCGGTCGAGGGCGCCGTGTCGGGTTCGAAGCGCACCGGGGCCGAGAGCGCGATCGTGCGCGGACCGTCGAAGCGCACGGTCGCCCGCGGAGCCCCCGCGCGCGCCAGCGACTCGGCGACGGCGACCGCTGCGCGGAAGGTGCACGCGCCCGAGCCGGTGGTGCACGCGTCCTGCTGGGCGGCGAGGGCCGCGGCATCCGTCGTGTCCTCATCCGAGGTGACGACGAACACCTCACGGGCCGCGGTCGTGCCGGCGGCCGACGCCGCGCTCCCCGACGCGACCACGCCGAGGGGCAGCAGCAGGGCGACGACCGTCACCGTCGCCACCCGCGCGAGAACCCCGGAGGGCGCGGCGAGCAGAGACGGAGCCGACGACTTCAGCGCCGACGCCGGAGCGGGCCGGGGCCCGCCCGCACGCCGGTAGAGCACGGTCGCCGCGATCACGGGCAGGGGCGCGAGCACGAGCTGCGCGATGCCGGTCGCGTACGAGACCAGGGCCGAGCCTCCCGGCGTGGCGGCGGTCGCGGTGAGCAGGAGCGCCCCGGCGAAGAGCGCGACCGACAGCACCCACACGGCGAGGACGATGCCCCGGCGAGCGCGCGAGGCCTGCGCGGCACGGGTGAGGGCGACGCGGGGCCACGCGCGATCGAGGACGGCCGCGGGCACCGCGAGGATCGCCGGCGGCAACACGAACCACAGCACCCCGAACGGAACCGCGATGATCGTCCACGCGCGCCACGCCCACCGCGCCTGCGGCCGGGTGCGGCGACGCACGGCGAAGACCGCGCCGCTGACCACGAGTCCGACGAGACCGACGGCGCTGATCACGGGGGCCAGGACGAACGCGACGACCACGGCCGCCACGGCGGGCACCAGGGCGGCGACCGCGCGCACCGCGGAGCGGATTCCTCGCGCGAGAGCGTTCGCGAGGCGGGGGTCCCCGGATGCCGCGCCCTCGTCGACCAGCACGATGAGGGCGGCCGTCCCCGCCGAAAAGAGCGGCAGCCCGATCGCCGCCACCAGCAGAGCGAGGGCGAACCCCGCGGCCGAGACGCGGTCGTCGCTGGCCGCGGGATCCGCGCTGATCCACGCGAAGACCCCGGTCGCTCCGGCCCGCGCCGACACGCTCAGCGCGAGCAGGGCTGTACCGGCGGCGAACGCCACGAGCACCTGGACGAGAAGCAGCCGCCACCAGGAAGACGCGATGGCTCGACCGGAATCACGCAAGGCACCCAAGAACATGTGCTCATGTTCGCTGGCGGCGGACTGTCAACCCCTAGGTGGAATCCACCTACTGGTGGGTGGCCCTCTGGGTGACGGGGTTTCAACGCGAACCGGCCGTCTTTGCGCCGACCGTCCTCCGCCGCACGGCATACTGATCGACGTGATGAGCGCGGGTGCCCCCGGCGGCGACCGGGCCGCCCTCCTCGCCGATGACATCGTCGCCGGTCGAGGCCGCGCCTGGCTCGTCGAGGGGGTTCCCGGCGCCGGCGCGACGCGCCTGGTCGGGCGCATCGCCGACCTGCTCGAAGGACGAGGCTTCGATGTCGTGCGCACCTCGGCGATGCCGGAGCTCAGCGGCATCCCGCTCGCCGCCCTCCTCCCCCTGGTCTCGCGCGAGCCCGGCGGAGATGTCGACGAGCAGCCCGCGCACCGCCTGCAGCGCGTGACGACCCGACTCGCGGGCACCGCGAAGACCACGGTCCTCCTGATCGACGGAGCCGCCTGGCTCGACGAGGTCTCGGCAGCGGCCGTTCACCAGCTCGTCCGCTCGTACGGCGTCCGGGTGCTGCTGACGGCCCGCATCGGCCAGCCCCTGCCCGCAGCCCTCCGACGCCTCGGCGATGAGGGGCTGCTCGAACGCCTCGGAGTCCCGGCCCCGACCGAAGACGAAGCGGTCGCGCTGATCGAGCGGGTCGTCGGCCGCCGCGTCGCGGCCCCGAGCCTCGTCGCCCTGCTCGATCGGGCCGGCACGCACCCGCTGTTCCTGGCGCTTCTCGCCGAGCAGTCGCTGCGTTCGGGACTTGCCCGCCCGACGCCGCTCGGCGTGGACCTGGGCCGCCCGGCGCCACCGAACCGCCTCCGCGAACTCGTCGCGGACTGGGCGGATCTCGTCGCCGACGCGCATCGAGAACCGCTCGCACTGCTCTCGGTCGCGACCGTCCTCCCCCGCGACGCCCTCCCCGAAGGCAGCGTCGCGGCCCTCACCGAGGCGGGGCTCGCCATCGGCACCCCCGACCGCGTGCGGATCGTCACCCCCCTCGTGGGCGAGGTGATCACCGAACGGATGCCGATCGACCGGCGCCGCGCCCGCGCAGCCCGCGCCGCAGAACGGTTGGCCGGTCACGACGACGCGCAGAGCCGAGTGACGCGCGTCGTCCTCACCCTCGACGACGAGACGCCCCCGCCCACCGCCGAGCTCGCCTGGGCCGCCCGCACCTCCACCGCGATGGGGCATCACGCGCTCGCCGTCTCGCTGGGCTCGCGCGCGCTGCAGCTGGCCGCCGAGCGCGAGGAGCCGGTGCCGGTCGACGCGGTGATCCTGCGCGGGGAGTCGCTCTGGTTGCTCGGTCGGCACGACGACGCCGATGTGGCGATGCAGTCAGCCGTGGAGGTCGCCGACGACGATGCCTCGCTCGCGCTCGCCGCCTCCCGCGCGGGTTCGTACTGGTCGCTGCGCCGGCAGGATCCGCCGCGCGCGTACCGCGTGACCGGAGACGCTCTCGAGCGGCTCGACGACCGCGAGGCGAAGGCGTTCCTGTCCACCAGCATGACGAAGTGGCGCATCATGCTCGGCGACCTGCCGAGCGACCCCCTCGCCGGCGGTCGACTCGGCCCAGACAGCGCGGGTGCGGCCGTCGCGTCGCTCGATCCGATGCTGTCGGCCGCGCTCGCTGCGTGTCTCGCGGGCGACACGGCCACGGCACGCGCGGCGATCGCCACCGGACGCCCCTACGCGCAGGCCGCACTCGCCGTCATCCGGCATGCGAAAGAGCTCTTTGACTACGCCGAGGCGTTCGCCGACTGCGCGGACGGCGACCTCGCGACAGCGCGCGACTCCTTCCGCGCGCACGCCGGACACCGCGTCAGCGAGGCGATCGGGATCTGGACGCTCGGCGTCGCGTGGACCTCCTTCATGCAGGGCGACGCCGACGGCGCCCTCGTCCACGCCCGCGAGGCGACGCACGAGCTTGCGTGGCGCGACCTGCTCGCCTTCGAAGGCCTCGCGATCGGCACGCGCGCCACGATCGCCGCGTGGCTCGGCCGTCCCGACGAGGCCCAGGAGTGCCTCGCCCGCCTGACCCCCGGAATGCGCGCCCTCGTCATCACCGACCTCGAAGCGGCCCAGGCCGAGTCGTGGCTCGCGTTCCGTGCCGGTGAGCCGTCGCCCGCCGCGGCGGTCGAGCGCGCCGTCGAGGCCGCCGAGGGGCGGCACCACGACTGGTGGCTCGCCCTGTCGGCGCTGAGCGCCATCCGCATGGGCCAGCCCTCGGCGGTAGGCGCGGTGCTGCGCCGCCTGCCCGCCCGGCACACGGGAGCCACCGTGCGCCTCATCCTCGCCTACGGAGACGCGCTCGAGCAGGGCGATCCCTCCGCTCTCGTCGCGGCTGCGCAGGGACTCGAGACGGCCGGTTTCCTCGCGGCCGCCTACGACGCGGCCCGCCAGACCCTCGCCCTCGGTGCGCACCCCGACGCGGCATCCGCCGCCCGTCTCGCCCGCGTGATCGTCACGCGCGTCGGCGCCGTGCTCTCCCCCGCCCCCTCGGCGCGATCGGGCATCGCCGACCTGCTCACCGCGCGCGAGTGGGCGGTGGCCAGCGTCGCGGCCACCCGCGCCCGCAATCGCGAGATCGCCGAGAGTCTGGGCCTCTCGCACCGCACGGTCGAGAACCACCTCTCCGCCGTGTACCGCAAGCTCGGCGTGAGCGGGCGCGACGAACTGCGAGAAGTCGTCGCCGCTGCCGCGACCGCCTGAACCTCCGGGTCGTGCACCGCGCGACGCGGCGCCGCTACTCCCGCGTGCAGGTCCCGGATGCCACGGGCGTCGACAACGCGTCGATCTGGGCCATCACCGGCTCGAGCTCGGCGGGGGTCATGGCGTAGCCGACGTTGTCGTCGGTGTCGGAGCGGGCGAACACGATGCCCGCGACCTGGCCGTCGGTGGTGAGCAACGGCCCGCCGGAGTTACCGGGGCGCACGATGCCGGCGATCGCGTAGATGTCACGGGGAGCGGAGCTGTCGTCGTAGATGTCAGGGACCGGGACCGTCCCTTCGGAGATCACCTGTGCACTGCCCGAGGTGAACGGACCGCCACCGGGGTAGCCCTGCACGACGGCGGCCGACCCCACGGCGAGCGCCGACGAGATCGGCAGGGCCCGCGCGTCGAGCTGGTCGACCGAGACCACCGCGATGTCGTCGATCGGGTCGAAGTAGACCACGCGGCCCTCGCGCGCCGGCTGGCCGGGCAACTCGACCAGGGGCGCGTCGACGCCCGCGACCACGTGCGCGTTGGTGACCACGCGGTCATCGGCCACGACGAAGCCCGACCCGCTCGAGGTGACACCGCAGGCGTAGGCCGTGCCCGAGACGCGAGCAACCGACTGCGCCGCCTGCGTGAGCGCGGGGTCGTCGAGGGCGATCGAGGGCGTGGTGGGCACGGGCCCGATCTGGATGAGGTCGGGGAAGCGCGGAATGCCCCCGGCGAACACCTGACCGCGCAGGTCGCCGAGAGCCGTCCGTACCGGCGGCGGGGTGAGGTCGTCGATCGTGCGGACGACGACCGACGAGCCGAGGGCCGCCGACACGACCGGAAGGCCCACGGGAGTGAGCGCGCCCGCGACGAACGAGATGACGAGGCTGGCCGCGGCGACGTTGACCACCCCGCCCAGCAGCCGCTCGGGAACGCGCAGCTTGATGCGGTCGGCGCCGCGGCGGAAGAAGCTGCCGACGCTGCCGCCGAGGAACGCGCCGAGGAACAGCAGGAGGGTACCCGCGGCGATCATCGCGGGTCCGCGCCACGAGGAGTCGGTGACCCACTGCCCGACGAACGGCGTCGCCCAGTACGCGGCGAGCGCACCGAGCGCGAGGCCGGCGAAGAAGCCGATGGTGGCGAGGAAGCCTCGGGAGAGGCCTGAAACGAGCGCGATCGCCAGCAGGACGATCAGGGCGATGTCGACGATCGGCATCCGGACCTCCTGAATCCCTTCGAGGCTAGGACGCGCATCTGAGAGAACGCTTTCGACGCGCGGGCCGGCGCGGCCGGGCGGTGCTGCCGGGCGGTGCTGCCGGGCGGCGCGGCCGGGCGGTGGCCCGGGGCCACGCCGCGCACCCCGCCCCTCCCCTCCCACGCCCGCGCCCGTCACCGCCGCGCAATTCGCCCTTCGAGTCGAAACGACACTAAGATCGACACCGGAGATATGGTCACCATGACACGAACCCCTCAGCCCGAGTCCCGCGACGCCGATGTGCGCGTCGCGGTGTCGACCGTGATCTTCAGCGTGCGCCGTGACGCCGACGACGAGCCCGTCCTCTCACTCCCGCTGGTGCGCCGCACGCGCGACCCCTTCGACGGACGGTGGGCGCTGCCCGGCGGCTGGCTCGACGCGACCGAAGAGCTCGACGCCGCGGCATCCCGAACCCTCGCCGAGACCACCGGCCTCACCCCCAGCTACCTCGAGCAGCTGTACGCGTTCGGAGCGGTCGACCGCTCCCCCACACGCGTCGTCTCGATCGTGTACTGGGCGCTCCTGCGCTCCGACGAGGTCGACGCCCAGGTCGCCGCGCACGCCCGCGAGGGTGACGCCCCCGAGAACGTCGAGTGGTTCGATGCGACCGACCTGCCGACCCTCGCCTTCGACCACAACGACATCGTCGAGTACACGCTGTGGCGCCTGCGCAACAAGGTCGGCTACAGCCGCATCGCGCACGGCCTGCTGCCCGACGAGTTCACGCTCGCGGACCTGCGCGAGGTGACCGAGTCGATCCTCGGCAAGCGCCTCGACCCGGCGAACTTCCGCCGGCAGGTCGACACGTCCGACACCCTCATCCCGACCGAGCGCTTCCGCACCGGAAGCCACCGACCCGCCCGCCTCTACCGCTACAACCGCGACGTGGAGCTGGCCGACCGCGGCCCGCTCCCGTCCCGTCACTGATCGGAAACGCCCATGTCCGCCACGCCTCTCACCCTGCAGCCCCGCCCCGCGATCGACCCCAGCGTCGATCACGCGATCCAGGCGATCGTCTCGGGCGCCTCGACCGATGCGACCTGCACGACCGACCTCGCCGTCGGCCCCTGGGACTTCGACACGCGCCCCGGCTACGGCCCCGGCTCGTCGATGGGCGACGTCATCCCGACGGGGGCGCCGCGCCAGGGCGAGTTGCCGCAGGAGTACCGCGACGCGTCCGACGACGAGCTCGACGCCCGCGTCCGCCTGGCGAAAGAGACGCTCGGCGACCGGGTGGTCGTGCTCGGGCACTTCTACCAGCGCGAAGAGGTCGTGCGTCACGCCGACTACGTGGGCGACTCGTTCCAGCTCGCGAACGCCGCGAAGGAGCGCCCCGAGGCCGAAGCGATCGTGTTCTGCGGCGTGCACTTCATGGCCGAGACCGCCGACCTGCTGTCTCGCCCCGACCAGGCCGTGATCCTGCCGAACCTCGCCGCGGGCTGCTCGATGGCCGACATGGCCGACATCGACCAGGTCGAGGAGTGCTGGGAGCAGCTCGAAGACGTGCTCGGAGACCTCGAGACCCCGGATGCCGAGGGCCTGGTCCCCGTGATCCCGGTGACCTACATGAACTCCTCTGCCGCCATCAAGGGCTTCGTCGGCCGTCACGGCGGCATCGTCTGCACCTCGTCGAACGCGCGGACGGTGCTCGAGTGGGCGTTCGCGCGCGGTCGTCGCGTGCTGTTCTTCCCCGACCAGCACCTGGGCCGCAACACGGCGAAGGCGATGGGCGTGCCCCTCGAGCAGATGCCGATGTGGAACCCGCGCAAGCCGCTCGGCGGCTCGACGGCCGAGGTGATCGAAGACAGCCGCGTGATCCTCTGGCACGGCTTCTGCTCGGTGCACCGCCGCTTCACCGTCGACCAGATCGACAAGGCCCGCGCCGAGCACCCAGGAGTGCGCGTGATCGTGCACCCCGAGTGCCCGATGGACGTCGTCGACGCCGCCGACGAAGCGGGATCGACCGACATCATCCGCAAGGCCATCGCCGCGGCGACCGAGCCCACGACCTTCGCGATCGGCACCGAGATCAACCTCGTGCAGCGCCTGGCCGCCCAGTACCCGCAGCACGAGATCTTCTGCCTCGACCCGGTCGTCTGCCCCTGCTCGACGATGTACCGCATCCACCCCGGCTACCTGGCCTGGGTGCTCGAGTCGCTCGTCGCGGGCGAGGTCGTCAACCGCATCACGGTCCCGGCCGACGTCGCCGAGCCCGCCACCGTCGCGCTCGAGCGCATGCTCGCGGCCAAGCCGAACGGCGCGGTGAAGTGACCGGCGTCGTCGTGGTGGGCAGCGGCATCGCCGGTCTCACGGCGGCGCTGCACGCGGCGGAGAACGGATGCCGCGTCACGGTCGTGACCAAGGGCGCGCTCCCCGAGACGAACACGCGCTGGGCGCAGGGCGGGATCGCGGCCGTCACCTCCCCCGCCGACACCGTGGCTTCGCACGCCGCTGACACGCTGACGGCCGGCGCGGGACTGAATGATCCGGATGCCGTGAATGTGCTCGTCGGCGAGGGTCCGGCCCGCATCGCCGAGCTCGTCGAGCGGGGCGTCGAATTCGATCGCGCCCCCGACGGCGACTTCTCGCGAGGGCTGGAGGCAGCTCACGCGGTGGCCCGCGTCCTGCACGCGGGCGGCGATGCGACGGGAGCGGAGATCCAGGCGGCTCTCGGGGCGGCCGTCCGTGCCGCCGGCATCGAGCTGCGCGAGCACGCGCTCCTGCGCGACCTGCTGCTCGCGAACGGCCGCGTCGTCGGCATCGAGCTCGACGGCGGCGAGCGCCTCACCGCCGATGCGGTGATCCTCGCCACCGGCGGGGCAGGTCAGCTCTACGCCCACACCACGAACCCGTTGGGGGCGACCGCCGACGGCATCGCCGCGGCGATCCGCGCGGGCGCCGCGGTGGCCGATCTCGAGTTCGTGCAATTCCACCCGACGGCCCTCGCCGTCGGTGCGCCGTTCCTCGTGTCGGAGGCCGTGCGCGGAGAGGGCGCGACCCTCATCGACGATTCCGGCCGCCGCTTCGCGTTCGATGCCCATCCCGACGGCGAGCTCGCCCCGCGCGACGTCGTGGCCCGCGCCAACGCGCGCGCGATGGCCGCGCAGGGCGGTCGACCGGTGCGCCTGAATGCCACCGCGATCGGCGGCGAGCGCCTCGCGCGGCGCTTCCCCACGATCGACGCCGCCGTGCGCGAGCGGGGGCTCGACTGGGGCCGCGAGCCGATCCCGGTGACCCCCGCGGCGCACTACCTGATGGGCGGGGTCGTGACCGACCTCGACGGGCGCACCACCGTGCCCGGGCTCTACGCGGTCGGCGAGACCGCCCGCACGGGCGTGCACGGAGCCAACCGCCTGGCCTCGAACTCCCTGCTCGAGGGCGCCGTGTTCGGTGCGCGCGCCGGCGAGGCGGTGGCTCGCGACACGGTCTGGTCCGTCGCAGCCGTCGCGCCCGTCCCCCTTCGGGAGGTTTCGGATGCCGCGGCCCCACCCTTCACGCGCGCAGCGCTCCAGCGACTGATGTGGACCGACGCCGGACTCATGCGCGACGCCGCGGGTCTCACCCGGGCCGCCGGTATCCTCGCCGCGTGGCGCACCGCCGGCGCAGCCCTCGGTGTCGAAGACGCCAACCTCCTGCTCGTCGCGTCGCACGTGGTCGACGCAGCGCTGCGGCGCACGGCATCCGTGGGTGCGCACTTCCGCTCCGACGCAGAGACCGGTTCGGTCGCTGCCCCGGCGGCCGGCGCCGACACTCGCGCCACCGCCGCTTCCGCTCCGGTCGAGGCCCCCGCGACCGACGGCGACCCGCGCGACCCCTCATCCGCCCGCGCGATCGCCGCCGCGGCATCCGCCCCCTCCCCCTCAAAGGTCCTCGCATGCTGAGCCGTTCCGCCATCGACCGAGTCGTCACCGCCGCCCTCGAAGAAGACGCCCCGTGGGGCGACCTCACGAGCGAGACGCTCATCCCCGAGACCGCCGTCGCCCGCGCGGAGCTCGTCGCGCGGGTCGAGGGCGTGTTCAGCGGAGCCGCGGTGTTCGCCGCCGCGTTCACCCTCACCGACCCCTCGACCTCCGTCGAGCAGCGCGTCGCCGACGGCGAGCACTTCGCCCCCGGTGACACGCTCGCGGTGGTCACCGGTCCCGCCCGCGCGGTGCTGACCGCCGAGCGCATCGGCCTCAACTTCGTGCAGCGCATGTCGGGCATCGCGACCCTCACCGCCCGCTACGTCGCCGAGGTCGCCCACACCGGCGCGCGGATCGTCGACACGCGCAAGACCACGCCCGGCCTGCGCGCAATCGAGCGGCAGGCCGTGCGCGACGGCGGCGGTCACAACCACCGGTTCTCGCTGTCGGATGCCGTGATGGCCAAGGACAACCACCTCGCCGTGCTCACCGCTCAGGGACTGTCGGTGACTCAGGCCCTCGAGAGCGCCATCGCGCGGCTCCCCCACACCACCCACGTCGAGGTCGAGGTCGACCGCCTCGACCAGATCGACGCGGTGCTCGCGGCCGGGGTCGACACGATCATGCTCGACAACTTCTCGCTCGACGACCTGCGCACCGGGGTCGCCCGCATCGCCGGCGCCGCGCAGGTGGAGGCCTCCGGGGGCGTCACGCTCGAGACCGTCCGCGCGATCGCCGAGACCGGCGTCGACGTCATCTCGGTCGGAGCCCTCACCCACTCGGCATCCGCCCTCGACCTCGGGCTCGACATTCGCATCGAGACGGCGTGAGCCTCTACCTCGACAACGCCGCCACCACCCCCGTGCGCCCCGAGGTGCTCGAGGCCATGACCCCGTACCTCACCCGCTACTTCGGCAACCCGTCGAGCCATCACGAGGTGGGTGAGGCCGCGGCATCCGCCCTCGACGACGTCCGCCGCCGCGTCGCCGCGGTGCTGGGCATGCGTCCCGGAGACGTGCTGTTCACCTCGGGCGGCACCGAGTCGAACAACGCTGCGATCAAGGGGATCGTGCTGGGGTCGGGCCGGCGGCACCTCGTCACCACCGCGATCGAGCACGAATCGGTCCTCGCCTCCGCCGACTACCTGCAGCGCCTGCACGGCGTCGAGGTCACCCATGCTCCCGTCGACGAGACGGGGACGCTGACCCCCGATGCCCTCGCCGCGGCACTGCGCGACGACACCGCCCTCGTGTCGGTGGGCTACGCCAACAATGAGATCGGCACGGTGCAAGACGCCGCCGCGCTCGCCGCCGTCGCGCACGCCCGCGGAGTGCCCCTGCACCTCGACGCCGTGCAGGCGGCGGGGTGGTTGCCGCTGTCGGGGACGGGGGCGGATGCCGTGACCATCGCCGGACACAAGATCGGCGCCCCGAAGGGCACGGGGATCCTGGCCGTCCGCGGACGCCTTCCGTTCGAGCCGCTGCTGCACGGCGGCGGGCAGGAGCGCGGCCGCCGCTCGGGCACCCCCGATGTCGCGGGAGCCGTGGGGATCGCGACCGCCCTCACCCTCGCCGAAGCCGAGAGGGCCGAAGAGGCCGCCCGGGTCGGCGCCCTGCGCGACGCCTTCATCGCCCGCGTGCTCGCCCTCGTACCGACCGCCCGTGTGACGGGTCACCCCGCGCATCGCCTCCCCGGCACGGCGAGCTTCGTGTTCCCCGGCACCAATGGCGAGACCGTGCTGCTCGAGCTGGAACGGCACGGCATCGTGTCATCGAGCGGATCCGCGTGCGCGGCGGGCAGCGACGAAGCTTCGCACGTGCTGCTCGCGATCGGCGTCGCCCCCGACGACGCCCGCACCGCCGTGCGTTTCACGCTGCCGCACGGCCTCACCGCTTCTCTCGACGACGTGGCGGATGCCGTCGCCGCCGCCGTCACCGCCGTAGGATCGCGCGGGTGAGTTCCACCGCCGTCACCGTCATCGTCCCCGGCTTCGACGTCGCCGAGTACGCGGAGGAGGCCCTTGACTCCCTCCGCGCGCAGACGCACCCGCACTGGACGGCCGTGCTCGTCGACGACGGCTCCACCGACGACACCACCCGCCTGTTCGCCGACGCCGAGGCGGACGACCCGCGCTTCCGCTTCGTCCGCCACGACGAGCAGCGCGGACTCGGCGCCGCCCGCAACTCCGGCCTCGCACTCGTCGAGGCGCCCTACACCGCGTTCCTCGACGCCGACGACGTGCTGCGCCCCGACGCCCTCTCGCGCCTGGCCGACACGCTCGACCGCACCGGCAGCGCCTTCGTGGTGGGCGCGTACGTGCGTCTGCGTCCGGATGCCGAGGGCCCGGGCTACACCGCGAGCGAGGTGCAGCCGTGGGTGACGGCCGCCACCGACCCGGCACGCGAGGGCGTCTCGCTGGAGCAGCACCCCGCGGCATCCGGGAACATCGTCGCGTGGTCGAAGCTCAGCCGCACTCACTTCTGGCGCGAGCACGACCTGCGCTTCCCCGAGGGCCGCTACTACGAAGACCAGGTGCTCGCGCAGCGCATGTACACGCTGGCGCCCGCCTTCGACACGATCCCCGACGTGGTGGTCGAGTGGCGTCAGCGGCGCGACGGCGGCTCGATCACGCAGCGCCTCGGCGAGGTCGACGTGCTGCGCGACTACCTCGAAGCCCTCGGCGAGGGGATCGCGGTACTGCGCGCCGCGGGAGCCGACGCGGCCGTGCGCGAACGCGGGGCGCTGATCCGCACGCTGGACCTGCCGCCGCTCGAGCGCCTCGCCCGGACGCACCCCGACCCGGCGTACCGCATCGCGCTCGAGTCGTTCACGGCGACGCTGCCCGGCTGAAGCGCGGCGGAGCGCCGCCCGGGCCCTGCGCGCCGGGGCCCTGCGCCGCCCGGGCCCTGCGCCGCCCGGGCCCTGCGCCGCCCGGGCCCTGCGCCGCCCGGGCCCTGCGCCGCCCGGGCCCTGCGCGCCGGGGCCCTGCGCGCCGGGGCCCTGCGCCGCCCGGGCTTGGGATCGCGAGACTGCATCTCGCTGACATGTCGGTTGCAGGCTGACACCCTCTTGTCAGCGAGATGCATTCTCGCGCGCTAGACACCTCTGCGGGCCCCCCGCGCGAGGTGGCTGAGCGTGTCGAAGCCACCGTGATCGGACGTGGCGCGAGGTCTCTGCCTCGTACACAACGGCGGGCCCCGTGGACGACACACCGACAACGGATGCCGACACCCGGCGTCTCCGCGAAAAGCCCCCGCCGTTGCGCACACGACGCACGCCGCGGGGCCCAGACCCTTCGACAAGCTCAGGGTCCTCCCCCGCGCAGCGGCCCCTTCGGGCTCAGAGTCCCGCCTTCACCCGGGGTCGCGCCCGGGTGGCTGAGCTTGTCGAAGCCCCCGTGACCGGTCGCGACGCGAGGTCCTGCCGCGCGTCAGTCCGGAGCTTCGTCGGCGCGGCGCGAGGGAAGGGCCGCGCGGGCGAGACCCGCTGCGTCGAGCTGCTCTTCCGCGAGCACGAACGACGAGGCCAGCTGCTCGGCGGCGAGGCTCGCGTACAGGCCGCCCTGGGCCAGCAGTTCGCTGTGCGTTCCCGATTCGACGATGCGGCCGGCATCCACCACGTGGATCTGATCCGCGCCGATCACCGTCGACAGGCGGTGCGCGATCGACAGGGTCGTGCGGCCGTGCGACGCCGTCTCGAGGGCCTCCTGGACGATGCGCTCCGACACGGTGTCGAGGGCGCTCGTCGCCTCGTCGAGCAGCAGCACCGGCGGGTCTTTCAGCAGCACGCGCGCGATGGCGATGCGCTGCTTCTCGCCGCCCGAGAGGCGATAGCCGCGCTCGCCCACGACCGTGTCGTACCCGGCCTCGAACGATGAGATGACGTGGTGGATGTTCGCCGCACGGCAGGCGGCCTCGATCTCGTCGTCGGTCGCGTCGGGGCGGGCGTAGCGGAGGTTCTCGCGAACGGTGGCGTGGAAGAGGTAGGTCTCCTGCGAGACGATGCCGATCTCGTCGATGATCGACGCGCGGTCGAGGGTGCGCACGTCGGCGCCCGAGAACATCACGGCCCCGCCGCTGGCCTCGTACATGCGCGGGGTGAGATACAGGATCGTCGTCTTACCCGCACCGGACGGGCCGACGAAGGCGACGTGCTGACCGGGCTCGACCGTGAACGAGACGCCGTCGAGCGTCGGACGCGCCTGTTCGGGGGCGTCGGGGTAGCGGAACTCGACGTCGCGGAACTCGATCCGCCCGACCGGCCCGGGCGCCGCCGACACCGGCTTCGCGTCGGGCACGTCGACGATCGCGGGACGCAGGTCGAGGTACTCGAAGATGCGGGCGAACAGCGCCGACGAGGTCTGCACGTCGAGGGCGACGCGCATGAGGCCCATGAGCGGCATGAGCAGGCGCGCCTGCACGGTGGTGAACGCCACGATCGTGCCGGCGGTGATCGCTCCGGCGCCCCCGCCGATGAGGTAGCCCGAGACGAGGTAGATGATCGCCGGGACGCTCGACATGATGACCTGGACGACGGCGAAGAAGCCCTGACCACTCATGGCCCGACGCACCTGCAGGTGCACCTGGTTGTCGTTCTCGGCGTCGAAGCGTGCCGACTCGGTGCGCTGGCGATTGAACGACTTCGACAACAGGATGCCGCTGACGCTCAGTGTCTCCTGCGTGATGGCCGACAGCTCCGACAGCGACTCCTGCGTCTCGCCGGCGATGCGCGCGCGCACCTGCCCGACGCGGCGCTGCACGAAGATGAGGAACGGCATGAGCGCGACCGCGATGAGGGTCAGGCGCCAATCGATGAGGATCATCGCCACCAGCGAGGCGATCACCGTCACCGCGTTGCCGAGGATGCTCGTGACCGTGTTGGTCAGCACCCCCGAGACCCCGCCCACGTCGTTCTGCAGACGGGACTGGATGACGCCGGTCTTGGTGCGGGTGAAGAAGCCGAGCTCCATCGACTGCAGGTGGTCGAACAGACGGGTGCGCAGGTCGCCCGTCACCCGGTTGCCGACCGTGGCGGTGAGCCACGTCTGGGCGACGTTGAGCCCCGCTGAGAAGAGGAACAGCACGATCATGATGCTGACGAGCGTCGCCAGCAGCCGCAGATCGGGACTCGAGCCGTCGACGGGGAAGAGCGCGTCGTCGAAGATGCGCTGCACGAGCAGCGGGGGGATCACGGCCACGGCGGCACCGACGACCACCAGTACGGCGGTCCAGACGATGCGCCACCGGTAGGGCCGGAAGAGCTCGACCACGCGACGACCGAGGTTCGCGACCTGCGGTGCCTGCGCGTTGCGGCGACGCTGCGACTCGGCGTCCACGCCGCGGAACATGCTCCCGCTCATCCCGCCCATGCTCATGCGGGCCAGCCTACGTCCGACCACCGACACCGGCTCGCGAGGCCTCGATGTCGGAGCCTCTCGATAGACTCGGCGCGCCCGCCGCGGCGTCCGGAACGAGAAATGTCTCGATGTCGGAATATCCCACCGGCGGCCGCCGTTGCCCTCCCTGCAGTCGCCCGCGTGGCGCCACGAAGCCCCCCGTCTCGAAAAGGACCTCGTCATGGCCACCACCGGCACCGTCCCCGTCTCTCGGCCCAACTCCGCGCCCACTCCGGAGGCCTCGTCGCACCGCTCCGGCCCGGTGATCGCCCTCCTCGTCGTCGCCGCGTTCGTCGTCATCCTCAACGAGACGACGATGTCGGTGGCGCTCCCCGCGATCATGGCCGACTTCGGCGTGAGCGCCGCGACCGGTCAGTGGTTGACGTCGGCGTTCCTGTTGACGATGGCCGTCGTCATCCCCTTGACCGGCTTCCTCCTCGAGCGCTTCCCGATCCGCAACGTCTTCTTCGCCGCGATGGGGGTGTTCGCGGTGGGCACGCTCGTCGCCGCGATCGCGCCGGCGTTCGGGGTGCTGCTCGTGGGGCGCATCATCCAGGCGATGGGCACGGGCGTGATGATGCCTCTGCTGTTCACCACCGTGTTGAACCTGGTCCCCGCGAACAAGCGCGGCCGCGTCATGGGCGTCGTCACGATCGTCATCGCCGTCGCCCCCGCGGTCGGCCCGACGGTCTCCGGCCTCATCCTGTCCGCGCTCACCTGGCACGCGATCTTCTGGCTCATCCTCCCCATCGCCCTCGTGGCCATCGCGCTCGGCGCTCGGTGGGTCCGCAACGTCACCCAGACCCGTCCCGACGCACGATTCGACGTGCTCTCCGTGATCCTGTCGGCGATCGGCTTCGGCGGTCTGGTCTACGGCCTCAGCGCGATCGGAGAATCGGCATCCGGACACGCGTCCGTCCCGGTGTGGATCCCCCTCGCCGTCGGCGCCGTCTTCGTCACCGTCTTCGTGATCCGTCAGCTGCGACTGCAGCGCTCGGATGCCGCCCTGCTCGACCTCCGCGTGTTCCAGAGCCCGTCGTTCCGACTCGCGGTCCCGCTGGTCGCGATCGTGATGGCCGCGCTGTTCGGCTCGCTCATCCTGCTGCCCATCTTCCTGCAGCAGGCACTCGGCCTCTCCAGCCTCACCGTCGGCCTCATGCTGCTTCCGGGCGGCGTGCTCATGGGTGTCATGGCGCCGATCGTCGGCCGCCTCTTCGACCGTTTCGGGCCGACCCCCCTCGTCATCCCCGGCATGGTCATCGCGGCTGCCGTGCTGTGGACGATGGCACTCACCTTCGACCAGAGCACTCCCATCTGGTGGATCGTCACCGTGTACCTCGGGCTGAATCTCGGACTCGGACTCGTCTTCACCCCGCTGATGACCTCGGCGCTGGGCTCGCTCCCCCGTCGGCTGTACTCGCACGGCAGTGCCGTGGTGGGCACGGCTCAGCAGGTCGCAGGAGCCGCCGGCACGGCCGGTTTCGTCGCGATCATGACCGTGTTCTCGAGCACCGCCCTCGCCGGTGGCGCCGATCAGCCCGGCGCCGTCGCGTCGGGCGTGCACGTGTCGTTCCTCGTCGGCGCGGTCATCGCCACCGCCGCGGTCGTCCTCGCGTGCTTCGTCCGCAAGCCCGCGGAGGCGGAGGAGTCGGACGCTCCGGTCATCGCGCACTGAGGCGGGGGCGCAGGAGGTCGGCGCACCGGCCACCGAGCCCTGACGCGGAACGAGGCGAAGGAGTCGGACGCTCGGCTATCGCCTACCGAGGCGGAGACGGAGGTGCTCCGGCCACTGCGCACCAAGGCGGATTCGAGGCGGGCTCAGGCCCGTCTTGGCGTCGCCGCGGTCAGGCGGGAGCCGAACCGTCCGCACGACGGAGCGCAACGAACTTCCGCGGCTGGGCTGCCGCGTCAGCGCCGGATCAGATCGAGCAGGAGCCGCCGCCGCAGCACTGCGAGGCGGAGGGCTTGTCGTCGTCGGTCTCGACAGCGGGCGCGTTCAGCAGCGTGATCAGCGGCTTGGATGCGACGGCCGTGTCGGACGTGAGTTCACCGGACATGCGCTCGATCCTACGCCTGCGCGAGAGCGCGAGGGCCGCCGCGCGGGACTACCGCCGCCCCGCGGCATCCGCAACCCCCGCCTCGCCCGCGGCGGCCGTTCCTAGCGTGGGATCACCCCCGATCGACAACAAGAGAGGCGTTCGACATGACCGATCTCAGCGGAAAGCGCATCGCGTTCCTGGCCACCGACGGATTCGAAGACAGCGAGCTCACCAGCCCGTGGGAGGCCGTGACCTCCGCCGGCGCGGAGGCCGTGCTCGTTTCCCCGAACGACGGCAGCATCAGCGGCGAGAAGGGTCACGAGCAGAAGGTCGACCTCTCGGTCTCCGGTGCCTCTGCGGGCGACTTCGACGCGCTCGTGCTCCCCGGCGGCGTGCAGAACGCCGACGACATCCGCATCGTGAAGGACGCCGTGTCGTTCACCCGCGGCTTCTTCGACCAGCACAAGCCGGTCGCCGTCATCTGCCACGGCGGATGGATCCTCACCGAGGCCGACGTGCTGAAGGGCCGCACGCTCACCAGCTACCCGACGCTGCAGACCGACCTGCGCAACGCCGGCGCCACCTGGGTCGACGAAGAGGTGCACGTCGACCAGGGCTTGGTCTCGAGCCGCAACCCCGACGACCTGCCCGCATTCAACGCGAAGCTCGTCGAAGAGGTCGCCGAGGGGAAGCACTCCGGCCAGACGGCCTGAGCTCCCTGTTGACGAGGGCCCCGGACTCCGGTCCGGGGCCCTCGTCAACGCGTGAGGGGTCAGAAAATGTCGCCGAGGCGTGCTCCAGGCGACACTTCTTGCCCCCTCACGCGCGGGAAGACAGGCACGCGGGGCCGAGGCGTGCGCCAGGCGACACTTCTCGACCCCTCACGCGCGGGAAGACAGGCACGCGCGGCCGAGGCACGCGCCAGGCGACACTTCTCGACCCCTCACGCGGAGGACGACTGGCACGCGGGACACCACTGACCGCCGCCCTTGGTGCCGGGGATGTCTTCGACCACGCCGCCGCAGCCCGGACAGGCTTCGCCCGTGCGCCCGTGCACCTGCATCGCGGCGACCTTCGCGGCCTTCTGCTCGGCGATCGGCACTCCCCGTCGCGCGAGCACGGCCGAGGTCAAAGTGTCGTGAAGGGCTGCATGCAGCCGGGTGATCTCGTCGGCGCTCAGGCTCGCCGCATGCGCCGTCGGGTCCAGCCGCGCCGCGAACAGGATCTCGTCGGAGTACGCGTTGCCGATCCCGGCCAGCGTCTCCTGCTCCTGCAGCAGGGCCTTCAGCTGCTTGCGCCGGCCGCCGAGCGCGGTCACGAGCATGTCGCGCGAGAACGCCGGGTCCGCGGCATCCGGACCCAGCTTCGCCACCGCGGGCACCTCATCGGCGGCATCCACCACGTGCAGTTGCACGGAGAGCCACTCACCGGCGTCGGTGATGCCCAGGATGCCGTCGTCGAACGCGACCCGCGCGATCACCGCGGCCGCGGAGTCGATCTTTGCGGCCCCCGCGTCCTGCCAGGTCGCCCATCCCGCCCGACCGAAGCCGAGCGCGAGGTGCGCCCCGTCGAGGTCGAGGTCGATGTGCTTGCCGAACCGCGTGACCGCGGTCACCCGCCGGCCGACCACCTCGTCGAGGGGGCGGGCACGCGTTTTCAGCGCCCGCCCCTCGACGAGGTCGACACCGACGACCTCATGACCGGTGAGGCGCTCGCGCAGGAACAGCGCGAGCGCCTCGACCTCGGGTGCCTCGGGCATGTCGGCGCTGCTCTCAGGCTCCGGGCTCGGATGCCGTGGGGGCGATCGACGGCGCCGAGGACGCGGGCGTGGTGCCGGTGGCGGCCGGCCGCTGCGTCGACTCGGCGAAGGCGTCGGCCATCGCGCGGCCCTGGATGATCTGCGTCAGGTCGATGCCGGTGGCGGCCTTCACGGCCTCGAACGACGAACGCAGGCCCGTCGCCGACTCGGTCGCGAGGTGACCGCTGGCCCCCTCGCCGCCGAGCACGGTGATGTTCCCGACGCGGTCGTAGCCCTTGGCGAACTCCGCCATCATGGGCACCAGCGACTCGAGCGCACGCTGGGCGAGCAGGGCCTCCTGGTTGTGCGACAGGGCCTCGGCCTCCGCGCGGATCGCCTCGGCACGAGCCTCACCGGCGAGGCGCACCGACTGCGCATCGGCCTCGGCGCGCACGCGCACGGCGGCGGCTTCCTGCTCGGCGATCTGCGCACGGGCCTGAGCGGCCTTGATCTGCGCGTACGAATCGGCGTCGGCGTCCTTCTGACGCTGGTACAGGTCGGCGTCGGCGACGCGGTTGACCTCGGACTCGAGGCGCGCCTGCGTGTTCTGGGCCTCCTGCTCGAGCACCGCCTGGCGACGCTCGGCGCGGGCGAGGGCTTCGGCCTGCTCGGCCTCGGCGTTGGCGCGGCCGACCTCGGCCTTGGCCGCGGCGCTGTTCTTGTCGAGCTTGGTCTGCTCGATCAGGTTGGCCTCGTCGGTGGCGATCTGGCGGGCGCGGATCTCGCGCACGGCGTTGATGCGGGCGACCTCGGCCTCGCGCTTGACGCGCTCGACCTCGGTGGCGCCGAGCGCCGAGATGTAGCCGTTGCTGTCGGTGACGCCCTGGATCTGGAACGAGTCGAGGATGAGGCCCTGCGACGACAGATCGCCCTTGATGCCCTCGGCGATCTGGTCCGACAGACGCTGACGATCGCGCATGAGTTCTTCGACGGTCAGCGTCGCGACGACGCCGCGCAGCGCACCCTCGAGCTGCTCGGTGGTGAACTGCTCGATCGCCTTGTCCTGCGAGGCGAAGCGTTCGGCCGCGCGGCGCACCTGTTCCGGGTCGGACCCGATCTTCACCAGGGCCACGCCGCTGACGTTGACCGTGACGCCGTTCGACGACTGCGCGGTGGGCTCCATCTTGATCTGGCGGGCCCGCAGCGAGATCATCTCGCCGCGCTGGGTGAGCGGGTTGACGATCGCTCCCCCGCCGGTGATCACCGTGATGCGCGACGACTCGCCGTCGGCGCCCTTCTGCCGCTTTCCGACGATGACCAGGGCTTCGTCGGCCTTGGCGACGCGGTACCACCCGCGGACGACGAGGGCCAGGACCAGGATCACGACGATCGCGACCACCACGACGATGACGGCGATCAGACCGACTGCTCCGAGAGCGGCGAGTTCCATGCTTCTCCTTCGACGGGTGCCGCGAACCGCGGCACGGGGGAATTGCTCCCAACCTATCCGGGGGGCTCCGGCCGCTGTCCACCCCATCCGCGCACGATCGCGTCCCCCGACGGGCGGCCAGGAGCGTACCGTTGAAGGTGAGGCGGCCCGAACCGCCCGAAGAAGGGTCCCCCATGAAGATCGTCTCGTCGCAGGACTGGCGCGATGCCATCCGCTTCGATGTCCCCGTGCTGGTCGCCGACGTCGTTCCGGGCGAAGCCACCCGCTGCGTCGCGTGCGGTGCCGACGGCCCCCTGTACGACCGCACCGAGCTGTGGGCGGTGAAGCACCAGCACCCCAAGCACCACGGCGGCTTCGTCCGCTTCTACTGCGAGGCGCACAAGCCGGTCGCTCCCCCGCCGCCGCCCGCTCCGACCATCGAGGCTCGACGCGCACGCGCCGCGTCCGCCCCGAAGGAGCGTCGCACCCCGAGCTCGAAGCCGATGCTGATCACCGACCGCCCGACGCGCACGATGTGCCCCGACTGCTTCGTCGAGGTCTCGGTCGGCGGCGACTGCGGCATGTGCGGCGCCCAGGTCGTCTGACCGCCTGAACGACAGAACCGCCCCGGATCACTCCGGGGCGGTTCTGTCGTTCAAGGGCTCAGCGGGCCGAGATAGTCCAGCCGGCCTCGTGCGAAGCACCGGGGTCGAGCGAGACGACGCCGGTGGCGAAGTCGTACGCGTCGTCGTTGAACGCATCGGGCGCGCACGTCATCGGTTCCACGGCGAGGCCGGCGCGGTGTCCGGGCGTGCCAGGACCGGCCGGGAGGTCTGCGGTGTGGATCTGCACCCACGGGCAGTCCGCACCCCAGCTCATGGCCACGCCCGTGCCCGACGGGTCGGTGAGCGTGACGGTCGTGCGGGCGCCGGCATCCGGGATCAGACCCGTGTACGCGTGGTCGATCTCCACGGCGCCGAGCACTCGCGGTTCACGGAAGTCGAATCGCTCGGCGTCGGAGGTGACGGATGCCAGGGCCACCGGCGCCAAGCGGTCCGGGGTGACCTCCAGCACGGTGTCGGCCGGCAGGCCGAGGGTCCACTCGTCGAGGGTCGCGGGTCCCGCGACGAGGTACGGGTGCGGCCCGGTGCCCCACGGTGCGGGGGTGTCCGACAGGTTGGTGGCGCGCACGGTCTGCGTGAGGCCGTCGGCATCCAGCGAGAACGTGGTCGACACGACGACCCACCACGGGTAGCCGGCCTGCGCGGTGATCGTGGCGACGAGGGTGACGGAGTCGTCGGTCGCCTCGCGGACGTTCCAGTCGACCCACGACAGCAGTCCGTGCAGGGCGTGGCCGCGGTTCGGCTCGGTGAGGGGCAGCTGGTGCTCGACGCCGTCGAAGTGATGGATGCCGTCGACGACGCGGTTCGGCCACGGCGCGAGCGTCGTGCCGCGGTAGGCGGGACGCAGTTCGTCTGCGGCGAAGGGGACGACGAGGTCGCGACCCTCGAAGGTGAGGGAGCGGAGGGAGGCGCCCACGCTCGCGATCGCGGCTTCGTAGCCGTGGGCGCGCAGGACGACGGGGGTGCCCGAGACGAGCGTGGGCGTCTCGGTGGGAACGACAGCGGTCATGTCGCCATTATCCCGGTCGGCCTCGCTGCCACCCGCCACGGGGCGCGCCGTGGCGGGCACCGCCCGGGTCGGCGCGATGTCGTCCGAAAAGACGAAGTGCCCCCACCCGCGAGGGGTGAGGGCACTTCGGGGAGGGCGACTTACTTGAAGGCGTCCTTGACGTTCTCGCCGGCCTGCTTGGCGTGGGCCTTGGTCTGGTCGGCCTGACCTTCGGCCTCGAGGCGCTCGTTGTCCGTCGCCTTGCCAGTGGCTTCCTTCGCCTTACCAGCGATGTTCTCCGCGGCGTTCTTGATCTTGTCGTCGAGTCCCATGTCGGCTCCTCCCTGTGGTCTTCGGGAATCTCCCGATGTGTTTACACGGTAAGTCGCCGACCTCCACGCGTGAGGGGGGCTTGATATTCGTCTCGCCGTGAGGCACACCTCCGGGTTAGGTTCGGAGCATGCACCGGGGGGAAGCAGCCATCACGATCGTCCGTGACCGCTCATGACCACGTCTCACACGCTCGCGGATTTCGCCGATCTGCTCGACGACGCTCCCCCGGAGCCGACCCCGCCCGGACCGGCGGGCAAGATCGTCGCCCTCTCTTTCCTCGGGGTGATCCTGCTGCTCCTCGCCGGCTCCGGCGGGTACGTGTGGTGGGCGTCGACGGCGGCGCTGCCCGCTCCCACCGTCACCTCGCAGGCTCCCGCGGTGGCCCCCGGGGCAGTCGCGTCCGTGCCCATGCCCGCGACCGGTGCCGCTCTCCTCCGGGTCGAGGGCGGAGACGCCTTCCTGGGGCCCGACGCCGCGAACGTCTTCGCCTCGGCCGGTGGCGACGACGCCCGCTCCCTCGCCAGCGTCGCGAAACTCATCACGGCGCTGGTCGTGCTCGATGCGCACCCGCTCGCGAGCGCCGACGACCCCGGTCCCACGATCTCGTTCACCAGGGCCGACACCGACCTGTACGACCAGTTCTACGTGCAGGACGCCGTCGTCGCCCGCATGCCCGACGGCACGCGCATGTCGCAGCACGATGCCCTGGCGACGATGCTGCTCCCCTCGGCCGCCAACTACGCCGTCGCCCTCGCGCGGTGGGGCTTCGGCTCGGAGGGCGCCTACGTGCAGGCCGCCCGCGCGTGGTTGAGCGCGAACGGGTTGACCAACACCCGCATCGTGGATGCCACCGGGCTCGACTCCCGCAACACCAGCACGCCGAGCGATCTGCTCGCCCTCGCGCGCCTCGCCGCGGCGAATCCCGCCGTCGCGGCCATCGCCGCCACCGGCTCGATCGACGTACCCGGTCCCGGATACGTCACCAACACCAACGACCTGCTGGGCACCCTCGGAGTCACGGGGCTCAAGACCGGCAATCTCGGCGACGGCACGTTCAATCTGCTCTTCACCTCCCGCCTCGACGTCGGCGTCGGCACGCCCCTGCAGATCACCGGGGTGCGCATGGGCGGCGGGACGCACGACTCCACCGACGATGACGTGCGGCGCATGCTGCAGGGGGTCGCGGACGGGTTCCACGACGTCACCGTCGGCACGGTCGGCGACACCATCGGCTCGATCTCGACGCCCTGGGGCGCCAAGGCCTCGCTCGTGCTCGCTCAGACGAGCGAGGTGCGCACGTGGTCGGACACCCCGATCGCGGTCGATCTGAAGACCACCACACCGCAGAACTACGCCGACGGTGAGGTCGTGGGCAGCGTCTCGTGGACCGCAGGGCCCCGATCGACCTCGTCGAGCGTGAAGATCTCGGGCGCGATCGAGGAGCCGACGCTGTGGTGGCGCCTCACCCATCCCGGAGAGCTGGGCTGAGCCGCCGGGTGCGGCAACCCGACCGATCCGTCCTCGTCGGTTGCGATTCGTGCGCGAGATCCGCGTTGTCGGATCGTTATCGCGGCGAACCTCGACAGCCCGCCCTTGATGGATATCGTCGCATCGTGCCCCGCTCACGCCGCGTCCTCGCCCTCCCTCTCGCCGCAGCCCTGCTCTTGGGATCCGCCGGGTGCGCGTCCCAACCGAGTGCCGATCCCTCGGCCCCGAGCACGCCCACGGCCGCCGCCTCGACCACGGTCCCGCCTTCGCCTTCACCAACCGCCGGGTCCGACGCCCCCTCGAGTGACGCCGTGCTGACCTTGTCGCTCGACAGCGCGTCGCTCTCGGACGGACCAACGCTCGAGTACTCGCTGAGCGCCGTGGACGCGTGGACCGCCGCCCTCGGCAGCGCACCGTCGACGTCTCCTGCCGAGGGCCCTCCGGGGTACGACCTCCAGATGACCGTGGTCGAGTGGCCCGGCCTGAAGATGACCGTGCCGAACGACGGCTCGGCGACCGGACGCCTGTTCGTGTCGAGCCCGACCGTGGCGGGACACCCCGTCGTGACGGCCGAGGGTCTCTCCGTCGGCTCCACACGCGCCGAAGGGGTGGCAGCGGGCGCGGTGGACGGTTTCGACTCCACCGAGCTGCGCCTCGGCTTCCGCGACGTGCCAGGCACTCAGTCCCTGCAGCGCCCCGGCGAGACGGGTCGCGAGTACGTCATGCTCGTGCTCGACGGCGACTCGGTGAAGTCGATCCTCGTTCCGGCGGACGACTACAGCGACCTCTGAGCCCGCGCACGTCGCGGCGCGCCGCCGGCGTGGGCGTCCCGTGACGGCCTCACAGGTGATCCCGCGCCCACAACGCGGCGCTCGTGCGGTCGGCGACACCGATCTGCCGGAAGACGTTGCCCAGATGGGCTTTCACGGTCCGCTCCGAGATGCCGAGCGCCGTGGCCACCTGCTTGTTCGCGAGGCCGTTCGCAACGAGTCGCAGCACCTCCTCTTCGCGCGCGCTGAGGCCGTTGCCCGGCGCCGCGGCATCCGGAAGCAGCGCCCCGGCGACGCGGGCGTCGAGCGGCGTATGTCCCTCCGCGACGGATCGCACGGCGGAGCGCAGGTCGGCGGGCTCGGCGTCCTTGAGCTGATACCCCGTGGCGCCGGCGGCGATCGCCCGACGCACCTGGTCGCGGTCGCCGAACGAGGTCAGCACCAGCACGCGGATGCCGGGATGCTCCGCCCGCGCGGCACGCGTCGCCGCGATCCCGTCCATCACGGGCATCGACACGTCCATGACGACGACGTCGACCTCGGTGGTGCCGACGAGCGCGACCGCCTCCGCGCCGTTCGCCGCGGTGGCGGACACGACGATGTCGCCGTCCGCGGCGAGCACCGAGGCGAGTCCCTCCCGCACCATCGAGTGGTCGTCGACGACGAGGACGCGGATCATTCGGACTCCCGGGGGCGATCGTGCGGGGGAAGGGTCAAGCGCCACGCCGTGCCGTGACCGGGAGCGGTGGCGAGGGCGAGCTCGGCGCCGGCATCGGTGGCGAGGTCGCGCAGGACGCGGGTGCCGAGGTGCCCCTCGGCGGGTGGGCGGTGCAGGGTCGCCGCGTCGAACCCCCACCCATCGTCGGCGACCGTCAGCACGGTGCCGCCGGTCTCCGCGGCCACGGTGATCACGACGCGGCAGGGAGCCGCGTGGGTCACGGCGTTGCGCAGAGCCTCCTGCGCGACCCGGTACAGCAGGCGATCCTGCTCCTCCGATAGTTCGTCCACCGGCATCCGCAGGTCGAGTACGACGTCGGCTCCCCGCGTGCGGGCCGTCGCCGCGAGGTCGTGCAGCGCGGAGGCGAGACCGGACGCGCCCAGGCTCTCGGGGTAGATGTCGACCAACAGCGAGCGCAGAACCCGCACGTTTCCGCGGACCGCCGCCGCCACCTCCCGCAGGCGCGACGCTCCGGCCTCCTCGCCGCGGCGGTCCGCCTCGACGGCCGCGCTCTCGGCGCCGTAGCTGGTCGCGACGAGTTCCTGCACCGGGCCGTCGTGCAGGCTGCCCGCGATGCGTCGGCGTTCGGCATCCGACGCATCCACCGCCCGCTGCAACAGTTCGCTGCGTCGCGTCTCGGCGCGGCGGAGTTGCCGCAGCAGCGTCCAGACGATCGGGGCGGTGAGCACGACGAGCAACAGCAGACTGCTCGTCGTCACGCCGGCGAATCCGCGCCACAGCTCCGCTGAGCGCGCCGCGACGGGCTCGTAGGGGTAGTAGACCTCGAACAGCAGCTGCTGCCCGCTCGCCGACCACACCGGACGGTAGACCTCGAGCAGGCGCGACCCGCTCTCGAACTCGTTCTCGTCCTCCGACAGGTCGGAGACCGCCGCGCGGGTCGACGGAGTGGTCAGAGCAGCGCGCTGGGCCTCGTCGAGCTCGAAGGTGCGGCCGATCAGCTGCGGCTCGTCGGCGTAGAGCACGCGCCCCTCGGGGCTCCAGATCTTCACCCGGATGACGTCGTCGCCGAGGATCTGCGACCGCACGGTCACGTCGAAGGCAGCGACGGCGGCCGGGTCTCCCGCGGCGAGCGCGTCACTGAGCGCGGGCCGCACGACGGCGTCCGCGAGCACGTTGGTCACCTGCGCGGCGTCGTTGACCGCCTCGCGCTCCGCGAGCCACTGCGCACCGAACCCGGCGAGCGCTGCGACGGCCACCAGCACGGCGGCCAGCCCCGCGGCGAGGCGCAGCAGCACGGCACGGGTCGACAGGGTGCGCGGGAGCGTCCGAGAGGGGCGCGCCGTGACGAGCACCTCCCAGGACGGAGCGGAGGGGTCGGATGCCACTCAGTCGTCTCCCCCGTGGCGGTCGCCGCCGTGTCCGCTCGTGCCGCCGTCATCCGCGCCGCCGCCGTCAGAGCGGCCGCTGTCGTCGGTACGGGATTGCGTCGAATCGCCCGTGCCCTGCACGGCTCTGTCATCGCCGGGTTCGACGCGCGTGTCGCGCGGGGCGTCGCCACCGGCATCTTCGGGAGTCGTCACCGCCGCACCGTCGTCGCTGCCGGGCGAGCCGCCGCCGGGAGCGGAGTCATCGGTCGAGGTGGCGCCGCCGTCGCGGTCGTCGCCGGGCTCGACCCGCTGATCGCGCGGAACGTTTCCGCCACGATCGTCGACGGATGCCGAGGGCGAGGGCGTCGGCGCGAGCACCTGGGCGAGCGAGGGCACCGGCACCGGCACCGATTCGGCGAACGACGCATTGCCCCACAACCCGATCGCCGCGGGTGCGGCAGCTATCAGCAGGGCTCCCGCTCCGACAAGGATCCGCTTCTTCATGTCATCCGTCCTTTCGCCCATTTTCACCCGCGGTGCGGGGAACGCTGTCCACTGTTCGCGAAACCGCACGGTCGGGCCATCGGACGATGGTCGTAGTACCAAGGTCGCATTGCCCGGTCCGGGCGCCGGCCGCGACGGTGGGAGCAGCTCAACCGACGAAACGAGGCCCTCATGAGCAGCAGCACCTCCCCCCGTTCGACCCTGACCCGCACCACCGCGATCGTCGCGGCCGCCCTGGTCGCGGCATCCGGTCTCCTCTTCCCCGCCGCCGCGCAGGCGAAGACGACCTCGGTCGGCGGCGACTACGCCGTCACCGTGAACGGCACCACCTACAACCCCGCACCCGGCAAGGACGCGAAGCTCAAAGACGTCGCCGTCTCGGGCCGCATCACCGTCAGCGGCACGAACAACCGCTTCACGATCGACCCCGCCACGCTCGGCGTCTACGACTACACGCTCACGGGCGCTCCCGACACGCAGCGCATGGTCACGAGCCCCACCGTCGTGTTCGCCTCGAAGGTCCCGACCCTCACGGCCGCCCAGCGCAGCGGTGCCCGGCTGTCGAGTCTCGAGGTGCGCGACGACTCCCTGGTGGCGATCTTCACCACTGCCGGCGGCAAGCTGAAGATCCAGGCGAAGGACGGCGCGCAGGGCGGCATCTTCCAGATGGAGCCCGAGTTCGCCGCCCCGGTCGAGCTCGTGCACACGCTCGGCCCCGGGCTCTTCTCCTTCGTCAACCCGTACACCGGCAAAATCAACTTCGGAAACGGGGTGGATGCCGTGACCTCCGGCCCCGGCGCGCACCAGATGCTGCTGGGCAAGGACAGCCCGCAGGTCGCCACGAAGACCTACCAGGATGCGACCGTCACGAAGTGGACCGTCGCCTCGGGCGGCCGCATGGGCGGCGTGCTGGGCGAGGACGCGATCGAGCTCTCCGCGGGTGCGACCAACTGCACCAGCCAGTGCCAGGCGCAGAACCGCATCAACGGGTCGCTCCCCGTCCCCCCGAACCCGACGAACCCCACCCCCATCGGGGGCTGATGTCGAAGGATGAGTACGACTCTCTCATCGAGACGAGCTACCTTCTCCGATCCCCCGAGAACGCTCGTCGACTTCTGAGCGCGCTCCAGGACGCGCGCGCCGGAGACGTCGAGTCGCACGAGCTCGTCGAACCGTGAGAGAACGTCTCCTCGCGTGGACCAGCGGCGCGCGGGAGGACTACCTCTACTGGCAGACCCAGGATCGAAAAACAGTTCGCCGCATCAACCTGCTCCTCGCCGACGTTCTGCGTGACGATCCCGTCGACGGGATCGGCACGCCCGAGCCACTGAAGCACGCGCTGGCGGGAGCGTGGTCACGACGCATCGATGAGGCGAACCGGCTCGTCTACGTCGCCGACGACGCTCGAGTGACGATCCTGCAGGCTCGCTACCACTACTGATCGTCGCGGCGTCGGTCGCGCACGGGATCTGCGGAGAGCCACATGGCGCGCCAGAACGCGACGAAGAACACGATCGCCGCGATGATCCAGAGAACGAGCCAGATCAACCGCCCCTCAGCGGGTGCGGCGAACACGGCGAACATTGCGCCAATCCACACGGGAAGGCACACGAACTGCGCGATCTTGAACGTGCGAATGTCGTTCACGAATTCACCGGATCTCCGCGCCGCCGCGGCCCTGCCGCAGGGCTCATAGACGGCGCCGTGTCCATGTTCGAGTTGGCCTCCCGCCACCATCGGACGAGCGACGAAGCGAACGGCAACGCCGCATCCTCATGCGGAATGTCGAGACCATAATCGTCGCGCAAGAGAGTCACGATGCGCGCACTGAGGAGAGGGGCGTCGTCACCAGCCCCGAGCCAACGCATAATCGGCGCGATCAGATCGTCGTACTCGTTCTCATCACCCGGTCCGTCGTCGTCGGCATAGACCCCGAGAACGTCCCACTCGATGAGCCGAGCCCGAAGCTCTGCGACGCGTCGCCCCGCGTCCCGTCGGATCCCGTCGCGACTCACCCGACCGCTCCTCTCGACCCGCTCAGTTGTTGAAGCGGAACTCCACCACGTCGCCGTCCTGCATGACGTAGTCCTTGCCTTCGAGGCGGGCCTTGCCCTTCGCACGGGCCTCGGAGACCGAGCCGAGCTCGACGAGGTCGTCGAACGAGATGACCTCCGCCTTGATGAAGCCCTTCTCGAAGTCGGTGTGGATGACACCGGCCGCCTGCGGCGCCTTCGCGCCCTGCGGGATCGTCCAGGCGCGCGCTTCCTTGGGGCCGGCGGTGAGGTAGGTCTGCAGGCCCAGCGTGTCGAAGCCGATGCGGGCGAGCTGGTCGAGGCCTGACTCGTCCTGACCGGTCGACGCGAGCAGCTCGGCGGCGTCCTCGGGGTCGAGGTCGATGAGCTCCGACTCGATCTTCGCGTCGAGGAACACGGCCTTCGCGGGGGCGACCAGAGCGGCGAGTTCGTCCTTGCGCGACGGATCGGTGAGCACGGCCTCGTCGACGTTGAAGACGAAGATGAACGGCTTGGCGGTGAGCAGTCCCAGCTCGCGGATGGGCGAGAGGTCGATTCCGGATGCCGACAGCAGCACGCCACGCTGAAGGGCGTCCTGCGCGGCCTTGGCGGCCTCGAGCACCGAGGGGTCGAGCTTCTTGCCCTTGACCTCTTTCTCGTATCGGGTGATCGCCTTCTCGAGCGTCTGGAGGTCGGCGAGCTGCAGCTCGGCGTTGATGGTCTCCATGTCGTTCGCCGGGTTGACCGAACCGTCGACGTGCACGACGTCGTCGTCGGCGAATCCGCGCACGACCTGCGCGATGGCATCCGCTTCACGGATGTTCGCGAGGAACTGGTTGCCGAGGCCCTCGCCCTCGCTCGCGCCGCGGACGATGCCGGCGATGTCGACGAACGACACCGCAGCGGGCACGAGCCGCTCGCTGCCGAACACGTCGGCGAGCTTCTGCAGGCGCACATCGGGAAGGTTCACGACCCCGACGTTGGGCTCGATGGTGGCGAACGGGTAGTTCGCCGCGAGCACCGAGTTCTTGGTCAGAGCGTTGAAGAGGGTCGACTTTCCGACGTTGGGAAGGCCGACGATTCCGATGGTAAGAGCCACGGGAGTCCAGGTTACCCGGCTGAGAGACTCCTCACCGCGTCAGGGTCGTCGCGCGCGGAACGCGTGGGTGACGTACGGCAGCGCGACCGCCCCGCCGTCGGCGAGTCCCGGCACGGATGCCACGACCCCGTCGACCGCGGCGTCGATGCCCGCGCGCTTCTCGGGGCTGGCCGTGATCACGTCGCTGCGCGAGCCGACGAGGTCGCGCAACTGCGGCAGGGTGATCTGCCGATCCCAGCGCCACTCACGGTGCTCCAGCCCCTCGAAAGGCTCCGCCACGCGCGGTCCGCTCGTCGCCAGGAGCACCTCGGCGTTCGAACCGCCCATCGCCGCCGTCAGCTGTTTCACCCAGTCGACGCTGTCGTCGCGGATGTTCCAGATGAGCCCCAGCTCTCCCCCGCTGCGCAGCACACGCGCGACCTCACGGGAGGCCGACTCGACGTCGACCCAGTGCCACGCCTGCCCCATGACGACGGCGTCGAGGGCAGAATCGGGCAGCGGCAGGCTCTCGGCCGTTCCGATGAACGTGGGCACTCCTCGCGCGTTCTCCCGTAGGGTCGCGAGCATGTCGGCATCCGGATCGACGGCCACCACGTCGGCACCGAGCTCGACGACGGAGCGCGTCAGCTTGCCCGTGCCGGCACCGACGTCGGCGACGCGCAGACCGCGCCCCGGTTCGCGCACCCGCTCCAGCAGCCACGCGACCGCCTCGGCGGGGTAGCCCGGACGCCCCGACTCATAGGCGGAGGCCGCCTGTCCGAACGAGGTCGACTTCGCCTGATCGCTCATGGCCCCGACCCTACGCCGACCCTCCGACACGGCATCCGGAGTCTTTTCGAGCAATCCCGGATGCCGCCGACCCCGGCGCGCCTCCTCGGCTCGACGCCGGGCCGGGTGAGGGTGGAGGCGTGGCTCTGGACTTCACCGCGATCGACTTCGAAACGGCGAACTCCAGTGGTGCGTCCGCGTGTGCCGTGGGTCTCGCCCGGGTCCGGGGCGGCCGCGTCGTCGCCACCGCCGCCTGGCTGATCAAGCCTCCCGCCGGTCACGACCATTTCGCGCCGATCAACGTCGGCATTCATGGGATACAACCTGCCGACGTGATGCACGCGCCCGGCTGGTCCGAGCAGCTGGAGCGCCTCGCCGCGTTCGCCGGTTCCGACGTGCTCGTGGCCCACAACGCCGGCTTCGACATGTCGGTGCTGCGCCGCGCGTGCGCCGCGACGGGCGACGAGTGCCCGCCCTACCGTTACCTCTGCAGCGTGCAGATGTCGCGCAAGACCTACTCCCTCGCGTCGTACCGCCTCCCGCTCGTGGCCGCCGAGGCCGGCTGCTCGCCGTTCGCCCACCACGACGCCCTCGCCGATGCGGTCGCGTGCGCGGAGATCACGATCGACTGCGCCCGGCGCGCGGGTGCGGACGACGTCTTCGCCCTCGCCGCGCATCTCGGCGTGCGGGTGTCGCAGATCGCCGTCGAGCCGGCCGAGCGCGCGGTCGCCTGAGCCCTTCCGGCCCGTCTTGCCGGCGATGTCGGAGGTCTGGTGCATGCTGACCCCATGGACGCGATCGCCCTCATCCTCGTCATCATCGCCCTCGCCGTCGGCGCCGCGGGCGGCTGGTTCGTCGCGACCTCGCGCGCGGCGGCTCGCGACGCGACCGCGCAGCAGGCTCTGTCGGCCCGGGTGGCCGCCGCAGAGGCCGAGGGTGCAGGCCTCAGGGCGCAGCTCGACCACCAGGTGTCGCTCTATCGCGAGCTGGCGGGGCAATCCCGGGCCGACCAGGCTGCGCGAGAAGAGCGCGAACGTCGCGAGCAGACCGTGCTGCGCGCCCTCGACCCCGTGCGCGAGACGCTCGACGCGATGCAGCGAAAGGTCGACGGTCTCGAGCGCGACCGCGTCGAGCAGTACACCGCGCTCGGCGAGCAGCTGCGCCTCTCGCGCGAAGCAGACGAAGCCCTGCGCGCGACGACGGAGTCCCTCGCCTCCGCCATGCGCTCTGGAACGACCCGCGGAGTGTGGGGCGAGACCCAGCTGCGCCGCGTCGTCGAGGCCGCCGGTCTCACCCGATACGTCGATTTCGACTTGCAGTCGTCGATCTCGAGCGACGCGGGCGCCGGTCGACCCGACATGGTCGTGCGGCTGCCCGGGGGCAAAGCGTTGGCGGTGGATGCCAAGGTGCCGCTCGATGCGTACCTGCAGGCGAGCGCGATCCCGGTCACGGCGAACGGCGACGAGGGCATCCGCCGTTCCGGTCTTCTCGCGAAGCACGCGAGGGCCGTGCGCGCGCATGTCGACGCCCTCGCGAAGAAGGCGTACTGGTCGGGGCTGACGACGAGCCCCGAGTTCGTGGTCTGCTTCCTGCCGAGCGAGTCGCTGCTCGCCTCCGCACTCGACGAAGACCCGACGCTGCTCGACTACGCTTTCACGCGGCGCGTGGCCCTCGCCTCCCCGGTGAACCTGTGGGCCGTGCTCAAGACGGTGGCGTTCACGTGGACGCAGCAAGACGTCTCCGACGAGGCCCGCACGCTCTTCACCCTCGGGACCGAACTGTATGAGCGGGTGGGGGTGCTCGCCGGACACGCGAACGAACTCCGTCGCGCGATCGAGAAGACGGTCGACAGCTACAACCGTTTCGCCGGATCCCTGGAGTCGCGCGTGCTCGTCACGGCGCGCAAGTTCCCCGGCATCGACGAGACCAAGCTCGACGCGGTAGCGGCCCCGGCCGCGCTCGATGCGACGCCGCGGCGATGGACGGCCCCCGAGATGATCGATCTCGACAACGACCAGCCGTCAGCACAGTTCGCGGATGGCGGAGACGGCCCCACCGCTGTCCGCGCAGACCTCGGGTCGGTGCGGGAGCGCGCCGGACTGGAAAGAGACCAGTGAGGGGCACGGTGACTCAGAGGGTCGCGGTGACTCAGAGGGATGAGCCGCAGTGCTCGCCCGCGCCGAGGCTCAAGACCCGCCGGGAACCCAGCTCAGCAGGCTGACCACGGCCGCGGAGACACCGACGAAGGCGCCGACCATCCACCACGCACTGACCTCGTGGCCCTCGTCGCGGCGAACGCGAAGGAGCACGTCGGGGCGGCGCGCGGGGTCGACCGCGCTGGCGATGACCGCCTGCGCACCTGTCTGAGGTGCTGTCTGATTCGTCGGAGCTGTTGCCATGGACGATCCCCCTTCGGGTCTCGGAAGAACACAGCGTCGCCGTTGACACTCCTTGAGATTCTGCCAGACGAGCCCTCCTACGCCGGTCACGCTTGCGTCACGACACGCCCGGCTGTATCTGCGCGTCGGGACGACGACCGCGCGCCTCGCCCCGCGCCCCCGCGCCCCGCGCCCCGCGCACGCCACGCACCCCGCGTCCGCACCCCGCGCCCCGCGCCCCGCACGCGCCACGCCCCGCGCGCGCCACGCACCACGCGTCCGTGCCACGCACCCCCGCGTCCGCGCCCCGCGCCCCGTGCTCGGGTGGGGGTCCGCGCCCCCTAGAACCGCGAGACGCATCTCGCTGACGAAACAGCTGCAGCTTGCAACCGACTTGTCAGCGAGATGCAGTCTCGCGAGGAAAAGACACGCGCCGCGGCATCCACAGCAGGCGACGCGCGGGCAAAGAGATCAGCCGCGCGGCGTCACAACCACTTCGACGTCAGGTGCTCCGACGAGATGCGGCGGAGCGTTCCCGAGGCACCGCGCAGCACGACGCTCTCGGTGTAGATGAAGTCGCCATCGCGACGGACGCCCTGCACGAGCTGACCATCGGTCACGCCCGTGGCGACGAAGATCGTGTTCTTGCCCTTCACCAGACCATCGGCCTCGTACACCTGGCCGTCGACGTCGAGGCCGGCATCCCGACCCTTCTCCTTCTCGTCGTCGGTGCGCGGGGCGAGCACACCCTGGATGTGGCCACCCAGCGCCTTGATCGCGCACGCGGTGACGATGCCCTCGGGGCTGCCGCCGATTCCGACGCACATGTCGGTGCGGGCGTTGTGGCGGGCGGCGTTGATGCCACCGGCGACGTCGCCGTCGCTCATCAGGCGCGTTCCGGCACCGGCTTCGCGGATGTCGGCGATCAGCTTCTCGTGACGCGGGCGGTTCAGCACCGAGACGACGAGCTCGTCGACCGGCTTGCCGAGGGCCTTCGCGAGCAGTCGGATGTTCTCCCCGATCGGGAGGCGGATGTCGACGACGCCCACACCGGCGGGACCCGTGACGAGCTTGTCCATGTAGAACACGCTCGAGGCGTCGAGCATGGTGCCCTGGTCCGACACGGCGATGACCGAGAGCGCGTTCTGACGGCCCGCGGCCGTGAGCGAGGTGCCGTCGATCGGGTCGACGGCCACGTCGCACTGGGGTCCGCGACCGCTGCCGACGCGCTCCCCGTTGTAGAGCATGGGGGCGTTGTCCTTCTCGCCCTCACCGATGACGATCGTGCCGTCGAAGTTGACGGTGCTGAAGAACGCGCGCATCGCGTCGACGGCCGCACCGTCGGCGGCCTCCTTATCGCCTCGACCGATGAAGGGGACGGCGCGGATGGATGCAGCCTCCGTCGCCCTCACCAACTCCAGAGCCAGGTTGCGGTCGGGGTGCAAAGGGCTCATGTCGGCAGTCAGGCTCACCATGGGGTCACTGTATCCAGCCGAGAGAAGACAATCGCGGGTTTTGAGCGCATGTGCAACGAAGGAATCGCGGTTCTTAACGAAACAGCAGAAGTGTCGTGTTCCTGCCGCGCCCGCACCGTCACGATCGGGCGGCTTCGCTAGAGTGACCGTTGTCCCGACAACGACCAAGGAGCACCTCCATGCCCGTCGCTTCCCCTGAGCAGTACGCCGACATGCTGGACCGCGCGAAGGCCGGCGGCTTCGCGTATCCCGCGATCAACGTCTCCAGCTCGCAGACCATCAACTCGGTGCTCCAGGGCCTGACCGAGGCCGGCTCCGACGGCATCCTGCAGGTCACCACCGGCGGTGCCGACTACTTCGCCGGTCACACCGTCAAGGCGCGCGCCACCGGCGCCCTCGCCTTCGCCAAGTACGTCACCGAGGTTGCGAAGAACTACCCCGTAACGGTCGCGCTGCACACCGACCACTGCCCCAAGGACGCCCTGCCCGGATTCGTCCTGCCCCTGCTGGAGGCCTCCGAAGAAGAGGTCAAGGCCGGCCGCAACCCGATCTTCCAGTCGCACATGTGGGATGGCTCGGCCGTTCCCCTCGACGAGAACATCGACATCGCCGCCGAGCTCCTCCCCCGCATGAAGAACATCAACGCCATCCTCGAGATCGAGGTCGGCGTGGTCGGCGGCGAAGAAGACGGCGTGCAGCACGAGGGCTCCAACGAGGCCCTGTACACCACGGTCGCCGACGTGACCAAGGCCGTCGAGCGCCTCGGCCTCGGCGAGAACGGCCGCTACATCTCGGCCCTCACCTTCGGCAACGTGCACGGCGTGTACAAGCCCGGTGGCGTCAAGCTCCGCCCCGAGCTGCTCGGTGAGATCCAGGAGGGCATCGCCGCGAAGTTCGGCACCGGCCCGAAGCCCCTCGACCTCGTCTTCCACGGCGGCAGCGGCTCGACCGACGAAGAGATCGCCCTCGCGGTCGCCAACGGCGTCGTGAAGATGAACATCGACACCGACACCCAGTACGCCTTCACCCGCTCGATCGCGGGCTACATGTTCTCGAACTACGAGGGCGTGCTCAAGCTCGACGGCGAGGTCGGCAACAAGAAGCAGTACGACCCGCGCGCGTGGGGCAAGGTTGCCGAGTCGGCCATGGCCGTCCGCGTCGTCGAGGCCACGAAGCAGCTCGGCTCGTTCGGCCACTCGAAGAGCTGACACCTCGTCATCCCGCGAACGCCCCGGCTCCCACGCCGGGGCGTTCGTCGTTTCCGGATGCCGTGGCCCCGGGCTCCCGCCGCACGCCCCGGCATCCGCCGCGCGCGCGCCGCAGCATCCCCCGCCGCGCGCCCCGGCTTGCGCCGCCGCGCGCGCCCGCGCACGCCTCCCACGCGCCGAGACTGCATCTCGCCGACAACCGGGTGTCAGCCTGCAACGACCTTGTCAGCGAGTTGCAGTCTCGCGCCACCGGCGAGGCAGAACGCCCCGAGCGACAGATCGCAGACCGGGGCCGAGACCGGGGCCGGGCGCACCTCAGCTGCGGTACATCTCCAGCACCGTCGGCGCATCCGCGGGCGATGACAGAACCTCGATGGTGTCCCCCGCCCGCACCTCCCCCGCACGGCGCACGCGCAGGTAGGCGCCGAGGCGACCCTCGTCGGAGAAGCGCTTGACCCATCCTCGCGAGGCGGCTCCGCCGACCCAGCGCGCGAAGGTCGCGCAGGGCGTGCGGGGCATCGTCACTTCGACCTCGACGGTGTCGCCGATGCGCCAGACCTCGCCGATGCGGGCGCCGTTGACGTCGAGCCCCTCGACCCGCAGGTTCTCTCCGAACCAGCCGGGGTGCAGCTCGCGGCCGAGCTCGCCCTCCCAGAACGACGCGTCGTCCTGCGCGTAGGCGTACACGGCCTTGTCGGGTCCTCCGTGGTGCTTGCGGCTGGCCTGCACGTCCGCGCGGACGCCGAGCGTGCCGACGCGCACAGCTCCGTCGATGGGACGCTTGTCGATCGCAGTGACGCCGATCGATCCGGCATCCGGATGCAATTCATGGACGGCGCAGACGGCGACGAGACGGGGCATGCGTCGATGCTAAACGGTTTGCTCGAGGCCGCCGTCACGCCGCCGCCGCGCCCGGCAGGGGCGTCAGGGCGGCAGGTGTCAGGGCGTGGCGAACTCGTGCCGCATGACCACGCGGTCACCGTCGAGCGTGCGGATCTCGACCGCGCCGATGTCGGTGGTCGCCAGGTCGGTCCCCGCGCTCAGCTCGGTCGTCGAGCCGGGGTCGGCCCGCCAGGTCGAGAGCACGCTGGTCGCGCCCGACCCGTCGGTGATCGCCAGGGCGTACGGCCATCCGCCGGGCGGGGCGTCGAGCACCTCGCCGGTGTACTCGCACACGAGGTCGATCCGCGTGCCCCAGGGCGCCGAGGTCAGCCGCACCGATGCCTCGAGCGGCGCTCCCGCGATGTCGTCCAGCGCGTAGACGGTGCCCGCCGACTGCTGCGCCGAGCTCGTGAGGGCCACCACGCTCGGCACGGCCACGCCGATGAGGGCGACGGATGCCGCGAGCACCCACACCGTCCTCCGCCGCGCCTTGCGTCGCTTGGCCGTCTCGACGATGCGTCCGCGCAGCGCGGGGCTGGGGGTCGCGAGCTGCACCGGGCCGGTCGAGGCGTCGAGGGCGCGCGCGCGATCGGCCGACAGGCGCGACAGCAGTCCTGCCGTCGGTGCGAGCTCTCCGACGGCGGCGCGGCACTCCGCGCACTCCGCCAGATGCGCTTCGTATTCGGCCCGGTCGCTCGCCGACAGCGCGCCCAGCACGTAGGCGCCGTCCCACGACGACAGTCGATCGTGTTCGTGGCTCATCGGGTCACCCCTCTCTCCTGCAGGGCGAGCCTCAGTGCTCGCACCGCGTAATGCAATCGCGACTTGACGGTGCCGGTCGGGATGCCGAGTTCTTCCGCCGCCTGCGCGACGCTGCGCCCGCCGTAGTAGGCGCTGACGATGACCGCGCGGTGGTCCGGGGTCAGGGTCGCGAGGGCCTCCTCGACCAGGAGCGCATCGAACATGGCATCCGTGTCGTCGTCGCGTACCCTCTCGGGCAGCTCGTCGACCGAGTGCTCGTGGCGCCGACGGGCGCTTCGGGCCTCGTCGATGACGATGTTTCGCGCGACGGTGTACATCCACGACCGCAGCGACGCGGGGTCGTCCGCCATCACCTTGGGCGTGCGCCACGCACGCAGCAGAGTCTCCTGCACCACATCATCGGCTCCGGCGTGGTCGCCGGTCAGGCTGACGACGTAGCGCCAGACGGGCGTCGCGTGCGCGTCGTAGAGCGCTGTCAACTGCGCGTGTTCGTCTCGCACCGCGGCATCCCCTCTCCCTCGTTCACAGGGGACACGGAATGCCGGGCCCGACGGTTCAGCTCGGGACGCTGTTCACGATCGCCGACATGAACTGCGGGTCGCCGACAAGGGCGACGGTGACGCAGATGCCGGCGATGAGTGCCGTCACGACGAATCCGACGAGCGGGATCCAGAAGGCCAGGCGACCGCGCTTCAGGCGGCGCCAGGTGAGCACCGCGGTGGCGAGCCAGCCGATGCCGTAGACGGCCGCTGCCGCGGCGCCCCAGACGTAGCCGGCCGACAGGTTGGTGAAGGTTGCCTCGACGCCGAGCATGCGCGCGCCGGTCTCGGCGTACTCGGGGAAGTTCAGCAACTGGATGATCGTGGTGACCACCGAGAACAGGCCGTAGAAGAGCAGACCGAACGTGACGATGCGGTCGACGCGGGCCCCGCGGGTGGTCGGCACGGGGAAGCCCGCGGCGGCCGGCTGCGACGCGCGCGCCGGCTCGGGGACCACCGGGGCGGGCTGCGGGGCGACGCCGGCGTCGAGCGCCTCGGTCACCTCGGGTCGCTGGATGCGGGCGCGCTGCTCTTCGGGCGTGGCGTACTCGCCGAACTGCGGACGCGGCCGCGACCCGACCTCGGCCGAGCGTGCATCGTCGCGGGAGGAGTCGTCGCTCACGCGTGCCCCCGACCGCCGAGCGCGCGGCTGTCGCGCTTGCCCGAGGCATCCTGACGCAGCTCCTTGGGCAGCGAGAAGATCAGGTCCTCCTCGGCGGTGCGCACCTCTTCGACGTCGCGGTAGCCGGCGCCGGCGAGCTCTTCGAGCACCTCGGTCACGAGCACCTCGGGCACGGAAGCGCCGCTGGTGACGCCGACGGTCTCGACGCCCTCGAGCCACTCCTGCTTGACCTCGTCGACGTAGTCGACGCGGTAGGCGGCCTTCGCGCCGTGCTCGAGGGCGACCTCGACCAGACGCACGCTGTTGGAGCTGTTCGCCGAACCCACGACGATCACCAGGTCGGCGCCGACGGCGACCTTCTTGATCGCGACCTGTCGGTTCTGGGTGGCGTAGCAGATGTCGTCGGAGGGCGGGTCCTGCAGCTCGGGGAAGCGCTCGCGCAGGCGCCGCACGGTCTCCATCGTCTCGTCGACCGAGAGCGTGGTCTGCGAGAGCCAGACGACCTTCGACGGGTCGCGCACCTCGATGGTGTCGGCGTGGTCGGGAGAGTTCACCACGGTGACGTGCTCGGGAGCCTCGCCGGCGGTGCCCTCGACCTCTTCGTGGCCCTCGTGGCCGATCAGCAGGATCTCGAAGTCGTCGCGGGCGAAGCGCACGGCCTCGCGGTGGACCTTGGTCACGAGGGGGCACGTGGCGTCGATCGCCTGCAGGCCGCGGTCGGAGGCGGCGGAAACGACGGCGGGCGACACCCCGTGGGCGCTGAAGACGACGTGGGAGCCCGAGGGCACCTCGTCGACCTCCTCGACGAAGATCGCGCCCTTCTTCTCGAGCTCGGTCACCACGTGGATGTTGTGGACGATCTGCTTGCGCACGTAGACCGGGGCGCCGTAGCGCTCGAGGGCCTTCTCGACGGCGATGACGGCACGGTCGACGCCGGCGCAGTAGCCGCGGGGTGCTGCGAGCAGCACCTTCTTCTTGCCCTGGACGGGGACGTCCTGAAGCCGCCCGCGTCGACCCGGGATGCGGGGAACGGGCAGGTGCACGGCAGGTGAGCTCACCCCTCGATTCTACGGGGGTGCCCCTGGACACCGGCCGAACCCGCCCGGCGCGACCGGGCCGGATAGCATGGGACCTTCCCCTCCCGAGAGACGTCCGGCTCTCGCGGCCCCCGCCGACGGCGTGCATCCCAGCGAGTGACATGACCTCTTTCCAGCCCGAGACCGTCCAGGGTCAGGCGCCGCCCGCCGACAGCGTGCACCCGCGCGACTCCTCCACCGACGCCCCCACCTCGGTGTCACGGCTGAACGACACGATCCGCGGTTTCATCGAGCGCTGGGGATCGGTCTGGGTCGAGGGCGAGATCACCTCGTTCAACCGCCGCGGCGGCAACGTGTTCGGGCGACTGAAAGACCTCGGCACCGAGTCGACGGTGGCGTTCCGCATCTGGTCGAGCACCCTCAACCGGCTGCCAAAAGACCTGAAGGTCGGCGACCACGTCGTCGCATGCGTGAAGGCCGATTACTTCCCGCGCACCGGCGACTTCTCGTTCGCCATCTCGGCGATGCGGCACGTGGGCCTCGGCGAACAGCTCGAGCGCCTCGAGCGCCTGCGCGTGCAGCTGCGCTCGGAGGGCCTGTTCGACCCCGTGCGCAAGAAGAAGCTGCCGTTCCTCCCCCACTGCATCGGTCTCATCACGGGCGAGAACTCGGATGCCGAGAAAGACGTGCACCGCAACGCCGAGCTGCGGTGGCCCCGGGTGAGCTTCCGCACGCGGCACGCCGCCGTGCAGGGAGATCGCTGCGTCCCCGAGACGATCGCGGCGCTGAAGGCCCTGGATGCCGACCCCGAGGTCGACGTCATCATCATCGCCCGCGGCGGCGGCGATCCGCAGACCCTGCTCGGCTTCAGCGACGAGCGCCTGCTGCGAGCGGTGGCCGCGGCATCCACCCCGATCGTCAGCGCCATCGGCCACGAGAACGACCGCCCGCTGCTCGACGAAGTCGCCGACGTGCGCGCGTCCACCCCCACCGACGCGGCCAAGCGCGTCGTCCCCGACGTCAGCGAGCAGCGCGCTCTCGTGTCGCAGCTGCGAGCGCGCCTGACCGGCCGCCTCACCCAGCGGGTGCTGCACGACATCGCCCAACTCGAGCAGGTCCGCTCCCGCCCGGCGCTGCGCACCCCGCACACCATGCTCACCTCGCGCGCGCAGGAGCTGTGGATGCTCTCGAACCGGGGTCGCGACATCGTCGACCGCCGCATCGAGACCGGGCAACGCCGCACGAGCGAGCTCGGCACGGCCCTGCGCGCGCTCTCCCCCGTGGCCACGCTGGCCCGCGGCTACGCGATCGCCCAGCTCGACGACGGCTCGGTCGTGCGCGACGCCGCCCAGGCTCCCGCCGGTGCGACGCTGCGCCTCACGGTCGAGAACGGCACGCTCGCCGCCCGGTCCGAGGGAGCGGTGCCCGACGTGGTGCCGCACGGGACGACGGATGCCGCACCCCTGTCGAACTCCGAGGGCACGGCATCCGGAAACACTCCCCTCGACGCCGAGTCAATCGGCGACGGCCCGTCAGAGGGTCGCGCCTAGAATGGACGACATGACCGCGACGACCCCCGGCTCCGCCGCCGACGTCGCCACCCTCTCGTTCGAGCAGGCCCGCGACGAGCTCGTGCGCGTCGTCGCCGAACTCGAACAGGGCGCACCCACGCTCGAGGAGTCCCTGGCTCTGTGGGAGCGCGGCGAGAAGCTCTACGCCCGTTGCGAAGAGTGGCTCCTCGGCGCCAAGCGACGGCTCGACGCCGCGCGCGGCGAGGGAGACGACTGATGGCCCGCGTCGTCGCGCACCTCGGTCGCCCCGAGACCCCGCAAGAGACCGCCGACCGCAAGGCCGAGTTCTCGGCGCGCTACCGCAACAGCAAGACGTTCCGAAACCTCATCGCCGCGATCCTCGTGACCGTCGCCGTGGTGTTCGTGGTCGTGGCCGGCGTCCCCCGCGGCGAGCCGGTGGCCCAGCCCCAGCCCGACGTGCCCGCCCTCGCGGCCGGCATCGAGAGCGATCTCGGTCGTCCCGTGCTGACCCCCTCGCTCGGCGAGGGCTGGCGCGTCAACCAGGCGAGCACCGAGGGCGTCGGCGGCACCGAGGCGTGGACCATGGTCTACGTGCGCGAGGGCGAGTCGGGCTTCCTCCGCGTCGCCCAGGGCTTCGACGCCGACGAGGCGTGGGTCGGTCAGGTGCTCGACGGCACCCGCAGCACCGAGACCACCGAGATCAACGGCATCACCTGGAACGTCTACCGCCCGTCCAACCCCTCGGGCACGGGCAACATCGACTACGCGCTCGCCACCCCCGCCGGGCCCGACTACGTGCTCGTGTACGGCGACGCAGCCCCCGAGACGGCCGCCCTCGCGGCCGCATCCGTCACTTCCCAGATCGAGCAGTTGAGAGAGGTCCCGTGAGCGAGCGCATGACCCCCCGTCAGGTGTGGCAGCAGATGGTGGAGGGCAACAAGCGCTTCATCGCGGGTCAACCCGCCCACCCCCGTCAGGACGTCGAGCGCCGCGCCGAGCTGGCCTCCTCGCAGCACCCCAGCGCCGCCCTCTTCGGCTGCGCCGACTCGCGCCTGGCCGCGGAGATCATCTTCGACGAGGGTCTGGGCGACCTCTTCGTCGTGCGCAACGCCGGCCAGGTCATCTCCGACTCGGTGATCGGCAGCCTCGAGTACGCCGTCGGCGTGCTCGAAGTCCCGCTCATCGTCGTGCTCGCTCACGACGCGTGCGGCGCGGTCGGCGCGGCGATCGAGAGCACCGGCGCCGACGCCCCCACGCTCCCCCCGTACATCTGGCGGCAGATCGCGCCGATCGTGCCCGCCGTGCGCCGCGTGCAGCGCGAGAACGTCGTCGACGGCCACCTGCCCGAGCACGTCGACCCCGAGCTCGTGGGTCGCGAGCACCTGCGGCACACCGTGGCCGACCTGCTGCGCGCCTCCGAACTGATCAGCGAAGCCGTGGCCGAGGGCCGCACCGCCGTGGTCGGAGCGAACTACCGCCTCGACGAGGGCGAAGCCGTCCCCGTCGTCATCGTGGGCGACGTAGAAGACCCCCGCATCTGAGAACCGAACGAACGACCTGGAGGAACGACGACGTGACCGACATCGAGTACCGCATCGAACACGACACCATGGGTGAGGTGCGGGTGCCCAAAGACGCGCTCTACGCCGCGCAGACCCAGCGCGCGGTGGAGAACTTCCCGATCTCGGGGAAGGGGCTCGAGTCGACGCAGATCGCCGCCCTCGCGCGCATCAAGAAGGCCGCCGCCCTCGCGAACAAAGAGCTCGGCACGCTCGACGGTGCGATCGCGGATGCCATCGCCCAGGCCGCCGACGAGGTCGTCGCCGGAACGCACGACGCGCACTTCCCGGTCGACACCTACCAGACCGGTAGCGGCACCTCGTCGAACATGAACATGAACGAGGTGCTCGCAACCCTCGCGACCCGCATCCTCGGCGACACCGTTCACCCCAACGACCACGTCAACGCCTCGCAGTCGTCGAACGACGTCTTCCCGACCTCGGTGCACATCGCCGTCACCCAGGCGCTGATCACCGACCTCATCCCGGCGCTGCAGCACCTCTCGACCGCCCTCGAGACCAAGGCCGACGCCTGGAAGGGCATCGTGAAGTCGGGTCGCACCCACCTCATGGACGCCACCCCCGTCACCCTCGGCCAGGAGTTCGGCGGCTACGCCCGCCAGATGCGTCTCGGCATCGAGCGCGTCGAGGCCGTCCTCCCCCGCGTCGGCGAGGTCCCCCTCGGCGGCACGGCCGTGGGCACCGGCATCAACACCCCGCTCGGCTTCCCGCAGAAGGTCATCAAGCTGCTCGCGGCCGAGACGCAGCTGCCCATCACCGAGGCGAAGGACCACTTCGAGGCCCAGGCCAACCGCGACGGCCTCGTCGAGGCATCCGGAGCCCTCCGCACCATCGCCGTGTCGCTGACCAAGATCAACAACGACATCCGCTGGATGGGGTCGGGCCCCAACACCGGTCTCGGCGAGCTGCACATCCCCGACCTGCAGCCCGGCTCCTCGATCATGCCCGGCAAGGTCAACCCGGTCGTCCCCGAGGCCACGCTCATGGTGTGCGCCCGCGTGATCGGCAACGACGCCACCGTCGCCTGGGCCGGCGCCTCGGGCTCGTTCGAGCTCAACGTCGCGATCCCCGTCATGGGCACCGCGCTGCTGGAGTCGATCCGCCTGCTCTCCAACGCCATGCGCGTGCTGGCCGACAAGACCATCGACGGCCTCGAGGCCAACGTGGCGCGCGCCGAGGCGTTCGCCGGCATGTCGCCCTCGATCGTCACCCCGCTGAACAAGGTCATCGGTTACGAGGCCGCGGCGAAGATCGCGAAGCACTCCGTCGCCAAGGGCATCACGGTGCGCGAGGCCGTCATCGACCTCGGCTACGTCGAGCGCGGCGAGATCACCGAAGAGGTGCTCGACGCCAAGCTCGACCTGCTGTCGATGACGCACCCGGGCTGAGCCGCCCCCGCACGATCACGACGCCGAGGCGCGCCATAATCTAAGGATGAGCCCCGCGACGAGACCCCTCTCGACGCGGGTGCGACTCCTCGGCGCGATCCTCGGCGTCGTGCTGCTCGGGCTGATCCTGGCCGGCGGAGCGACGTTCCTCGTGCAGAGCGAACGCGTCGTCCAGAACGCCCAACGCCAGCTCGACGGGTTCGTCGCGACGGTGTCGTCGAGCGGGGGCTGCGCGGTCGAGCTCGCCTCGGCGGCGATCCCGGGTCGCAGTGACGGCACGGTCGCCCTCGTCGACGGACGGGTGCTGGCTTCGACGCCCTCACCTCCCGGTCTCGACGTCGCGGGCGACGCCGTCCTGGTCTCATCGCTGTCCGCGGTCGTCGCCGACGGAGAGTTCTCGGGGCGGGTCGACAGCAGCCACGGTCCGATGATGTACGCCGCGGTGCCCGTTGCCGACGGCGTCGTCGCGCAGCTGATCTCGGTCGACCAGCGCATGGAGCTCGTGACCCTCTCGACTGCCAGCTACGCGGTGACGGGCGCTGTCGTCCTCGTGCTCGTGGCCGTCGTCGGATGGTTCGTCATCGGGCGGTCGTTCTCGCCCCTGAAGCGCCTGCGCGACACCGCCGACGCGATCACGATCGACCGCATGGGCGACCGCCTGCGCGCCCACGGCAACGACGAGATCTCCGACCTCGCCACCTCCGTCAACTCGATGCTCGATCGCCTCGCGATGTCGGTCGATGCCCAACGCCAGCTGCTCGACGACGTGCGGCACGAGCTGAAGACCCCCATCACCATCGTGCGCGGTCACCTCGAGATGATGGATCCCGCCGACCCGCACGACGCGGCCGAGACGCGAGAGCTCGGCATCGCCGAACTCGACCGGCTGACGCGCCTCGTCGACGACATCGACGCGCTGGCCGACGTCGAGACCGACCAGCTGGCGGCCGAGGTCATCGACGTCTCCGCGCTGACCGACCGCGTTGCGGAGCTCGCCGGAGCGATCCCCCACCACTCCTGGTCGGTCGCGGAGCGCGCCCGCGTGCGCATCCTCGGCGACACCGACCGCATCGTGCAGGCGTGGCTGCAGCTCGCCGACAACGCGGCCAAGTACACCCCCGCCGGCTCCCCCGTCGAGATCGGCAGCACCGCCGACGACACCACGGCCTACCTCTGGGTGCGCGATCACGGTCCCGGCATCCCTCCCGCCGCCCGTCACCGCGTGTTCCGTCGCTTCGATCGGCTGTCGACGCGCCGCGGAGTCGACGGCTCGGGTCTCGGCCTGTCGATCGTGGACGCCATCGCGAAAGCCCACGACGGGCACTGCTCGGTCTCCGACACCCCCGGCGGCGGCGCCACGGTCACACTCCACATCCCCGTCACCGGCGTCCGCGCCTCGGCCGCCCTGCCCACCCCGGTGCGCGCGGGCGACGTCGTGCTGCAGAGAGAGGCCACCGGATGACCCGCATCCTCATCGCCGAAGACGAAGAGCGCATCTCGGCCTTCGTCGCCAAGGGACTCGAGGCGGCCGGCTACCAGACCCTGATCGTCGACGACGGCGCCGAAGCCCTCGACACCGCCCTGTCGGGCTCGTGCGACCTCGTGCTCCTCGACGTGGGGCTGCCGACGATGGACGGCTTCGAGGTTCTGCGGAGCCTGCGCGGGCAGGGGGCGACGATCCCCGTCATCATGCTGACCGCGCGCACCAGCACCCGCGACACCGTGGACGGGCTCGATGCGGGCGCCAACGATTACGTGGCGAAGCCCTTCAAGTTCGACGAGCTGCTGGCGCGCGTCCGCCTGCGCTTGCGCGAGCCGGTGACGGTCGGCGTCACGACCCTCGCCCACGGCGAGGTCACGCTCGACGTGCTCGGTCGGCGCGCGACCGTCGGCTCGCGCGAGGTCGATCTGAGTGCCCGCGAGTTCGCCCTCGCCGAGGAGTTCGTGCGTCACGCGGGGCAGGTGCTCAGCCGGGAGCAGCTGCTGAGTCGCGTGTGGAGCATGGACTTCGACCCCAACTCCAACGTCGTCGACGTCTACGTGCGCTACCTGCGGGCGAAGATCGGCGCGGCCCACATCGTCACCGTCCGCGGGGCCGGCTACCGCTGGGAGTGACGGCGGAAACCCGAAAACCCCCGGTGGGGGAACCGGGGGTTCAGGGAGATGCGTCCGGTGGTCTTCCGACTCACCCGAAGAGCGGTGACCTGCGCGTGACGCTCTCGTTCCAGGGGATCCGCCGAGGCGGCGGCGGGGTGTTCCCCGCCTGTGCTTCCACCCTGACGGGCGTTCGTGAGATCGCGGGGAGCCGCAGATGAGAACCCTCTCATCTGCAGACACGCGCGCCCGCCGAAGACCGCGGCGCCTCGTCGTGCGCATCGCCGGGTGACGAAGGAGTTTCCGGATGCCACCCCGCCCGACACCAGCGCCCCTCGCCCCGCACGACGAAGGGCCGGGACGCCGCGGCATCCCGACCCTCCGCGATCTCGTCAGGACAGCTCGCCGGCCTCCAGCAGCTCGGTCACGAGCGCGGCGATCGCCGAGCGCTCCGAGCGCGTGAGGGTGACGTGCCCGAACAGGCCGTGGCCCTTCAGCGTCTCGATCACCGAGGCGACGCCGTCGTGCCGACCGACCCGCAGGTTGTCGCGCTGGCCCACGTCGTGCGTCAGCACCACGCGGGAGTTCTGGCCGATGCGGCTCAGCACCGTCAGCAGCACGTTGCGCTCGAGGGACTGCGCCTCGTCGACGATCACGAACGCGTCGTGCAGCGACCGACCGCGGATGTGGGTCAGGGGCAGCACCTCGAGCAGGCCGCGCGCCAGCACCTCCTCGAGAACGTTGCCCGAGACCACCGACCCGAGCGTGTCGAAGACGGCCTGTCCCCAGGGCCCCATCTTCTCGGCCTGGTCGCCGGGGAGGTAGCCGAGCTCCTGACCGCCCACGGCGAACAGGGGGCGGAACACGATGATTTTCTTCTGCTGCTGGCGCTCCAGCACCGCCTCCAGGGCTGCGCAGAGGGCGAGGGCCGACTTGCCGGTGCCGGCGCGACCGCCGAGCGACACGATGCCGACCTCGGGGTCGAGAAGCAGGTCGAGGGCAATGCGCTGCTCGGCGGAGCGGCCGTGCAGCCCGAAGGCGTCGCGGTCGCCGCGCACGAGGCGGTACTCCCCCTTGCCGGTCACGCGCCCGAGCGCCGATCCTCGCTCGGAGTGGATGACGAGGCCGGTGTTCACCGGCAGACCCGCCACGGCGGGGCTCACCCCGACCTCGGTCTCGTACAGGTCGGAGATCTCGTCGCCCGAGAGGTCGATCGTCGTGATTCCGGTCCAGCCCGAGTCCATCGCCTGCTCGGCCAGGTATTCCTCGGTCGCCAGGCCCAGCGACGCGGCCTTCACGCGCATCGGCAGGTCTTTCGAGACCACGGTGACCTCGGCGCCGTCCTTGGCGATGTTCATCGCGACCGCGAGGATACGACTGTCGTTGCCGCCGGTGCGCATGCCCGAGGGCAGCACGGAGGGGTCGGTGTTGTTGAGCTCGACGCGCAGCGTGCCGTCGTCTCCGACCGGCACGGGGAAGTCGAGGCGGCCGTGCTCGATGCGGAGTTCGTCGAGGTGGCGCAGGGCCTGCCGCGCGAAGTAGCCGATCTCGGGATCGTGACGTTTGCCCTCGAGTTCCATGATCACCACGACGGGGATCACCACGGAGTTCTCCGCGAAGCGGAAGAACGCCCGGGGGTCGCTCAGCAGGACGGAGGTGTCCAGGACGTACGTGCGCAGGGCCTGATCGGCTCCGGCTTCGGACTCGGTGCTCTCGACGACGTGACGCTGGTCGTACGGTGCTCGTGCAGTCACAACCCACTCCCGACCCGGGTGTTTCACCCGGTTTTCACGAGTCGACCTGTGGGTCACGAGTCGCGATCCGAAGGTCGACTCGACCGGACTCCGTGTCCGATGTGATCACCGTACGACTCCGCGACACCCACGAGGGTCGTTAACACGCCGCGAATATGACGAGTTCGTGAACAGCGCGTTCGCGCGTCTCGCAGCCGTGAAGTAGTTCACCGGATGCCGCTCCAGCGCCCTCGCGTGGCCGGGCGGGACCAGCCGGATGGGCTCTACTGACCGAACCGGCGGTCGCGCGCCGCGAAATCGCGGATCGCGCGGAGGAAGTCCACCTCGCGCAGGTCGGGGCCGAGGGCCTCGACGAAGTAGAACTCCGAGTGGGCCGACTGCCACAGCAAAAAGTCGCTGAGCCGCTGCTCCCCCGACGTGCGGATCACCAGGTCCGGATCCGCCTGGCCACCGGTGTAGAGGTGCTCGCCGATCTGCTCGGGGGTGAGACTCGCGGCGAGCTCCTCGAGCGACCCGCCCGACTCGTCGTGCTTGACGATGATCGAGCGCACGGCATCCACGATCTCGCTCCGCCCGCCGTAGCCGACGGCGAGGTTCACGTGCAGACCCTTGTGGCCGCGGGTGCGCTCCGTCGCCTCGTGCAGCACCTCGGCGAGCTCGGGCGGCAGTCCCTCGGCGCGACCGACGTGCTGGACCCGCCAGTTCGGCTCGTGCGAGAGCTCTCCCGCGAGCTGCGCGATGATCTCGAGCAGCTCCTGGAGTTCCTTGCTGTCGCGCTTGACGAGGTTGTCGTTGGAGAGCAGGTAGAGCGACACGACCTCGATGCCGAGGTCGTCGCACCAGCGCAGGAATTCGTGCATCTTCGCCGCACCCGCCCGGTGACCGTGCGCGGCGCTGTCGTAGCCGAGCTGGCGCGCCCAGCGACGATTGCCGTCGATCATCATCGCGACGTGGTGCGGCACGGTGGTCGGCATGCGCCGGCGCAGGCGCGAGATGTAGAGACGGTAGAGAGGACCCCGCCCCTCGTTCTTCCGCTCGCGCGCCACCCGCCTACGCTACCGCGTCGAGGCCTCGGCCTCGTATCCCGGGTGGTCGATTGCTGGGGGAAGGGTGAGCATCGGTTCATGTTCCCTGCCGCGCATGGGAGCAGACGTAATGTCGGAAGGGTGACGAGTCCCACCCCGGCCGACGGCCCCGACATGCCCCAGCTCCCCCTCCTCGAAGCGGGAGCCCTCGGCGCGCAGAAGGACATGAAGCCGACCTGGCGCGGATGGATCCACGCCGGTACGTTCCCGGTCGCGATCGTCGCCGGAATCGTCCTGATCGCGCTCGCCCAGGGCACGCCCGCCAAGTGGGCCGCGGCGGTGTTCATGGTGACGTCGATGCTGCTGTTCGGCAATTCCGCGCTGTACCACCGCTTCAACTGGAAGCCGAGGACGCTGGCGGTGCTCAAGCGCATCGATCACGCCAACATCTTCCTGCTGATCGCCGGCACCTACACCCCGCTCGCGGTGCTGGCCCTGCCGACCCCCAAGACCACGCTGCTGCTGTCGATCGTGTGGGGTGGGGCGATCCTCGGCATCCTGTTCCGCGTCTTCTGGATCAACGCACCGCGCTGGCTCTACGTCGCGCTGTACCTCGCGCTCGGCTGGGCCGCCGTGATGTATCTCGGCGACCTGCTCGCGGCGAACGTCGCGATGATGGTGCTCGTCGTCGTCGGCGGGCTGCTGTACACGGCCGGGGCGATCGTCTACGCCCTGAAGAAGCCCAACCCGTGGCCGGGGCACTTCGGGTTCCACGAGATCTTCCACGTGTGCACGGTGCTGGCGTTCCTCTGCCACTGGACGGCGTGCCTGCTCATCTCACTCGCCCCCGCGTACCACGGGGGCTGATCCCGCCCCGCGTCACGCGCGAGTCCGCGGTCACGCGCAGGTCGAAGAAGGCTCCGGATGCCGGGAACCTCGGCGACGGCTCAGCTGCGGGGACCGGCCGGATCGATGTCCTGGTCGTCGACCGTGCTGGCGTTCTCGGCGGCGCGGGCCTGCTCCTCGGCATCCAGCTCGGCGTTCACTTCCTCGCGGTAGCGGCCGCGGCGGATGCGGCGCAGCATGTCCCACACGAGCAGGAAGACCGCGACGCCGATGAAGGCGATCGCGGCGAAGCCGAGCGGCCCGGGCGTGACGATCGACTCGTCGGGGGTGACGACCGGGGAGGGTGTGGTCGCAAGAGCGACGATCACGGGAAGCATGGAGTCCTTCGGTCCGGGCGGAAGCGCGTAGCCTGGAACTCCAGCCTAAAGCCCGGAGAGACCATGACGACGCAAGCCCTGCTCGATGACCGCTACGGGCGCACGCGCTCCCCGCGGCGCCGCATCCTGGGCTGGACGATCGTCGCGGTCCTGGCATTGAGCGCGATCGGCTACCTCGGGTGGACGACCTTCGCCAGCAGCGCCGCCTCGGTGACCGCCACCGACACCGGCTTCACCGTCGAGAACGACAAGTCGGTGTCGGCCACGTTCCAGATCACCGGCCCCACCGGACAGCCGGTCGCCTGCGCCCTCGAGGCCCGCGACGAAGACCACGGCACCGTGGGCTGGCGGGTCGTGGAGTACCCGGCATCCGAGGATCACACCCGCGCCTTCACCGAGACGATTCCCACGCTCTCCCTGGCGACGACGGGTTTTGTCAACGCTTGCTGGGTCCCGTAGACTCGTAGGTCAGGAAGCGCCCCGGCTCGATGCCGGGGCGTTCGACATATCCCCCGCCGACGGCCCGAAAACGCATCGCCGTCAGCGCCTCGACGAAGGAGTAACCGTGTCCAACGACGCTCAGGTGACGTTCCTCACGCAAGACGCCTACGACCGCCTCCACAATGAGCTCGAGCACCTCTCGACGACGGGTCGCGAAGAGATCGCCAAGCGCATCGAGGCCGCACGCGAAGAGGGAGACCTCAAGGAGAACGGCGGCTACCACGCCGCCAAAGACGAGCAGGGCAAGCAGGAAGCCCGCATCCGCACCCTCCAGCAGCTGCTCAAAGACGCCAAGGTCGGCGAGGCCCCCGAGAGCCACGGGGTGGTCGAGTCGGGCACCGTCGTCACCGCGATCGTGGCCGGCGGCGAAGAGAAGTTCCTGCTCGGCAACCGCGAGATCGCGGCGAACTCCGAGCTCGACGTCTACAGCGAGGCTTCGCCCCTCGGTGCCGCCATCATGGGGCTCAAAGAGGGCGACAAGGGCTCGTACACCGCGCCCAACGGCAAGGAGATCTCGGTCGAGGTCGTGAAGGTCGAGACCTACTCGGGTCAGTGACCCGCTGACTCCTCGCGAGCCGCTCCCCCGGCGTCGGGTGGGCGGCTCGCGGCGTTTTCGAGGACCCTAGGGTTCGGGGCGGGTTCCGCGGGTCCGGGGCGGTTCCACGGGTCCGGGGCGGTTCCACGGGTCCGGGGCGGTTCCACGGGTCCGGGGCGGTTCCACGGCGTGGGGCGGATCATTCTCGCCCCGAACGGCGAAATGGGGCCCGAACCGCGCGACGTGCGACATCGACCGCGCCCTCCGGCGCACGCCGCCACGCGCCCGCACAGCCCGCGAATCCTCCCGCGTCAGAACCGGCCTCGACCGGTCCGAAGCACGGCGCTCAGTTCGGGACGACGGTCGCGATGAACCCCGCGTCCTCGAGGGTCTGGATCACCAGCGCCCGGTGCTCCTCTCCGCGCGTCTCGACGCTCAACTGCAGGATGACCTCGCTGATCTGCAGGCCCTGCCCGTGGCGCGTATGCAGCACCTCGATGACGTTCGCGCCAACTCCGGCGAGCAGCTCCGACACGCGGGCCAGCTGCCCGGGGCGGTCGGGAAGCGGGATGCGCAGCGACATGTAACGACCGGATGCCGAGAGCCCGTGCGCCACGACGCGCTGCAGCAGCAGCGGATCGATGTTTCCGCCCGAGAGGATCGTGACCGTGGGGCCACTGGCCTTCACCTTGCCCGCGAGGATCGCGGCGACGCCGACGGCTCCCGCGGGTTCGACGACCTGCTTGGCGCGCTCGAGCAGAACGAGCAGGGCTCGCGCGATGTCGTCCTCGGTGACGGTGACGACATCGTCGACGTACTGGCGGATGAGTTCGAACGGCAGGTCGCCCGGGCGGGCGACGGCGATGCCGTCGGCGATCGTCGGCGTCGTCTCGACCTGCATCGGATACCCCGCGGCGAGCGATGACGGGTAGGCCGCGGAGTTGTGCGCCTGCACGCCGATCACGCGCACCGTCCGCCCCTCGGCGGCTGCGCGGGCTTTGACGGCCGCGGCGACGCCCGCGGCGAGGCCTCCTCCGCCGATCCCGACGATCACGGTCTCGAGGTCGGGCATGTCTTCGACGAGCTCGAGTCCGAGCGTTCCCTGACCCACGATGATGTCGCGGTGGTCGAAGGGGTGGATCAGCACGGCGCCCGTGCGCTCGGCGAACTCCGCCGCGAGGCGCAGGGGCGTCTCGACGGTCGCGCCTTCGAGGATGACCTCGGCGCCGTATCCCCGCGTCGCGAGCAGCTTGGGCACGGGAACGCCCAGCGGCATGAAGATCGTCGCCGAAATGCCCAGCTGCTGCGCGGCCAGGGCGACCCCCTGCGCGTGATTGCCGGCGGATGCCGCGACCACGCCTCGCGCGCGCTCCTCGGCGGACAGCCGCGAGAGGCGGTAGCTCGCCCCGCGGATCTTGAACGACCCCGTGCGCTGCAGGTTCTCGAGCTTGAGGTTTACCGGCACGCCGAGGAGCTCGGTCAGGTGCAGGGACTCGTCGAGAGGCGTGCGCGTGATGATGCCGCGCAGGTTCTGCGCGGCATCTTCGAACTCGGCCAGAGTGGGAGTGTCGTTCATGATCTCCTTCCGCGCTCGCGCGGGACGGTCCGCCAGATGAGATCCGGGGAAGCGAGGGGGTCGCCGGTGCGCTGCCAGGCCTTGGTGCTGAGGTACACGGCCACGACGTTGACGAACGCCGCCAGGGGCACCGCGAAGAGGGCGCCGGCGATCCCGCCGACCATCGCCCCACCGGCGACGACGAGCACGACCGCGAGGGGGTGCACCTTCACGGCGGAGCCCATGAGGATCGGCTGCAGAATGTGGCTCTCGATCTGCTGCACGGCCAGCACGACGATGAGCATGAACAGGGCGATCAGCGGGCCGTTGTAGACCAGGGCGATGAAGACGGCGAGGGCTCCGGTGGCGACGGCTCCCACGAACGGAATGAACGCGCCGAGGAACACCAGCACGGCGATGGGGATCGACAGCGGCACGCCGAGCAAGAAGGCACCGAGGCCGATGCCGACCGCGTCGATCGTGGCGACGAGGAGCTGCGTGCGGGCGTAGCTCTTCACGGTGCGCCACCCCGCGCGACCGGCGCCGTCGACGGCGGGACGAGCGACGCGGGGGAACAACCGGGTCGTCCAGCGCCAGATGCCGCCGCCGTCGGCGAGAAGGCAGAGCAGGATGAACAGCGTCAGCAGCACGCCCGTGCCGACGTGGCCGATCGTCGTGCCGATGGCCAGCGCGCCGGTCCAGAGCACTTCCGCCTGCTGCTGCAGGAAGGTCCCCGCCTGCCGCAGGCCGTCGTCGATCTGCTGGGCGCTCAAGTGCAGCGGGCCGTCGATGAGGTACTGGCGGAACTGCGTGACGGCGTCGACCGTGCGCTGGCGGACCGAGCCGAACTCGCGCGTGATCTGCCAGACGGCCAACCACACCAGCCCCGAGATGACGGCGATCGTGCCCAGAACCGTGACGACGATGGCCAGCCACTTCGGCCACCGATGGCGCAGGAGGAACGAGAAGGCCGGCCACACCAGCGCGGTGATGAGCACCGCGATGAGAAGCGGCACGACCAGCAGCTTCAGCTGGATGACCACGAACACCACGACGGCGAGAGCAGCGGCGATGATGAGCAGACGCCACGCGTAGGCGGTCGCTTGGCGCAGCGCGGGCGGCACCGGAGGTTGCAGGTCGCTCGAGACGGTGCGCCGCTTGAGGGCGTCGAGGAACGATCCGCGAGGTTCGGGATCGGTGCCGCTCATCCCGTCAGCCTACCGCCGCCCTCCGACGTGGATCGCCGGGCATGTCGGAGGTCGCCGATACGGTGACAGACATGACCACGACGCTCCGCCGCGCCGATGCGCGCCGCATCGCCCTGGCCGCTCAGGGCTTCGCCCGCCCCCGGCCCGACGCCGTCGGCACGCGCCAGATCACCGGCGCCCTGCATCGCATGCGCATCGTGCAGATCGACTCGGTCAACGTCTTCTCCCGCTCGCACTACATGCCGTTGTTCGCACGCCTCGGGGCGTACGACACCGCGCTGCTCGACAAGCTCGCCTTCGCCCGTCGTCCGTCGTGGGTGGAGTCATGGGCGCACGTCGCCTCGCTGGTGTCGGTCGACGACTGGCCGCTGCTGCAGTTCCGGCGCGACGACCTTCGGGCCAAGTACGGGCACGACGCCTGGGCCGAGGCCAACCAGCCCCTGCTGCAGTGGCTGCGTGACGAGCTGGCCGATCGCGGGCCCCTGCGACCGGCCGAGATCGACCACGACGCGCGCAGCAGATCGCGGGGCTCCTGGTGGGGCTGGGACGACGTCAAGAACGGTCTGGAACGCCTGTGGCTGTTCGGCGAGGTCGCCATCGCGGGGCGTCGCGGCTTCGAGCGGCGCTACGCCCTGGCATCCGACGTCCTCCCCGCCTCCGTCCTCGACACGGCGGTCCCCCGCGCCGAGGCCATCCGCGAGCTCGTCCGACGCGCCGCCGTGGCGTACGGCGTGGCCACGGCGTCCGACCTGGCCGACTACTGGCGCATCCGAGACCGTCCCGCCGTGCTCGCGGGCATCCGCGATCTCGTCGACAGCGGCGAGCTCCTGCCTGTCGAGGTCGACGGGTGGCGCATCGCCGGGCGCCCGGCGAAGGCCTGGCTGCACCGCCATGCCGCCCGCCCGCGACGCATCGATGCGGCGGCGATCCTCACCCCCTTCGACCCGGTGGTGTGGTTCCGGGATCGCGCCGAGAGGCTGTTCGACTTCGACTACCGCATCGAGATCTACACGCCCGCTCCCCAGCGCCGGTTCGGCTACTACTCGCTGCCCGTGCTCGTCGGTGACGGCGTCGTGGGCCGCATCGATCTGAAGGCCGATCGCGCCGAGAGCGCGTTGCGCGTCCAGTCGGCCTGGTGGGAGCCCGGAGCACCCCCCGAGGCCGCGGAGCGCGTGGCCGCCGAGCTGCGCACGGCCGCCCGCTGGCAGGGCCTCGAACGCGTCACCGTGTCGCGCTGGGGCGACGCGGCCGACCAGATCGCCGGAGCGTTGCGCGCCGACCGGCACGACCACCCCGACGGGCGCGCCAACTGAAACGCGCCCCCTCTGCCGGAGCGGAGGGAGCGCGTGGGGTCAGAACTGCACGCGTGGCGGTTCCGAGATGGCGGCGCCGTCGACCACCTCGAAGAACTCGCGCTCGTGGAACCCGAGCTGGCGCGCGAAGAGGTTGTTGGGGAACACCTTGATCTTGGTGTTCAGCTCGCGGACACCGCCGTTGTAGAACCGGCGCGACGCCTGGATCTTGTCTTCGGTGTCGACGATCGAGTGCTGCAGCTGGAGGAAGTTCTGGCTGGCCTGCAGCTGGGGGTACGCCTCGGCGACCGCGAACAGCGACTTCAGCGCCTGCTGCATGTGGCCCTCGGCGACTCCCGCCTCGGCGGGGCTCTGCGCGGAGAGCGTCTCGGCGCGCGCCCGGGTGACGTTCTCGAAGACGGCCTTCTCGTGGGCGGCGTAGCCCTTCACCGTCTCGATGAGGTTGGGCAGAAGATCGGCGCGCCGTTTCAGCTGGACGGTGATGTCACTCCACGCTTCGTCCACGCGCACGTTGAGCGCGACGAGGGCGTTGTAGGTGGCCCACAGGTAGATGCCGGCGATCACCAGAATGCCGACGATCACGATGACCGGTACGAGCCACTCCCACATAAGTCCCCACACTCCGTTCGAGAGATTGCCCTCCAGTGTAACCGCGGGGTGAGGGAGGTTACGGAGCCGGGTGAGGACTCCCAGGCGATGCGGAGAGCGTTGTACCGTTCGCGTACCCCCGGTGGGACTCGAACCCACACTGAAGCGATTTTAAGTCGCCTGCCTCTGCCATTGGGCTACGGGGGCCCGTGCTCCACCGTATCGCGGGGCGGCCGCGCCCCGCCGCGCGGGGCCCTTCACTCGCGATGGGGCGCTGAAAGTGGCCCCGGGGCGTCGAAGCTGGCCCCGGGGCCACGACGAGACGCCGCGCCGCCCGACCAAGCATGCCCGGCCCCACTACCCCGACACGCGGACCCCGGATGCCGCGTCCCGGCGCGCGGGGCCCTTCACTCGCGATGGGGCGCTGAAAGTGGCCCCGGGGCGTCAAAGCTGGCCCCGGGGCCACGACGAGACGCCGCGCCGCCCGACCAGGCATGCCCGGCCAAACCACCCCGACACGCGGACCCCGGATGCCGCGCCCCGGCGCGCGGGGCCCTTCGCTCGCGATGGGGCGCTGAAAGTGGCCCCGGGGCGTCAAAGCTGGCCCCGGGGCCACGACGAGACGCCGCGCCGCCCCAACCGGGCAACACCGTCACAGCTGCCCCGGCTGGGAGATCCCGGATGCCGCGACCCGGCGCCGCGTACCGGCGAATAGCACGGCGGCGCGGCCACGTCGCCCCGCGGCATCCGGAAACGACGAGACCCCCGCGCCCACAGGGGTACGGGGGTCTCGAGCGTGCGAGAGGTTACTTCGCGGCGACGGGCTCGGCCTTCTTGTCGGCCGGGGCTGCGGCCGGCGCGGGAGCGTCGGCGGCGGGAGCGGCCGGACGCGGGCGCGCGGCGAACTCCTCGAACGCGGCACGCGGCTTCTGCACGGCCTCGAGGTTGACGACCTCGCGGCCGTGGAAGAAGTTCTGCATCCAGTCGCCGATCACGCGGAATTTGCGCTCCCACGTGGGCATGGCCAGACCGTGGTAACCGCGGTGGGCGAACCAGGCGATCAGACCAGTGAGGGCGATGTTGCCCGACTGGAATGCACCGTTGTAGAGGCCCAGGCCCGCGACGGCGCCGAGGTTCTTGTGGTTGTACTCCTTGGGCTGCTCGCCGCGCAGTACCGCCACGATGTTCTTCGCCATGAGCTTGCCCTGACGCACCGCGTGCTGGGCGTTGGGGACGCAGAAGCCGCCGACGCCACCACCCGAGAGGTCGGGGACGGCCGAGACGTCACCGGCGGCCCAGGCGCCCTCGACGATCTCGTCTTCGGTGCCGACGCGCAGGTCGGGGCGGGTGCGGATGCGACCGCGCTCCTCGACGGGCAGGTCGCTGCCGCGCACGACGGTGGGGTTAGCCATGACGCCCGCGGTCCAGATGATCAGGTCGGTGGGCAGCTGCTCACCGGTCGACAGCTCGATGACGCCGTCGACGGCGCCCTTGACCTGCGTGTCGAGGTGCACGAACGCACCCTTCTTCGCGAGGTCGGCGAGCACCCACTCGCTCGTCTTCTGCGACACCTCGGGCATGATGCGGCCCATGGCCTCGATGAGGTGGAAGTGCGTGTCTTCGAACGCCAGCGTCGGGTAGAACTTCAGCAGCGACGAGGCGTACGCGCGCAGCTCGGCGAAGACCTCGATGCCGGCGAAGCCACCGCCGACGACGACGACGGTCAGCAGGCGGTCGCGCTCGGGGCCGGCGGGCAGCACCGACGCCTTATCGAAGTTCGAGGTGAGGCGGTCGCGGATGGCCACGGCCTCTTCGATCGTCTTGAGGCCGATCGCGTTGTCGGCGATGCCCGGGATGGGGAACGTGCGCGAGACGGCGCCGGCGGTCACGACGATCTGGTCGTAGCTCTGCGTGAAGGTCTCGTCGCCCTCGATCGGGGTGATGGTCGCGGTCTTCGAGGCGTGCTCGATGCCGGTGACCTTGCCCGCGATGACCGTGGTGCGCTTGAGGTGGCGGCGCAGACCCACGACGACGTGGCGCGGCTCGATCTCGCCGGCTGCGACCTCGGGGAGGAACGGCTGGTATGTCATGTACGGCAGCGGGTCGACGAGGGTGACCTCGGCCTCGCCGCGGCCGAGGAGCTTCTCGAGCTTCCAGGCGGTGTAGAAACCTGCGTAGCCCCCACCGACGATGAGGATTCTGGGCACGGTAGTTGTCACGATGGGAGGGACTCCTCGTTTGTGGTGCGGCTCGGCTCGCGGGAGATGCGCGCCTGTCGAATTCGCCGGGCAGCAGCAGTGACGCCGAGCGCAATCATTATAGCCGCGACGGTGGCACCCGCGAGCGGCAACGATCCGTAGAGCACGCTATCGCGCGAGGGCAGCAGAGGCGAACCGGCGGCGGGCGCCGCCTCGACCGGGGGCAGGGGCGGGATGACGACGGGTGACGACGTCGGCTCGGGTGCGGGCTCGGTGTCGGCCCGACGGTACAGGCGGATCCACTCCTTGAGGCTGCCGAGGGGGTTCTCGGTGACGCTCGGCACGCGCGCCGAGACCGCCGCGGCGGCATCCACGAGTCCGTACCCGTACAGCTTGTCGGGCACCGACGAGGCGCCGTTGGCGGGCTTGGCAGTCTCGATCAGGCGGGCGAGCACGTTGTTCGCGTCGAGGTCGGGATGCGCCGACCGCACGAGCGCGGCGATGCCGGCCACGATCGGGGCCGCTCCGCTCGTGCCGTTCCACCCGACGAGCGTTCCATCGGCCGAGACCCCGACAAGCCGCTCGCTGGGCGCCGACAGTCCGATCGTGATGCCCTGGGTCGACGCGTCGTTGCTCGCGACGCCGTTGGGGTCGACGCCGCCCACGGCGAGCACGCCCGGGATCGTGGCCGGCGCACCGACCCGGTCCGTCCCGCTCCCCCGGTTGCCGGCGGCGACCACGACGACGACGTCGTGGTCGAAGGCGTACTCGAACGCGGTGTCCCAGCTGGTGTCCCAATCGAGGGTGTTCGTGGTGAGCGAGAGGTTGATGATCGTCGCGCCGTTGTCGACCGCCCAGCGCATGGCGTCGGCGATCTGCTCGGTGAAGGGCTTGGGGGTCGAGTTGCCGAAGCCGACCGAGATCGACAGCAGCTCGGCCTCCGGCGCGACGCCGATCATTCCGCGGCCGTTGCCGGTGCCGCGCGAGGCGGCGAGCGAGGCGACCCAACTGCCGTGGTTGGAGTCCACCGCGCCGACCGGGGTACGCCCGTCGGCTGCGCCGACCCCCGACACATCGGTGCCGCCGACGACGGCCCCGCTGAACTCGGCGGGTCCTCGACCGATTCCGGTGTCGATGATGGCGATCTTCTGGCCCGCGCCGCGCGTGGTCTTCCACGCCTCGCGCACGCCGTACTGGTCGAGCCAGTACTCCGAGGCGCGCACCGAGTCGGTCGGGTCTTCGGGCACCGGGTTGGCCGGTGCGGGCGTCGCCGTCGCGCCCGTCAGCACCGCCACGAGGATGACGGATGCCAGGGCTGCGGCGACCCGCTTCATCCGCCCGCCCCGGGGCTCTCGCAGGCGCAGCGCTCGGGCGACCAGGTACCGCGGGCGAGCGCGCGGTCGCCGATCGGGTTGACCCCCGGACCGGCCGCGAGCGCGTGCCCGGCGAGGGCGTGCAGGCACTTCACGCGGGTGGGCATTCCGCCCGCGGAGATGCCCGCGATCTCTTCGGGCTCTCCGTAGGCGGCGCGATCGAGCAGGTACGCCTCGTGCGCGCGGACGTAGGCCGCCTGCAGCTCTTCGTCTTCGGCGAGCTCGTCGGAGAACTCCTTCATGACGTGGCCCGCTTCGAGCACCGACATCGCGGCCGTCGCGGCCGGGTGCGTCAGGTAGTAGAACGTGGGGAAGGGGCTGCCGTCGTCGAGCCGCGGCGAGGTCGCGACCACCGTCGGGTTGCCGCACACGCACCGCGCGGCGATGCCCACCACTCCGCGCGGGACGCGCCCCAGCTGCGCCTGCAGCACGGCGAGGTCGGCGTCGGAAGCGGGGGGAAGCGTTGCGGTACTCATCGCTCTCAGGGTACCCGGGGTCTCCGACACTCCGCCGAACGCCCGAGCCCCCGCAATCCGCCCGGCGTGGCGGACAAAGCCGCTCAGCCCGCGGGCGGGGCGTCGGTGGGCGCGGGGTCGGGCACGCCGATCGTCGGGGTCGTGGGCACCGCGACCTGGGCCGCGCCCGAGGCGGCCACCGAGCGGACCATCTGCGCCATCCAGTCGGTGTGCGTCTGGCCGACGTCCTGGCTCACGTCGTCCTGCTCCTGCGGCGTCGCCGAGGCGGGGAGGTCGTTGTCGATGAGGTAGACCACCTCACCGGGGAACGTGTAGCCGAGCCGCTCCCGCGCCTGGGTGCGGATGTAGGCGGGGTCCGACCACCGGTCGCGTTGGGTCTGCAAGTCGGCGACCTCCGACTGGCTGAGTTCGACAGCGCTGCGCAGGGCCTGGATCTGTTGACGCTGGTCCATGTAGGTGCCGACGGTCGGAACCAGCACGAACGTGCCGAGCACCACCAGGCCGAGCATGATGACGACGAAGCCCGAGACGCGCACCTTGCCCAGCCACTCGCGCACGTCGACACGACGACCGGTCGCCTGCGCAGCCGAGGGACGCGACGAGGTCGGTCGCGATGAGGCGGGACGCGAGGCGGACGAACGGGCGGACGATCCTGCGCGCGACGCAGCGGTCTTCTTCGCCTTCGGGGCGTCGGATGCCGCGGGGCGGCGGGGAGGCAATGTCGGTCGATCCACGTCATGCTCCCTTCCTCGTCCCGGCGCGCACGTCATCGGAACCCGAGCGAGTCTACGTCGCGGGGCCTCGGCGGCTCGCGGACGCGCCGCGTCTCGGCATCCGTTCAGCCGGAAACGACGAAGGAGGGGGAACCTCTCGGCTCCCCCTCCTCAATGGTCGGTCGATCAGCCCTTGAACCGGGGGAACGCCGAGCGGCCCGCGAAGACCGCGGCGCCGCCGAGGTCCTCTTCGATGCGGAGCAGCTGGTTGTACTTCGCGACGCGCTCGCTGCGCGCGGGGGCACCGGTCTTGATCTGGCCCGCGTTCACGGCGACGGCGAGGTCGGCGATCGTGGTGTCCTCGGTCTCACCCGAGCGGTGGGAGAGCATCGAGGTGTAGCCCGAGCGGGTGGCCAGCGAGATCGCGTCGAGCGTCTCGGAGAGCGTGCCGATCTGGTTGACCTTGACCAGCAGGGAGTTGGCGACGCCGAGGTCGATGCCCTGCTGCAGGCGCTTGGGGTTGGTGACGAACAGGTCGTCGCCGACGAGCTGCACCTTGGTGCCGATGGCATCCGTCAGCTTCTTCCAGCCGTCCCAGTCGTCTTCGGCGAGGGCGTCCTCGATCGTGACGATCGGGAAGTTCGCGACGAGGTCGGCGAAGTAGTCGACAAGCGTGTCGACGCTCCACTCCTTGCCCTCGACCGTGTACACGCCGTCCTTGTAGAACTCGGTGGCGGCGACGTCGAGGCCGACCGCGATGTCCTTGCCGGGGGTGAAGCCCGCCTTCTCGATCGCGCGGATGAGGAAGTCGAGGCCCTCGCGGTTGCTGGGCAGGTCGGGGGCGAAGCCGCCCTCGTCGCCGAGGCCCGTGTTGTAGCCGGCCGACTTCAGCTCGCCCTTGAGGACGTGGTAGACCTCGGTGCCCCAGCGCAGCGACTCGCCATAGGTCTCGGCGCCGATGGGGGCGAGGAAGAACTCCTGGAAGTCGATGCCGTTGTCGGCGTGCTCGCCACCGTTGATGACGTTGAACAGCGGAACGGGCAGCAGGTGCGCGTTGGGTCCGCCGAGGTAGCGGAACAGGGGCAGGTCGGCGCTGTCGGCGGCGGCCTTGGCCACGGCGAGCGAGACGCCGAGGATGGCGTTGGCGCCCGTGCGCGACTTGTTCTCGGTGCCGTCGGTCTCGATGAGGATCTCGTCGATGATGCGCTGCTCGCTGGCCTCGACGCCCTCGATGGCGGGGCCGAGCTCGTCGACGACCGCGGCGACGGCCTTCAGCACGCCCTTGCCGCTGTAGCGGCTCTTGTCGCCGTCGCGCAGCTCGTAGGCCTCGAACGCGCCGGTGGACGCGCCGGAGGGGACGGCGGCCCGCTGGACGATTCCGTCGTCGAGGAGCACCTCCACCTCGACGGTCGGGTTACCGCGCGAATCCAGGATCTCGCGCGCGTTGACAGCCTCGATAAGTGCCACGAAGGACTCCTCGTTGGTTCTTGGGTGGAGAGGGGGCGGAGCGTCGTCGGTCCGTGGTCGAGTCTAGTGATCTCGCTCGGCGGCCGTGGGGCCGGGTCGGGTGCGAGGTGGCTGAGCCTGTCGATGCCACCGGTGCGCGCGGGTCCCGGTCCCTTCGACAGGCTCAGGGACCTGTTCAGCCTCCAAGGCCCGCCAACGGATCCACCACGATCGCCACGGCCACCCCGTCCCAGCCCTTGCGGTCGAGGGTCTGCAGCGCCGTGGCGTCGAAGCGGGGGTCGGAGCCGAGCATCAGGATGCCGCGGCGAGCGCCCTGCACCTTGCTGTCGGGCGTGTCGGCGTCAGCGACCTCTCCCCCGCGCACGACGTTATCGAGCACGACGACCGTGCCGGGTCGGCCGAGGCGCGCGGCCCAGTCGAGGTAGGTCTCGTTCGATTCCTTGTCGGCGTCAATGAACACGAGGTCGAACGGCTCCTCGTCGACGAGGGTCGGCAGCACATCCGCTCCGCGACCGATGCGCACGTCGACGCGGTCCGCGACGCCCGCATTCGCTAGATTCGCGCGGGCGATCTCCGCATTGGCCGGTTCTGCCTCGATCGTCACGATCTGCCCGTCGGAGCCGACCGCCCGGGCGAACCAGATCGTTGAGTACCCTCCAAGGGTGCCGATCTCGAGCACGCGGCGCGCCCCGGCGATGCGCGTGAGCAGGTGCAGGAACTTCGCGTTCACCGGCGCCACCTCGATCGCGGGCAGTCCGGCGTCGTGCTGGGCGGCGAGCGCGGCCTCCCCCGCGGGGTCGGGCCCGACGAGGGTCTCGGTCAGGAAGGCGTCGACGTCGTCGTGGGTGCGCACTCCCCCAGCCTGTCGGCGTGCGGGCGGCCGGTCAACGCTCTCCGCGCAGGTGAGCGCGGGTCATCTCGTCGTACTCCTCATCGGAGAGGTCGTCGAAGCCCTTGGCCTCGACGCGGTCCGAGCGCATCCAGCGGATCATGAGGATGACGAGGATCGGCACGTCGGCGAACTCCGCGATGAACCAGATCATGTCGCCGGCGAGGTGCTGGTCGTGCAGCAGCGAGGGCCACCAGGGCGCCGTCTGCGCGGCATCCGGGATCAGATCCAGCACGCCGTCGTTGAGCCGCAGCAGCAGCCCGGGCACGGAGTCGATCAGCAGTTCGACGAACACGAGCAGGAACTCGATCGCGATGAAGGCGCCGGTGTGCACGGCGCCCAACGCCATCATCGGAAGCACCATCGCGAGCCCCACGAGGGGCACGACGATCCCGAGCGAGGCCTCGACCACCGGATTCACGCGCAGGATGCCGGCGATCGGGGTGAGGAAGAGGCAGAAGACCGCGGCGATGACGACCGTGGCCACCATCGCATTTCCGAAGATGCGTGTGACCCTCGACGCGAGGAACCGCTCCCGGATGCCGGACGGCACGAGGTCCAGCGGGCGCCCGGCCGCGATCCCCGCCGGCACGGCGAAGATCAGCAGGGCGACGCGTGTCGAGAAAGCCCACCGCAGCTCCGCCGAGTACGCCCCGAGGAAGCCGAGCTCGATCACCGCGTACGGCAGCAGTCCGAGAGCGAAGAACCCGATCGTGCGGAGCACCGGCCACGGCTCACCGCGACGGCGCACCCGCCGGACGCCGAGCAGGTACGCGACGGATGCCACGAAGAGCACGCCGAGCGTGAGCGGGTCGGCGCGCCAGGTGCTGAGGAAGACATCGATGGGAGGCGTGAGGGAAACGTAGATCGGCGAGCTATGCGTCCGCCGGGGATCGGGGCGTGCCGAACTCCGGAGAAGTCGACGCGTCGCGCACCTCGATCCCGGAAATCCGCGGCGGCGCGCGCCCGCCCGACCGGGAATTCAGGAGTTCGGCACGCCCGCGCGCTCGCGCACGTCGCCAGCGCGCACTCCGGATGCAGGCTCGAGCGCCGCGAGCACGGCGGGCAGCAGGGCCTCCGCCGTACGGCGGTAGCCGAGTGCGCTGGGGTGGAACCGGTCCTCGCTGAACATCTCGTCGGGCCGCTCGGCGAACACCGGCCCCACGGCGCGCGCGAGAGCCACGACGCGACCCCCGGCCCGGTGCACGGCGGCGGCCTGCGCGGACGCGAGCTGTCGCGACGAGCGGGCGGCGAGGGCGCGCAGCGGCTGCGGGATCGCACGGAGGGTCCCGAGGTCGGGGCACGTGCCGACGACCACCGGCACGCCGCGTCCGCGCAGGTCGCGCACGACCTGCTCCAGCTGCTGCGCCGCGCGCGACGCCGGGATGCGGTGCGTGACGTCGTTTCCGCCCACGACGATCACCGCGGCATCCGGTCGATACCCCGCGGGGAGAGAGGCGACCTGCCCGGCGAGGGCCGACGTCTCCGATCCGACCACGGCGGCGGTTCTCAGCCGCACGGGGCGTCCGGCCGAGCGCGCGACGCCTTTCGCCAGGCGCGCGCCGAGCGTGTCGCGTCGGTGCGTCGCGCCCAGACCCGCTGCGATCGAATCGCCGAGCAGCAACAGATCCACCGGGCTGCCGGGATGCTTCTTTCGGCGCCACACACGATCGGCGTCCAACGCCTGTTCGCCGAGCGGCTTGCCGATGCGGCGCCGGGCGATCGCCGCCTGACGCACGATGAGGGTGCGGGCTCCGACCGCCCCCGCCCCGAGAATCGCGACCGCGGAGGCGGCCGTCACGGCGAGGGGCCGACGAGAGGACATGCGTCGATGACACCCCTCGCCGGTGAACGCGGGGTGGACGCGGCGTGACGCCCGGCGGACGACCGGCTCCCGGCATCCGGTGCATCTCTTCCGGAGGCGGATGCCGGGAGCTCCCGGTCCCGCGCGATCAGACCCCGCGCCGGCCCCGGGCCCGCAGCACCGTCGCGAGCACGAGCACCGCGGCGGCGAGTCCGATGTCGAGCACGAGGCCGGCGACCAGCTCGTCGCGGCCGGTCACCCCGGTCACAGTGACGACGCTGCCGATCACGATCACCCCGAACGACAGCGCGAGCTGCTGGGCGGTGCTGAACATCCCGCCCGAGAGGCCCGCCGCCTCGACCGGCACCTCCCGCACGACCAGCTGGGTCAGCGGCGAGAAGATCAGCGCCTGCCCCGCGCCGAGCAGCACGAGGGCCGGCTGCAGCCACAGGCCGATGTCGCTCCCCCAGGCCAACGCGAGGGTCGCCGTCATCGCCACGAGGGCGACGATCTGCAGGCTCACCCCCAGCACGAGCGTCGCGTCGCCGAGCCTGCTCTGGATGCGGGCGACCGCGAGCGACATCCCCGCGAAGACGACGGCGAACGGCAGCAACGCCATTCCGGCCTGCAGAGAGGTCAGTCCCCCGCCCTCGACGGCGCGGGGGAAGACGTACAGCAGCGCCGAGTATCCCGCGAAGAACAGCGCCGCGGCCACCAGACCGAGCTGCAGGGGGCGCAGGCGCAGCACGCTCGGCGGAAGAAGGGGCACGCGTCCCGATCGCTCGATCGCGTTCTGGTGACGCCACATCGCCACCAGGGCCACGGCGGCGAGCGCGAGCACCGCCCACACCGGCCATGACCAGCCCCACACCGGGCCGAAGGTGAGGGCGACGGATGCCGCGAGGATGCCGACAGCGAGCACCGCCGATCCCACGAGGTCGATCGCGACCGCCTCGTGGGCGCGGGAGCGCGGTGCCAGCGGAGCGCAGACGATCGCCGCGACGGCGATGAGCGCCACGACGACGAACACCGCGCGCCAGCCCTCGACCGGGCCGAACGAGGTCGCCGCGAGAGCACCGCCGGCGACCTGACCGACGGCCGCGCCGATGCCGCCGCTGGCGCCGAAGGCGGCGATCGCCCTCGTGCGTGCGGGGCCCTGCGAGGTCGCCTGGATCGTCGCGAGCACCTGCGGCGTGCACAGCGCCGCCCCGAGTCCCTGAGCCACACGAGCCGCGATGAGCGTCTCGATCGAGGGGGCGACCGCGCACGCGATGGCCGAGGCGAGGAAGAGTCCCATACCGATGACGAACAGGCGGTGACGACCGAAGCGGTCGCCGAGTCGGCCGCCCAGGATCAGGAACACCGCGAACGGGATGCCGTATCCCGCCACGACCAGCTCGAGCGACACGTCGCCCGCGCCGAAGCGGTCGCGCAGTGCCGGCAGGGTGACCGTGACCGCGTTGAAGGCGAACGTGCCGGCGAAGGGTCCGAGGAGGAACCCCACATAGCGCCACGTCGGCACATCGAACGCTCCGGGACGCAAAGGCGTCGGGGCCGACCCGGTTGCAGGGTGCGCGGTACTGGTCATGGTGCCAGGATGAACCGGATGCCATCCTGGTACCAGGAGTCTGCTCATCCTGGTACTGACAGCACTCCCCACCATGCGAGCCCGCACAGCGTACGGCTCTAGGCTCGCCGGAGGACAGGAGAGTTCATGCCCCGCTCGGACGAGACCCGCGCCGCCTTCGCGGCCTTCCTGCGCAGTCGCCGCGCGCGCTTGAGTCCCTCCGACGTGGGGCTCCCCGAGGGCGTGCGCCGGCGGGTCGCCGGACTCCGCCGTGAGGAGGTCGCCCAGCTCGCCGGGGTCGGACTGACTTGGTACACCTGGCTCGAGCAGGGCCGGCCCATCGCGGCATCCGCCCAGGTCGTGTCGGCGATCGCCCGCGCCCTGCGCCTCAGCGACGACGAGCGCGACCACCTGTTCGCCCTCGCCGACCTTCCCGTGCCCGACCGCGACAGCCGCCCCTGCGTCGGCGCCGCGCACCTCGACCTGCTCGAGAAGCTGCTGCCCTACCCCGCCGCGGTGCAGACCGCGCGCTTCGACATCCGCGCCTACAACCGGTCGTACCGCCACCTCTTCGGCGACCTCGACCAGCTGCCCGCCGAGGGTCGCAACTGCGCCGTGCTGCTGTTCACCGACACCGAGTGGCAGCGTGCACACGTCGACCTCGACCACGCGCAGCGCCGCATCGCCGCCCGTCTCCGCGCCGCCTTCGGCCGTCACCACGACGAGCCCGCGTGGCAACGGTTCATCGCCGAGCTCGAGGAGCGGTCCCCGCGATTCGCCGAGCTCTGGCGTCTGGGCGATGTCGGGGGCGAGCGCGCCGCGACGAAGCACTTGGTCCACGCCCGGGTCGGAGAGCTCAACCTCGAGATGTCGAGTCTCTGGCTCGACGACGCTCTCGGTTCCCGGGTGGTGTGGTTCTCGCCGCGCGATGCGGCCACCGCCGACCGTCTCGAACGCCTGGCGGCCGAGCGCCCCGACGAGGCGCTGATCAGCGCCGTCGCCTGAGGCACCTTCCGCCATCTCGGTTCGGGGTCCCTGAGCCTGTCGAAGCCAGGTCCCTGAGCTTGTCGAAGGGGCCGGGACCCACGCGCGGCCCGGTGGCTTCGACAAGCTCAGCCACCTCGGTCGGGAGGTCCCTGAGCTTGTCGAAGGGTCCGGGGCCGCCTCAGCCCAGCGGCTTGAGCTCCAGGTCGTCGACGCTGCTGCCGGTGGTCACCGTCGCGAACGAGGTGTAGCCGTCGGCGGCGGAGCGCTCGAGCAGCGCCTTCATGTTCTTCGCGCGCTGCTCCACGCGCACGCGCGCGCCCTGCTCAACCAGCGCCGTCTTGATGGACAGCAACTGGGCGAACGGCACGTCGCGATCGTGGACGAGAACGACCGACCGCTCGCCGTCGGCGTCGGTGGCCGGCAGCAGGTCGACGATGCGCTCGAAGCCGATCGAGAAGCCGACGGCCGGAACCTGCTGCCCGAGGAAGCGGCCGATCATGCCGTCGTAACGCCCTCCGCCGCCGAGCGAGTAATCGACGCTCGGGTGGGCCAGCTCGAAGATCGTGCCCGTGTAGTACCCCATGCCGCGCACCAGGAACGGGTCGAAGACCAGCGGTACCGCTCCCCCGCGGGCGGCGGCGACCGTGTCTCCGAGGTCGACGAGGTGCGCGACGACCTCGTCCGGGATGCCGTCGGGTAGCGCCGCGCGGATACCGGCCTCATCGAACGACGACTCGACCGCGGGGCGCTCGAGGTACGCGGCGAAGGCATCCGCCGCTGCGGCGGCCACTCCCCGGCCGCGCAGCTCTTCCACGACCCCCGAGGGGCCGACCTTGTCGAGCTTGTCGATCGTGATGAGCACGCCCGGGCGCTCCTCGGGGGCGAAGCCGAAGACGTCGAGCATCGCATCGAGGGCGCGCCGGTCGTTGACCCGGATCGTGCCGCCCTCGAGCCCGAGCGCATCGAGCACGTCGAGGCTCGCCACCATGAGCTCGGCCTCGGCACGCGCCGATGCGTCGCCGATGATGTCGATGTCGCACTGCATGAACTGGCGGTAGCGACCCTTCTGCGGGCGCTCGGCACGCCAGACCGGGGCGATCTGGATGGAGCGGAACACCGTCGGCAGCGACGCCCGGTGCGTGGCGTAGAACCGGGCCAGCGGCACGGTCAGGTCGTAGCGCAGGCCCAGGTCGGCCAGCGCGGCAGGGTCGTCGGCCGCGGCCCGGATGCCGTCGGCATCCATCCCCCGCTTGAGGATGCTGAACGACAGCTTCTCGTTGTCGCCGCCGAGACCGGCGTGCAGGCGGTCGTAGTCCTCCACGACCGGGGTCTCGATCTCATCGAAGCCGTGCGCACGGTAGCGCTCGCGGATGACGGCGAGCACGCGCTCGCGACGGGCCTTGTCAGCGGGGAGAAAGTCGCGCATGCCGCGCGGCGGGTTCACGGATGCCACGGTGCCATTCTTCCAGAGCGGATCAGGGGCTCCGTCTCCCGGCGCGTCGCCCGCCGCACGGACGCGAGCCGAACGTGTCAGCTCGTACCGGCCTCCGCCGCCCTGACCTCGGCACGCAGATCACGCACGCGCTCGCGCAGGGCGCGTTCGGCATCCCACCCCCGAGCCCGGGCGAGGTGCACGAGCGTGAGAAGCGCGTCGCCGAGCTCCGCCTCGGTCTCGGGATCGGCCAGATGATGCGTCGGGGCGCAGACGCCGACCTGCACCGCCTTGCCCATCACCTTCTGCGCGAGGGCGAGCGAGGGCATATGGTCGCTCACCCCGTCGAGCACACTCGTGCGCTCGCGCTTCTCGGCCGCCTTGGCCGCATTCCAGTGCACGAGGACCTCTTCGGGCGTGGTGGCCACGGCATCCGCGAACACGTGCGGGTGCCGGCGCACCATCTTCTCGGTCAGCCCCCGTGCGACGTCGTCGATGTCGAACGGGTCGTCGGGGTCTCCTGCGGCGATCTCCGCGTGGAACAGCACCTGCCACAGCAGGTCGCCGAGCTCCTCGCGCAGATCGGCGCGCGTGCCCGCCTCGACGGCGTCGATGACCTCCGCGCTCTCCTCGACGAGGTAGGGCACGAGGTCGCGGTGGTCGATCCGCTGCGTCCACACGCAGCGCTCGCGCACCGCACGCATGGTCTCGGCGGCTTCCCGCAGGGCGTCGTCGCTCACGGTCTCTCCCTCCGCGGGCCCGGCGGCTCCGCTGACTGCGAGTATCCCCCGGCTGAGCCGCCCCGGGCGGCGGTACGTGCCGAACTCCGGATCTTTCCGGATGCCGCGCCCCCGCCACCGCGAAACCCTGGGGATTCCCCCGCTCATCCCCGGAGAAAATCCGGAGTTCGGCCCCGGCGACCGTTGCACGTCGTCACGTGTGATCTGTCGGCAACAGGACGCCGATAATCTGGGGCGTGTGCGTGAACTGACCCCGACCGAGGCCATCGACCTCGTGGGCCGCTTCGAAGCCGGCCAGGAGCTCCCCGAACAGATGCGTGCCGATGTGCGCCTGCTCGGATCCCTCCTGGGCCGGGTCCTTCAGGAGAGCGGCTCCCCCGGCCTGTACGACGACGTCGAGCGCCTGCGGACGGCGACGATCCAGGCCTACACCGACGAGACGCCCGAGGCGTTCGAACGCGCGGCGGCCATCGCCGACGGGTTCTCGATCGAGCGCGCCGACGAGGTCGCCCGCGCGTTCACGGCGTACTTCCACCTCGTCAACCTCGTCGAGGAGCACCAGCGCGTGCGCGTGCTGCGCGAGCGCGGCGATCGTCCCGCACGCGGAGGCACCCCCGACACCATCGCGACCGCCTACGAGCGCCTCGCGAGCGAGGTCGGCGAAGAGACCGCCCTCAGCCGTCTTCAGGCGCTGCGCTTCCACCCCGTCTTCACCGCGCACCCCACCGAGGCGCGGCGGCGCGCGATCTCGACGAGCATCCGTCGCCTGTCCGAGCTGCTCGTCGAGCACGACGATGCGGGCGACAACGACTCCGAGGGCCGCCGCGCCGAGCGCCGCATGCTCGAAGAGATCGACACCCTCTGGCGCACGGCCCCGCTGCGGCGCGAGAAGCCGTCGCCGGTCGACGAGGTGCGCTCGGTCATGGCCGTCTTCGACGAGACGCTCTACACCGCCGTCCCGCGGGTCTACCGCCGCATCGACGACATCCTGCAGGGCGAGAACGCCGGGGCCCGCGCCCCGATCGTCAAGCCGTTCGTCCGCGTCGGCTCGTGGGTCGGCGGCGACCGCGACGGCAACCCGTTCGTTACCGCGTCCGTCACGCGCAAGGCCGCGGCGATCGCGAGCGAGCACGTGCTCCTGGGTCTCGAGCGCACCACGCAGCGCGTGGGTCGGGGATTGACCCTGGATGCCGAGACCACTCCGCCCAGCGACGCTCTGCTCGCGCTGTGGCACCGTCTGCGCGCCGCCGACGAAGACGCCGCGGCCGAGATCGCCGAGCGCTCCCCCGCCGAGCCGCACCGCCGCATCCTGCTGCTGCTCGCGCGCAAGATCGCCGCGACCCGCACGCGCAACGCCGACCTCGCGTACCGCGACCCCGAGCACCTGCTCACCGACCTGCGCATCGTGCAGGACTCGCTGGTGGCGGCCGGTGCCGCGCGTCAGGCCTACGGCGCGCTGCAGCGTCTGGTGTGGCAGGTGGAGACCTACGGCTTCCACCTCACCGAGCTCGAGGTGCGCCAGCACTCGGCGGTGCACCGCAAGGTGCTCGACGAGCTGCGCGCCGGCGGCGCCCGCAGCGAGCAGACCGAAGAGGTGCTCGAAGTCTTCCGCTCCGTCGCCTACGTGCAGGAGCGCTTCGGCCCCCGCGCCGCCGGCCGATACATCGTGTCGTTCACGCAGTCGGCCGAAGACCTCGCCAACGTGCACGAGCTCGCCTCGTACGCCATGGGTCCGGGTGAAGACCTCCCGATTCTCGACGTCATCCCGCTGTTCGAGACCTTCGCCGACCTGCAGGCGGCCCCCGGCATCCTGGCCGAGATCGTCTCGCACCCTTCGTTCGCCGATCGCCTCGCGGCGACCGGACGCCGCCTCGAGGTCATGCTCGGCTACTCCGACTCCTCGAAGGACGTCGGCCCCGTCGCGGCCAACCTCGCGCTGTACGAGGCGCAGGCGAAGATCTCGACGTGGGCGCAGGCCGAGGGCATCGAACTGACGCTCTTCCACGGCCGCGGCGGTGCCCTCGGCCGCGGTGGCGGACCCGCCAACTCCGCAATCCTCGCGCAGCCGCCGCACTCGGTCGACGGCCGGTTCAAGCTCACCGAGCAGGGCGAGGTCATCTTCGCGCGTTACGGCGACCCCGACATCGCGATGCGCCACATCGATCAGGTCGCGGCCGCGGTGCTCACCGCCTCCTCCCCCTCGATCGAACGCCGCAACCGCGGGGCGGCAGAGGCCTTCGCCGATGTCGCCGCGACGATGGATGTCGCCTCACGCGAACGGTTCTTCGCGCTGGTCAAGGCGCCGGGCTTCGCGCCCTGGTTCGCGACGGTCACTCCCATGGAGGAGATCGGGCACCTCGCCCTCGGCTCGCGTCCCGCCCGCCGTGGTCTCTCCGTCGAGTCGCTCGAAGACCTGCGCGCCATTCCGTGGGTGTTCTCGTGGACGCAGGCCCGTATCAACCTCGCCGGCTGGTTCGGACTCGGCACGGCCCTCGACGCCGTGGGCGACGAGAACCGTCTGCGCGACGCGTACGAGCAGTGGCCGCTGTTCCGCACGATGATCGACAACGTCGCGATGAGCCTCGCGAAGGCCGACGAGCGCATCGCCCGTCGCTACCTCGCCCTCGGCGACCGCGACGATCTGGCCCAGCTCGTGATGGACGAGATGCTGCTCACCCGCTCATGGGTCGAGCGCATCACGGGAGGCGAGCTGCTCGGCAACAAGCCGGTCCTCCAGCGAGCGGTCAAGATGCGCAGCCCGTACGTCGACGCCCTCTCGCTCCTGCAGCTGCGTGCCCTGCGCGCGCTGCGCGACACGAACGCCGACGATCCGACTCCGGATGCCGAGCACCAGCGCCTTCTGCTGCTGTCGGTCAGCGGCGTGGCGGCGGGTCTGCAGAACACCGGCTGAAAACCGTCCTCGATGCGCCGGCGCCCTCGCGGGTGCCGGCGCATCGTCGTTTCCGCGATCAGCCGTCGAGGCGACGGTCGGCGGAGTGACGCGCGAGACTGCGCCCATAACGCTGCGTCAGCTGCACCATCAGGTCGGGCGTCTCACGGTCGAGACCGAAGACATAGCCCGGGAAGTCGAGTTCCTTCTGCGCGGCCCAGATCTGCTCGTGCTTGGCAGGAGGCAAGATCTGCACCGGATCACCAACGGCCACCCATGAGATCGGCACGATGGTGTCGGCGGGCAGGACGGTGCGCACGTGGACGACGGCGTTGATGCGCACTTCACTGCGGTCGCCGATCTCCGCGCCGTTGAACACTCGCGTGCCGGTGGCGAGGAACACCTCCTCCCCGATGTCGGCACCGGCGACGCTCGCCATCGGTCCGATGAGGGTGTGCGCTCCGACGTGCACGGCGTGCGTGGAGCTGGCACGAACCAGCGCGTTCTCCATGACGATCGTGTTCTCACCCAGCACGACGCGGCTGCCCTCGGCGGTGATCACCGCCCCGTGCAGCACCTGGCATCCCGCGGCGATCGTCACGTCGCCACTGATCACCGCGGTGGGAGCGATGACGGCATCGGGATGGATGCGGGGCTCAGCCCCCAGGTGTGAGTAGCGCATGGCGCGTCCCTTCTCCGGTGCCGTCAGCGTAGTCGCGTGGGCTGCGCCACTCGAGTACCCCGGATACGACGAAGCGCCGGTGCGCACTCCCGTGAAGAAGCGTGCACCGGCGCTGAAGCCGTCGAGCCGTCGATTTCGCAATCGGGCCCGCAAATGCGAAATGGCCACCCAGCTTTGGGTGGCCATTTCGACTTAAAGGAAGTCCGGCGGTGTCCTACTCTCCCACAGGGTCCCCCCTGCAGTACCATCGGCGCTGAGAGGCTTAGCTTCCGGGTTCG
>NZ_JAMAXZ010000008.1:0-247098 GCF_023712585.1 Microbacterium sp. P26 | reverse complement strand
TGGACCTCCCCCACCGGCCGCACCTACACCGACGAACCCCTCCCCTACTCCCCCGCCGTCCGCTTCACCCCCGACGACCCACCCCCACCCGACCCCGACGACAACGGCACACCCCCACCCTTCTGACACGCGCCGCCCCGCACCTGGGCCTCCCCGCGCGCGCTCCTCGCTACCCCCGTGCCTCGCAGACGCGCCCGCATCGAACACACGCCCTCGCCTCGATCAGGCGCACCCGTGCCCGCGCCCATCCACACCCCACCTTCGACGCGCACCGCCTCGCACCCGCACCCGGGCGCGCCTGCGCTGAGCAGCGGCACCCGCGTTCGCGTCCCCGCGCCCGTACCGGCGCCGCGGGAGGAGCATCAACGCTGAGCAGCAGCACCCGCGCCCAATCCCTCGCGCCCGCTCTCGTACCCGGGCTCGTACCCGGGCTCGCTCACGCCGACGCCCGCACCCGCACCCGCACCCGGGCGCGCCTGCGCTGAGCAGCGGCACCCGCGGACTCGCGCTCTCGCTCGCCATTCCACACGCCGACGCCCGCCCCCGCACCCGCCGCCGCGCCCACACCCCTGCCCGCGCGCACCGTACGCTCGACGCATGCCTCTCGCCCTCGTCACCGGCGCCGCCCGCGCGAACAGCATCGCGGCCGCGATCGTTCCGCGTCTCCGCGACGAGGGGTGGGAGGTGGTCACGAGCGAGCTCGACTCCGGCGATTACCCGTGCGACCTGGCCGATCCGGAGGCGCCGACCGAGCTGATCGAGCGCATCGTCCGCGAGCGGGGCATCCTGCACGCGCTGGTGCTGAGCCACGCTCACGACGTCGAGAGCGGCATCCTCGACACCACCGCAGAGAGCTTCGACACCCACGTCGCCGTGAACGCCCGGGCATCTCTGCTGCTCATCGCCGCGTTCGCGCGGCAGGTCGACGAGACGGGCGGCGCCATCGTCGCCTTCACGAGCGACCACACCACCGGCAACCTGCCGTACGGCGCCTCGAAGGGCGCGCTGGATCGCATCGTGATCTCAGCGGCCCGGGAGCTCGGGCCCCTAGGGATCTCCGCGAACGTCGTCAACCCCGGTCCGATCGACACCGGGTGGATGGACGACGAGACGCGCGACGCCCTAACGCCCCATCACGCGCTCGGTCGCATGGGAACCCCGCGCGACATCGCCGGGATCACGGCGTTCCTGCTCTCCACCGAAGGTCGCTGGGTCAGCGGCCAGCTGCTCCACACCGACGGCGGCTTCTCCGCGCGATTCTGAGCCACCCCGCCGGGCGAGCGGCAGCAGCGAAAAGCCCGCTCGGCAACTCGTGGAAACGCGTGTGGGGCGCAGGAATCGGCATCCGGCACCCCACACGCGAACCAGCGGTACTCAGCCGCTCTTGCGTCGGAACTCGCGCTTGGTGACGGCTGCGTGCGTGCCCTGCACAGCCGAGTGGCCGTCGAGGTGCGCCTGACCCGACTGCTGGGCGCCGTTCTTCTTCGCGAGCGCCTCTTTGAACTTTCGCTTCATCTCGTCGGATGCCGAGGCACCCGAGGTCTCGTCGGTACTCATGACCCCACCCTAGGCATGCCCACGGCGTCGGCGCACCGCCGGGGCCGGGTCGCGACGCTCAGACGTGCCGCACGCGCTGCTGCAGCCGGGTGCGGATGTCGAACAGCTCCGTGCCGCCGACCTCGCGCGCTCCGGCGATGCCGCGGCGCAACAGGGTCGTCAGGGCACTGCGGGTGACGAGGGCGACGGGAGTGCCGCGCACCTTGCCGAGGTCGGTGACGGCGTCGAGCACGTCGTCGTCGGGCAGCACGATCATCGCCCCGCTGAATCGCACGCCGGCCGACCGGGCAATCACCCGTGCGCGCGAGACGAGCTGGGTCACGGGCGAGCCGAACACGTTCGGCCCGGTGATCTCGCCGCGGCGCACGCCGACCGGGCCGCCGAAGTCCTCGCTCAGCATCGCGTACAGGCCGCTCGGCCCCAGCACGAGGTGGTCGAGCTTCTGCTCGGGGTCGCGCCCGTCGCGATCCGCGAACACGTCGTGCCAGACGGTGTAGCCCATGCCGAGCTCCGAGACGAGCCGCGCGGTCTCTTCCTCGGCGAGCGCGTCGGCCAGGATGTGCCGGATCTCGGGGGGAGCCGAGCGCACGAGGGCGGGGTCGTACGGATCGGCGATGTCGACCCCGCGGCCCACCCATTCGCGGATCAGGTCGAGGTAGCGCTCTCGGCGCCAGCCGCCAGGCTGCCCGTGCGAACGCGCGCGCGGCCGGGTGTCGGCGGGGCGCGAGGGGGCGGATGCCGAGGAGCCGGCGCCCCATTCGGTCGGACCCGACCCTGAGCTCGATCCGCGACCCCGGTCGTACGCATCGCGCGCCTCGGGGGTTCCGATGAGCTCCCAGGCGCGCTGCACCTGCACGAAGAGGGCGGCGTCTCCCCCGGTGTCGGGGTGGGTCTCGCGCAGACGCACCCGGTAGGCGCGGCGCAGTCCTTCATCGTCGACGTCGGCGGCCACGCGGAGCACCTCGTATGCCGAAAGCGACATGGGGCTGTCGAACACTGGCGTCATCCGTCCTGCCGCACGGGCGCGGCATCCTTCAGGCTATCCCGCCGAGTCTGAGGGAGCCCCGACCGCCCGCCGAGAAGATGGAGTGCGCGCCCCATCGCGCCGTCGCCTCCGCGGCCGTCGCGCGTACGCCGCCGCGTCGCGGCTCGACAGGGCGAGCAGCACGAGGATGTCAAGGCTGAGCGTGAGCAGGGTCGTGCGCACGGTGATGTCCTGACCGAACTCCCACCAGCCGATGAACGACCCGACGATCGACAGCGTCGAGATGAGCATGACGACGACGCGGGCGAGGTTGCCGCCCGCCAGCACGAATACCCCGAACACCACCTGAACCAGTGCGACCAAGCCGAGCGCGCCCAGGAACACCCCCGGCGTCGTGTCGAAGTCGGCGAGGGTGAGGGGGCTCGAGCCGTCGGACGCGTCTCCGGATGCCGCGGCCACCACCTGCAGCCACGGCGGGAGCTCGAACGCGACGCCGAGCGCCCACAGCATCCCCGCGGCGGCGCGCAGGAACACCAGTACCGCCCCGGCGACGGTGGCCGCGGGCCGGTGCATGTCGGGAGCGCCCGCGACGGCCGGGGCGAGGGGCTCGAAGGCCGCGCGTTTGTTCGGGGCCTGCCGGGCGTTCACGTGCGCGCCTCCCCCGCCTCGACGCGGGCCCCCGCGACGCGGACCGCCGCGACGCGAACCCCCGCGACGCGAACCGCCGAGACGTCGACGATCGGCAGATCCCCGTCGGTCGTGATGCTGTCGCCTCCGCCGTTGCGCGAGTGGTAGCCGGTGGAGAAGTCGCGGATCACGTCGACCGCCACCCCGGGCACGGCGCGCACGGTCCCGACGATGTGGTCGCGCTCGATGTCGGTGTCGGCGTCGATGCGGTGCGTCACCTGCAGGGTGAACAGCGACAGGCCGACCGCACGGTCGAAGGTGCCGGCCGCAAGCCAGCCGACCCGGCGTCCGCCCGGCAGCAGCCACCCGTCGGGGCACTTCCACAGCCGCACGTGGTGCCGCTGGGCCGGCGACCCCGCGACCTCTTGCTGGTAGGCGAGATCCTGCATCCGCCCGAACAGGAACAAGGGGCTCACCGGAGCCCGCGGGTAACTGCGCCGACGAAGCGTCGACGTGATGATGCGCCACGACGAGCGCAGGCTGACGGGGTCGGCGGGGATCCACCCGGCGGCGGCCATCACCGCCTCGATCGCCTCCCGCTCGCCCTGGAACGCGAGGTTGACGGGATCGCCGAGCAGCCCGTCGGAGGTGCGCGTGCGCCCCATGAAGTAGTCGGGCACGTACACCGCGGTCAGGATGCGGTGAAGCCGCGGCAGCACGAGATACGCCAGCAGCACCCAGAAGGCGATCGCCATCGCGATCCCCGCCCAGCCGAGCGAGAACGACGCGGTGAAGCTCAGGTAGGCGAGCCAGATGGCGGCGAGACCGGCGAAGACGAAGAAGAACCCGTCGAGGGCCCGCCCGATCGACCAGCGTCGCCGCCCGGTCATGACCGCCCCGGCCTCACCACAGCTCCGGCTCCGGCTGGAACGCGAACGCCTCAGCGACGCGGTCGGCGGGGAGGTCGTCGAGCCGCGCGGGCGACCACGACGGCGAACGGTCCTTGTCGACCACCTGCGCGCGGATGCCCTCGATGAGATCGGGCTGCGTGAACGCGAACCACAGCACGAGGCCGTACTCCTGAGCAAGAGCCGCGCGCAGCGACGGCAGGGTGCGGGCCCGGCGCACCGCCTCGAGGGTCACGGCGAGCGCCGTCGGGGCGGAGCCCGCCAGCAGCTCGGCCGTCTCGTGCGCTTCGGTCTCGGGGCGGGCGCGCAGCCGCTCCACGATGCCGGCGACGTCGTCGGCGGAGAAAGCGTCGTCGATCCATTCGCGGGCGGTCTCGAAGCGCGACGGCTCGGGCGTCTCGTCGAAGAGCAGCACCAGCTCGGTGGGGCTCGAGGGGTCGGCGCGATTCTCGAGCGCTTCGTACAGCGCCTCGAGGTGCGCGGTCGGAACCATGTGGTCGGCGAAGCCGGCGTAGAGGGCGTCGGAGGCGTCCATCGTCCCTCCGGTGAGGGCGAGGTATTCGCCGAGCCGGCCGGGAGCCCGGGCCAGCAGCCACGATCCGCCCACGTCGGGGGTGAACCCGATGCGCGTCTCGGGCATCGCCAGTCGGGAACGCTCGGTCACGATGCGAATCGCCGCGTGACCGGCGAGACCGATGCCCCCGCCCATGCAGACGCCGTCGGCGATGGCGACCACGGGCTTGGCCGACGTGGCGATGCGGTGGTCGAGCGCGTACTCCTCGCGGAAGAACGCGTGCACCTCGTCGACCCGACCGCCTACGACCATCTCGTGCAGCGCCCGCACGTCGCCGCCGGCGCAGAACCCCCGATCACCGGCCCCATCGAGCAGGATCACGTCGACGTCGGTGTCGCGCTCCCAGCGGTCCAGCGTCACGTTCAGCGCCCGGATCATGTCGAGATCGAGGGCGTTGATCGCGCGCGGCCGGTTGAGCGTGAGGTGACCGAGGCCGCCACGACCCCCCACGAGGACGCTGTCGTCGTCGGTTCGCTGTGCGTGCACGATGCCACGTTACACAGACCGATCTCGGCGGTCCGGGCCCGCGATGACGGTTTTTCCGCCTCCGATCGGGGAAGATGGTCTGAACACCCGCGGAATGAAAGGTGCCGTATGCCCGACGGACAGGTCCTGGAGCTCGCCGGGCTCACCAAACGGTTCGGCGCGGTCTCGGCGGTCGACGACCTCACGGCGCGCATCGAGCCCGGCCAGGTCACCGGCTTCCTCGGCCCCAACGGCGCGGGCAAGACCACCTCACTGCGCATGCTGCTGGGCCTCGTGCGCCCGACCTCGGGCACCGCGACCATCGGCGGCAAACGCTACGTCGACCTCGAGAACCCCCTGCGGAGCGTGGGCGCCGCCCTCGAGGCCTCGAGCTTCCACCCCGGCCGCTCCGCCGCCAAGCACCTGACCGCGTACGCGCAGGCCGCCGGGCTCCCCCGCGCCCGCGTCGACGAGGTGCTCGGTCTGGTCGGACTCGCCGACGTCGCCGGGCGCCGCGTCGGCGGCTTCTCGCTCGGTATGCGTCAGCGCCTCGGGCTCGCGACCGCCCTGCTGGGCGACCCGGGCGTGCTCGTGCTCGACGAACCGTCGAACGGACTCGACCCCGAGGGCATCCGGTGGATGCGCTCGCTGCTGCGCCACCTCGCCGAAGAGGGCCGCACGGTGCTCATCTCGTCGCACCTTCTCGCCGAGGTGCAGCAGACCGTCGACGCGCTGCTGATCATCTCGCGCGGCCGCCTGGTCTTCCAGGGCGGCATCGAAGACCTCGCCGACCCCGACGAGTTCTCGACCGTCGTCGACTCGACCGACCGCGCCGCCCTCTCGCGCGTGCTCGACGAGCAGGGCATCGAGTACCAGCTGCTGCGCAACGGCTTCACGATCCGCCACCACGACCAGATCGGCATCGGCGCACTGGCGGCCGCGAACGGCGTCGCCCTGTCGAACCTGCAGAGCAAGGGTGCGAGCCTCGAAGACATCTTCCTCGAGCTGGTCAGCGGGGTGCGCGTGCACGCGAGCGCCGGCGCGACCGCCGCGCAGGATCAGACTCCGGATGCCGCGACCCCGGGCGACCCGTCGGAGCCCGCTGTCACCGAGCCCGCCGCTTCCGAGCCTCCCGCTGAGCCCGCCCCCGCGGCATCCGCCCCCTCCTCCGGACCCGACGACGACCCCCGCCCCTCCACCGCCCTCGTCGCCGTGATGGCCCCGCCGCGCGCGGCGACCCGCGTGGCATCCGCACCCGCCGCCGAGAGCCCCCGCCGCTCGTACGCGGTCGCCTCGACCGGCGTGATCGACATCGTCCCGAGACCCGACGCTCCGGCGCACGAGCACGAGGAGGGGCAGCGATGACGCTCCTGGCATCCACCCGCTCCGAGTACACGAAGCAGTTCTCCACCGCCGGATGGTGGGTGCTCGCGATCGTGCTCGTCGCGTACGTGGCCTTCACGGCGGGCGTGCTCGCCTTCGTCTTCGGCGGCGTCGCATCGGGACAGCTCGGCGGCGCGACCGGCCCAGCTCTCGCCGCGGCGGCCGTCCCGCGCCTCGTCTACAGCTCGGCGACCGCCGTGGGCTACGTCTTCCCCCTCCTGGTCGGCACGCTCATGGTGACCACCGAGTTCCGCCACAAGACGCTCACCCCCACGTTCCTGGCCACCCCGCGACGTGGCGTCGTGCTCGGTGGCAAGTTCGCCGTGGGCATCGTCGTGGGCCTGCTCTACGGCATCCTGGGCGTCATCGCCTCGGTCGGCGCCGGCGCCGTCGTGCTGGGGATCTTCGGCATCGACACCCAGCTCGGCTCGTCCGACACCTGGGTGCTCGTGGGCCGCATGATCCTGGCCTTCATGCTGTGGGCCCTCGTGGGCATCGGGGTGGGCACGGTCGTACGCAACCAGGTCGCCGCGATCGTGATCGTGCTGGCCGTGACGCTGTTCATCGAGCCGATCGTCCGCACCGTCGGCGGTGTCGTCGAAGGGTTCGGCGACGTGGTCAAGTGGTTCCCGAGCGCGGCGAGCGACGCGCTGGTCGGCGAGACGATCTTCGCCACGATGTCGGCCGCCGGAACCGCGACGCTCGAGTGGTGGGTCGGCGGGCTCGCCCTTCTCGGCTACGCCGTGCTGTTCCTCGTGATCGGGCTCTTCACCACCTGGCGCCGCGACATCGACTGAACCCCGCAGGCTCGCGCTCCGGTCGAACGCCCGGCCGCGCCGCGCACCCGCATTTGGCAGGCCCGGCGGGGTCGGCGACAATCGAGCGTGCTCGATGGACCGGTGATCGCCGAGTGGCTCCCCGTTTCGGTCGGAGCCCTCGTGCTGCTGCTGGTCGCCGCCGGCGTCGCCGGCTGGGTCGACGCGGTCGTCGGCGGGGGCGGGCTCATCCAGCTCCCCGCACTGGTGATCGCGGTGCCCAAAGACGTCGCGACACCCTTCATTCTCGGCACGAACAAGCTGTCGTCGTTCTTCGGCACGCTCTCGGCGAGCTGGGTCTACCTGCGCAAGATCAAGGTGCAGTTGGTGCTGCTCGCGCCCCTCGTGATCGGCGCCTTCGCCGGATCGACGGTGGGCGCGGCCCTCTCGCGCTACGTCCCGCGCGAGGTGCTGACGCCGATCGTGCTCGTCGCCGTCGTCGCCGTGGGCCTCTACACGCTGTTCAAGCCGAAGATGGGCCTGCACCACGAACCGCGCCACACGGCGGCGCGCGCCATCGCCTGGCGCGCCGCGGCGATCGGACTCGCGGTCGGGTTCTACGACGGCATCCTGGGCCCCGGCACCGGGTCGTTCTTCGTCATCCTCATCGTCGGCGTGCTCGGTTACGGCTTCCTGCAGGCGAGCGTCAACGCCAAGATCGCCAACCTCACCACCAACCTCGCCGCCCTCGCGGTGTACGGCGTGCACGGCGAGGTCATCCTCGTGCTGGGCCTCGCGATGGCCGTGCTCAACGTCACGGGCGGCTTCATCGGCGCCCACATGGCCACGCGTCGCGGCAGCGGCTTCGTGCGCATCGTGTTCCTGGTGACGCTGTCGCTGCTCATCGTCAAGCTCGCGTGGGACACGATCGCGCAGTTCACGTCGTAACCCCGGCGAGGCGTGCGACCTGGCGCACCTCTGCTGAGTGTCCAGAACATCCGGACGGCTCGCGAATTCGTCCGGGTGTCGTGGACACTCAGCCGAGCGAGGTCCCCCGCGGGCACGTTCCGACGCGGGATCAGGCGACGATATCGGCGACGTCTTCGGGCTCGGATGCCACATCGAGGCGCAACGCCTTCAGCAGCGCCACGCCGTGCTTGGTGGTGAGCACCAGGCGCTCGAACTCGTCGTGACCGACGAGGTCGACGACGACGCTGGGCTTGCGCCCGCGGATGATGACGAAGTCGTTGCCCCCGGCCGACTTCCACGTGCCCGCGCCCACGGCGACCGGCAGGTTGATCCCGGGGTTCGGCACGCCGCGGATCCACGTCCACGCGTCGTCGGTCAGCTGCACGCGGTCGATGCTCTCGCGGGGCACCACGATGTTGCTCTTGCGGAAGGAGAGCGCTCGCTCGGTCGCCGACAGCACGACCTCGAGCTGCGTCGAATCGAGCAGCAGGGTCACCATGCCTCCATCCTGCCAGCGCCGAGCGGGCCCCCACCGGCGTGGTAGCTCACAGGAGCGCAACGATCGGGTCGCGCGGATCCCCCACTGCGCACGGATCCCCGACGGGAAGGGGAGTCGTCCTGCATGGGTTCCGTGAGGAACGGCAGTCGCCGCCCGCCCGAGGGCCACGCTGAGTCCATGTCGAGTCGAACGGACCCCCGTCGATCTTCCGAGCCCGACTCCGGTCGCCCCTCCGCGAGGGGCTTCGGGCCGAGACAACGCTGGGGATACATCACGCACGCCACGAGCCGGTACGGCAGCCACGAGACCGAATTGGTCGTGTACCCGCCCGACTCGTCCGAGCAGGACCGCCTGTGGGCGACGAGCGTGCACGCCTACGCCCCGTTCGCCGCGGGTGCGACCGTCATCGCGGCGCTCGCCGTCGTGCTGGCGGGTGTGTCGCCCGCGCACGCCTTCCCCGTGATGATCGCCGTGCTCGCAGGCGGCGGGGTGATCGTCTTCGCGAAGACCGTCACGCTGCGACGGCGCACCCGGTCGATCTGGGTCGGCGTCTCGGCCATCCATCCTGATGCGGATCGCGCCCGCCTCCAGGCGCACCTCGTCGAACTCGCCGAGACGATGACGGTCGCGGAGGACGCGGTCGACGACGGGCGGATGTCGGCCGACGACTTCGCCCGCATCTGGAACGAGGTCTTCGTCGAGGTGACCGCCCTCGAAGCCCGGCACGACGGCACGTCGACGGCCGCGTAGGTTCCGGCGGCCCCGGTCGGCCCGTCGGTCGCCCCGTCGATCGGCCCGGATGTCGGAGGCGCGGGATAGCCTTGACCAATGAGCACGGGCAGCGTTGCGCCGCGAGTCGCACCGGCCCGAGGCGCGTCGATCGGCGATCTTCTGACGGCGATCGCGGCGGGTCACCGCCCCGACGTCGACGAGACCGAGGCCCTGCTGGGCGCCGATCTCGGCGAGCTGCTGCCCGTCGCCAGCGTTCTGCGCGACGAGGGCCTCGTCCGCGCCGGCCGTCCCCGCGTGATCACCTACTCGCGCAAGGTCTTCGTGCCGCTGACGACCCTGTGCCGCGACCGGTGTCACTACTGCATCTTCGTCGACACCCCCGGCCAGCTCGCCCTGCTGCGCAAGCCCGCGTACATGAGCCCCGAGCAGGTGCTCACCGTCGTTCGCCAGGGCCAGGCCATGGGCTGCAAAGAGGCGCTGTTGACCCTCGGCGACCGCCCCGAAGAGCGCTGGCCCGAGGCGCGCGCGTGGCTCGACGAGCACGGCTTCGCCTCGACCATCGACTACGTCGCGCACATCGCCCGACTCATCACCGCCGAGACGGGCATGCTCGCGCACGCCAACCCCGGCGTCATGCACCCCGACGAACTCGCCGCGCTGCGACCCGTCTCCCCGTCGATGGGCATGATGCTCGAGACCACCTCGCGCCGCCTGTACGAAGAGCCCGGCCAGGTGCACTTCGGCTCGCCCGACAAAGACCCTGCACTGCGACTGAAGGTCATCGACGACGCCGGAGCCGCCGGTATCCCGTTCACCACGGGCATCCTCGTGGGCATCGGCGAGACGGTGCGCGACCGCGCCGAGTCGCTGGTCGCCCTGCGCGAGAGCGACGACCGCCACGGGCACGTGCAAGAGGTCATCGTGCAGAACTTCCGCGCGAAGCCCCGCACGGCGATGCAGGGCGCTCCGGATGCCGACATGCACGACTACCTGGCAGCCGTCGCCGTCGCGCGACTCGTGTTCGGCGCCGACATGCGCATCCAGGTGCCGCCGAACCTCTCCGACCCGCGCGAGCTGGGGCTGCTGATCGAAGCGGGGATCGACGACTGGGGCGGGGTGTCGCCCCTGACCGCCGACCACGTCAATCCCGAGCGCCCGTGGCCGCAGATCGACGACCTCGCCGCCCACACGGCGGCGCGCGGATACGTCCTCCGCGAGCGCCTCACCGCGCACCCTGAGTACGTGGGCGACGCCGCTCGCTGGGTCGATCCGGCCCTGCACGCGCCGCTCCGGGCGTTGGCCGATGACGCGGGACTCGCGGCCGATGTGAAGCCCGCGGCCGCACTCGCCGCGGTGGGGGCGTCAGGCGCGAGTGTCGTCGACCCCGGCGTGAAGCGTCTGGCCGAGCGGGCGGCATCCGCCCCTCTCGACCTCGGCGACGACGACTGGGCCAGACTGCTTCGTGCCACCGGTGCGGAGCTCGACGAGCTCACCGCTGCCGCGGACGACGCGCGCCGGTACACCGTCGGCGAGCCCATCACCCTCGTGCAGAACCGCAACCTCACCTCGACCGGGTTCCGTCGCGCAGGCCGCACCGGCACGGGAGAGTTCGACCTCGACGACGCCGCCGAGATCGCACGGGACGCCGCCGACCTCGGAGCGACCGAGATCTGCATCCAGGGGGCGCTCCGACCCGACGAAGACCCCTCGGGCTACCTCGACCTCGTGCGGGCGGTGAAGCGCGGGGCTCCCGGCATCCACGTGCACGCGTACCGACCGCTTGACGTGCGTGACCTCGCCGACCGCGGCGGGCTCGGGCTCGACGGCGCGCTCCGGGCGATGCGCGAGGCCGGCGTCGACACCGTCCCCGGCACGGGCGTGAAGATCCTCAGCGAGCGCGTGCGTGCCCTCGTCGCCCCCGGCGACCTCGAGATCGAGCGCTGGATCGAGGGCATCACCGCCGCGCACCGCGCCGGTTTCCGCTCGACCTCCGTGCTGTTCTACGGGCACGTCGAGACCGCCGACGAGCGCATCGCGCACCTTCGACGCCTCCGCGCGATCCAGGCCGAGACCCACGGCTTCGCGGAGTTCGTTCCGATCCCCCTGCCCGGCGGAGACGTCGCCCTGGTCGAGGGGCGCAGCCCGATCGACGAGCATCGCGCGATGGTCGCCGTGTCGCGCCTCGCGCTGTCGGGGAGCATCTCGCACGTGCAGATCCCGTGGACCCGCGTCGGACGCGAGGCCGCGGCCGTGCTGCTGCGTTCGGGGGGCGACGACCTCGGCGGCACGCTCTCCGACGGTCGCGTGCTGCCCGACACCGGCGTCGAGCAGGGCCTCGAGCTGCCGGTCGCGGCAGCCGAGCGCATCGCGCGGAGCCTCATGCGTCCCTTCCGGCTGCGCACCACGGACTACCGGGTCGCGCCCCGAACGAGCGACGGACACCGCGCATGAGGATCATCGACACCGTCGTGGTCGGGGCGGGCTTCGCGGGCCTCGCAATGGTCGGTGCCCTCCGGCGAGCGGGCCGCGACGACGTGATCGTGCTCGAGCGCGCGGCCGACGTCGGCGGCACCTGGCGCGACAACACCTATCCCGGGGTCGCGTGCGACGTGCCTGCTCACCTGTACAGCCTCGCCGCGCACCCCAACGCGGGTTGGTCGCGCACCTTCGCTCCGGGCGGCGAGATCCAGGACTACCTGCGCGACGTCGCCGCCCGCGAAGGGCTGGGCGACAAGCTGCGACTGCGCACGCCCATGCTCGGCGCCGCGTGGGACGCCGAGACGTCGGTCTGGCGCATCGACACCGGCACCGAAGAGCTGCTCGCCCGCTCACTCGTGCTCGCCTGCGGGCGCCTCACCGAGCCGTTCGTCCCCACGATCCCCGGGCTCGAATCATTCGCCGGGCCGCTGTTCCACTCCGCGCGGTACGACCACGACGTCGACCTCACCGGCAAGAGGGTGGCCGTCGTCGGCACCGGGGCGAGCGCCGTGCAGCTCGTGCCCGAACTCGCGCGGCGCTCCGCGCACGTCACGCTCTTCCAGCGCACCCCCGCGTGGATCGTCCCCCGCGGCGGCGGCGACATCCCCGTCTCCGAACGCGAACGTCTCGCCGACAACCCCGGCGCCCTCGCACGCCTGCGCGCCGAGCTCTACGCCGAGGGCGAGCAGCGTTTCGCCTCGCGGTCGGGCGACGCCGCGGCATCCGCCGCCGCCCGCGACGCCGCCCTCGCGCACCTGCACGCGCAGGTCGCCGACCCCGCGCTGCGCGCCGCGCTCACCCCCGACTACGCCTTCGGCTGCAAGCGCGTGCTGCTCTCCGACGCGTTCTACCCGGCGGTGGCGTCACCGGCCGTGACCCTCGAACCCACAGCCCTCGCCTCGGTCGACGGATCGACGCTGACCGCCGCGAGCGGCGAACGGTACGAGGCCGACGTGCTCGTGCTCGCGACGGGGTTCGCCTCGGCCGAGCAGCCGTACGCCGACCTCGTACGCGGCGACGACGAGACCCTCGCCGAGCACTGGTCGGCGGGTATGACCTCGTTCGGCTCGACCGTCGTCGCGGGCTTCCCCAACCTCTTCGTGCTCAACGGCCCCAACGCGAGCCTCGGCCACAACTCCGCCGTGCTCATGGCCGAAGAGCAGGCCGCCTACGTGGTGCGCGCCCTCGCCGAACGCGACCGGCGCCCCGAGCGGGTGCTGCGCGTGCGGCCCGCGGCCGAAGCGGCTTACACCGCAGAGATCGATGCCGCCGCGGCATCCACCCCCTGGATGACCGGCGGATGCCGCAACTGGTACGTCGATTCCCGCTCGGGCCGGCTCACCCTGCTGTGGCCGGGCACCGTCCAGTCGTTCCGCGAGCGTCTCACCGGCGCCGACGGGTCGGAGTTCGAACCCGCGCACACCCCCGTGCGCAGCTGACCACCTCGCGCACACCCGTGCGCGCGTCACGCAGAAGGAGACTCATGAGCGTTCCCCTGAGATTCGGCTACAAGGCCTCGAGCGAACAGTTCGGGCCCAACGAGCTGCTCGAGTTCGGCGTGCTGGCCGAGGAGGTCGGCTTCGACTCCGTCTTTCTCTCCGACCACCTGCAGCCGTGGATGCACGACGGCGGTCACGCCCCCAACGCCCTCCCCTGGCTCGGCGCGCTGGGTGCGCGCACCGAACGCGTCATCATCGGCACGAGCGTGCTCACCCCGACCTTCCGCTACCACCCGGGCGTCATCGCGCAGGTGTTCGCGACCCTCGGCGTGATGTACCCCGGCCGCGTCGTGCTGGGCGTCGGCACCGGCGAGGCGCTCAACGAGGTGACCCTGGGCCTGGAGTGGCCCGAGCCGCCCGAGCGCTTCCAGCGCCTCAAAGAGGCCATCACGATCATCAACGAGCTGTGGGCCGGCGAGCGCGTCACCTACGAGGGCACGTACTACTCGGTCAAGGACGCCACGATCTATGACCGCCCCGAGCAGAAGGTTCCGATCTACATCGGCGCCTCGGGTCCCGCGGCCACGCGTCTGGCTGGACGCATCGCCGAGGGCTACATCACCACGAGCGGCAAAGACCCCGAGCTCTACACCGAGAAGCTGCTCCCCGCCCTCGACGACGGCCTGTCGAAGGCCGGCCGTTCGCGCGACGACGTCGACACCCTCATGGAGGTGAAGGTGTCGTACCACCCCGACCACGACACCGCGATGGAGAAGACCCGCTTCTGGGCTCCCCTCGCGCTCACCGCCGAAGAGAAGATGAGCGTGCACGACCCGATCGAGATGCAGCGCCTCGCGAACGAGCTGCCGATCGAACGCGCGGCGTCGCGCTTCATCGTCTCGACCGACCCCGACGAGCACGTCGAGCGCATCGCGCAGTACGTCGACCTGGGCTTCCGCCACCTCGTGTTCCACGACCCCGGTCACGATCAGAAGGAATTCCTGCACATGTACGGCGAGGAGATCCTGCCCCGCCTGCGCAAGCGGTTCGCCTGAGGCGGCGGGGTGGCGAGGGGCTGCACGTTTCACGGCACCCCGCCACCCCCGCACGGGAATGTCGGATGCCCGGCACACAATGGAGGCGATGAGCATTCCTGACACCTCCGGCTGGACGATCGTCGTGCCGGTCAAGCCCGCCGCGGTCGGCAAGACCCGACTCACCGACGTCGGCACCGACCGCGAGGCCCTCGCGCGCGCCATCGCACTCGACACCATCGCCGCGGCCGCCGCAGCCGATCTGGTGTCGCGCGTCATCGTCGTGACCGACGACGAGGGTGTCCGCTCCGAGTTCCGCCGCTCGCGCACCGTCGACGTCGTGCCCGAGGGCGACACGCGCGGCCTCGACGCGGCCATCGCGCTCGGCGCCGAGGCGGCGGGGGTCGGCGTCCCGCGCGCCGCCCTGCTCGGCGACGTCCCCGCCCTGCGCCCCGCCGATCTCGACGCCGCGCTCGAGCTCGCGGCATCCGTCGAACGGGGCTTGGTGACGGATGCCGAGGGCACCGGCTCCACACTCGTCACCGCTCGCGCCGGTGCGGTGTGGGTCTCGGCCTTCGGACCCGATTCCGCCGCGCGCCACCGCCTGCTCGGCTGCACCGCCCTCGCCGTCGACCGCGCCTCGACGCTGCACCGCGACGTCGACACCGCCGCCCAGCTGTCCGAGGCCGTGGCCCTGGGTGTGGGTCCGCGGACGTCGGCGGTGCTGGCCGCGGCTGCGGCCTGAGGGCCAGCGACCCAGCCGGAGGCTCAAGCCCCCAGCGCCGCCTCCGCGATCGCGGCCGAGGTCGCCTCGTCGCGCATCCACAGCGGCGCGACGACGGCGCGCATGCCCGCGGCCTCCACCTCAGGTGCCGCTGCCGCGTCCTCCTCGGCGAGCAGCCACGCGTCGAGCACGCCGTCGGCCGACCGCGCGCCGTAGTGCCGGGCGACGGCCGCGGCGGAAGTTTCCACCCCGATCGCGGTCAGGCACACGTCGGCCATGCCGCGCACGACCCGCCCCCCGATGATCGGCGAGACGCCGACCACCTTCGCCGACGTCTGCCGCACGGCATCCCGGATCCCGGGAACCGCCAGGATCGGACCGATCGACACGACGGGGTTCGACGGGGCGATCAGCACGACATCGGCCCCCGCGATGGCCTCGGCGACGCCCGGGGCGGGCACGGCATCCGCGATCCCGGGGTTCTCGAAGGCGCGGGGCGTGAGCCTCGCGCGGTGGCGCGTCCACCACTCCTGAAAGTGCATGCGCCCGCCGTCCTCCAGAAGCACGTGCGTGTCGACCTCGCTGTCGGTCATGGGGAGCATCCGGATGCCGAGCGGCCAGCGCTGCGCCATGCGTGCGAGCACCTCGGTCGGGGTGAGCCCCTCGCGCAGCCACCCGGTGCGCGCGAGGTGCGTCCCGAGGTCGAGGTCGCCGAGCGTGAACCACGGCCAGCCCGCGCCCCACGCCTGCAGTTCTTCATTGACGCGCTCGGTGTCGCCGGCCCGCCCCCAGCCGCGCTCGGTGTCGTTGACCCCCGCGAGGGCGTAGGTGATCGAGTCGACGTCGGGCTGCAGACGCACGCCGGAGAGCCAGAGGTCGTCGCCCGTATTGACGACGACGGTGGCCTCGGGAGCGTTCATCCGGCGAAGGGCGGCGCGGACGCCGAGGGTGAACTTCGACCCCCCGACTCCACCGGCGAGGACGACGACACGAGGCTGGGGAGGAAGCATTGGTTCAGTCTTCCAGCCGCACGGAGGGCGATCGACCGGATTCGGTGTCGCTCAGCTCGACCGTGCATCGACCGCGGCACCGCCACGCAGCGGCCGCCACGTCGCGCGACGCCGACGCGGGGCCATCGACGTCGGCCACCACGCCGCGAGCCGCGACAACAGCGACGAGAGGGCGGACGGTGCGGGAGGTGCGGGAAGCATGGTTCCAGCCTCGCCGCGCGGCATCCATCGCACATCATCGCAACGGACGAAACGTGTCCTCCTCGAGGATGATCCCGGCTACTGCGCGAGCAGTGTCGGATCCAGCGCCTCCGCGGCCGCCTTGGCCGCGACCGGCAGCGCCTCGAGCACTCGGTCGAGAGCGACCTCGTCGTGGGCGGCGGTGAGGAACCAGGCCTCGAACACGCTCGGGGGCAGCGAGACCCCGGCATCCAGCATCGCGTGGAAGAACGGCGCGTACCGGTACGACTGCTGCGTGAGCGCCGTGGCGTAGTCGAGGGGAACCTCGGGCAGGAACGCGACACCGAACAGCGAGCCCGCGCGCGGCACGGCGTGCACGACGCCCTCGGCCGTGAGCGCTGCGTCCAGCGCATCGGCGATCGTCGTGGCGGCGGCGTCGACCGCCGCGTAGACCTCGGGGGTGGCGAGGCGCAGGGTCGCGAGGCCGGCGGCCACCGACAGCGGGTTCCCCGACAGCGTGCCCGCCTGGTACACGGGGCCGAGGGGCGCGAGGTGGTCCATGATCTCGGCGCGACCGGCGAGGGCCGCCAGCGGCATGCCGCCGCCGATGACCTTGCCGTAGGTGAGGATGTCGGGCAGGTAGCGCTCGCCCTGCGACGCCTGCAGACCCCAGAACCCGGCGGGGTGCACGCGGAATCCGGTGAGCACCTCGTCCATGATCAGCAGGGCGCCGTGGCTGTGCGCGATGTCGGCGAGGGCGGCGTTGAAGCCGGGCAGCGGCGGGACGACGCCCATGTTGGCCGAGGCGGCCTCGACGATGATCGCGGCGATGTTCTCGCCGTGCACCTCGAACACCTCGCGCACCGCGTCGAGGTCGTTGTAGGGCAGCACGAGCGTCTGGGCAGCGATCGGCGCGGGAACGCCCGCCGACCCGGGCAGGGCGAGCGTCGCGACCCCCGAACCCGCGGCGGCCAGCAGGCCGTCGGAGTGACCGTGGTAGTGCCCGGCGAACTTGATCAGCAGGTCGCGACCAGTGACACCGCGCGCGAGACGGATCGCCGTCATCGTCGCCTCGGTGCCGGTCGACACCAGACGCACCTTCTCGATCGGCTTCAGATCACCGACCTGCACGCGCTGCGCGACGAGGTCGGCGAGCTCGACCTCGGCCCCCGTCGGAGCGCCGAAGGACAGACCGCGGGATGCCGCGGACTGCACCGCCCCGACCACCTCGGGGTGCGCGTGGCCGAGCAGGGCCGGACCCCACGAGGCGACGAGGTCGACGTACTCTCGACCCGCGGCATCCGTGATCCGCGCGCCGGAGGCCGACTGCACGAACCGCGGCGTGCCGCCCACGGAGCCGTACGCGCGCACGGGCGAGTTCACGCCGCCCGGGATGACGTCCTTGGCGCGAGCGAACCACTGGTCGTTGAGATCGGTCATGGCATCCATTCTTCCGGGCGCCCCTGTGCGAGGGGTCGAAAAGTGTCGCTTCGACGCCGTCCAGGCGACGAAAAGTGACCCCTCACGCGCGAGAGGTGCAGGGAGTGCTCAGAGCTCGGCGCGGAGCCAGCGGGCGGCTTCGACCGCCCAGTACGTCAGGATCGCGTCGGCGCCGGCGCGACGGATGCCGAGCAGGCTCTCCATGATCGCGCCGCGGCGGTCGATCCAGCCGTGGGCCGCAGCCGCCTCGACCATCGCGTACTCGCCCGACACCTGGTACGCCCACACGGGCACGTCGACCGAGGCCTTCACGTCGGCCAGCACGTCGAGGTACGGCAGCGCCGGCTTGACCATGACGACGTCGGCGCCTTCTTCGACGTCGAGCAGCGCTTCACGCACGCCCTCGCGACCGTTGCCGGGGTCGAGCTGGTACGAGCGGCGATCGCCCTTCAGCTGCGAGTCGACGGCCTCGCGGAACGGACCGTAGAAGGCCCCCGCGTACTTGGCCGAGTAGGCCAGGATCAGCGTGTCGCTGAAGCCCTCGGCATCGAGCGCCTCGCGCACCGCGCCGACCTGGCCGTCCATCATGCCCGACAGGCCCAGCATCGCCGAGCCCGCACGCGCCTGCGCGAGACCCATGGCGGTGTAGCGCTCGAGGGTCGCGTCGTTGTCGACGGCCCCGTCGTCACGGAGGACGCCGCAGTGCCCGTGATCGGTGAACTCGTCGAGGCACAGGTCGGTCTGCACGACCACCGCATCGCCGACCTCGGCCACCACGGCCTCGGTGGCGCGGTTCAGGATGCCGTTCGGGTCGTCGGCGCCTGAGCCCACGGCGTCGCGCACCTCGGGCACGCCGAAGAGCATCACCCCGCCGATGCGCTGCTCGGCGGCCTCGGCGACCGCGCGGCGGAGGGAGTCCATCGAGTGCTGCACGATGCCGGGCATCGAACCAATCGGGCTCGGCTCGGTGATGCCCTCGCGTACGAACATCGGCAGCACGAGCTGCGAGGGCACGAGGTGGGTCTCTCGAGCGAGACGACGGACGGCGGGGGTGCGGCGCAGGCGCCGCGGGCGGTGCTCGGGGAAGCTCATGAGGTCGATTCGTCGGAGTGCAGGGGGAAGCGGGCGACGGCTTCGATGAGGGAGTCGACGGTCTGGGTCTCGGCCACCACGTCGACGCTCAGACCAGCGCGCTTGGCGTCTTTGGCGGTGCGGGGACCGATGGCGGCGATGACGGTGGATGCCGGGATCTCGGGGAACTGGTCGACCACCTGCTCCGCGACCGAGCCGCTGGTGACGAGGATGGCGTTGATGCGACCCGAGGTGACGTCGGCCGCGATCTTCTCGGTCACGGGCACGCCCACCGTGCGGTAGGCCACGACGCTGCGCACGTTGTGTCCGGCCTCGATGAGCAGGCGCGTGAGCACGGGCTTGGCGATCTCGCTGCGCAGGGTCAGCACGTTGCGGGGCTCGGTCTCGATCGCGATCATCTGCTCGGCCATTCCCTGCGCCGAGTTGTCGCGCTCGGGCACGAGATCGACGTGGTAGCCGACGGCCTGCATCGCCGCGGCCGTGGTCTCGCCCACGACGGCGACCTTGGTCTGCGCGGGGATCACGGCCTTGTAGGCGTAAAGCACGTCGACGGTGGTGGCGCTGGTGAGCGTCAGCCAGTCGAAGGCGCCGTCGGCGAGGTCGGCGAGCGCCTGGTCGAGGGTGGCCTGGTCGTTCGTCGGCGCGAAGTTGATCAGCGGAGCGATGACCGGAACGGCGCCGAGCTGACGCAGGCTGGCGGCGACGCCGTCGCCCCAGGGGCCCCCGCGCGGCACGAGCACGCGTCGACCGGACAGAGGTTTGGGCACGCCGCCCGTCGAGGGGTTCGGCGTGTTCCAGTGGCCTTCATTCATGTGGTCGACTCTCGTGGTACCAGGTCGGCCGCCCCTCGTTCGAGCAGCCGACGCGCGGCTTCTCGGCCCGCTCGCGCCGCTCGCGCGATCGTTCCCCCGTCGTCGGCAGCATCCGCTCCATTGCCACTGCCCGTTTCCCCACCATACCCCGGTGAGAGACGCACGGTTCGGTCGATGCCGATCCGTTGCGTTCCATCGAGCGCGTAGACCACGGCCCGCAGACGCAGATCACCCTCGGCGAGCGAGGCGTGCGTGCCCACGGGGGCACTGCACCCGGCGTCGAGCGCCGACAGCACGGTGCGTTCCGCGGTGATCTCGGCCCGGGTGTCCTCGTCGTCGAGCTGTGCGAGGGCCTCGAGGATGTCGGGATCGATGTCGGCGCGCGTCTCGACCGCCAGCGACCCCTGCCCGGGAGCCGTCGGCCACTCCGACAGTCCGAGAGCCTCAGCCTGCAGTCCGCCGAGGTCTCCCCCGAGCCGTGACAAGCCCGCGGCGGCGAGGATCACGGCATCCAGTTCGCCGTCGCGCACGCGCGCGAGGCGCGAGTCGACGTTGCCGCGGATGTCGCGGATGTCGAGGCGCGGGTTGTGCCGCAGGGCCTGCGCGATGCGGCGGGGCGAACCCGTGCCCACCCGCGCGCCCGGGGCGAGCGAGCCCAGGGGAACACCGTCGCGCGTCACGACGACGTCGCGAGCGTCTTCACGCGCCGGGGTCGCGGCGATCACCAGACCGTCGGGCTGCTGCGTCGGCAGGTCTTTCAGCGAGTGGACGAGGAAGTCGCAGCGATCGGCGGCGAGCGCCTCCCGCAGACCGTTGGCGAAGACACCGCGCCCGCCCAGCTGAGACAGCGACGCACGGTTGACGTCGCCCTCGGAGACGATCGGGACCAACTCGACGGGGCGACCGGATGCCGCGGCCACAGCGTCGGCGACCATCTGCGACTGCGCCATCGCCAGAGCGCTGCGGCGAGTGCCGAGGCGCAGAGGCGCGCTCACTGGAGGATCTCGGGGATCTCGTCGAGGGAGACCAGACGGCCCGTGTAGAACGGCACCTCCTCGCGCACGTGGCGACGGGCCTCGGTGTAGCGGAGGTCGCGCATCATGTCGACGAGGTCGGTGAGCACGTCGGCCTCCATCGGCAGCAGCCACTCGTAGTCGCCGAGGGCGAACGAGGCCACCGTGTTGGCGATGACGCCCTTATAGGCGGAGCCCTTCTTGCCGTGTTCGATGAGCATCTCGCGGCGCTCCGCTTCGGGCAGCAGGTACCACTCGTAGCTGCGCACGAAGGGGTAGAGGCACAGCCACTGCTGGGCCTCGATGCCGCGGAGGAAGCCGGGCACGTGCGAGCGGTTGAACTCGGCGTCGCGGTGCACGCCCATCGCGTTCCACGTGGGCAGGAGGTTCTTCAGCAGCTCGGTGCGGCGCAGGCGGCGCAGGTCGCGCTGCAGCGCCTGGGGGTCTTCGCCGTGCAGCCAGACCATGAGGTCGGCGTCGGCGCGCAGGCCGCTGACGTCGTAGAAGCCGCGGACGGTGACGCCGTCGGCCTCGATGAGCGAGACCAGATCGGCCAGCTCGGTCGCCTCGGAGGCGACGACGGGGTTTTCGGGGTCGCGGCGGAACACGGCCCAGAGCGTGTAGACGGAAGAGGAGCTGTCATCGGACATGCTCCCAGTCTCGTCTCGTCGGGGCGGGGGTCCAAACCCGTTGACTCGGCGGCGAACCACCGCAGGACTCCCCCGCGAACGCCGAAGCGGCCCGGTCCGAGAGGACACGGGCCGCTTCGAGACGGATCAGCGCGTGTAGGCGCGCACGAGACCCCAGACGGCGAGGCCGACGAGGGCTGCGACGCCGGCGACGGCCGCGATGGCCACCTCGGGGTTCTGCTGCGCCTTGGTGCGGATCTCGTGCACCTTGCGATCGACGGCTTCGCTTGCGCGACGCGGCGCGTTGGCCTTGACCTCGATCGCCGCCAGAGCCGCGCGGAGCTCGGCACGGGCCGACTTCACGGGGTCGGTGATGCCCAGCGGGACCGCGGTGCGGGGAACGGGGACGGGGCGATCAATACTCATCGCGGGCCTCCTTCACGATGCGGACGTCTTCGGAGATGGCCTCGCCCGGGTTCTCGCGGTTCGCGAGCTTCTTGAACCGCAGGTACCCCAGCAGGGCGAGGATCGCCGTGATCACGACCATCACGGCGAACACGACGAGCGCCGACAGCCAGACGGGCCACCACGACGAGAGCCCGGCGATGACGAAGGCGAAGAAGACCGGGATCGCCCAGAACAGAACGATGAGAGCGCCGACGAACCAGCCGGCACCGATCCCGGCGTCTTTCGCCGTGCGCTGCGCCCAGGCCTTGGCACCGTTGATCTCGGCGACGACGAGGTTGCGCACGAGCTCGGGGATGTCGCCGATCAGTGTGAACAGGCTGTCGTCGGAGCGATCGCGGAATCCGCGGGGAGTCGTCATGCGGTCAGCTCCCGGACGCGTCGGAACCGCTCTGAGCGGCCTTGGCGCGCGTGGTGGCGGACTTCTCGGCGCGCTTGGCGTCGTCGACGGAGTCTTCGACCACGTCGGCGACCTCGTGGGCCGACTGCTTCGCGGCACGGCCGGCGCGCTCGGCGCGCTCCTGCACCGTGCCCGAGCCACTGGCGGCGCCGGTGACCGACTTCGCGCCCTTCCACACCACGCCGGGGACGGACTTGAGGGCCGAGACGCCGAACGCCTTGACCTTCTCGACCTGTCCCTGGACGACGGGCTGGTCCCAGACCTTCCCGGCCTGCGCCTTGATCTGCTCGTATCGCTGGCGGCCGGCGCGTGCTCCGAGCACGTAGCCCGCCACGAGTCCGACGACGAGTGCTGCTTTGCCCCTCATGGGGTCTCCTCACGCTCGATCAGTGCTGGTCGAGTCTCACAGTAGTCATGTATGCCGCGTCCGGCATCCGCCCTTGACAGCACGACGCCCATGCACGAGGGCGCGGGCGTTCAGCTGCGCCAGAGGGCGGCGCTGCGCACGCGGTCGGCCTCGTCGCGCGCGTCGGGGATGACCTGCGCCAGCCCCGTGCCCGACACCCACGCGCCCGTGACCCCGAGGCCGTCGACGGCGCGGACGGCGGCGCGCGCGGCCGCCGTCGCGGCGGCGCGCCCGATCGTGGCCGCGGGTTGGGACTGCACGTACCGCACCCGGTGGGAGTCGATGAGGGCGGATGCCGGCAGCTCCACTCCCAGCATGGCTGCGGCCTCGGTGCGCGCCAGGTCTGCGGCGGCGGCGTCGTCGAGCGCGGCCGTGGCGGGCTCCTCACCCTGGGCGCCGAACGACACGCGCACCACGTGCACGCCGGGCTTCGCGGCATCCCGCACCCAGTCCCACTTGGCGCTCGAGTGGGTCATCGCCTTGGCGACGTGACTGCCCGGCACCGTGAGCACTCCGGTTCCGCGCGGAGCGGCGTCGAGCACCGGAGCGTTCACCACCAGCGTCACCACCTCGACGACGGGAGCGATCGGGTCGCCGATCTCGAGGCCCTTCACGACGGGGGCGAGCAGTTCGCGCGCCGGCCCCTCGGGGAGCGCGACGAGCACGGCGCGTGCGGCGAGCGGCTTCTCGTCGACCGAGGTGACGACCGCCCAGCCGTCGCTCGTGCGCTCGAGCTTCTCGGCGGCCACCCCGCGGCGCAGCTCGACCCCGGCCTCTTCGAGCACCTCGACGAGTCGGTCGACCAGGCGCGACATGCCCCCGACGATGCCCTGGACGGCGCCGCCCGGCGCGGGGGCCTTGCCCGCCCCCGTCGCGACGGGCACGTCGGATGCCGGAGCGTCGGCCGGACGCGCGGCGGGGCGGCTCGCGCGGAGCTCGGCCACGGCACCGGTGAGCGACCCGACGCGCGTGAGCGCGGCATTGAGCCCGGGAGCGGCGAGATCGACGTCGATGTCGTCGGGCCGCGCGGAGTAGACCCCGCTGGTGACCGGCGCGACGAGACGGTCGAGCACCCGCGAGCCCAGGCGCGAGCCCACGAGCTTGCCGAGGCTGTGCGTGTGACCGATCGTGAGCGGCGGACGCAGGCGATCGAGATAGGCGCGCCACGCACCCGGCCAGCCGATCACGCGTCGCACGTCGGGGGCGAAGGGATTGTCCGGGATGCCGAGCACCCCGCCCTTCGGAAGAGGCGCCGCCCCGACCCCGGGCACGCCCGCGACCCACGCACCGGCCGGGTTCGGTGAGACGACCTCGCCCGCGAGACCGAGCTCGTCGAGGAGCCCGCGCACGATCCCGCCGCGCGTCGCGAAGCTCTCGGCACCGACGTCGAGCGTCATTCCGCCGACCTCCGCCGAGCGGACGACGCCGCCGAGCACGTCGGTTGCCTCGAGCACCGTCACGCGCAGCCCGACCTTCGCGCACTCGCGCGCGGCGACGAGGCCCGAGACGCCCCCGCCGATCACGACGACGTGCGTGTCGTGGGCCTGGCGCACGAGCCGGTCGAGCGACTCGCTCACGCGTCTTCTCCGTGGGCCCGGGCGACGATGCGGGTCAGCACCGTGGGGTCGGTGTCGGGCGGGACGCCGTGACCGAGGTTGAGCACGTGGGCACGGGCCACGCGTCCGCGGGCGAGCACGTCGTCGACGTGGGCGGCCAGCACTGGCCACGGCGCCCCCAGGAGCGCGGGGTCGATGTTGCCCTGCAGTGTCACGTCGGGGCCGACGATCGCGGCCGCTTCGTCGAGCGGCATCCGCCAGTCCACGCCGACGGCGTCGGCCAGGCCGCCCAGGCGCATGTCGTCGAGGAACGCGCCCGTGCCGACGCCGAAGTGGATGCGCGGCACCTCGATGCCCTCGAGCGCCTCGGTGGAGTGCGGCGCGATGAACTCGCGGAAGGTCGCGGTCGAGAGGGATCCCGCCCACGAGTCGAACAGCTGCACCGCCTGGGCGCCGCCCTCGATCTGCGCGTCGAGGAACGCGCGCGACACCTTCGCGAGCCACCCCGCGAGACGGTGCCACGACTGCGGATCGGCGTGCATCATTCCGCGGGCGCGCAGGTGCTCCTTCGACGGCCCGCCCTCGACGAGGTACGCCGCCAACGTGAACGGAGCGCCGGCGAAGCCGATGAGCGGCACCTGGTCGCTCAGCTCGGCCGTCACCCGACGCGCGGCCTCGCGGATCGGGTCGGCCGCGGCGGCGACGTCGGCCGGATCGATCGAGGTGATGCGCTCGACGTCGGCGGCGGTGCGCACGGGATCGGCGAACACCGGACCGCGCCCCGGCTCGATGACCACGTCGACCCCGGCCAGTCGCAACGGCACCACGATGTCGCTGAAGAAGATCGCGGCATCCACGTCATGCCGACGGATGGGCTGCAGCGTGATCTCGGCGGCGAGGTCGGGCGTCAGGCACGCGTCGAGCATGCGCGTGCCCACGCGCAGCTCGCGGTACTCGGGAAGGGAGCGACCCGCCTGGCGCATGAACCACACGGGCTGGCGCTCGGGACGGTCGCCGCGGAGGGCACGGAGAAGGGGCGCGTCGGGTGTGGCCATGGCATCCATCCTCCCATCCGACCCCTGAGCGCGAGGGGGATGCCTTGACGTCGAGAGGCCACCCGGAATACCCCGAGGAGGCCGGGCGTAGAATATCCACGTGTTGTTGTGCGTCAGCGCGAGTCACAAGACCGCGCCCTTCGAGCTCCTCGAGCGGCTCAGCGTACCCAGCACCCCCGTCGCCCCGTTGATCGCCGCGCACGACGAGCTCGTACAGGGCGCCGTCGTCGTCGCGACCTGCAACCGCTTCGAGGCCTACGTCGACATGGACGAGCCCGTGACCGCGGCCGTCGCCCTGGGTATCGACGCCACCCTGAACGCGATCGAGGCCGCCACCGGCGTGCCCGCGAGCGAGCTCGAGGGGTCGTACACCGTACTCGGCGGTGATGACGTGGCCGAACACCTGTTCTCGGTGGCATCCGGTCTCGAATCCGTCGTCGTCGGCGAGGGCGAGATCGCCGGTCAGGTGCGCCGCGCACTCACCGAGTCGCGTCAGCTCGGCACCACCTCCGCCGAACTCGAGCGCCTCTTCCAGCGCGCCTCCGAGGCGCAGCGCGGCGTGAAGAACCACACCGCGATCGGTCGCGCCGGCCGCTCGCTCGTGCGCCTGGGCCTCGAGCTCGCCGACAGCCGCATCGCCGACTGGTCGACCCTGCGCGTGCTGCTCGTGGGCACCGGCGCCTACGCCGCCGCCACCGTTGCCGCCCTGCGCGACCAGGGCGCCGAAGACATCTCGGTGCACTCCCCCTCGGGCCGCGCCGCGAAGTTCGCCGCCAAGCACGGGCTGCGCGCGATCTCGGCCGAGACCTTCCCCTCGGCCGTCGCGCACGCCGACCTCGTCATCACCTGCACCACGAGCGAGCACCACGTCGTCAGCGCCGCGACCTTCGCCGCCGGACGCGGGGCCTACGAGACCGCCGTCGACGACAGCACCGGACTGTGCCCCGTCGACCACACCGCGCGTCGCCTCGTGATCGACCTGGGCCTGCCCCGCAACGTCGACCCCGACGTGGCCACGGTGCCCGGTGTCGACCTGCTCGACCTCGAGACCATCCGCCTGCACGCCCCGCTCGAAGAGCTGCAGGCCACGGATGCCGCGCGCGACCTCGTGCGCGACGCCGCCCGTCGCTTCACCTCGGTCGGCGAGCGCAAGAACATCACGCCCGCCGTCGTCGCCCTGCGCGCCCACGTCTTCGGGGTGCTCGACACCGAGGTCGCCCGCGTGCGCGCCCGCGGCGACGAGAACGGCCAGACCGAGCAGGCCCTGCGCCACCTCGTCGGCGTGCTGCTGCACACCCCGACCACGCGCGCGCACCAGCTCGCCGAGACCGGCCGCGCCGACGAGTACATCGACGCGCTGTCCGCCCTGTTCGGCATCGAGGTGGCCGAGCCCGCCGCTCCCGCGCGCGGCGAGATCGCCGACGCGAGCTGACTCGCCCCTCGGGCAGGATGGATGCCGTGAGCACTCCGGCATCCGAGGTCTACGTCGTCGCGGGCGAACCCCGCCAGGGCAACGCGCTGCGCTGGATCGCCACCTTCGCGCTCGGACTTCTGCACATCGACGACGATGCGCCCTCGGTGACCGAGACGGTCATCCGCCGCGTCGACGGCTCGCTCGTGAAGCGGCTGAAGCCGGGAAGCGTCGCGCACTTCGAGGTGCAGATCAGCGAGGCGACCGAGGATCTGCTCGAGATGGATGCCGTGCCCTTCGCTCGCAAGTGGATCGCGGAACCCGCCTGAGCGCGCCGTCGGGCGCCGGGTCGCGGGAGCGCGCGGTCGCGGAGAGCGCGAGACTGCATCTCGCCGACATCTCCGCTGCAGGATGACGCCCTCTTGTCAGCGAGGTGCAGTCTCGTCGTTCCTGGGTGGGGCCGGGCGCCCCACGCGCGGGTGTGCGCGGGAGAATGAACGCATGAGCCTGCGCATCACCGACGACCCGGCCGCCGACGAGCTGCTGTCGACCAATCCGCTCGCACTGCTGATCGGCATGCTGCTCGACCAGCAGGTCGCGATGGAGACCGCCTTCGCGGGGCCGCTCAAGATCCAGGAGCGCACCGGGCCGGTCGAAGCCGGGGCGATCGCCCATCAGGACACCGACGCGTTCGCCGCCGCGTTTTCGAAGTCGCCCGCCGTGCACCGCTATCCCGGGTCGATGGCGGGACGGGTGCAGGCCCTGTGCGCAGCGATCGAGGAGGACTGGGACGGCAAGGCCGAGAACCTCTGGACGCGCGACGAGCCCGACGGCAAGACCGTGCTGAAGCGCTTGAAGGACCTGCCGGGCTTCGGCGAGCAGAAGGCGAAGATCTTCCTCGCCCTGCTCGGCAAGCAACGCGGCTTCGACGGCGCCGGCTGGCGCGAGGCCTCCGCGCCCTATGGCGAAGACGGTTCGTTCCGTTCGGTGGCCGACATCGTGAGCCCCGAGTCGCTGACGAAGGTGCGCGAGCACAAACGCGCCGCGAAAGCGGCGGCGAAAGCGGCGGCGAAAGCGGCGAAGGGCTGAACCGCTCGCTCGATGAGGGTTCTCTCATCGGGCTCGCCTCGGCACCCGTCTGTTACTAGGTTGGATCGTTGTGAAGGCTCGGCCGTGAGGGGCCGGGACCGTGCGACCAAGGGTGGGGGACCATGTCGACGGATGACGAGCAGCTCTACGCGCTCCATGACGAGGTGACGCGTAAAGCAGACCAGATGAAGGTCGCGCTGAGCGTCGACGGGACGGCCGCGACCGAGGACCCGCACCGTCAGATCGCCGTGCGGTGGACCGACGGCGGTCCCGAGATCGAGATCGGAACGTTCTGGCGCACGGCGATCGCCCCCGAAGAACTCGCCACCGCGGTGCTCACGACGGTCGGCACCGCGGCCGTCGAACGCCTCAGCGCGTGGACGCAGGCTTTCGGTGCAGAGGCACCGACGGTTCCCACCCCCTCCACGCTGACGGCGACGCGCCGGGGCGGCGAGATCGACCGCCTCATCGAAGACGCCGACGGCGACGCGCTGCACCGCAACGTCAACCGGTTCCTGGAGGACTACTCGCAGCGTCTGCGCCAGAGTCTCGAAATCGTGCGGGAGCGGGCCTCACGCGCGACGACGGCGAGCGATCGCGACGGGCGCGTGCGCGTGGTGCTCGGGCCCGCAGACGACCTGCGCGAGCTCGAGTTCGACCGCGAATGGCTGCGCTCCGCTGACGGTGCGGAGGTGACCGCCGCTCTGCGCGCCGCTCTGGCGAACGCCCGGGCGACATCAGACGAGTCCACCCCGCAGGGCCTCTTCGCGGGGACACCGCTCGACGTCTATGCCACCGAGCTCGCCGACCCGGTCGAGCTCGTCCGTATGCTCACCCGGGGAGAGTGATCATGGCTGATCCGAATCAGATCGCCGTCGCCGCAGACGCGTTGCAGGACGACGCCGCCGTGTGGGACGAGGTGGGCGAGAAGTTGTCCACCGCGGCGAACGCGGTCGCGAATCTCCGCTCCACCGACGTCGTGTTCTGCTGGAAAGGCGACGCGCTCTTCGCGAGCTACGGAGCGGTCGTCGACGCGGTGAGCACCTACCTTCGCGACGGTTCCGCCACCGCGACCGCCGGCGCCACCGAGCTGCGCAACGTCCGGGAGATGTACCTCCGCAACGAGGAGGATGTTGTGAGCACGACCACCGGTCTCTGGGAAGCGCAGTACTGACAGACGGCTCCCGACACGACCGGGACAACAGGAGGATGAGCACATGACAACAGTCACCGGCGGCTCCGCCGCCCCCGAGTGGGGCGGCCTCGTCCGCGACATCGAGCGTCACCTCGAAGAGGCCCGTTCCACCGTCAACGGCATTCTGGCGAGCGTCCCCGCGGTCTTCCGCTGGGCCGCCGACGCGGTGCACGACGCCTGGAACTGGCTCATGGACCGGGCCGACGAGCTCTGGCAGGTCATCAGCGATCCGTACCGTCGCCCCGGCGACCGCGCCGAGCTGCGGTCGATGATCGGCCGGTGGCGCACGGACGCCGCGTCGGAGCTGGCCAATCTCACCCGTCGGATCGACCCGAACTCCCTCGCCACCGACGACGAGTGGGCGGGTAAGGGGGCACAGAAGTATCAGCAGGCCGTCGCCGCGCAGCGCACCACGCTCACGGGGTTCGAGTCCGCCATCTCGACCCCGGTGACCGCCTCGCTCGAGAAGCTCGCGGGCGGCCTCGACGTGTTCACGACGCTCATGTACACCACGCTCGGCACGCTCATCGGCGGGCTCATTGCCGGGATCGGGTGCCTGGCCGGCATCGTCACGGCTCCGGCGGCGATCATCACGATGGTCACCGCGATCGCCGCGGCCCTCGTGCAGATCATCAGCGCCAACGTTCAGCTCGACAACGCGATCAGCGCCGCTCAGAGCCAGATCGAAGGCATCGCCGGTCGCGCGACCGCCTGGCCCGAATTCGCGAGCGAGTGAGCGCCGACGTGCACCAGGCGACCGTCCGCTCCGCCCTCTGGCGGGGCATCATCGCCGCCCTCCTTGTACCCATCGCACTCGTGATGCTGCTCGTCGCCCTCGACGTGTGGGTCGCCTCGGTGGCCGCGCCCTTCCTCGCCCTTCCGGGGAATCTGGTCGTCGCAGCGCTATTCGCGATCGTGGCGGTGCGTTCGTTCGTTCTCGCCCGCCGGGGGGCGCAGACCGAGCGAGGCGCGTCCATGGATCGAGTGCTGGTGCTGGTCTCCCTGCTCGTCGGCGGCTTCATGCTGGTGCTGCCGGCCTTGACGGTGTTGGGCGCCCCCGGCGGAGTCGCCGTCGCGATCTACGCTGTGGCGATCACCGCGATCCTCGTCGTGCTCTGCCGCTCGAACTGGCGGACACCAGCGTCGGGGTCGGGCTCTCCCCTCGCCTCCCACCGGCCGCTCATCTGACGCTCGGCTCGACAGACGCGGCACCACGGGCGCGCCGCGCAGGCCGCGGCGAAGGAAGAGAAGGGCTGGCTCAGTCACCGCCGGCGATGTAGCTGCAGTCGACCGATCCGGCTCGTTCATCGGCGGCGACGGTGATCCCGTCGCGGAGGATCTCGCACGACACCATCGTCGTGTCGACCGAGGACTTCACGGTGATCCCGACCACCGGCTGAGAAGACTCGACCCTGATCGACCGTCCGGCGTTCCACTGATCGGTCGTGCTGTCAGCGCCGTCACGAATGGTCACGGTGACGGGGTCCGCGGAGTCGACGGTGAGTCGGTAGACCGCCGACGGGGTGAGAGCACCCGCGACGAGTACCGCCGTGACCGTGGCGGCGGGACCGACGATCGCAGGGGCCGACAGGACGAACGGAAGAGAGCCGTTTCATTTCGCGGGCGCGGATCGCCGCGCTCTGACCGCGAAGACGAGCGCCGCCGCACCCATGAGTACGGGCGCGATCAACACGGCCACGCGGGACCACGACAGCAGCAGACCCATAGTGAGCAAGATCAGAGCGGCGGCCGAGAACAGCACGCTCGCCGTCCGCAGACGGCTCGCGACAAGGGTTGGATTCTCGGACATCCTCATCCCCCTTGCAGACACGACGAGCCTAGGGGGGACGCTTCTGACTCGGCGGCCCGCCGGCTCAGCGCAGCGACCGGATCGCCAGAGCCACCGCCTTGAGCTCGCGGATGCGCCGTTCGTAGGTGGCCGCCACGAAGATGAGCACGGCTCCGGCGAGGCCGATCCAGACCCACAGCAGACCGGACGCGCTCACGTAGAGAGCCGAGATCCACGGCCACAGCTGCGCGACGGCATGCGCGATCAGCACGATGCCGGCGAGCAGCACCGGCGCCTGCCACCGCAGACGCACTCCCACCAGCAGCATCGCGAGAGCCACGACGCCGAGGGAGATGGCGCGCCACAGCGCGTTGTCGGCCGTGAAGTCGAACAGCAACGAGGGCACCAGCAGAAGGGCGATCCCGGGCCCGAGGGCCGGCCAGGTGCGCAGAGCCGGATGACGTCGAAGCGAGCGGATGCCGTGGACGACCAGCGCGACCGCGAGCGGAGCGGTGGCCGCCTCGACGGGGTCGGCGGCACCGATCGCGAACGCCCCAACGGCGAGGACCGCGGCCACCCCGAAGGTCGCCCAGAAGACGAGCGTCGCCGAGGAAGCGCGCCAGCACAGCCCGACGGCGAGCACGGCGGCGAGGGTGACGACCAGACGCAGCGAACCCTCGCCGGTCGCCGAGAGCCGGAGCACGGTGAGCACGACCGCGACCGCCGGAGCCGCGATGACGAGGGCGGTCGATACCGCCCGCGTGACATCGGGGCGACGCCGCACGAGCAGCACCGCGACGCCCAACAGGGGCACGGTGGCGACGAGCATCCAGACGTCGAAGAACGGGGTGGTGAGCTCTCGCACGGCGCGCAGGGAGGCGGCGAGGGCGAGGGCGAGTGAACCGACCGCGACGACGGGCACGACGAGCGGCGCGAGGGCGCCGCGCAGACGCAGCGCGGCGCCGAGGATCGCGACCGCCGCGACGACCACGGCGAGGGCGCGCACCAGCGACGAGTCCGCGAGCGCGGCCGAGGGCAGGAGTCCGATGGCGAGGCCCGCGGCGGCCAACGCGACGAGGACGGGCGGGAGGGGGCGAGAGCGCGACAGCAGTGCACCGGCAACCCACGCGACGGCGAGGGGCACCGTCATCCACTCGATCGGCCGCACGTCGGCACCGACGCCGACGAGGGCGACGAGGGCCGCTCCCCCGAGACCGGCACCCGCGAGCGGAACCCCCAGGACGGGCCGCGCGAGACGGAGGCAGACGACGCCGAGCGCACCCAGCAGCACGACGGCACCGACGGCGCGCACGATCGCCCCCTCACCGGCCGCGACCAGCGCGGTCTCGCCGAGCGCGAAGACGATCACCGCCGCTAGCGCGACGGCTCGCGCGAGCCTCGGCGCCCACGTCGACGGGCGGCGGGCGAGTCCCGCGGCTGCGACCAGGATCGCCGCGGCCGTGACCAGCACGACGAGGTCGGCGAAGCCGAGGGCGCCTCGACCCACGCCATGCCCGATCTGCGAGACCGTCAGCAGCACGAGCGCGAGCGCCCCGGCGGCGCCGACAGCGACGGGGAGCTCGTCGGGAGTGCGCGGCGGCCGCAGCCAGGCTCCGAGCACGAGCACGGCGACCGAGACCAGGGCGATGACGACGGCGCGGGTCAGGTCGGCGGGGTCGGCGAGAGCCGTGGGCACAAGGGCCAGCGTCGCGCCCGACGCCGCGATCACCGCGGGAGCGGCGGCCGAGCGGCCCGCGACGAGGCGCCGCGCGCGTTCGTGCCCCGCCGCGAGGGCGAGTAGGGCGACGCCGACGGGGAGCGTGTAGAGCTCGACGGGTTCGGCGTCGGCCCAGAACAGGCGCGTCCACAGGGCCGCAGCCCCGAAGACGAGCGCGAGCCAGACGAGGTGCCGACGCATCCCGCGCGCGGTGAAGAGCCCGTCGGCATCCGTCGCCCACAGCACCGCGGTCACCGCGGCCAGCAGCAGCGGAACCCAGCGGACGCCGTCGGAGGGAACGCCGACGATCGACAGCAGCACCACGATCGCCGTGCCCGCGTCGAGGAAGACGCGCACCGGTCGATCGTCGCGGAGGGCCCGCAGCGCCACCGCCGCGGCGATCACGGCGATCGCCCCGAGCACGATCGCCCGCGCGAAGGCATCCGCGTCGATGAGTCGGAGAACGGCGCCGGCGGCCGTCGCGACCAGCAGCGGGAGGAGAACCGCGGAGGCGGGGCGGGCCACGCGCCACGACCGATATGGGGGTGAGAGCACCACCGCGCACGCCGCGGCCGCGACGGCGGCGGAGGCGAGCAGCCACAGGTCGATCGCGCGGGCGGCGGGGACGATGCCGGCGATGTCGAGTCGCCAGTCTTCCGTCGCGGCGACGAAGCGCGTGAGCAGGGCGAGAGCACCCGCGACGACGATGACCGCGAGGGCCGTCAGCGCGCCGGCCTCGCGCTGCGCGGAGTCGAGACCGAGGCGCCGCGCGAGCGGGGCGACCACGATGAGCAGCGCCAGGACCGCCACCGCGAGGGCGACCGTGAAGGGAGAGGCTCCCTCGACCACCGTCCCGGTTCCGGACCGGAGCGCCGTCGGTGCGAACAGCGCGCTGACGGAGGCGAAGAGGACGACGGCGACGGTCGAGGGCACGCGCAGCGTCGGGTGCGCCCCCGCGACAGCGGCGAGCGTCCCCAGGGCGACGACCGTTGCGACGGCCCAGGCGAGAGGCGACGAGAACGACAGCAGCCACCCGGTGCCGAGTGCCAGGGTGCCGACCACCGCCGCGAGGCCGATGTCGCCGCGGCGACGCCGCAGCACGACGACAGCCGTGACCGCGATCGCGAGGTACCAGAGCACGACGAGGAGCAGCACGCGCAGCTGCGGTCCCGCGAGCAGGGCGACGGTCGCGGCCATGCCGAGCGCGAGGCCGCGACGCTCGACCCAGCCCCCGAAGATCCGCCAGACGAGGATCGCGAGGGCGACCAGCGCCACGAGGGCGATGACGGCGGCGGTGGACGTGGCATCCGGAGCATCGGCCTCGAGGGCGGATCGCCCGAAGATCGCGATGACCCACCGCAGCGGAGCACCGAACGACAGCAGCGCCCAGCCGAGGGGCACGAGAGCGGCCAGGCCGGCGGCGACGGCGGCCGACAGAGCGGCCGAGTTCAGGGTCGTGCGACCCACACCGCCGGGGCTGCGCCGGGCGGCGGCGTCGAGCACGAGCGCCACGGCGCCCGCGACGAGCACGGGCATGGTGGCCGCCAGCGTCGCATCGGCGGCGCGGGCGACGGTGCCGGCGATGCCCACGCCGAGGGCGAGCACGGCCGCGATCGCGGCCACGGGCGCGAGCCGCGCGGCCCCCTGGCGCGCGAACGACCACGCGTGGACGGCGAGGGCGAGGGCCAGGGCACCCGCGAGGATCACGGGGGTCGAGGTGTTGGCGGGGTCGACGAGCAGCGACATCGCGAGGGCGACGATCGCGCCGAGCGCGGCGAGACCGCGCACGATCGCCGTCTCGACCGTCAGCGCGATGCGAGGGCGGGCGAGCCGAGGGGCGAACGGGGCCGCGAGAGCCACGACCACCAGCACCAGTCCCCAGGCCCACCAGCCGAACGCCGCGTCGCGGGTGAGCAGGCCTGCGGCCAGCATCGCGGGACCGACGGCGAGAGCGAAGACCGCGGACGACAGCGGGGCGCGCAGGCGCGACAGACGCGCCCATCCCACGAACACGACGCCGGCGACCGTCGTCGTCGCACCCCAGTAGACGGCGGCGTCGACGTCGGCCGTCGCCCCCAGGTCGTTCGCGCGCACGGCCCACACGTCGAGGCCGACGAAGGCGATGCCGAGCAGCGCGATGCCCTCGGCGGTCGCGCCGAGTCCGCGCCGCCGCAGGATCGACGCCGTGGCGATCACGCCGGCTGTGACGAGCGCGATGACGATCGAGCGCAGCACGAGGCCGCCGTTGATCCACGCGACGGTCAGGAAGAACGCCGCAGCCACCGCGAGCAGCACGACACCGACCGAGAGCAGGAACACCTGCACGCCCGAGCGGCGGGGCCGGGCGGGCTCGGCGGCGGGGGCAGCCGCGCCGGGCGGCGGCGCGACAGGCGGTGCGACCGGCGGCGCCGGGACGGCGGCGGACGACGGCGCCGACCCGGATGCCGCGGCGACGGGCGCGGCAGCGACGGGTGGCACGGCGGCGGCCGCGGCAGCCGTCACGACGGTCGGCGGCTCCCCCACCGCGGTGGCCGCAGCGGGAAGCACGGGGTGCAGCTCCCCCGACGGAGCGGGCTCGGGCGCGGGGCCTACCTCCGGCACCAGCTCGGACGCCGGCGCGAGCGGAATCGACGGGACCGGCGACTCTACGTCCGCCAGACCCGCAGCAGCCACCGGAACAGCGTCGCGGTGGATCCGCAACAGGGCATCGGCCCGCTCGTCGACCAGCTCGACGATGCGGCGAGACAGGTCGAGCACGCGCGCGGTGCGCGCGTCGGTCAGGTCGAGCTCGCAGCGCGGGCACGGCGAGGTCGTGATGGGTGCGAAACACGACGGGCAGCGCGAGGTGTCGACGAGCGCCCCCGGCTGCGTGGGCCAGGCGATGCCCGGCAGTGCTCCCCCGTGATCGACTTCCGTCATCGTGCCCCCTCGGCGTCGGTCGTCGCCCCAGGCTAGCGAAGACCTCCGACCTGCCCGGGGGTTGTCCGCGGACCGCCATCCGCACCCACCGAAAGAGAAACCGGATGCCGCGACCTCGGGGTCACGGCATCCGGTACGTACTCCGCCGTGAACGCGGCGTGAAACGGGCGGTTAGGCCCCGCGCAGGCGCTCCGAGAGGTAGCCGTGCAGGGCGTCGAGGCCGATGCGCTCCTGACCCATGGTGTCGCGGTCGCGCACCGTCACGGCGTTGTCGTCGAGCGAGTCGAAGTCGACGGTGACGCAGTAGGGCGTGCCGATCTCGTCCTGGCGACGGTAGCGGCGGCCGATCGCTCCGGCGTCGTCGAAGTCGATGTTCCAGCCGGCCGCGCGCAGCGTGTCGGCGACCTCGCGGGCCAGCGGCGACAGGCGCTCGTTGCGCGAGAGCGGCAGCACCGCGACCTTGACGGGCGCGAGGCGCGGGTCGAGCTTGAGCACCGTGCGGGTGTCGGTGCCGCCCTTGGCGTTGGGCACCTCTTCTTCGCGGTAGGCGTCGACGAGGAAGGCCATCATCGCGCGCGTCAGACCGAACGAGGGCTCGATGACGTAGGGCGTGTACTTCTCGCCCGAGGCCTGGTCGAAGAAGGTGAGCGACTGGCCCGACGCCTCGGAGTGGCTCTTCAGGTCGTAGTCGGTGCGGTTGGCGACACCCATGAGCTCGCCCCACTCCTTGCCCGGGAAGCCGAAGCGGTACTCGACGTCGATCGTGCCGGCGGAGTAGTGCGCGCGGTCGTCTTCGGGCACGTCGAAACGCTTCATGTTCTCGGGGTCGATGCCGAGCTCGATGAACCAGTTCCAGCACGCCTCGACCCAGTGCTCGAACCACTCGTTCGCCTCGGCCGGCGGGGTGAAGTACTCGATCTCCATCTGCTCGAACTCGCGCGTGCGGAAGATGAAGTTTCCGGGGGTGATCTCGTTGCGGAAGGCCTTACCGACCTGTCCGACGCCGAACGGGGGCTTGCGACGCGACGCCGTGAGCACGTTCGAGAAGTTCACGAAGATGCCCTGCGCGGTCTCGGGGCGCAGGAAGTACAGACCCGACTCGTCGTCGACGACGCCGAGGTAGGTCTTCACCAGGCCCGAGAACGCCTTGGGCTCGGTGTACTGGCCCTTGGTGCCGCAGTTGGGGCAGGGCACGTCGGCGAGGCCGTTCTCGGCCTTGCGTCCCTTGCGGGCCTCGAAGTCTTCGATGAGGGTGTCGGCGCGGAAGCGCTTGTGGCAGTGCAGGCACTCCACGAGCGGGTCGGTGAAGGTCGCGACGTGTCCCGAGGCCTCCCACACCCGCTTGGGGAGGATGATGCTCGAGTCGAGGCCCACCATGTCGCCGCGGCCGCGCACGAAGGTCTGCCACCACTGCCGGCGGATGTTCTCTTTGAGCTCGGTGCCGAGGGGGCCGTAGTCCCACGCGGAGCGCGAACCGCCGTAGATCTCACCGGCCTGGAAGACGAATCCGCGATGGCGGGCGAGGGCGATGACCTTGTCGAGGCGGGACTGTTCGGCCACGGTGGCTCCAATGGTCGGAAAAGGTGTGGGGATCGAGCGCGAGAGCGCAGGCACCAGTTTATCGAAGCGGCCCGCGCCCGCCTGGTCGCCCGCCGGGCGTCAGCGCGTGATCCGCTCGCGGCGCACGGTGAACGCCTCCAGCGCGGCCTCGTCGATCTCGACACCGAGCCCCGCACCGGTCGGTACGCGTACGTGTCCGTCCTCGATCACGGCCGGCGCGGTCACGATGTCGCGGGTGTAGAAGCGGGCGGATGCCGAGATGTCGCCCGGCAGCGTGAATCCGGGCAGGGCCGCGAGGGCGGCGTTGGCCGCGCGGCCGATGCCGGTCTCGAGCATGCCGCCGCACCACACGGGGATGCCCGCGTCGAGCGCGCGGTCGTGGATCGCGATGGCCTCGAGGTACCCGCCGACGCGACCCGCCTTGATGTTGATGATGGCGGCGGAGCCGAGGGCCAGGGCGTCGGCGGCGGCCTTGTCGCTCACGATCGACTCGTCGAGGCAGATGGGCGTCGACAGGCGCTTCGCGAGGGTCGCGTGATCGACCAGGTCGTCTTCCTGCAGGGGCTGCTCGATGAGCAGCAGGTCGAAGCGGTCCAGTTCGGCGAGGGTGTCGGCATCCGCCAACGTGTAGGCGGAGTTGGCGTCGACCTGCAGCGGGATGCCGCCGAAGGCCGCGCGCACGGCGGCTGTGTCGTCGATGTCGCGACCGGGCTTGATCTTGATCTTTATGCGCACGTAGCCGTCGTCGAGGTAGCCGCCGACGGCGGCGACGAGCGCCTGGGGATCGCTCTGGATGCCGACCGAGACGCCCGAGGGCACCCTGTCCTTCTCGGCGCCGAGGTACGCGGCGAAGCTCCGCCCCTCGGCGCGCAGGGCCGCGTCGATCACCGCGAGCTCGAGACCGGCCTTGGCCATGCGGTGGCCGACGACGTGGTGCAGTGCTCCGGTGACCTCCTCCGGCGCGACGGTCCGACGCGCGAGCAGCGCCGGGGCGAGAAAGCGGGTCAGCACGTCCCACGCGCCCTGCGTGTACTCGCTGGAGTACGACGGTTCGGACTGCGTCACCACTTCTCCCCAGCCGCGACCGTCGGGCGTCTCGGCGGTCACGACGATCACCTCGCGCACCGTCTCGGTGCCGAACGAGGTGGTGAAGGGCGACACCAGGGGCATGTGCAGCACACGGAGTTCCACGGCTTCGAGGGTCACGGGCGCGGTGGGGCGGATCAGCGGCATGACGGCAGGCTAGCGAACGGGATCCGCGACCGTAACGCCCGCGCGCAGGCCTGGCAAGGGACCGCGACCGTCGGTGTAGCGCGCGTAGCGTCGCCCTCATGAGCGCCGACTTCACCCCCCGCCACGCGATCGTCACCGGCTCCGACTCCGGCATCGGCGCGGCCACCGCCCTCGCCCTCGCCTCCGCCGGCATCGACGTCGCCGTCACCTACCACTCCGACAAGGACGGCGCCGAAGAGACCGCCGCCGCCGTGCGTGAGCGCGGCGCGAAGGCGGTCGTCGCGCAGTTCGACGCGACCGACTTCGACGCGGTCCCGGATGCCGTGAACGCCATGGCCGACGAGCTCGGCGGTCTCGACGTGTTCGTCAACAACGCCGGAGGCGGCATCGGCGGCACCTTCCTCGACCTCGACTTCGACACCTGGCGCACCGACATCTCACTCAACCTCGACGGCGCGTTCCTCGCCCTGCACACCGCGGCCCGCCGCATGGTGACCGCGGGCAACGGCGGACGCCTCATCGTCGTGTCGAGCGTGCACGAGCACCAGCCGCGCGTCGGATCGGCCCCCTACGTCGCCGCCAAGCACGGCGTCGGCGGCCTCATCAAGACGATGGCCCTCGAGCTCGGCCAGTACGGCATCACCGCGAACGCGGTCGCGCCCGGAGAGATCGCCACCCCCATCAACGACATGTCGGCCGAAGACGCCGAGCGCATCCACCGCCCCGGCATCCCGCTGGGTCGCCCCGGAAAGCCCGAGGAGGTCGCCGACGTGATCCGCTTCCTCGCATCGCGCGAGAGCGCCTACGTCACGGGGGCCAGCTGGGTCGTCGACGGCGGAATGCTGCACATGGGCCCGCAGGCGGGCTCGCACATGGAGTCGGACGCCTGGCGTTCGGCCGGCGAGAAGGAGTGACCGCAGTGAGCGACGAGAAGAGCTTCGAAGAGAACCGTCACGACCAGCTGACCAGCGCCCCCAAGGCCACGGAGGCGGACGCCGCTCCCCGGTTCGACGTCAGCGAGCACGACGGCGTCACCCGCATCGACGTGCGCGACGACGCCGCGGTGCGCCCGGGGCCGGGCCAGGGCGACCCCGCGGCCGAGAAGGACACCCCGATCTCGGAGCAGTGACGCCCCAGGCAGTCAGAGTGCCTGACGAGCCAGGCGTGGTTGCCGTGCCGACCAAAACTGCTCGATCTCCGCTCGTGACACGGGAAGCGAGGGATCGTCTTCGACGTCGCCCATGTAGCCGAGACCGCGAACGACATTCGCGATGAGTCCGCCTGGGGCCTGGGGCTGATACTTCTCCGCCAAGAGGCGCAGCCCCTCCTCCATCGGGAGATGCTCGTCGATGACCATCAGGTCGAAGTAGTCGCGTAGAGCACCCCGGGCCTGAATCACCTCCGCACCCCGATCTCGGAGCAGTGACCCCCTCGGCTCGATAGCCTTCTCGCGAAGGTCGCGCGAGTCGAGGAGGAGTCGTGGACGCAGACGTCATCGTCGTCGGGGCGGGGCTCGCGGGTCTCGTCGCGTGTGCCGAACTGGTGCGGGCCGGCAAGAAGGTCGTGCTCCTCGACCAAGAGAACGCCGCCAACCTCGGCGGGCAGGCGTTCTGGTCGTTCGGCGGCATCTTCCTCGTCGACACCCCCATGCAGCGTCGGCTCGGCGTGCGGGACTCCTTCGACCTCGCGTGGCAGGACTGGCAGGGCTCGGCCGGCTGGGACCGCCTCGACGGCGACCACCCCGAAGACGAGTGGGCCGAGAAGTGGGGCCGCGCCTTCGTCGAGTTCGCCGCCGGCGAGGCCCGCCCGTGGCTGCACGAACAGGGCGTGAGGTTCACCCCCGTCGTCGGCTGGGCCGAACGAGGCGCCGGATCGGCCGCCGGACACGGTAACTCGGTCCCCCGCTTCCACGTGCCCTGGGGCACCGGCACCGGCATCTCGGAGCCGTTCGCCGATCGGGCACGGGAGGCGGCGGATGCCAGGGGTCTGACCCTGCGCTTCCGGCACCGCGTCGACCGGCTGGAGTTCACCGACGGTCGCGTGACGGGCGTCTCGGGTGCGGTGCTCGCCCCCGACCACAGCGCTCGTGGCGTGTCCTCCTCCCGTGACGTCGTCAGCGACTTCGCAGTGACCGCGCACGCCGTCGTCATCGCGACCGGAGGCATCGGCGGCGACCACGACCGGGTGCGCCGGTGGTGGCCCGAGCGACTGGGGATCCCGCCGAAGAAGATGGTCACCGGCGTCCCCGCGCACGTCGACGGGCGCATGCTCGACATCGCCGCCGAGCAGGGCGTGCGCCTGGTGAACCGCGACCGCATGTGGCACTACACCGAGGGGCTGCAGAACGGGGATCCCGTGTGGCCGGGGCACGGCATCCGGATCCTCCCCGGTCCCTCGTCGATGTGGCTCGACGCGCGCGGACGACGCCTGCCCGCGCCGGGGCTGCCGGGTTACGACACCCTCGGCACGCTGAAGATCCTGCGCACGACCCCCGACATCGCCGACTACGACTACTCGTGGTTCGTGCTCGACCAGACGATCGTGAAGAAAGAGTTCGCCCTCTCGGGCTCGGAGCAGAACCCCGACATCACCGGCCGCGACCTCGGCCTGCTGCTGCGCACGCGCCTCGGACGCTCCGCCCCCGGGCCCGTGGAGGCCTTCAAGGAGCACGGTGCCGACTTCGTGGTCGCCGACGACCTCTCCGAACTCGTGCGCGGCATGAACGCCCTGACCGGAGACGACCTGCTCGACGCAGACGGCATCCGGGCCCAGATCGTCGCGCGCGACAACGAGCTCGTGAACCCGTACTCGAAGGACGCCCAGACCATCGGCATCCGCAACAGCCGCCGCTTTCTCGGCGACCGCCTCTTCCGCACGGCCACCCCGCACGCCCTGCTCGATCCGAAGCACGGACCGCTCATCGCGGTGCGCCTGTGGATCGTGACGCGCAAGACGCTCGGCGGCATCCAGACCGACCTGCAGGGCAGGGCGCTGGATGCCGAGGGCCGACCGATCGAGGGCCTCTACGCCGCGGGCGAGGCGGCGGGCTTCGGCGGCGGCGGCGCGCACGGCTACAACGCGCTCGAGGGGACCTTCCTCGGGCAGTGCATCTTCACCGGCCGGACCGTCGGACGGGCACTGGCCGCCGCGCTCTAGGCCTCAGCGGAGGAGGAGGTAGCCGCGTCGGTCGAAGCCGTCGATACGGAGTCCGGATGCCAGGTGCTCGCGCATCTCGTCGCGCACGCGCACGCGCCACTCGGCCCCGGCCGCGGGGTCGCTCGCACGCAGAGCCTCGATGTCGTCGGGTACGGCGACCACCGCGACGACCTCGTCATCGGCCGGCGTCGGCAGGGGCGGCTCGGCCAGCGCCCACGACACCAGGAGCCGGTCGGACTCGTCGCCGCGATTGACCGCGTCGTCCATCTCGCCGTACTGATTGACGAGGTAGTCGGTGACGCGCGCGCCGAGCACGGCGAGGTTGAAGTGCGCGTTGCGGCCGACCAGGGGGTCGAAGGTCCACGTGACGTGGCCCACCCCGCGCTCGAGCGCCCAGTCGCGCTGGAGGATCTTGAGCTGTCGCCCGAGACCGCGACCCTGGTACTCCGGCAGCACGCCGGTGATGTGCGAGTGCATCGACCGCGCGGCGGGCGGGCCGAAGAACGCCGCCGACGCGCCGATCATGCGGTCGCCGTCGTACAGACCGACGACGTAGTTGCCCGAGTGCTCGAGCGCGCGCAGGATGTTGGCCGGCATCGTGCCCTTCTCGCCCCAGACCCGGTCGAGCACCCCGGCGGCCTCGTGGATCGCGTCGACGGTGTCGAGGGTGCGGATGTCGATCTCGCTCATGCTTTCGAGTCTCGCACCGCGGCGTTGCCCCGCGCCGTCGGCGTGGCGTCAGCGCGGTGGCGTCAGCGCGGTGGCGTCAGCGTGCCCGCGACGTGGCGGATGGTGCGCCCGCGCTCGATGACGATCGCGATCCCGCCGATGAGCCACAGCGGCACCTGCGTGAGGAACGCGATGCGGAAGGCGTCGAGCGAGTAGGTGTCGGGGCTGCCCGCACCCTGCACGTCCATCGCGATACCGATGAACAGGATGGCCAGGAGGGCCGCGAGGAACCCGCCGCCGTTGACGATGCCGGTCGCGGTGCTCAGGCGGTGGCTGGGGGTGAACGTGCGCGCGTGATCGAACGCGATCATCGACGCCGGTCCCCCGGTCGACAGCGCGAACATGAGCACGACGAGCAGCCACACGGGCGCCGGCCCGGGCCAGACGATCACGACGATCCACACGACCGCCTGGAACACCACGGTCGGCAGCACCAGCCAGCGCGAACGGCGGGTCGGATGCCGACTCGACAGCGCCCCGATCACGGGGCCGCTCAGGATGCTGAAGAGCACGAGCGAGGTCATCACGAGCGAGGCGGTGCCCGGGGACAGACCCTCGCCGGCGGTGAGGAAGGGGAAGCCCCACAGCAGCATGAACGCGGTGCCCGCGAAGGGCGTGGCGAAGTGCGACCAGAAGCCGAGGCGCGTGCCGGGGTGCGCCCACGACTCGCGGAAGCCGCGTCGCAGGTCGGGGGCCGACCGCACCACGCGCACGGCGCCGGTCTGCGTGTCGACGGAGGTGTCGACCGGATCGGATCGACGTTCGGGCGGACGATTGCGGATCACGAGGAAGGTCAGGATCGCGAACAGCACGCCGAGCCCCGCGACGCTGCCGAAGGTGACGCTCCAGCTCGTGGCGTGCAGCAGGGCCGCGAGCGGGACCACCGCGACGATCTGGCCGAGCTGGCCGATGATGCCGGTCAACTGCACGAGCACCGGCGCGCGCTGGGCCGGGAACCACGTGGCGATCACGCGCAGCACGCTCGGGAAGATCGCGGCATCGCCCGCGCCGATCAGCACACGGGCCAGGATGCCGATGCCCACGGCATCCGCGAACGCCATGACGAGCTGGCCGAGCGCCATCAGCACCATGCCGATCGCGATCATGGGGCGCGCGCCGAACCGGTCGAGCAGGAGGCCCACGGGGATCTGCATCGCGCCGTAGACGAAGAGCTGGATGACGGCGAACATCGACAGCGCCGAGGCATCCGCGCCGAACCGCACGGCCGCATCCACTCCCACCGCCGACAGCGAGGTGCGGTTGATGATCGACACGACGTAGGCGAGCACGCCGACGCCCCACAGCGTCCAGGTGCGCCACCCCGGCCGGTCGAGGTGGAGGGCGCTTGTCACGTGTTCCAGGCTATCCCCGCTCGCGACCCCCGGCGGGCGGGTGGCGGACGGCGGGTGGACCGTCAGGACAGGACGGCCGACATCTCGCGACGGACCCTTTCGAGATGGTCCCTCAAGGGCGCGCCCGTGTCGTCGCTCGCCCACTGCTCGAGGGCCATCTGCAGCAGTTCCACCGCGACCCCCGCGAGCACTCGGGCCTGCAGGGGCTCGACACCGCGGGCGCGATAGCCCTCGACCAGGGCTGCCCGCAGGTCGGCCTGCTTCTGCAGATCGCGTTCGCGCAGAGCGGGCTCCGACTCGATGAGCTCGCGCGCGGCCACGATCTCGTGACGCCGCGGCTCGAAGCGATCGGCGGAGAGGGAGAGGAACCCCGCCCAGGCGATCGCGAACGGCGGCAGGTCTGCGGGCGCGGCGGCGAGCATCTCGGCGGCGAGCCGGGGGATCTCGTCGTCGCCGAAGAACACCTCGCGCTTGTCGCCGAAGTGGCGGAAGAACGTCCTGCGCGTGACCCCGGCGCGTTCGACGATGTCGGGCACGGTCGTCGCGTCGAAGCCGCGCTCGGCGAAGAGTTCCATCGCCGCCGTGCGCAGGCGCTCTCGCGTGTCGGGTGCCCATCTGGCCATGCCGAGATCCTATGCGACGACACTCGGTGTCATCAGGTCTAGAGTGAAGACACTCCGTGTCATCACGCGAAAGGCCCCCCATGACATCGCACGCCGCCGCCCTGCTCGCCGCACCCCGTGCCGCGCTGACCCTCGGCACGCTCGACACCCCCGCGCCCGCCGCCGACGAAGTGCTCGTGCGCGTGCGCGCGGTGGCGGTCAATCCCGTCGACTGGGTCGTCCAGGGCACCAGCCGCATCACCTACCGATGGCTGCGCACCCCCGCCGTGCTCGGCTCCGACGTCGCGGGCGAGGTGGTGGCGGTCGGCGCCGCCGTCACGCGCTTCCGTGCGGGTCAGCGCGTCTTCGGGCTCGCCACCGGCACCGACCGCGGCCGCGATCCCCTCCGCGAGGGAGCGTTCCAGGAGTACACGACCCTGCTCGAGCGCCTCACCGCTCCCACGCCCGACAGCCTCTCCGACGAGGAGGCCGCCGTCTTTCCGCTGGGCCTGTCCACGGCGGCGTGCGCCCTGTTCCAAACCCCGCACCTCGGACTCCGGATGCCGGGTGACCCGGCGCCCGGCACCGCTCGAGGCGTCGTGGTGATCTGGGGCGGATCCACGAGCGTGGGCATGAACGCCATCCAACTGGCCCGCGCCGCCGGGTACGACGTCGTGACCACGGCATCCGCCCGCAACGCGGCGACCGTGCGCGACCTCGGGGCCGACGCCGTCGTCGACCACCGTTCGCCCTCCGCCGTGGCGGAGCTCGTCGAGGCTGTCGGCGGACGCCCCGTGGTCGGCGCGGTGGCCCTCGGGGCCGGTTCGACCGACGCGTGCATCGACATCCTCGCCCGCACCGGTGGGGATCGGCTGGCCATGGCGAGCACGCCGATCGCCCTCGACGCGCTGGTCGGTCGCCGCCGCCTGTTTCCCGCGATGCTGCCGGTCTTCACGCGCATCGGGCTCGGCACGCTGCGCTCGACGCTGCGCGCCCGCCGTCGCGGCATCCGCGCGAACTTCGTCTGGGGCAGCAGCCTGCGCGACGACGAGATGGGACCGCGCCTGTGGGGTGAGGTCGTCCCACGCCTGCTCGCCGAGGGCTCTTTACGCCCCGCGCCCGCCCCGCTCGTCGTCGGCGACGGCCTCGACGCCGTGCAGGGCGCCCTCGACCGGCAGCGCGCGGGCGTCTCGGCGCAGAAGATCGTCGTGCGCCTCTGATTCCTGCCGGTGTCGGGCTGTGGCGGGGCGGCAGACGTGGCCCCGGGGTGACAGACGTGGCCCCGGGGCCACGAACGACGCCCCGGACCGACGCCGCGCGTGGTCGGCGACGCCACCCGCGCGCGGAATAATGGTCCGATGGTCTCCGCGAGCCCCCACCTGCAGCCCGATCACGCCTGTCTCATCGTGCATGGCAGTGACACCCCCGGCATCATCGCCGCGGTCTCGGCGCTGATCGCGCGCCAGGGCGGCAACATCGTCGCCTTCGACCAGTACTCCGACGACCCGCGCGGCGGGGCGTACTTCCAGCGCGTGGTGTTCCACCGCCCCGACCTCTCGGCCGCGTTCCCCGAGATCGAGGCCGACCTCGCGAAGACCCTCGGCGACGGCTTCGAGCTCGAGTGGACGCTCACCGACCTCTCGACGCCCAAGCGCATGGCGATCCTCGCCTCGAAGCAGGATCACTGCCTGCTCGACCTGCTGTGGCGTCATCGTCGTGGCGACCTCCCCGTCAGCATCCCGATGGTCGTGTCGAACCACACCACGGCCGCTGAAGACGTGCGCTCGTTCGGCGTGCCCTTCTTCCACGTGCCGTCGACGCCGGGGCCCGACAAGTCGGCATCCGAGGCCCGCATCCTCGAGCTGCTGGTCGGCAACGTCGACTTCATCGTGCTCGCGCGCTACATGCAGATCCTCTCGCCGGAGTTCCTCGAGAAGATCGGGGTGCCGGTGATCAACATCCACCACTCGTTCCTGCCGGCCTTCATCGGCGCGGAGCCCTACAAGAAGGCGAAGCAGCGCGGTGTGAAGCTCATCGGGGCGACCTCGCACTACGTCACGAGCGACCTCGACGAGGGTCCGATCATCGAGCAGGACACGGTCCGCGTGACCCACGCCGATTCCTCGGCCGAGCTCGCCCGCCGCGGCGCCGACGTCGAGCGCCAGGTGCTCTCGCGCGCCGTGCTGTGGCACGCCGAAGACCGCGTGATCCGCCACGGCAACCACACGATCGTCTTCTAGATCCCGGATGCCGGGACCCCGGCCGATCCGCCCGGCTCGACGCCCGCGCGGGCGGCCGCGGCGGCACCCCCGCATCGCGAGACTGCATCTCGCTGACATGTGCGTTGCAACCTGCAACGGTTTCGTCAGCGAGATGCAGTCTCGGCGCCACAGTGGGGCGCGAGACGCCTGCGCGAAGCGACGGGGCTACTCCGGATCGCTCGCGCGACTGAGCGGACCCGTGCCGCCGCGCGGCGGCTGCTTGCGCTGATCCGACAGCTCGCCGCCCTGGCGGCCGCCGTAGGGGCGTCCGTGATCGGCGAACTCCGCGCGGAAGTACGCCAGGCGCCAGTCGCCCAGCTCGATGCGCGCGCCGGTGCGCAGGATGCGTCCGCCGCGGCCGCGGCCGGGGCCCTGCTCGCGCGCTCCGCCGCCGCCGACCTCGTCGAAGCCGTAGAGCACGTACTCGTCGTCGCCCTCGTGCCGGATCTCGGCGTGCAGGGGGGCGAGCCCCGGCAGCTGCAGATCCACGTCGCTGCCCGAGCCGATGGTCGTCTTCGTCGGCAGCAGGTCGAACTCGCGCGGACGCGAGCCGTCCCAGCTCGAATCGCCCACCGCGAAGATGAGGCGGGGCCTGCCCGACCCGGGCGTGTAGTGCGTCGTGGTGATGCGTCGGCGCACCGTGCGGTTGATCGTGGGCACGAGCGGCAGCGGGGTCTCGGGCGGAATCGGGAAGGTCAGCGCCTGGCCCTTGTTGCGCCGGGTCATCAGCGGCGCCACTGCCGAGACCGACCCGAGTCGGATGTGCTTCGACCCCGTGATGACCCGCTGCAGCGGATTGCTCTTGACCTCGCCGAGCTGCAGGATCGGGCCGTCGGGACCCTCCAGCTGCACGGAGATGCCGCGGGATGCCAGCGCGTCGGCCACCGTCGACAGCTCGGCGAGCGTGCGTCGACCGTTGCCGGGCAGACGCGAGGGATCGCTCACGACGATGCGGATCTCGCTCCCCGCGGCCGTGATCGTCCCCTCGAACGGCGGGAGGTCGGCATCGGCCCCCTGCTCGGTCTCGGTGAAGGCGAGGTCGATGTCGAGGCGCACCATGACGGCGCCGCCCCTCAGTTGCCGCGGTACGGGTCGGACCCGGCCGCGGTGTCGTCGCTCGTGGTGACGCGCAGCGTGCCGTTGAGCTTCCACGTGGCGCGGGGGGCGTCGGGACCGATGTCGCGCGGCACCTCGACGGTCATGTCGACGAAGGAGTAGTTGACCGCGGCGCCGCGGCCGGTGAGGTACGACCACATCTCGCGACCGAGGTCGGTCCAGTCGGTGATCGAGTGGCCCTCGGGGCCGCTGTTGTTCGCGAACGGGTCGCTGGTGGGAGTGGTGTCGGACATGGCTTCGGTCCCTTTCTCGGTCAGAGGACCACCAGGGTCCCAGCGACAGAGGGCCGCACAGGAGGGATTGCGTTCGCACGCGGGAAGGGGGAACATTTCGCCGACCCCCAAAGACTCGTTTGACGGTCGCCACCGGTCCGGGCCACGATGTCCGGATGTCGCGAATCGACGAGCTGCGCGCCACGGCGCACCCCCTGCGGCTCCGCCTGCTCTCCCTGCTCACGGGTGCCGCCCTCAGCGCCGCCGAGGCGGGACGCGAACTCGGCGTCTCTCAAGCGTCCGCGAGCTACCACCTGCGCGTGCTGGAGCGGGCGGGGCTGGTCCGTGTCGTCGAGGTCGTGCGACTGCGCGGCGGCGAGGCGAAACGTTACCGCCACGAATCGTCGTCGCGGCGGTACGACCCCGACGCCCCTCTCGGCGAACGCTCCCCCGCGAGCGAGGAGGAGTACGTCGAGGCACTGATCGACGAACTCCGTCGGCGCGCACGCGCGCGCATCGACGGCCCGGCGATCTCGACCGACGCCGAGCTGTGGATCGAGCCCGCGGTGTGGCGACGCATCGTGCAGCACGTCGGCGAGGCCTCCGCACTGCTGCACGCCGCGGCCCGCCCGCCGCGCACCCCGGGCACGCAGCCCGTCTCGATGACGGCCGCCCTCTTCCCCGTGAAGCGGACGCGATGAGGGGTCCGCTGTCATTCGCTCCGTTCCGCTGGTTGTTGGCCGCCCGCACGACCGCCATCGTCGGCAATGCCGTCGCCCCCATCGCCCTCGCCTTCGCGGTTCTCGATCTCACCGGCTCGGCCGCCGACCTTGGACTCGTGGTAGCGGCCCGCTCGGTCGCGAACGTCGCGATGCTCCTGTTCGGCGGGGTCATCGCCGACCGGCTGCCGCGCGGCGCCGTGCTCGTCGGCTCGTCGCTGGCGGCGGCGGCGACCCAGGGGACGATCGCCGCCCTCGTGCTCACCGGCACCGCCGGCATCCCGATCCTCGTGCTGCTCGGGGTCGTGAACGGCGCCGTCTCGGCTGTGAGCCTGCCCGCTGCAGCGGCGCTCGTGCCCGACACCGTTCCCGCGACCGAGCTGCGCCCTGCCAACGCGCTGCTGCGCCTCGGCGTGAACGGCGGCAGCATCGTGGGCGCCTCGGTCGGCGCCGTCGTCGTCGCCGCGGTCGGGCCCGGCTGGGGTCTCGCGATCGATGCGGCGGCCTTCGCGGTCGCGGCGCTGCTGTTCGCGCGCCTTCGTCTTCCGGAGCGGGCGGATGCCGCCTCCCCCGGCGAGACCGTCTCGGTGTGGAGCGATCTGCGCGTCGGGTGGCGGGAGTTCGCGAGCCGCCGCTGGGTCTGGATCGTCGTGCTGCAGTTCGCCGTGCTGAACGCCGCCTTCGTCGGTGCGACGACCGTGCTCGGTCCCCTCGTCGCCGACGAGACCTTCGGGCGGGCCGGGTGGGGTCTCGTCATCGCGGCGCAGACCGCGGGCCTCGCGCTCGGCGCGCTGCTCGCCCTGCGATGGCGGCCGCGGCGTGCCCTCGGCATCGGCGTCGCCGGCATGGCATCCGTGGGTCTTCCGGTGATCATGCTGGCGCTGCAGCCGACGCTCGCGGTGCTCGTCTTGGCGTTCGCGGTCGGCGGGCTCGCGATCGAGCTCTTCGCGATCGCGTGGGATCAGTCGCTGCAGACGCACGTGCCCCGCGAGACACTGTCGCGGGTGTACTCGTACGACATGGTCGGCTCGTTCGTCGCGGTGCCGCTCGGGGAGGTGCTCGTGGGGCCGCTCGCGCACGCCGTCGGAACACCTCCGGTGCTGCTGGGATGCGCGGCGGTCATCGTGCTGGCCTCGATGGCCGCGTCGTGCTCGCGCAGCGTGTGGCGCGTGCGCACCACGTGAGCGTCAGTACACGTACTCCATGAGCTCGACGCCCAGCACGCGGAAGGCGTCGTGCGCGCGCAGGCGATGCGCGATCGAGAGGTCGTCGAAGTTGACGATCAGGGCGTAGGCCACCCCGGCCCGCGGCCCGCCGAGCACCCCCGCCTCGGCGCGCACGCCGGGCGCGCGGCCGGTCTTGTTGATGAACAGCAGCCCGTGCTGGTCGTTCTCGTGCGCGAACGGATCGAGCCCGGTCGCGGATGCCACGAGCGAGAGGTCGTGGTTCAGGCTCAGCCACTCGGCGACCTGGGCGCTCACCCCCGGCGAGACGATCGTCGAGTTCACGAGCCCCGCGAAGACCTGGGCCATCTCGCGCGCCGTCGACAACGCGAGGTGCGGGGCGTCGTCGGGTCCGCGGTCGTCACGGAAGCGGTCGAGAAGCGCTGTGCGGCGCAGCCCCAGCTGCTCGACGCGGGCCCGCACCGACTGCAGGCCGACGCGGTGCAGCAGCGCGTTGACGGCGAGGGCATCGCCCGAAGATGCGGCGAGCATCGCCACATCGGTCAGCGGCAGCGCGGGCGCCTTGAGGTGCTGCCACAGGCCGCCGTGCGCGGCCGGCTGCACGGCGGCGCGGTCGATGATCTCGAGGGCGTCGAGGCGCCCCGACTCGAACGCGGCCGCCGTCTCGATGAGCAGGGGAACGACCCCGAGACCCCCGACGGGCAGGGTGAGGAAGTCATCGCCCGCGAGCACCTGAGACCCGCCGTCGAGGTCGTCGATGCGCACCGACACCCGGGCTCCCGACGAGGCCAGCTCGTCGAGCGAGCGCAGGGTCGCCGTGAACGACCGGCGCCCCGCGGCCGCGCGCCGCGGCAGACGCTTGGGCCCCTTGCGTCCGGCCCCACGGAGGGCCGGGGCGTCGCGTCGCGACGACTCCACCGGCCCCCCGATGGGATCGGGCAGGGCGGGCTCGGGAACCGGGGGCATGCCCACGAGCGTGGCTCCTTCCGCGTCAGGAGAACAACAAACGCGACCTCACCAGATGGTGACGCGCTGGTCGGCGTCGAGCCACAGGGCATCGCCCTCGGTGACGTCGAACGCCGCGTAGAACGCGTCGATGTTACGCACGATCTGGTTGCAGCGGAACTCGTTCGGCGAGTGCGGGTCGATCGTCAGCAGACGGATCGTCTCGGCGTCGCGGCCCTTCTGCTGCCAGATCTGCGCCCAGCTCAACAGCAGTCGCTGGATGCCGGTGTAGCCGTCGACGACCGGACCGTCAGGCTCGGTCTCGCCCGACTCCTGGAGGAACAGCCGGTACGCCGCGATCGCGATGCCCAGCCCGCCCAGGTCGCCGATGTTCTCGCCGATGGTCAGGGCGCCGTTGACGTGGTGCTCTTCCGAGAGACCCTGGGGAACGAGCGCCTCGTACTGGGCGATCAGCGCCTTGGTGCGCTCTTCGAACGCCGAACGGTCGGCATCCGTCCACCAGTCGCGCAGCGACCCGTCCGCGTCGAAGCGACTGCCCTGGTCGTCGAACCCGTGACCGATCTCGTGCCCGATGACCGCGCCGATGCCCCCGAAGTTGGCGGCGGCGTCGCGGTCGGCGTCGAAGAACGGGTACTGCAGGATCGCCGCGGGGAAGACGATCTCGTTCATGAGCGGGTTGTAGTACGCGTTGACCGTCTGCGGGGTCATGTACCACTCGTCGCGGTCGATCGGCTGGCCGACCTTGGCGAGCTGGCGGTCGTGCTCCCACACGTGCGCGCGGCGGACGTTGCCGATGAGGTCGTCAGCGGTGATCTCGAGGTCGGCGTAGTCCTTCCAGCGGACGGGGTAGCCGATCTTCGGCACGAAGGTGTCGAGCTTGGCGAGGGCGCGCTGACGCGTCTCATCCGTCATCCAGGCCAGCTCGCCGATCGAGCGGCGGTACGCCTCGATCAGGTTCGCCACCAGGAGGTCCATGGCGTCCTTGGCATCGGGACGGAAGTGACGCTCGACGTAGACCTTGCCGATCGCCTCGCCCAGCGCCGCCTCGGCGAGGCTCACTCCGCGCTTCCAACGCTCGCGGTTGACCGGCACGCCGGTGAGCTGCGTGCCGTAGAACGCGAAATTCTCGGCGACGAACGCCTCGGAGAGGAACGCCGCTCCCGCGTGCACGATCTTGAAACGCAGCCACGCCTTCCAGGCGTCGAGACGCTCCTCGACGAGAAGGCCGCCGAGCGACTCGATGAAGCTCGGCTGGTAGACGACGACCTCGGCGAGCGCGTCTTCGTGCCCGGGCGCGACCCCCGCGCGCCACGGCTCGAGGTCGACGCCCGCGAGCGCGACCGTGTCGTCCCACGACTTCAGGTTGTACGTCTTGATCGAGTCGCGGCTGTCTTCGCGCGACCAATGGTGCGCCGCGAGGTCGGTCTCGAGGCCGAAGACGAGATCGGCGGATGCCGCGGCCTCGGCGACACCGGCGAGCTCGAGGATGCGCTCGATGTGCCCGCGGTAGGCGGTGCGGGTGTCGGCGAAGTTGTCGAGGCGGTAGTAGCTCTCGTCGGGCAGCGAGATGCCGCCCTGGTAGACGACGGGCACGTAGCGCGTCGGGTCGCCCGGATCGGGCTCGACGAACAGCGTCACCAGGCCGCTGATGCCGTCGCGCTCGAGCTCGCCGATGAGCCGGAGGAGCGAGGGGATGTCGGTCACGCCGTCGACGCGGTCGAGCTGCGGCTGCAGGGGGGCGGCACCCTCGGCCTCGATGCGCTCGGTGTCCATGAAGCTCGCGAACAGGTCGCCGATCTTGCGGGCTTCGCTGCCCTCCTCGGCGTCCTGCGACTCCTCGACGATGGTGCGCACGTCGGCCTCGGCCTGCTCGGCGATGAGGTGGAACGAGCCCCAGCGGGCCTTGTCGTCGGGGATCTCGGTTCGCTCCAGCCAGCGGCCGTTCACGTGGCGGAACAGGTCGTCCTGCGGGCGGATCTCGTCGCTGAGCTCGTCGAGCGCGAGACCGGAACGGGGGGTGTCGGTCATGCACACAGGATAAGTGCCCCGCATCCATGGCGGCTCGGAACGCGCGCGGTGCGCGGCGGGTGAGGCGGAGCCGGCGGTGTCGGAGGCCCGCCCTAGGCTCGGTGTGTGACCGCCCCCGCGCCCGAGACGCTCAACCGCAGCATCGTGCGCCTCGCCCTGCCCGCGCTGGGCGCGCTCGTGGCCGAGCCGCTCTTCCTCATCGTCGACGCGGCGATGGTGGGCCACCTCGGGGTCGCACCGCTCGCGGGTCTCGGCATCGCGAGCGCGGTGCTGCAGACGATCGTCGGCCTGATGATCTTCCTCGCGTACTCGACCACCCCCGCCGTCGCTCGACGCCTCGGCGCGGGCGAACCGGGGCGGGCGGTGTCGGCGGGTATCGACGGCATGTGGCTCGCGCTGGCCCTCGGCGCGCTGCTGGCGATCGCCGGGTCGCTGACGACCCCCGCCGTCGTCGACCTGTTCGGTGCGGCGCCCGACGTCGCCGACGACGCGCGGATCTACCTGTCGATCTCGATGTGGGGTCTGCCGGCCATGCTCGTCGTGTTCGCCGCGACCGGCCTGCTGCGCGGCATGCAAGACACCGTGACGCCGCTGTGGATCGCTGGGCTCGGCTTCGGCGCGAACGCCCTGCTCAACGCCCTGTTCATCTACGGCTTCGGCTGGGGCATCGGCGGGTCGGCCTTCGGCACGGTGATGGCCCAGTGGGGCATGGTCGGCGCCTACGTCGTGGTCGTGCGCCGCCTCGCTCGACGCCATTCCGCGACCCTGCGCCCGCAGCGCGACGGCCTGGGCGGCACCGTGCGTTCGGGCGGGTGGCTGTTCCTGCGCACGGTGAGCCTGCGCGTCGCGTTCCTCGCGACCGTCGCCGTCGCGACGGGCCTGGGCTCGGCCGAGCTCGCCGGATGGCAGATCGCCTTCACGATCTTCTCGACGGCGGCCTTCGCCCTCGACGCCCTGGCCATCGCGGCGCAGGCGCTCATCGGTCGCTCGCTCGGCGCCCGCGACACCGAGACCGTGGGCCGCGTGCTGCGACGCACGAGCGCCTGGGGCATCTGGTCCGGGGTCATCGTCGGCGCCGTCGTGGCGGCCGCGTCCGGAGCCATCGGTCTGCTCTTCACGGGCGACCCCGAGATCGCCGCGCTCATCCGACCGGCGCTTCTCGTGCTCGCCGTCGCGCAGCCGCTCGCGGGTTTCGTCTTCGTGCTCGACGGCGTGCTCATCGGCGCCGGCGACGCGCGCTATCTCGCGATCGCGGGGGTGCTCAACCTCGTGCCCTACATCCCCGCCCTGGTGCTGGTCGCCGCGCTCGCGGGTGGCGGGGCGTCCGGCCTGGCGTGGCTCGCCGCCGCGTTCTTCGGCGTCTACCTGCTCGCGCGGGCCCTCACGCTCGGCCTGCGCGTGCGCGGGCGGGCGTGGATGACCGCGGGCGACTGACCGCCCCCGAGGGAGCGGGGCTCACGCCCAGCGGCAGCACCACTCGTACATGATGACCGCGGCGGCGGAGGCGGCGTTGATCGAGCGCGTCGAGCCGTACTGCGTGATCTCGACGACACCGGTGGCGGCGGCGATCGCCTCGTCGGACAGCCCCGGCCCCTCCTGACCGAACAGCAGCACGCACCGCTCGGGCAGCTCGGCGCGATCGACCGGCACCGACCCCTCGACGTTGTCGACGGCGATCACCGGCAGACCCGCTTCGCGCGCCCACGCGGCGAAGGCGGCGACGTCTTCGTGGTGGCGCACGTGCTGGTAGCGGTCGGTGACCATGGCGCCGCGGCGGTTCCACCGACGTTTGCCCACGATGTGCACCTCGGCGGCGAGGAAGGCGTTGGCGCTGCGCACGATCGACCCGATGTTGAGGTCGTGCTGCCAGTTCTCGATCGCGACGTGGAACGGATGCCGCTTGGCATCCAGATCCGCCACGATCGCGTTCATGCTCCAGTAGCGGTACTCGTCGACCACGTTGCGGGTGTCGCCGCCCGCGAGCAGTTCGGGGTCGTAGCGGGGGTCGTCGGGCCACTGCGCGGGCCCACCGGGCCACGGGCCGACACCGTGCGTGGGAGGTGCGTCCGCACGCGCCGCATCGGTGGGGCCGTCATCGGGCGCCGGCGTGGGTTCGTCGGCATCCGTCACTCCTCCAGGCTACCCGGGCGGGTGCGGCGCGCTCGCGGGTCATCGACCCGCTTTTCGGTCGCCCGAAATATTGCTAACTTTTCGGCATGCCGAAAAATACCGCCGCGGTGACCGAGCGACGCGCTCCGGAGCGCGCGCTATGGCTGCTCGGTCCCGCCATGGTGGCCGGTGTGGCGTACCTCGACCCCGGCAACGTCGCCAGCAACATGACCGCCGGTGCCGCCTTCGGCTACCTGCTGGTGTGGGTCGTGGTGCTCGGAAACGTGATGGCGTGGCTCATCCAGTACCTGTCCGCGAAGCTCGGCATCGTCACGGGCGAGAGCCTGCCGCAGGTGCTGGGCCGGCGGATCCAGCGGCCGTGGGCGCGTCGCGCGTACTGGCTGCAGGCCGAGCTCGTGGCGATGGCCACCGACGTGGCCGAGGTCATCGGCGGCGCCGTCGCCCTGCACCTGCTGTTCGGCATCCCGCTCGTCTGGGGAGGGGCGATCACCGGTGTCGTCTCGCTCGCGCTGCTGCTCGTGCAGACCCGGCGCGGCGCCCGCGCGTTCGAGACCGTGCTGATCGGCCTGCTCGTCGTCATCGCGATCGGCTTCTCGGCCGGGCTGTTCTTCGCCCCACCCGACGCCGCCGGCGTCGTGGGCGGACTCGTGCCGCGCTTCGAGGACTCGACCTCGGTGCTGCTGGCCGCCTCGATCCTCGGCGCCACGATCATGCCGCACGCGATCTACGCCCACTCCGCCCTCGCCCGCGATCGCTTCGCCCCGCCCGCCGCCGACGCTCCGCGCGCGAGGGCCGGGGTCGCGGCATCCGGACGCCTCTCCGCGCCCCTCGCCCCCGCCGACCTCGAGACGGCCCGCGGCATCTCGACACCGCGCCTGCTGCGCGCCACGCGGTGGGACGTGACGATCGCCCTGGCCGTGGCCGGCACCGTCAACCTCGCGATCCTGCTGCTCGCGGCCGCCAACCTCGCCGGCGTCGACGGCACCGACAGCCTCGAGGGCGCCTACACCGCTCTGCGCGACGGACTCGGACCGCTCGTGGCGACCCTGTTCGCGGTGGGCCTTCTCGCGAGCGGCCTCGCCTCCACCTCGGTCGGGGCGTACGCCGGAGCCGAGATCATGCACGGCCTGCTCCACGCCCGCGTGCCCCTCGTCGCGCGGCGTCTCGTCACGCTCGTGCCGGCGCTGGTGATCCTCGCGCTCGGCGTCGATCCGACCCTCGCGCTCGTGCTGAGCCAGGTGGTGCTGTCGTTCGGCATCCCGTTCGCGCTCGTGCCCCTGGTCGCCCTCACCCGGCGCGCCGACGTGCTGGGCGTCTACCGCAACCGTGCCCTGACGACGGCCGCCGGGGTCGCGGCATCCGTCTTCCTCATCGGGCTCAACGCCGTGCTCCTGTGGCTGGTGTTCACCGGCGGATAGGCTGACGGCGTGGAATCGCCCGTGTCAGACGACTACCTCAAAGCGATCTACCACCACACCGAGTGGCAGGATTCGGCGATCACGCCGTCGCAGCTCGCCGGAGTGCTCGGCCTCGCCCCCTCGAGCGTGACCGAGATGGTGAAGAAGCTCGCCGCCCAGGGGCTCGTGACCCACCGCCCGTACGGGCCCGTGTCACTCACCGCCGCGGGCCAGCGTCGCGCGGCCGCCGTGATCCGCCGCCACCGCCTGATCGAGACGTGGCTGGTGCGCGAGTTCGCCTACGCGTGGGACGAAGTGCACGACGAGGCCGAGGTACTCGAGCACGCGCTGAGCGACCGACTGCTCGAGGGCATCGACGAGCGGTTGGGGCGTCCGCGCTTCGATCCCCACGGAGACGCGATTCCGGATGCCGACGGCGCGGTGCACCGCGAGCCCTTCGTGCTGCTGGCCGAGGCGCCCGCCGGGCACGCCGGACGCGTGCTGCGCGTCAGCGACCGCGACCCCGAACTGCTGCGGGCCATGGTCGAGCGGGGGATCGACGTGGGGCACGAGCTCGAGGTCGTCTCCGACACCGTGGTGCGCGCCGACGGCATCGAGGTCTCACTGCCGACGGACGCCGCCACCTCGGTCTGGCTCACGCGCTGACGTGCCGCCCGGCGGTCAAGATGCCGCGCGCCGAGCCCGATCGAAGGGCCAGCGCACGTGCGTCGCGGTCTCGCACGCGCGCCACAGGTCGGCGCCGAGGTCGCTCGCGCGCGTGCGCCGGGCGGGCGTCGCCGTGCGCGGGAGGCCGCGAGCGACCATGGCGGGACCGTACATCGAACCGCCCTCGGCCAGAGGGTCGACGAGCGCACGCACCAGCGCCCACGCCCCCTGCTCCTTGGACTGCGTGATCGGTGCCTGCAGGTTGTCGACGAAGCGCGAGAGGCGCGTGGGCTCGTTCACTCCGCGCACACCGCGCGTGCGTCCGCTCGTCGAGTAACCGGGGTGCGCCACCAGACTCTGCACCGGCACGCCGTGCGCGCGCAACAGCTTGTCGGCCTCGAGCGCGAGGGCCGTGGTCGCCGCCTTCGACTGCACGTACGCGCGCCACGGGGTGTAGCCCTCGCGCAGCTCGGGGTCGGTGGGCACGTGACGCCAGAGCGAGGTCGACATGCTGCCCACCCAGACCATGCGGCCGCGGCCCGTCGACAGGGGCTTGAGCAGTTCGCCGGCGAGTGCGAAATGGCCCAGCACGTTCGTGGCGAAGACCAGCTCGTGGCCTCCGGCGGTCTCACGCTGTTTCGGCGGGTGCACGATCCCCGCGTTCAGCAGCAGACCGTCGAGGCGGCCACGGGCGCGAGCGGTGGCCGCGGCGGCGCGCACCGAGCCCATGTTGCTGGTATCGAGCAGGAGCGTCTCGACAGCGGCATCCGTATGCGACCGCAGGATCGCGGCCTTGGCCGTCGACAGCTTGTGCGGGCTGCGGCCGGTCAACAGCACGTGGGCACCCGCGACGGCGAGCTGCTCGCACGCGAAGAAGCCGAGCCCGCGGGTCGCGCCGGTCACCAGATAGGTCTTCCCGGAGAGGTCGGGGAGGTTCTCAGGATCCCAGTCTTCGCGCGCCACCCTTCGACCCTAACGAGATCGGGCCCGCACGTCACGGTTGCATTCCGATTCCGGCATATCGAGTTCTCGAAAGTTTTTCCACGTCCGGCGTGACGAATCCCCACCCCGATACGTCTCTTCTGTGAGCATCCCGCTCCGTCGCGACGACAGACACCCGTCGCAGACGCCGACACAACGAGAAGGAGTCCGATCATGGGTCTCGACGACAAGATCAAGAACGCCGCTCAGGACATCGTGGGCAAGGCGAAGGAAGCCGTCGGCAACGCCACCGACAACGACCGGCTGGTCGCTGAGGGCAAGGCCGACCAGGTCAAGGCCGACGCGAAGAAGGCCGGCGAGAACGTCAAGGACACGTTCAAGTAAGTCGGCGTTCCGCGGACGGGCGGGCCCACGACCTCCGGGTCGGGCCCGCCCGCGCTCTTTTCCGGCGGTGTCGGAACCCGGGTCTAGGCTGGGCCGCATGCGGACGCGTGGCGACATCGAGTGCTGGCTGACCGACATGGACGGCGTTCTCGTCCACGAGAACACCCCCATCGCCGGAGCATCCGAGCTGCTCGCGCAGTGGCGGTCCGAGGGCACGCCGTTCCTCGTGCTGACGAACAACTCGATCTACACGCCGCGAGATCTGAGCGCGCGACTGCGGGCCTCGGGGCTCGTCGTCCCCGAGTCGTCGATCTGGACCTCGGCTCTCGCCACCGCCGACTTCCTCAAGTCGCAGATGCCCGGCGGCTCCGCCTTCGTCATCGGCGAGGCGGGGCTCACCACCGCCCTGCACGAGGCGGGCTTCATCCTGACTGAGACCGCCCCCGACTACGTCGTCGTGGGCGAGACGCGCAACTACTCGTTCGAGGCCATCACCAAGGCCATCCGCTTCATCAGCGGCGGCGCCCGCTTCATCGCGACGAATCCGGATGCCACGGGGCCCTCGACCGAGGGCGTGCTGCCCGCAACCGGGGCGATCGCCGCGCTCATCACCAAGGCCACCGGCAAAGAGCCCTACATCGTCGGCAAACCCAACCCGATGATGTTCCGCTCGGCCCTCAACCGCATCGGCGCCCACAGCGAGAACACCGGCATGATCGGCGACCGCATGGACACCGACATCGTCGCCGGCATCGAGGCGGGCCTGCACACCGTGCTCGTGATGACCGGCATCAGCGACCAGCGCGAGATCGAGCGCTATCCGTTCCGTCCCGACGAGATCCTCGGGTCGGTCGCCGAGCTGGTGCGTGACGAGCCCCTCGAGAGCGACTTGGCCGACGGCGAAGACGGGCTCAGCGAAGGCTTGTGAAGCTCAGGGAGGCACACCGTGGATGACCGCACGCTCTGGCTGATCGTCGCTTTCTTCATCACCGCCGGCACGCTCGTGGCGTTCGTCGTCCAGTGGCGGCGGTCCCGCCGCGGCGGCGGGCGGCGCGACCCCTTCGACGGCCCCGGGCCGGGCGACGACGCGCCCTGAGCCCGGCTGGTCGCATCGTTCGGGGCGGAGACGGCTCGGCATCCGGCCCCCTGGCTCGTCACGAGAACAGGGCATGTCACCACGACAGGGCGATTCAGGCGGAATCGGCCTGTTCTCGTCGCATCCGCCTGTTCTGGTGACGCGGCGGGCTTACTGCGGGGCGAGGCCCAGGTCGTCGAGGTCGATCGACCCCAGCCACTGCAGACCCTCGGCCTCGATCGCGGCCTGAGCGCCGGTCTTGCGGTCGACGATGACGGCGACGGCGACGACCTCCGCACCCTCGCGGCGCAGGGCCTCGACGGCCTTGAGCGCCGACTGGCCCGTGGTCGAGGTGTCTTCGACGACGACGACGCGCTTGCCCTTCACATCGGCGCCCTCGATCTGGCGGCCGCGGCCGTGATCCTTGGGCTCCTTGCGCACGACGAATGCATCGAGCGGGCGGCCGGCGTGCACCGACTCGTGCATGACGGCATTGGCGATGGGGTCGGCGCCGAGCGTGAGTCCGCCGACGGCCACGATGCCGTCGAGGTCTTTCACCAGGTCGAGCACCAGGCGACCGATCGCGGGAGCGGCGCGGTGGTCGAGGGTGAGCTTGCGCATGTCGACGTAGTACGTCGCCTTCTTGCCGCTCGAGAGGGTGAAGTCGCCGTGGAACACCGCCTCGTCCTTGATGAGGCCGATGAGGGCCTGACGGTCGGCTTCGAGCTCGGGAGTGGAGGCGGTGGTCACGGCCTCGAGTTTAGTGCTCGGCCCTCGCGCGCCCGAAGCGAGGCACAACGGCGGGGCGATGCACGACACTCCGCACCGCAGGCGGGCCGCAGCGGCGTGTCGCGCACGGCGCCCGCGGTTGCGCACGCGGCCGCTCTGGCCGCCAGTGTCGGCGGCCGAAAGTAGGCTGGATGCCATGCGCCTGGCCACCTGGAACGTCAACTCCATCCGCGCCCGCGTCACCCGCACCGTCGAGTTCTGCGTGCGCGAGCACATCGACGTGCTGGCGATGCAGGAGATCAAGTGCAAGACGGAGCAGTTCCCGTACGCGGCGTTCGAAGAAGCCGGGTACCACGTCGCCGCGCACGGCCTGAATCAGTGGAACGGCGTCGCCATCGCGAGCCGCGAGCCCCTCGAAGACGTCGAGATCGGCTTCCCCGGCATGCCCGGATTCGAGAAGGGCAAAGAGGGTCCCGACCTGCCCCAGGAGGCCCGTGCAATCGGGGCGACGGTGAACGGCGTACGCGTGTGGAGCCTCTACGTACCCAACGGTCGTGGACTCGACGACCCGCACTACGTCTACAAGCTCGACTGGCTCGACAAGCTGCGCCAGTACACGGCCGACACCCTCGCGGCCCACCCCGATCTGCCGCTCGCCCTGACCGGCGACTTCAACATCGCTCCGACCGACGACGACAACGGCGACCCCACCGTCGTCGAGGGCGCGACCACTCACGTCTCCCCTCCCGAGCGCGAGGCCTTCCGCGCCTTCGAGGCCGCGGGTCTCACCGACGTCGTGCGCCCGCTGATCCCCACCGGCTACACCTACTGGGACTACAAGCAGCTGCGCTTCCCCCGCAACGAGGGTCTGCGCATCGACTTCATCCTCGGCTCGCAGGCCTTCGCCGACGCGGTGCACGGCGCCGAGATCCACCGCAACGAGCGCAAGGGCGAGGTACCCAGCGACCACGTGCCCGTCGTCGCCGATCTCGACCTCTCGGGCGCCGACGACGAGGACGACCTGCCGATGATCTTCGGCTGAACGCCGCCGCAGCGGCATCCGGAATCTTTTTCCCGCGCCCTGTCGATTCCGTCGTCGCCCGTTCGACGCAATAGTAGGGGAACGGTTCCCCGGAGCACCGACGAGAGAAGACGACGATGAAGTACATGCTGATCATGCGCGGCACCGATGAGGCGTACGCGGAGTACAAGAAGATCCCGTTCGAGCAGGTCATCAACCAGATGGGCGCCTACAACGAGTCCATGATCAACGCGGGGGTGCTCGTCGCTGGCGACGGTCTCGCCGAAGACATGAGCAAGAACTTCGTGGTCGAGTTCGGCGGCGAGGAGCCGGTCGTCACCGACGGCCCCTACGGCGAGACGCACGAGCTGTTCAACGGCTTCTGGATCATCGAGGTGTCGAGCAAGGACGAGGCCGTGGAGTGGGCGCGCCGCGCTCCGCTGATCGCGGGAAACACGCTCGAGGTGCGCCGGGTCACCGACGAGACCGACTTCGCGGCCTTCGCCGACAACGAGTACATCCAGAAGGAAGAGGGCTGGCGCGAGGAGCAGGCCGCGCGCTGACCCCACGTGACCGACGACCTCTCGCGACGCGTCGCGGCGATCTGGCGCATCGAAGGCGCCCGTATCGTCGCGACGCTCGCGCGCGTGGTCGGCGATCTTCCCACGGCCGAAGACCTCGCGCACGATGCGCTGCTCGAGGCCCTGGCGCAGTGGCCGCGCGAGGGAGTGCCGCACAATCCCGGAGCGTGGCTCACCGCCGTCGCGAAGCGGCGCGCGATCGACGGCTGGCGTCGCGAGCGGGTGCGAGGCGAGAAGTACCAGCTGATCGGCACCGATCTCGACGAGATGACGGATGCCGCGTGGCAGCCCATCGACGACGACGTGCTGCGGCTCGTGTTCACCGCGTGCCACCCGGTGCTCGCGCGCGACGCGCAGGTCGCGCTGACCCTCAAGGTCGTCGGCGGGCTCGACACCGAGGCGATCGCGCGCCTCTTCCTCGTTCCCGTGCCGACGATGCAGCAGCGGATCGTGCGGGCCAAGAAGGCGCTGAGCGCGGCCGGGGTGCCGTTCGAGGTGCCCGAGCCGTCGGAGTGGCCCGCCCGGCGCACCGCGGTGCTGACGGTGATCTACCTCATCTTCACCGAGGGCTATGCCGCGAGCGCCGGCGACGCGGTGCTGCGCACCGAGCTCGCGCACGAGGCCGTGCGACTGGGGCGCGTGCTCGGGCGCCTGCTGCCGCGCGAGCCGGAGGTGCTCGCTCTGTCGGCGCTCATGGAGCTGCAGGCGTCGCGGTTCGCGGCGCGCGTGGATGCGAACGGCGATGCCGTGCTGTTGGCCGATCAAGACCGGCGACGCTGGGACCGGTCGGCGATCGCGCGCGGCCGGGCCCTGCTCGAGCGTGCCGAGGCCCTGGGCCGAGGCCGCGGGCCGTATCAGCTGCAGGCCGCGATCGCGCTCTGTCACGCCGAGGCGACGAGTGTCGACGCGACCGACTGGCCGCGCATCGTGCAGCTCTACGACGCGCTGGGCCGACTCGGCGCCAATCCGGTCGTGGCGCTCAATCGCGCGGTCGCGGTGGCCATGGCATCCGGTGCCCTCGAAGGCCTCGCGGCCGTCGACACCCTCGCGGCGACCGGGCAGCTGAAGGGTTCGCACCTCATCCCGTCGGTGCGCGGTGAGCTGCTGTCGCGCTTGGGGCGATCAGCCGAGGCGCGCGCGGAACTGCTCGCGGCCGCCGCGCTCACGCGCAACGAGCGCGAGGCAGCGCTGCTGCGACGGAAGGCCGAGGCGCTGGCTCGCGATTTCGACGGAGAGGCCGGAAGTGGAGGACCCGCTTCGTCCGGTCCCTGCGACAGGCTCAGGGAGCTGGGAGACGGGGCCGGAGGCGAACCCCCGACCCCGTCGTGAACGCGCGCCTCAGGCTGCGGGGACCTCGGCGGGCGCGGTGCGCTTCGCGAGGGTCACGAGCGCCTCGATGATCGAGCGGAGGAACGCGGCGGTCCCCTCGTCGGTCACGGTGCCGTCCTCTTCGAACAGGCCGGGGGTCGACTGGATGTATCCCTCGGGCTGACCGAGCACGAGGGCGTTGTAGTGCAGGAGCACGGAGCGCAGGTGCTGCTGGCCGGCCGCGGTGGCGATGCCGCCCTGCGAGGTGCCGATGACGGCGGTGGGCTTGTCGTTGAACGACGCCTCGCCATAGGGACGGGCCGACCAGTCGAGGGCGTTCTTGAGCACGCCGGGGATCGAGCGGCTGTACTCGGGGGTCACGATGAACATGGCGTCGGTGCCTTCGATCGCCTGCTTGAAGTCGCGCGCGACCTGGGGGAAGTCGCCGTCGTAGTCGGGCGAGTAGAAGGGGAGGTCCGTGATGGGGATCTCCTTGAGCGTCACGCCCTCGGGGGCGACCTTCTCGAGCGCCTTCGCCAGGCGACGGTTGATGGAGGTGCTGGAGATGCTGCCGACGATGTAGCCGATCTCGGTCACGGTGATCCTCTCTCAGAAGACGGGGGCGCCGCGCGCCCGGATTCATTCACGTGCAAGCATCAGGGCGCATCCTGTATTCCCGCCCCTCTTGACTCCACCCCACGGGGGATGCAGGTGTCGGAGGTCCCCCCTACCGTGGAGGGATGGCCCGGCTCACCCGCACGCAGCAACGCAACGACCTCGTGCTCGCCGCCGTGCTGTTCCTGGGTGGGCTGACCAGCGCCGTGCTGTCGTCGGTCTCGGGCATCTACGGCGACAAGCAGGGGTCGCTCGCGGTCGCGCTGGGATACGTCGCGGTGCTCGCCGTCCCGATCGCCTTCCGTCGGCGGTGGCCCTCGGTCGCCGCGGTCATCGTCACGGTCGCGTACTTCCTCGCCGTGACCTTCCGCATCCCCGAGCTGTATGCGGGCAACATCGCGATGTTCATCGCCCTGTACACGGTGGGCGCCTGGGAGACCAACCGTCGCCGGGCGACGATCGTGCGCGTCGCCCTCATCGTCGGCATGTTCGCGTGGCTGTTCATCGTGATGTTCCAAGAGGCCACGCAGCCGGTCGACCCGAACGTCGAGGGGCCGTTCTCTCGCGCCGGCGCGTTCTCGCCGTTCGTCGCCTACCAACTGCTCAACATCCTCCTCAACGCGCTGTACTTCGGCGGCGCCTACTACTTCGGCAACCGCTCGTACCAGCAGATGCGCGAGCGCGCCGCCCTCGAGGAGCGCACGGCCGAGCTCGAGACCGAGCGCGAGGTGACCGCCGCCCAGGCCGTGGCCCTCGACCGCGTGCGCATCGCGCGCGAGCTGCACGACGTCGTCGCCCACCACGTGTCGCTGATGGGCGTGCAGGCGGGGGTGGCGCGGTCGCTGCTGGATCGCGATCCGGATGCCGCGCGGCAGACGCTCGCGGGCATCGAAGGATCCGCCCGCTCGTCGTTGCACGAACTGCGCCAGCTGCTCGAGACCCTGCGCACGCCCGACGGCGACGCGGCGCCCGACACGGCCCCGACCACGCACGGCCTCACCTCGATCGCGGGCCTCGTCGACGAGGCCACGGCGGGAGGCCTCCCCACCACACTCACGGTCATCGGCGAAGCAGCGACCGATCCCCCGCCGCTCGTGCAGGTCAACCTGTACCGCATCGCGCAGGAAGCGCTCACGAACGCCCGGCGTCACGCCGGCCCCGACGCGACGGCCGACGTGCGCCTGCGGTTCGATCCGGATGCCGTGGAACTCGAGATCACGAACACCGGACGCCGTGGTTCGTCGACGCCGGGCCTCGGCCAGCTCGGCATGCGGGAGCGCGCGGCCGCGTCGGGAGGGACGATCGAGATCGGCCCTCGCGCGCGCGGCGGCTGGTTGGTGCGCGTGCGGGTACCGCTGCTGACCCCGGAGGTGTCGCATGTCTGAGCTGCGGGTCCTGCTGGTCGACGATCACGCCATGATGCGCGCGGGGTTCCGCACGATCCTGTCGCTCGAAGACGACATCACGGTCGTCGGCGAGGCCGCCTCGGGTCGCGCGGCCATCGACGCGGCGCGGGGGCTCCGCCCCGACGTGATCTGCATGGACGTGCAGATGCCCGACATGGACGGCCTCGAGGCGACGCGCCTGCTGACGGCCGATCCCGCCTCCGACGCCGCGATTCTCATCGTGACCACCTTCGACCGCGACGACTACCTGTTCGCCGCGCTCGCGGCGGGAGCCAGCGGATTCCTGCTGAAGAACGCCGGCCCCGAAGAGCTCGTCTCGGCGGTGCGGATCGTGGGCGCGGGCGACGCGTTGCTCGCCCCCGAGGTCACCCGCCGGGTCATCGAACGCTTCGCCGCGCAGGGCGCCGGCGACGCGGCATCCGGGAGCTCCTTCGCGAGCCCCGCGTCTGCCTCGGAAGGCACCGAGACCACCGCACGCCGGGTCGACACCCTGCACCTCAGCGAGCCGCTCACCGAGCGCGAGAGCGAGGTGCTCGCCCTCGTCGCCGAGGCCCTCAGCAACGCCGAGATCGCCGCGCGCCTGTTCATCGGCGAGGCGACCGTGAAGACGCACGTGTCGAACGTGCTGCAGAAGCTCGGTGCGCGCGACCGCGTGCAGGCCGTGGTGCTCGCGCACCGGCACGGGCTGGCCTGACGGGCGGAGTCCCGGGCGCGGGGGGAGCGGGCGAACGTCGCGCGCGCGGGGACCGGTCCCTTCGACAGGCTCAGGGACCTCGCGGTTCACGTCCCTTCGACAGGCTCCGGGGCCCTCCGCCGAGCCCCCTCCGCCTCACGGTGGAGCGCGCGAACCATCCCCGGGACGGAGGTGCCGCGGCATCCGCGTCTCTAGCGTGGAGGCATCGAGAGAAGGGATGCACCGTGCTCCAGTTGGACGGCATCACCAAGAGCTACGGCGGACGCCGCGTGCTCGACGAGGTGGGATTCACCGTCGCCCCCGGGCGACTGACCGGCTTCGTCGGCGGCAACGGCGCCGGCAAGACCACGACCATGCGCATCGCCCTCGGCGTGCTGGGGAAAGATGCGGGCAGCGTCGAGCTGAACGGCTCCCCCGTGACCACGGCGGATCGGCGGCGCTTCGGCTACATGCCCGAAGAGCGCGGGCTGTATCCGAAGATGAAGGTCGCCGAGCACATCGCCTACCTCGCGCGGCTGCACGGCTTCGGCAAGGCGGAGGCGAATGAGAAGGCCACCGCCCTGCTCGAGCGGCTCGGACTCGGCGAGCGCCTCGGCGACCTGGTCGAGACGCTCTCGCTCGGCAACCAGCAGCGCGCCCAGATCGCGGCCTCTCTCGTGCACGAGCCCGACGTGCTGATCCTCGACGAGCCGTTCTCGGGCCTCGACCCCCTCGCCGTCGACGTCGTCGCGGGAGTGCTGCAGGAGAAGGCGGCAGCGGGAGCGGCCGTGCTGTTCTCGTCGCACCAGCTCGACGTCGTCGAACGACTGTGCGACGACCTCGTGATCATCGCCGGGGGCACGATCCGCGCCGCCGGCAGTCGCGACGACCTCCGCGCCCAGCACGCGACCCACCGGTACGAGCTCGTCTCGCGCGCCGACGCCGGGTGGCTGCGCGAGGAGCCCGGCGTGACGGTGCTCGACTTCGACGGCGGATACGCCCTCTTCGACGCCGCCGACGACACCATCGCGCAGCGGGTGCTCCGCGGCGCCGTGGAGCGCGGCGACGTCGCCAGCTTCTCCCCCCAACGGCCGACCCTGGCCGAGATCTTCAAGGAGGTCATCCAGTGAGCACCTCGACTCCCACCCGCACTTCGTCGCCCGCGCCGGCCGCCGCGCGCCCCGCCCCCAGCGAGCTGCAGAGCATCTGGCTCGTCGCCGAACGCGAGATCGGCTCGAAGCTGCGGAGCAAGGCCTTCGTCATCTCGACCGCGATCCTCGTGCTCGCGGCCCTCGCCTCGGTGGTGTGGGGCGGCTTCGCGGCGAACAACGCCTCGGGCAGCGGCACCCCCGTCGCCGTGACCTCGCAGACCGAGAGCGCCGTGTCGGGGCTCGAGGGTCTCGACGTCACCGTCGCCGACAGCGACGACGCGGCCCGCGCCCTCGTCGAAGACGGCACGGTGGATGCCGCCCTGGTCTCGGGCTCGTCGGACGCGTCGTTCGACTACACCGTCGTGGTGAAAGACAGCGTGCCCTCGACGCTGCTGCAGAAACTGAGCGAGACCCCGCCCGTCGACATGATCGACCCCGGGGCGGGGGCGGCCGATGCGCTGCGCTACCTGATCGCCCTGGGCTTCGGACTCGTCTTCCTCATCGCGGCGTCGACCTTCGGAGGCACGATCGCCCAGAGCGTGGTCGAAGAGAAGCAGACGCGCGTCGTCGAGATCCTCATCTCGGCGATCCCCGTGCGAGTGCTGCTGGCCGGAAAGGTGCTCGGCAACACGATCCTCGCGATGGCGCAGATCGTGCTGCTGGCCGCGGTCGCCGTGGTGGGGCTCGCCGTGACCGGTCAGGCGGGCGTGCTCGACACCCTGGGCGCACCGATCGCCTGGTTCGCGATCTTCTTCCTGTTCGGCTTCGTGCTGCTGGCGTCGCTGTTCGCCGCCGCGGCCGCGATGGTCTCGCGTCAGGAAGACATCGGTGCGACGACGACCCCGATCACGATGCTGATCATGGCACCGTACTTCCTCGTGATCTTCTTCAACGACAACCCCGTCGTGCTGACGATCATGTCGTACGTGCCGTTCTCGGCCCCCGTGGGCATGCCCCTTCGCATGTACCTCGGCGACGCGCAGTGGTGGGAGCCGGTGCTGTCGCTGATCGTGCTGCTCGTGTCGTGCGTGCTCGCCATCGGCGTCGCCTCGCGCATCTACCGCAACTCGCTGCTGCGCATGGGGGCCCGCGTGAAGCTGGTGGAGGCGCTGAAGGGCTGAGCGCTCCGCCGCGGTCTTTCGAGCGGGCGGATGCCGAAGTCTTCGGCATCCGCCCGCTTCCTCTGTGCGCGGGGCGCGCTCACTCCTCGAGCACGGCCAGCACGTTGCCCGCGGGGTCGCGGAACCAGGCGATGAGCGGACCACCCTCGCGCATGATGCCGCGGGAGTCGGTCGGGAAGTTCTCGTCGTCGTAGATCTTCGTGTCGACGCCGCGTGAGCGTAGATCGTCGACCGCCGACTCGACGTCGGCGACGGGGAAGTTGAGCACCGTGAACGACGCGGGCTCGTGGTGGGGCTTGCCGTAGACGAGCACGCGCCCGCCGGAGGCCAGGTGCAGCGTCAGGAAGCCCGAGCCCTCGAGCACCTCGACGCGGATGCCGAGCGTGTCGGCGTAGAAGCGGTGTGCGGCCTCGAGGTCGTCGACCGCGAGACCCGAGTACGCACCATCGGGGTGGAACATCGTCGTTCTCCTTCGTTCAGCGCGTCACGGGTGTCGCGACGCGGGGCTAGGGCGCCACGTAGGCCGTGACGCTGTCGGACAGGCGGAGGGGCTCACCGGCCACCTGGTCGCCGCTGGGCTCACCGATCGCGACCGTGAGGCTCTGATCGATGCCGAAGACCGCGGCGCCGGTCTGCGCTCCGCTGGCGCACCCCGCCGACCAGGGGCGGTTGTCGCTCGAGGTGAAGGCGACGATGCAGCGTCCGTCACCGTCGTCGGGCCGGGCGAGGTAGATGCGGAAGTCGTCGATCGTGGCGATGTAGCGCGTGCTCGCGGCGTCGATGCCGCTGTCGCGCATGATGTCGGCCGAGATGACGTCTTCCGTCGTCTGCGGGAACGCCATCTCGGGCAGGTCGGAGACGGCCGGATCGGCGGTCGCCGCGGGCATGGCCATGCTCGACCCGATCGCGATGCCGACGCCGACGAGAGCGGCTGCGCCGACCGCGGTCAGCGTCCAGCGCAGGATGCGGCGGGGCGGCCGGTCTGCGGGGCGGGCGAGCGGGGTGCCGTCAGTGTCGGCTGAAGGGTCATCCGGCTCGCCGCGGGGTGGGCTCGGCCGGTCGTCCGATGCCGCGGCATCCGGCGTCGTGACCGGCGTGGCCGGCGTGACCGGCGTGGCCGGGGTGGCCGGGGTGGCCGGGGTGGCCGGGGTGGCCGGGTGCGGCGGGACGGCGGCGGCAGCCGCGGGGACCCCCGATGGCATCCGGCGCGCGTCGTCTTCGAGTTCGACGAGACGCGCGATCATCTCGGGGGTCGCGCTGCCCCCGTCTGCACCGTAGACACGCTCCCGGAGTCTTCCGAGCTCGCCGTCGTCGTCCATGCCGCGACTCTACGACCCGGACGCCCTGCCCGGGTCGGTCTTGTCGAGTGCATCGGCGGCGCCCACGAGGGCGAGGTGGGAGAGGGCCTGCGGGGTGTTGCCCGCCTGTCGACCGGTCACGGGGTCGTACTCCTCGGACAGCAGGCCGAGGTCGTTGGCCACCGAGGTCAGACGGTGCATGAGGGCTTCGGCGTCGTCGCGGCGGCCACTGTGTGCGTACTGACCCACCAGCCAGAACGAGCAGGCGAGGAACGGATGCTCGTCACCGGTCAGCCCATCGACGCCGGTGGTCCGGTACCGCAGCAACCACCCGTCGGGCATGAGCGTCTCTTCCATGCGGGCCACCGTCGCGAGCATGCGCGGGTCGTCGTAGGCGCAGAAGCCCACCTGCGGCAGCACGAGCAGCGAAGCGTCGACCTCGTCGGTGTCGAAGTGCTGCGAGAACCAGCCGCCCTGGTGCACGCCCCGCGCATCGATCTCGGCACGCACGCGGTCGCGCATCTGCCGCCACGTGTCGACCTCGCCGTCGAGGCCCCCCTCTTCAACGGCCCGGATGCCGCGGTCGAAGGCCGCCCAGATCATGGCGCGCGAGTGCGTGAAGAAGTGCGGATCGCCCCGCATCTCCCAGATGCCGAGGTCGGGTCGATCGACCCACTTCACGAGCTGCGCCAGGAGAGCCCGCTGCAGCGCCCACGAGAAGGTCGTCTCGGCCACCCCCGCGGTGCGCGCGGCATCGAGCGCCACCATCACCTCGCCGATGACATCGGCCTGGTACTGGTCGACCGCGCCGTTGCCGATGCGCACCGGGGCGGCCCCGCCATACCCGGGCAGGCTCGAGATCTCGCGCTCGGGCAGGTCGCGTTCTCCGGCGATGCCGTACATGATCTGCACGTCGGCCGGGTCGCCGGCGATCGCCCGCAACAGCCAGTCGCGCCAGCGGTGCGCGGCGTCGAGGTAGCCGTGCTCGATGTAGGCGCTGAGGGTGAGGGCGGCGTCGCGCAGCCACACGTAGCGGTAGTCCCAGTTGCGGGAGCCGCCGAAGGCCTCGGGCAGCGAGGTGGTCGCCGCCGCCACGATGCCGCCCGTCTCGGAGTGCGTGAGCGCGCGCAGCACCATGAGCGAACGCGTGACGAGCTCGGGATGGGTGCCGGCCGCCTGCACGCGATCAGCCCACGCCGCCCACCACTCGCGCGTGCGCTCGAGGGCGGCCTCGACGTTGAAGGGCGCCGGCGCCTTCTGCCACGACGGTCCCCACATCAGCACCGAGTCGACGCTCTCGCCCGCCGCCGTCGTCCAGCGGCCGAGGTGGGCGGTGTCGGTCGCGATCAGGCGCGGGCCGCGGATCGTCACGGCGTCGGGACCGGCGACAGCAAGGATCGCGTGCTCCCCGCCCTGGCCGACCTGCTGCACCCACGGAACCGCGCGGGCGTAGTCGAAGCGCAGGCGCACCTCACTGACGAAGTCGACCGCACCGGCCACCCCCACGACCCGCCGGACGACGGCCTCGATGCCCTCGTCGACGGGCATGGCGTCGTAGACGTCGGCGATGCCCGTCGAGGTCTCCCACCGCGTGACGAGCACGAACGTGTCGCCGTCGTAGCGGCGCGTCGACCGGGCGTCGGGGTCGGCCGGTCGCAGCGACCAGGCGCCGTGCGACTCGTCGCCGAGCAGGGCGCCGAACATCGACCCGCTGTCGTACCGCGGCAGGCACAGCCAGTCGATGCTGCCCCGCGATGACACGAGGGCGGCGGATCGGCAGTTGCTGAGGAGTGCGTAATCCTCGATCGGAGTCGTCACCCTCGGATTGTGACAGCAACCACCGACATCGTGGCCGAGCGTCGCGCTAGTGGCATCCATGCACCCGCTGCAAGCACCCGGCCGGTGTCGGAGGGCAGCGCTACGGTGACGACATGGCCGCGGACACGACTCTGATCATCCTGGGCGCCTCGGGCGACCTCACCTCTCGCCTGCTGCTGCCGGCCCTCGGCCAGTTGCTCACGCGCGAACCGGGCCGGTCGGTGCGTCTGCACGGCGCCGGCATGGACGACTGGAGCGACGAGCACTGGCGCGAGGCGGTGAAGAAGTCGTTCCAGACGACGGATGCCGCGGCGGCCTTCGACCAGGTCTCGCAGACCACCTATTCGCAGGCCGACATCACCACGCCCGCCGACCTGCAAAAGCTCCTCGACGACGCCGAGGGCCGCCCCGCCCTCTACTTCGCCGTCCCCCCGGCGATCGCCGAGAAGGCCTGCCTGGCGCTCAGCGACGTGAAGATCCCCGAGGGCACGGTCCTCGCACTCGAGAAGCCCTTCGGCACCGACGAGGCGAGCGCGCACCGGCTCAACCAGCAGCTGGCGAAACTCGTCCCCGAAGACCAGGTCTTCCGCATCGACCACTTCCTCGGCCGTTCGACCGTGCTCAATCTCCTCGGGGCCCGCTTCGCGAACCGCCTCCTCGAGAGCGTGTGGTCGGCCGACGACATCGGCTCCGTCGAGATCGACTATCCCGAACCCCTCGGTCTCGAGGGTCGCGCGGGCTACTACGACGGCGCGGGCGCCCTCGTCGACATGATCCAGAGCCACCTTCTGCAGGTCATGGCCTTCGTGACGATGGAGCCCCCGGCATCCCTCAATCAACTCGATCTACGCGATGCCACCTCGGCGGTGCTGCGCGCCACCCACGTGCGAGACGACGACCCCGTGCGAAACTCCCGTCGGGCCCGGTACACCGCGGGCGACGTCGGTGATCGCCACTTCCCCTCCTACGTCGACGAACCGGGGGTCGACGCGGCGCGCGGCACCGAGACGCTCGCCGAGATGACGGTCGAGGTGCGCAACGCCCGGTGGCAGGGCGTTCCGATCACGCTGCGCTCGGGTAAGGCGCTCAGCTCGGGCCACCGCGCCATCACCGTGACGTTCAAGCCGGTGCGGCACCTGCCCGGAGGCTTCGTCGGCGAGAGCGAGCCGTCGGAGCTGGTCTTCTCTCTCGGGCCCGACACGATGAGCCTCGGCCTCAACGTCAACGGCGCCGACGACCCGCTCGAGTTGGAGCGGGTGACCCTGGCGGCCGACCTCGGTGAGGGCGCCCTCAAGGCCTACGGCGAGGTGCTCTCGGGCATCCTCGACGGCGATGCGATGCTCGCGGTCCGCGGCGACGCGGCCGAGCAGTGCTGGCGGATCGTGCAGCCGGTCATCGACGCCTGGCGTGCGAACGAGGTGCCCCTCGACGAGTATCCCGCGGGCACCGCAGGTCCCGCGTCGTGGAGCGAGTGACGCGGATGCCGTGAGCCCCACCCGGGCTTTGCCGCGCGTGCGCGGACTCATCGGCGACGCATAACTTCACACGGGAACACTCGGCGGCCCGTGGGCGTTCACTGGTTCGGGTCAATGGAGTCCCGGCATCGTCCCCGTTCCTCAGGAGTACCCATGTCACTCGTTCTCGACCGCACCGCCCCCACCGACGCCCCGATCCTCGACGTGCTCGCCGAGCGCTGGAGCACTCGCGTCTTCGACGCCGAGACCCCGATCGACGAAGAAGCACTGCGTTCCGCCCTCGAGGCGGCCCGCTGGACCCCCACGGGCATGAACCACCAGCCCTGGCGCATGATCCTCGCCCGCCGCGGTGGCGAGGCGCACGCCAAGGTCGTCTCGGCCCTGATGGGCTTCAACCAGGCGTGGGCGCCCGCCGCCGGTGCGCTGCTGGTCGTGCTCGCCGAGAACGAGACCGCTGAGGGTGACGCTCGTCCCTGGGCCCTCTACGACGCCGGCCAGGCCGCCGCGCACTTCACCGTGCAGGCGCACGCCGAGGGTCTCGCCACCCACCAGATGGGCGGATTCGTCGCCGACGACCTGCGCGCGGCCTTCGACATCGACCCCCGCTTCACCCCCGTGACCGTGATCGCGGTCGGCGCGCTGGGCGACATCGACGCCGCCGAAGAGGGTCTGCGTCAGCGCGAGCTCGCTCCCCGCGAGCGCCGCACCGTCGCGGAGTCGCTGCTCGTCGACGCCTGAGTCCCGGCATCCGGCACGCCTCGCGCTGCGGACTCCGCACGTCACAGGCTCGCACGAACGAAGAGGGGGGATGCCGCGGCATCCCCCCTCTTCCGTTCTACTCGACGATCTCGGCCTCGATCACGTCGTCGTCGTTCGGCTCGTCCTCTGCGGGGCCGGTGCTCACGAGCATGAGCGAATCGCCGTCGCTGGCCACGTCGACCCGCACGACGTCTCCATCGCGCACGGTTCCGGCGAGGATCGCCATCGCGAGGCGGTTCTGGATCTCGGTCTGGATCAGACGCCGCAGCGGACGGGCGCCGTACACCGGGTCGTACCCGCGCTCGGCCAGCCACGACCGGGCATCGGGGGTGACCGCGAGGCTCAGCCGGCGCTCGCGCAGTCGCTTGTGCAGCGCGTCGACGGCGAGCTCGACGATCTGCGCGAGGTCGTCCTGGCTCAGCGCCTGGAAGATCACGATGTCGTCGAGGCGGTTCACGAACTCGGGCTTGAACGCCTGGCGCACGAGTGCCTGCACCTGCTCGCGCTTCGTCTCCATCGACAGGGTGGGGTCGATGAGGATCGGCGAGCCGAGGTTCGAGGTGAGGATCAGGATGACGTTGGTGAAATCGACCGTGCGCCCCTGTCCGTCGGTCAGGCGACCGTCGTCCATGACCTGCAGCAGCACGTCGAACACCTCGGGGTGCGCCTTCTCGACCTCGTCGAGCAGCACGACCGAGTACGGCCGACGCCGCACGGCCTCGGTCAACTGACCGCCCTGCTCGTAGCCGATGTAGCCCGGAGGGGCACCGACCAGGCGCGAGACGGAGTGCTTCTCGCCGTACTCCGACATGTCGATGCGCACCATGGCGTGCTCGTCGTCGAAGAGGAAGTCGGCGAGCGACTTGGCCAGCTCGGTCTTGCCGACACCGGTCGGACCGAGGAACAGGAACGAACCGACCGGCCGGTGCGGGTCGCTGATGCCCGCGCGGGAGCGGCGCACGGCATCCGACACCGCCTTCACCGCATCACGCTGGCCGATCAGGCGCTTGCCGAGCTCGCGCTCGAGGTTGAGGAGCTTCTCGGTCTCGCCCTGCAGCAGGCGTCCGACCGGAATGCCCGTCCACGCCGCGATGACGGCCGCGATGTCTTCGTCGGTCACCTGCTCGTTGACCATGCGGTCGCCCGCGGGCTCTTCGCGTTCGGCGGTCATCAATTCGCGCTCCAGCGCCGGGATTTCGGCGTACAGCAGTCGCGAAGCGCGCTCGAGGTTGCCCTCGCGCTGCGCGCGCTCGGCATCGACGCGGGCGGCATCGAGGCGGGTCTTCAGGTCGCCCACGCGGTTGAGCGAGGCGCGCTCGCGCTCCCACCGGGCCTGCAGCTCGTCGAGCTTGGCTTGCTCGGCGCCGAGGGTCTCGCGCAGGGTGGCGAGGCGCTCCTTCGAGGCGGCGTCCTTCTCCTTCTTCAACGCGAGCTCTTCGAGCTTGAGGCGGTCGACGTGGCGACGCAGTTCGTCGATCTCGAGGGGCGCGGAGTCGATCTCCATGCGCAAGCGCGAAGCTGCCTCGTCGATCAGGTCGATCGCCTTGTCGGGCAGCTGGCGCGAGGGGATGTACCGGTTGGAGAGCGAAGCGGCGGCGACCAGCGCGGCATCCGCGATCGCGACCTTGTGGTGCGCCTCGTAACGCTCCTTGAGCCCGCGCAGGATCGCCACCGTGTCTTCGACCGTGGGCTCGCCGACGTACACCTGCTGGAAGCGCCGCTCGAGCGCTGCGTCCTTCTCGATGAACTCGCGGTACTCGTCCAGCGTCGTGGCACCGATGAGCCGCAGCTCGCCGCGCGCCAGCATGGGCTTGAGCATGTTCGAGGCCGCGACCGAGCCCTCACCGCCCCCCGCGCCCATGAGCACGTGCAGCTCGTCGATGAACGTGATGATGCGTCCGTCGGACTCGGTGATCTCCTTGAGGACGCTCTTGAGGCGCTCCTCGAACTGGCCGCGGTACATCGCGCCGGCGACGAGCGCCGAGATGTCGAGCGAGACGAGTTCTTTGTTCTTGAGGCTCTCGGCGACGTCGCCCGCGACGATGCGCTGGGCGAGGCCCTCGACGACGGCGGTCTTGCCGACGCCGGGTTCGCCGATGAGCACGGGGTTGTTCTTGGTGCGCCGGGTGAGCACCTGGCTGACGCGGCGGATCTCGCCGTCGCGCCCGATCACGGGGTCGAGCTTGCCCTGGCGGGCCCGGTCGGTGAGGTTGATGCCGAATTGCTCGAGGGCGCTGCGCGCGTCTTCCTGCCCCGGCTGCTGCGTGGCGTTCATGTGGTCTCCTGGAAGTCTGTTCGCAAACTTGAGTTGCGTTGACTCAAGTTTAGCAGCGTGAGGAGCGGAGGGCAACGGATGCCGGGATGCCACCGGATCCGTCGGGCCAGCCGTCACGCGACGCCGCGGCTGTGTGCGTTTCGTCAGGATCGCTGAACGCGCTCCGCTCGCGGTGCACGCTTGAGCGGTGGATGAATCCGACCGTCGCACGATCGCCGCCGCCACCTCCTTCGAGGGGGAGAGCGAGTCGAGCGTGATCCTCGGATACAACTGACGCCGGCGGGCCACCGCCTTTCCACCCCATGCAGAAGGGTGGTGGCCCACCGGTCACGCGACACCCCACCGCCCTGCTGCCCGCACGGCAGGGCTCAGGCCGAAACAGCCTCGGGCGTCACCGCGCGTTCCTCGCTGCACGAGAAGCGCGCCCGGTAGGCCGTCGGGGTCAGTCCCATCGTCCGGGCGAAGTTCTGCCGCAGCACCGCCGCCGAGCCGAAGCCGCACTCCGCCGCGATGCGATCCAGACCGAGGTCGGTCTCTTCGAGCAGACGCTGCGCGTGCAGCAGACGTTGGCGAGCGAGCCAGGCCGCCGGGGTCGCACCGAGGTCGGCCTTGAACCGGCGCGCGAACGTCCGCGGTGACATGTGGGCCCGAGCGGCCAGCCGGTCGACCGAGAGCTCGGCATCGAGGTTCTGCAGCATCCACTCGGTCACCGGCGCGAGCGAGAGAGACGCGTCGATCGGGATGGGCGAGGCGATGAACTGCGCCTGCCCTCCGTCGCGCTGGGGGGCGACGACCATGCGGCGGGCGATGCGGTTGGCGAGCTCGGTGCCGAGCTCCTGCCGCAGCAGGTGCAGGCACGCGTCGAGCCCCGCGGCGGTGCCGGCGCTCGTGATGATGTTGTCGGACTGCACATAGAGCACGTCGGGGTCGACCTCGATGTGGGGATACATGCGCGCCATCACGTCGGCGTAGCGCCAGTGCGTCGTCGCCCGTTTGCCGTCGAGTACTCCGGATGCCGCGATCACGAACGATCCGCTGCACACGCTCAGCAACCACGAGCCCCGGGCATGAGCGGCGCGGACCACCTCGATCACCCGCTCGTCGACGGCCTCCCACTGCGACCGCGGGATCGGCGCGAGGACGAGGATGTCGACATCCGCCGCCGCCTCGAGACCGAGTTCGACGTTCATCGAGAAGCCGATGTTGGAGGGCACGACGCCGGGGTCGGGCGCCACGATGCGGAAGTCGAAGTTCGGAATGCCGTCATCGCTGCGGTCGAGGCCGAACGCCTCACAGGCAAGACCGAATTCGAACGGGGCGAACCCCGGCTGGACGACGACGGCGACCGAGCGCATGCGAACCTCCGTTGTGGCAGAAATCTTACGAACTGCGTCCATCATGCCACTCGCGGGCGCAATTCCTCTACACGTAGGTTTTCTGCCATGGCATATCTCATCGCTCTCGGCATCCTGTCCCTCACCGGCATCGTCGCGACCGTATGGGTCGTGCGAACCGACGGCTACGGCCGCATCCCCACCGACCCCTCGCGCGTCACTCGCGCGGAACGCCCCGCCCGCGCCGTGGTTCCGGTCGCCTCGGAGCCCGCGGTGAAGCGCGTCGTGGCATCGCCGACCACGGCCCCGCTGCGCGTCGTCCGCGCCGACTGAGCCTTGACGGCATCCGCCATCGGTCCGAGGCGCGGGCGCCGGGTGCGTCCTGGCGTATCAGCGGCCGGCCGCGACCGCGCGCTCGTACACCGCGACCATCGCGCCCGTGCGTGACGACTGGCGGAAGCGCTCGGCGATCGACGGATCCGGTACGACGGGGGTGCCGGCGGTGATGTCGGATGCCGCGCGGGCCAGCGCATCGGCGAGGGCCTGGGTCGTGGCATCCGCCACCGTCCACGTTCCCGACCCCAGCTCAGCGGCGATGTCGGGGTCGCTGACGACCGCCGGCGTTCCGAGCGAGGCCGCCTCGAAGACGGTCATCCCCTGCGTCTCGAAGCCGATCGAGGTCTGCACCACCGCATCGGCCGCGGCCAGGCGGGCGAGGGTCTCGGAGTACGACAGGCGCCCGGCGAAGGTCACGGTCGCCTGCGGCGCGGCGCGCTCGATGAGACGCTTCGCCTTCGCGAGCTCGGCACCCCCGCCCACGACCTCGACCTCGGCGTCGATGCCCGACGCCACGACCGCCTCGAGGAAGGGAAGCAGTCGCTTCTCGGGACTCATACGCCCGAGCCAGATGAAGCGCGGACGACCCTCCGCGCGCACGGCCGGCCCGGCGGCGAGGGCGGCGTCGAGCACGTCGTCGTCGATGCCGTTCCAGATGACGTCGACGCGCGGGGCCACGCCGTGGCGCTCGAGCCGGCGGGCGAAGTGACCGGAGGGAGCGGTCACCGCTCGCGAGAGGCGTGCGAGCTGGTGGAGGAACGCCCACCCATCCGTCCGTGAGCAGGCCGGAGAGGTCGGATTCTGCGCGGAGGTCTCGGTCGCGTGCCCCCACGGCGCCACCCGCGGCAGGGCCCGTCGGGCCCAGGCGTTCAGTGCGCGCAGCACGAGGCCGGGGAACGGAGCCGTCGCCTCGATCCCCACGTCGACGCGGTTGTGCATCGTGTGCACGACGGGCAGCCCGTGCCGCGCGGCGTACCGGTGCCCGATGAAGGCCCCCCAGAAGTCGGCCTGCACGTGGACGACGTCGACCGGCAGGCGCGCGCCCATCTCGGCATCGAGGAACCGATCCGTGCGGGCACCCGGCCAGGTGAGGGCGTACTCGCGATCGGGAGTGATCGCGATCGAGGGGAGGTCGAGGTACGCGAGATCGTGCGCACCCGGGCGCCGAAGACGCGGGGCGACGACGGTGACGACGTGCCCGGCGCGCTCGAGGAAACGCTTCTGCAGGCGCATCGACACCTGCGCGCCGCCGAGCGACTCGAGGTGCTGGTCGGCGAACATGACGACGTGCACGGGCTTACTCCGGCAGGGGTCGACCGCGGTACAGCGCCTCGAAGGTGTCGAGCGTGCGGGTGATGTCGTGCACGGCGACCGCATCGAGCGACGCCTGCTGCATGCGCGTGCGTTCGTCCGGTGCAGCCGTGAGCACGTCGGTCAGACGTGCGGCGAGCTCGTCGGCGTCGCCCGGCTCGAAGAGGTAGCCGTTCTCCCCATCGTGCACGAGGTGCGGGAGCGCCACGGCATTGGCCGCGACGATCGGCAGACCGGATGCCATGGCCTCCATGGTCGCGATCGACTGCAGCTCCGCGATCGAGGCGATGGCGAACACGCTGGCACGCGAGTACAGCGCGCGCAGGTCTTCTTCGGACGCATGGCCGTGGAACGTGACCCGCGATGCCACGCCGAGCTGCCGGGCGAGCGCCTCGAGCTTGGCGCGCTGGTCGCCGCCGCCGACGATGTCGAAGCTCGCGTCGAGGGCGGGGTCGAGCTGCGAGAGGGCCTTCAGCACGACGTCGATGTGCTTCTCGGTCGTCAAGCGGCCGACGAAGAGGATGCGGTTCGCATCGCGCGGTGTCAGGTCGGGCGAATAGTTCGAGCGATCGATGCCGCACGAGATGGGGATGACACCCGAGATGTCGATCGTCGACTCGAGGAAGTCGGCGGCCTTGCGCGTCGGGGTCGTCACGGCGCGCGTCATCTTGAAGGTGCGCTCGGCATCGGCCCACGCAAGCTTGACGAAGATGCGGTCGAGGAAGTCGGGAAGAGTGGTGAAGTCGAGGATGTTCTCGGCCATCACGTGGTTGGTCGCGACGACGGGGATGCCGCGCTTGCGCGCCTCGCGGGCGAGACCACGGCCGATGATGATGTGCGACTGGATGTGCACGACGTCGGGCTTGACCTCGTCGAGAACGACGCGGGCGTAGTGCTTGCCGCGCCACGGCAGCACGAAGGTCAGCCAGTCGTGCGGCAGGAAGCGATAGGCCGGGAGACGGTGCATCACCATCTTCTCGCCCTCGATCACCTCGGTCGCGGTGCCGGCGTTGCCGTGCCCGACGCTCGGCGCGGAGACGTGCACGTCGTGGCCGCGGGCGACGAGGCCCGCAGCGAGGCGCTCGGCGAAACGAGCGGCGCCGTTGACGTGCGGCGAGAAGGTGTCGGCACCGATGAGGATGCGCAGAGGACGATCGGCAGCGGGCGCGGGGGTGTCGGCGGGCGTCGCAGGAGTGGTCACGAGGGGTGAGGCCTATCTATGCGGCGGACGGGTCGCACGGTACGGGTGTTGCGCGGTCCACCCTACCGGAGCGGCTTTCGCACTCCCGGGGACCCTCCACAGGGTCGGCGGGCGCGGGGCGGAGGTCGGAGCGGCGCAGGTCGGTGAAGGGAGCGGCGCGGGGCAGTGAAGGAAGCGGCGCGGGGCGGTGAGCGAAGGGGCTCGGCCGGTGGCGGGCCCCACCTACGGTTTGGGGCGGATTCCGCCGTTCGGGGCGGACGATTCCCGCCCCAACGTGCAGATCCCGCCCCAAACCGAGACGGCGGGGCCCCAGCGACCCCCGCGGCACCGGAGCATGACGACGCCCGCCCGGCGCGGAGCCGAGCGGGCGTCGTCGTGCCGTGCAGCGGGGGGGGTCAGCCCTCGCCGTCGAGGCGTCGGTCGGGCACGGGTGAGCCCTGCGCCGGACGCGGAGGGCCGTCGACGCCCGCGGCCGCCGGAACCCCGGATGCCGCGACCGCCATCGCCGACACCACCACGGCATCGTCGTTCGCCGGGGCGTGCTGCGGATCGGCGGCGCGCTGTGCGTCGGCCTCGACCGCGTCGAGGTCGGATGCCGCCTGCTCGAACTGCGAGCGGTACAGGCGGTAGTACGCGCCCTCGACCGCGATGAGTTCGTCGTGCGTGCCCTTCTCGACGATGTCGCCGTGCTCCATCACGAGGATGAGGTCGGCATCGCGGATCGTCGACAGGCGGTGTGCGATCACGAACGAGGTGCGTCCCTCGCGCAGCGCCGCCATCGCCTGCTGCAGCAGCAGCTCGGTGCGGGTGTCGACCGACGAGGTCGCCTCGTCGAGGATCAGCACGGAGGGCCGGGCGACGAACGCCCGCGCGATGGTGATCAACTGCTTCTCACCCGCCGAGACGTTGGCGGCGTCTTCGTCGAGCACGGTGTCGTAGCCCTCGGGCAGCGAGTGCACGAACTGGTCGACGCGCGTGGCGACCGCGGCCTCGACGATCTCGTCGTCGGTCGCGCTCTCGCGCCCGTAGCGGATGTTGTCGCGGATGGACCCGGCGAACAGCCACGGGTCTTGCAGAACCATGCCGGTGCGCGAGCGCACGTCGTCGCGGCGCAGCTCGGCGATGTCCTGTCCGTCGAGCAGGATGCGCCCGCCGTCGAGCTCGTAGAACCGCATGATCAGGTTCACCAGCGTCGTCTTTCCGGCACCGGTGGGTCCCACGATCGCGACCGTCTGGCCGGGCTCGACGCGGAACGACAGGTCGGTGATCAGCGGGCGGTCGGGCGAGTAGGAGAACCGCACGTTCTGGAACTCGATGACCCCGCGACCCTCGGTGTGGGTCGGGGCGTCATCGGCATCCGGCTCCTGCTCTTCGGCGTCGAGGAGCGCGAAGACCCGCTCGGCGGAGGCGGTGCCCGACTGGACCACCGCGGCCATGCCACCCAGCTGCGACAGCGGCTGCGTGAACTGCTGCGAGTACTGGATGAAGGCCTGCACGTCGCCGAGGCGGATCTGGCCACCGGCCACCATGAGACCACCGAGCACGGCGATGCCGACGTACGTGAGGTTTCCGACGAACATCATGCCGGGCATGATCATGCCGGAGAGGAACTGCGCCTTGAAGCTGGCCTGGTAGAGCTCTTCGTTCTCGGCCTCGAACTTCTCGCGCGCGTCTTTCTCGCGGCCGTAGACCTTGACCAGCGCGTGGCCCGAGAACGACTCCTCGACGCGGGCGTTGAGGCGGCCGACCTTCTTCCACTGCTCGCCGAAGGCCTTCTGCGACTTCGGTCCGATGACGCCGAAGATCACCGCCATGAGCGGCAGCGAGACGAGGGCGACGAGAGCGAGCTGCCACGAGATCGTGAACATCATGATGAGCACACCGACGACGGTGAGCACCGACGTGAGCGCGCTGGAGAGCGACTGCTGCATCGTCTGCGTGATGTTGTCGATGTCGTTGGTGACCCGGGAGATCAGTTCTCCGCGCTGCACGCGGTCGAAGTACGACAGGGGCAGACGGTTGATCTTGGCCTCGACGTCTTCGCGCAGGCGCCACATGGTGCGGACCATGATGACGTTGATGACGTAGCCCTGGATCCACGACAGCAGCGACGAGCCGACGTAGATCGCGAGCACCGTCACGATCACGACTCGCAGGGCGTCGAAGTCGACGCCGGCGCCGACGGAGAAGTTGCTCATCGCCCCGACGATGTTGGCGATGTCGTTCTGCCCCGCGGCGCGCAGAGCGTCGACGACCTCGGCCTGCGAGGTGCCGGCGGGGAACTGCTGCGCGAGTCCCTTCGAGACCACGCCTTCGAAGATGATGTTGGTCGCGTCTCCGAGCACGCGCGGAGCGAGCACGGCGAGCACGACGCCGATCGCGCCGAGGATCGACACGAACACGAAAGCGGCGGCGTACGGCCGGAGGAGGCCGATGAGGCGCCGGAAGCTCGGCCCGAAGTTCGAGGCCTTGCCGGGCGCGACGCTGTCCCAGCTGCCGGAGTTCAGGCGCGCCTGCTCGGCGAGCTCGAGTTCGGCGCGTTCTTCTTCGGTGAGGGCGTCTGCGGTGCTCATGCCTCGACCCCCAGCTGCGACTCGACGATCTCGCGGTAGGTGGCGCTGGTGGCCAGCAGCTCGTCGTGCGTGCCGAGGCCGGCCATGCGGCCGTCTTCGAGCACCATGATGCGGTCGGCACCCGTGATGGTCGACACGCGCTGCGCGACGACGATCTTCGTCACCTCGGGGAGTTCGCGCCACAGGGCTTGTCGCAATCGAGCGTCGGTACTGAGGTCGAGCGCCGAGAACGAGTCGTCGAAGACCAGCACCGCCGGGCGGTGCACGATGGCCCGAGCGATCGCGAGGCGCTGACGCTGACCGCCCGAGACGTTGGTGCCGCCCTGGGCGATGCGCCCCTCGAGCCGACCCTCCATCGCCTCGACGAAGTCTCGGCCCTGCGCGATCTCGAGAGCGTGCCAGAGCTCGTCGTCGGTGGCGTCTTCGCGTCCGAACCGGAGATTGGAGGCGACGGTGCCGCTGAACAGGAACGGACGCTGCGGAACGAGCCCGATGCTCTTCCACAGCACGTCGAGGTCGGCCTCGCGCACGTCGACGCCGCCGACGCGCACGGCGCCCGAGGTCACGTCGAACAGGCGCGGGATGAGCGAGACGAGGGTCGTCTTGCCGGCGCCGGTCGAGCCGACGATCGCGACCGTCTCGCCGGGGCGCGCGGTGAAGCTGATGCCCGAGACGACCGGCGACTCGGCGCCCGGGTAAGCGAAGGCGACGTCGTCGAACTCGACCGCCCCCGGTTCGGGGAGACGCTCGACGGGGTTCGCCGGACGCTCGAGGGTCGAGCGGCTGTCGAGCACCTCGCCGATGCGCTCGGCCGACACGGCGGCGCGAGGGATCATCACCGTCATGAAGCTGGCCATGAGCACGCCGCCGAGGATCTGAGCCACGTACTGGATGAAGGCGAACAGGGTGCCGATCTCGACCCCGCCGGCGTCGACCTGGATTCCGCCGAACCAGATGACGCCCACCACGGTGACGTTGAGCACGAGCATCGCGAGGGGGAACAGCAGCACGAACAGCGAGCCGACCTTGCGGCCGACGACGAGGATGTCGGTGTTGGCCTCGCGGAAGCGCTCTTCTTCGATGCGCTCGCGCACGAAGGCGCGCACGACGCGCACGCCGGTGAGCTGCTCGCGCATGACGCGGTTCACGCCGTCGAGCTTCGTCTGGTAGCTGCGGAACAGCGGGACCATGCGCGCGATGATGAGGCCGGCGGCGATGACCAGCACCGGCACGGCCACCGCGATGAGCCAGCTGAGTCCGACGTCTTGCTGCAGCGCCATGATGATGCCGCCGATGGCCAGCAGCGGGGCGCTGACGAGCATGGTGGCACCCATCATCGCGAGCATCTGCACCTGCTGCACGTCGTTGGTGTTACGGGTGATCAGCGACCCCGCGCCGAACTGCGACAACTCGCGCTCGGAGAAGCCGCTCACGCGCTCGAAGACGTCGAGGCGGATGTCGCGGCCGGCGGCCATCGCCGCCCGCGCGGCGAAGTACGTGGCGATCACGGATGCCACGATCTGTCCGAGCGAGATGACGAGCATGAGCCCGCCGCGCGACCAGATGAAGCCGGTATCGCCCTGGGCGACGCCGAGGTTGATGATGTCGGCGTTCAGACGCGGCAGGTACAGCGTCGCGACGGCGGACGCAGCCTGGAAGACGAGGATGGCGACCAGCAGCCAGCGATAGCGCGCGAGATAGCGGATGAGGAGTTTGCCGAGCACGAGGCCCTCCGGGAGATCGACGCGGTCGCGATGACCGCGAACTACAGCCTGGCACCGACCTCCGACATCGGCGACCCCCACGGCCGTGGGAGCGTTCTCCCGTCGCGAACGCGGCTGATCGGCATCCGTCTCACAGGCCCCGGATCGTAGGCTGAGCGCATGTCTCGACTGCAGGCCGACGCTCCCGCCGATCTCTGGGTGCCCGTGACCGGTTCCCTCGGATTCCGTGGCCGCCGCCACCGCAAGGCGGCGATCGGAATGCTGCTCAGCCAGGCCAATCAGGCGGTCGGCGCCGCGCCCCGCCCCGGCGGTGGCGCCTTCGCGTGGATCCTGAGTCAGGCGGCGCCGCTGCTCATGCGCCGCGCGGGCGGACGCGTGCTCGTGTGGGTCTGGAAGAACGATCCGGAGCTGCTCGTCGTGATGGCGCAGCTGCAGGAGGCCACGCCGCAGCTGCGCACGGCGCGGGCGATGATGCCGATGGAGTACGACGACACCGAGTCGTTCCGCAATCCGCACCTCGGCGTCGGCGAGAAGCTCGCGATGCCCCTGCCGAGCGATCCGAAGACGCCGCCGTTCGCCACGTACACGTGGGACACCGGCTCGCATTTCGTGACCGTCACCGCGGTGTGCTCGGACCGCCAGCGCTTCGGCACGGTCATCGACGCGGTGGATGCCGTGGCGCGCACGGTCCGGGTGGTCGACGACCTTCAGCTGGGCGAGGCGCCGACCGTGCTGCGGATCGATCCGGCCTGACGCGGGAGGGGTGGCTGAGCCCGTCGGAGCGCCGCGCGCCCGCGGCATCCCGGTCCCTTCGACAAGCTCAGGGACCTCGGGGCGCTCAGGGACCTCGGGGCGCTCAGGGACCTCGGGGCTCTCAAGGACCTCGGGGCGCGCAGGGACCTCGCCCAGCGCATAGACCGCGTAGGGCGGCGTCAGTCGCCGTGCATGTCGCGCGGACGCCACAGCACGATGTCGGTGGCACGGCGCACGCGCGCCCCGTGGCGCAGCGTGACGACCGAACCGGTGGCCCCGGCCGCGAAGACGCGGGCGCCGGGACGCGACTGCCGCTCGATCGTGAGCTGACGCTCGAGGTCGTTCACGCGACGCGCGAGCTCATGCACGCGCTCCTCGAGCGCGAGCAGACGCGCGATGGCGGGGAGGCTCATGCCCTCACCCGACAGCCGCGCGACCTCGCGCAGCTGCTGCACGTGACGGCTCGAGTAACGCCGCGAACCGCCCTGGGTGCGCGCGGGCACGACGAGGCCGAGTCTGTCGTACTGCCGCAGCGTCTGCGGGTGCATGTTCGACAGCTCGGCGGCTGCGGCGATGGCGAAGATCGGGGCGTCTTCGTCGATCTCTCTTTCGGACACGTCTTCACCTCTTCCGTCGTGCCGGGTGCGGTGCCGGGTTCTCGGCATCCTGTCGTATCGGATGCCGAGAACCTCGGCGACTCGCGTGTGTTTATCGCGCCTTCGACATCAGGTCGGCGCGGGGGTTCTCTTTGGGTTCGAGCTCGTGGAAGCGCTCGAGGGCTTCGCGCGCCGCGTCGTCGAGGTGAGCGGGAACCGCGACCTGGACCTCGGCGAGCAGATCGCCGGTGCCTTTGGTGGTCGAGATCCCGCGACCCTTGACGCGCAGGACGCGCCCCGACGGGGTGCCGGGGGCGACGCGCAGGCGCACGGGGTCTCCCCCGAGCGTCGGCACCTCGATCGTCGCGCCCAGCGCCGCCTCGGTGAAGGTGACGGGCACGGTGATGCGCAGGTTGAGTCCGTCGCGCGTGAAGACCGGGTGGGGGCGCACGGCCACGGTCACGACGATGTCGCCGCTCTCGCCGCCGTCGGGTGACTTGCGTCCGCGGCCCCGCAGCCGGATCTTCTGCCCGTCGGACACACCGGCGGGGATCTTCACCTTGAAGGGCACATTGTCTTCACCCGCGAGGGTGATCGTCTCTCCCTTGGCCGCGGTGACGAAGTCGATCGTCGTGCGCGCGGTGACGTCGGAGCCCTTCTGCGGGCCGCCGAATCCACGGAATCCGCCCGTCGTCTGACCGAACCGGCCGGAACCGAAGCCCCCGCCCTGCTGGTCGAACATCGTGAAGAAGTCGTCGAAGCCGCCCTGGGGCTGACCCCGCCCCTGACCGAACCGGCTGAAGACGTCGTCGAAACCGCCACCCGCCCCGGCCCCGGGAGCCGAGAAGCGCGCCCCCGAGCCCATGGCCCGGATCTGGTCGTACTCCTCGCGCTGCTCGGGGTCGTTGAGCACCGAGTAGGCCTCGCTGATCTCCTTGAACTTCGCTTCGGCCTTCGCGTCTCCCGGGTTCGAGTCGGGGTGGTACTGGCGCGCGAGCTTGCGATACGTCTTCTTCAGATCGGCAGCGCTGACGCTCTTGTCGACACCGAGGACTTTGTAGAAGTCCTTGTCGAACCAGTCCTGACTCGCCATGTGTCCTCCTCTTAGGCCGGCACGGCGACGACGACCTTGGCCGGTCGCAGTTCGACCGAACCGAGGCGGTAGCCGACCTCGACGACCTCGAGGATCGTGGTCTCGGTCACGCCGGGAGTGGGGGCCTGGAAGATCGCCTCATGCTGCTGCGGGTCGAACACGTCGCCCACGGCGCCGTACGACACCACACCGAGGCGCTCGGCCACGGCGCGCACCTTGTCGCCGATCGCGGAGAGGGGGCTGCCCTCGACGAGGTCGCCGTGCTTGGCGGCGCGGTCGAGGTCGTCCATGACGGGCAGCAGGCCCTTCACGGCCTCGCCCTTGGCGCGCTCGATCTCGCGCTCGCGCTGCTCCTCGGTGCGCCGACGGTAGTTGGCGTACTCGGCCTGCAGGCGCTTGAGATCGATCAGCAGCGAGGCCTCCTTGTCGGAGGAGGCTCCTTCTGCGGCCGCCTCGGGCGTCTGTTCGGCGCCGAGGATGTCGTCGATGGTCAGGCCATCGGCATCCGATTCCGAAGACTCCGGCTGGTCGCCCGACGGCGCGGGGCCGGAGGTGTTCTCCTCCGGCCCCGTCTCGTCAGGACCGGCGCCCGAGCCCGTGGGCTGTTCGTCGTCCTTGTGTGCCATGGTCTCTGCTTACTTCTTGTTCTCGTCGGGGTTCTCGTCGTCGACGACCTCGGCGTCGATGACGTCTTCCTCGGGGTTCGGCGTCTCGCCGTTGCCGGGCTGGCCCACGTTGGGGTCGGCCTGCTCACCCGCGGCCTGCGACGAGGCGTAGATGGCCTCGCCGAGCTTGCCCTGGCTGGCGTTCAGCTTGTCGAACGCGGTCTTGACCGCGTCGTCGTCGTCACCGGCGAGAGCCGTCTTGAGCGCGTCGACGTCGCCCTGCACCTCGGTCTTGACCTCGGCGGGGAGCTTGTCGTCGTTCTCCTTGATGAGCTTCTCGATCGAGTACGACAGGGTCTCGGCCTGGTTGCGGGTCTCGGCGGACTCGCGGCGCTTCTTGTCGTCGGCCGCGTTCTCCTCGGCCTCGCGCACCATGCGCTCGATGTCCTCCTTGGGCAGCGACGAGCCGCCCGTGATGGTCATCGACTGCTCCTTGCCGGTGCCCTTGTCCTTCGCCGAGACGTGCACGATGCCGTTCGCGTCGATGTCGAAGGTGACCTCCACCTGCGGGATGCCGCGGGGAGCCGGCGCGATGCCGGTGAGCTCGAAGGTGCCGAGCGGCTTGTTGTCGCGGGTGAACTCGCGCTCGCCCTGGAAGACCTGGATCGCGACCGACGGCTGGTTGTCGTCGGCGGTGGTGAAGGTCTCGCTGCGCTTGGTCGGGATGGCCGTGTTGCGCTCGATGAGCTTGGTCATGATGCCGCCCTTGGTCTCGATGCCGAGGCTCAGGGGGGTGACGTCGATGAGCAGGACGTCCTTGCGCTCGCCCTTGAGGACACCGGCCTGCAGGGCTGCGCCCACGGCCACGACCTCGTCGGGGTTCACGCCCTTGTTGGCGTCCTTACCGGTTTCCTTCTTGACCAGCTCGGCGACCGCGGGCATGCGGGTCGAGCCGCCGACGAGCACCACGTGGGCGATGTCGTCGACCTTCACGCCGGCCTCGCGGATGACGTCGGAGAAGGGCTTGCGGGTGCGGTCGAGGAGGTCCTTGGTGAGGTCCTCGAACTTGGCGCGCGTGAGGGTCTCGCTGAGCGAGACGGGGCCCGTGTCGGTGAGCGACAGGTACGGCAGGTTGATGCTGGTCGAGGTCGAGCTCGACAGCTCCTTCTTGGCCTGCTCGGCCGCTTCCTTCAGACGCTGCAGGGCGATCTTGTCACCCGAGACGTCGACACCGGTCGTGTCCTTGAACTGCTTGATGAGGTAGTCGACGACGCGCTGGTCCCAGTCGTCTCCACCGAGGCGGTTGTCACCCGAGGTGGCGCGCACCTGGATCGTGGAGAAGTCGTCGTCCTTGCCCACCTCGAGCAGCGAGACGTCGAACGTTCCGCCACCGAGGTCGAAGACGAGGATGAGCTCGTCTTCCTTGCCCTTGTCGAGGCCGTACGCGAGGGCCGCGGCGGTGGGCTCGTTGATGATGCGCAGCACGTTGAGGCCCGAGATCTCGCCGGCCTCCTTGGTGGCCTGACGCTCGGCGTCGTTGAAGTACGCGGGGACCGTGATGACGGCATCCGTCACGCTGTCACCGAGGTACTCCTCGGCGTCGCGCTTGAGCTTCTGCAGGATGCGGGCCGAGATCTCCTGCGGCGTCCACTTCTTGCCGTCGACGTCGAAGCTCCAGGTGGTGCCCATGTGGCGCTTCACGCTGGAGATGGTGCGGTCGACGTTGGTGACGGCCTGGCGCTTGGCGGTCTCGCCGACGAGCACCTCGCCGTCCTTCGTGTAGGCGACGACCGAGGGGGTCGTGCGGAAACCCTCGGCGTTGGCGATGACCTTGGGCTCGCCACCCTCGAGCACGCTCACGACGGAGTTGGTCGTACCGAGGTCGATTCCCACTGCACGGGGCATATGTGTCTCCTTGCTTGTGAGCACGGCCGTTGCCGCACTCGGGGTTCTGGTGAAAGTCTCTGCGCGGGTTGAGCCGCGATGACTCAAGGTTATCGGACCCCCTCCACGAGGTCAAGGTGACTTGATATGAATTGGCTCAACTTCCGTGTACCGATGGGCGCGAGTTGCGCAGTGCAGGGCGGGTCGCCGTCGTCTCGGCATCCGGATGCCATGGACCGCGCTCGCGCGAGTGCCGCGGTTGCGCCGTGTCCCGGCACCTCGCTTTGGGGCGGATTCCGCCGTTCGGGGCGGCATTTTCACGCCCCGAACGACGAGATTCGCCCCGAAACCGCGAGGGCCCACCGCCCCATGTGGCCCCGGGGCCACGGTCCCCGCCCCGGGGCCACGAACCACGCCCCAGAAAGCCGACGACCGGCTCGAACACCCCGGGGCGTCCCCCACGGCCCCGGGGCCACGGTCCCCGCCCCGGGGCCACTTTCAACGCCCCACAAACCCCGACGACGGGCCCAAACGCCCCGGGGCCACGAACCACGCCCCAGAAAACCGACGACCGGCTCGAACACCCCGGGGCGTCCCCCACGGCCCCGAAACCACGTTCCCCGCCCCGGGGCCACTTCCGACGCCCCAGCCAGGGCGCCGCGGACCGCCACACGCCCAGTGAGCGGCGCCCCCACCACGCCCGACGCCCCCGCACCCTCAACGGGGTACGGGGGCGTCGAACGGATGCCGTGACTAAGTCGCGGTCTCGACCGCGAACGTGACTCAGTCGCGGTCTCGACCGCGAACGTGACTCAGTCGCGGTCGCGATCGCGGCGCTGCGGCCGGTCGCTGCGCTTGGCCGAACGGCCGCCGGCGTCGAGGCGCAGGTCGATCAGCTGGCCCGAGATGCGCGTGTCGGCGAGGCGGTCGATCGTGTCGCTCGAGAGGTCGACGGGCAGCTCGACGAGCGAGAAGTCCTGACGGATCTGGATCGCACCGAAGTCGTTGCGGCGCAGGCCACCCTCGTTGGCGAGGGCACCGACGATCTGACGGGGCTCGACGCGCTGACGACGACCCACCGCGATGCGGTACGTCGCGAAGCGGCCGGAGGTGTCGCGGCGCGGGCCGGCGTCGCGGGATCCGCCGTCGCGCGAGCCGCCGTCGCGCGAACCACCGTCGCGCGAACCGCCGTCGCGGGCGGGACGCTCGCTGTCGAAACGCGGCTGACGGAAGGCCTCGGCCTCGAGCAGCAGCGGGGTGTCGCCCTGGGCGACCACGGCGAGAGCTGCGGCCACGTCAGCCTCGGGCACGTCATGGTGCGCCACGTAGTGGGCGACGACGTCGCGGAACGTCGCGATCGCGGCGGTGTCTTCGAGGGCGGTTGTGATGGCGTCGTCGAAACGGGTGAGGCGCGTGGCGTTGACGTCGTCGACGCTCGGCAGCGACATCTCGGTCAGCGGCTGGCGCGTCGCCTTCTCGATCGCGGTGAGCATGCGGCGCTCGCGCGGGGTGACGAAGCTGATCGCGTCACCGGTGCGGCCGGCGCGGCCCGTGCGGCCGATGCGGTGCACGTACGACTCGGTGTCGATGGGCAGGTCGTAGTTAACGACGTGGCTGATGCGGTCGACGTCGAGACCTCGCGCGGCCACGTCGGTGGCGACGAGGATGTCGAGCTTGCCGCTCTTGAGCTGGTTGACCGTGCGCTCGCGCTGCACCTGGGCGACGTCGCCGTTGATCGCGGCGGCGGTGTAGCCGCGGGCGCGCAGCTTCTCGGCGACCGTCTCGGTCTCGTTCTTGGTGCGGGTGAAGACGATCATGCCCTCGAAGTTCTCGACCTCGAGGATGCGCGTGAGCGCGTCGATCTTCTGCTGGTACGACACGATCAGGTAGCGCTGGGTGATGTTCGTCGAGGTCGCGGTCTTGGTCTTGACCGTGATCTCTTCGGGGTTGTTCAGGTACTGCGCCGAGATGCGGCGGATCTGCGCCGGCATCGTGGCCGAGAACAGTGCGACCTGCTTCGTGGCGGGGGTGTCAGCGAGGATCGTCTCGACGTCTTCGGCGAAGCCCATCTTGAGCATCTCGTCAGCCTCGTCGAGCACGAGGTACTTCAGCTCGCTCAGGTCGAGGGTGCCCTTGTCGAGGTGGTCCATGATGCGACCGGGGGTACCGACGACGATGTCGACGCCGCGGCGCAGGGCCGACAGCTGCTGGCCGTAGCCCTGGCCACCGTAGACGGGCAGCACCGAGACGCCCTTGATGTGCGCGGCGTACTTCTCGAACGCCTCGCACACCTGCAGCGCGAGCTCGCGGGTCGGCGCGAGCACGAGGGCCTGCGGGTTCTTGTGGCCGGTCTCCATCTGCGACAGCACGGGCAGCGCGAACGCGGCGGTCTTGCCGGTACCGGTCTGCGCGAGGCCGACGACGTCGCGGCCCTGCAGCAGCACGGGGATCGTGGCGGCCTGGATCGCGGAGGGGGTCTCGTAGCCCACGTCCTTGAGGGCCTTCAGCACAGCGGCATCCAGTCCCAGATCGGCGAAGGTGAGCGTTTCGGGGGCGGTCTCGGCTTCAGCGGAGTCGACGGGGGTTTCGGATGCCATGACTCCACGGTAGTCTCCTCCGCGCTCGCGCGCGGGCCGAGGTCTAGCCTGAGGGCGTGCGCCGACGATGGCGCGGCTGCCTCGCCCGCCGAACCGGGCGTTCACCGAAGGACCCTAGCGTGACCGACATGTCCTCCTCCGGCGCCACCGAAGCCCCGACCACCCCTCGGCGACCGGTGATCGCCTGGGCCCTCTGGGACTGGGGTTCGGCGGCGTTCAACGCCGTGGTCACGACGTTCGTCTTCAGCACCTATCTGGCCAGTCAGCTGTTCGTCGACCCGGCGATCGTGGCGGCGGCGAACGGCGACGACAAGAACCCGGCCCTCGTGCGCGCTCTCGCCGACAACGCGACCCTCGTGGGCGTGGCGCTGATGATCGCCGGAATCGTGGTGGCCCTCGTGGCCCCGGTGCTCGGACAGCGATCCGACGGCACCGGACGCCGCAAGCTCTGGCTCGGCATCAACACCGGCCTGGTCGTGCTGGCGATGGCGGCGATGGTGTTCGTCGAAGGGACGCCGTCGTTCCTCGTGCTGGGCGCTGCGCTCATCGCGGTCGGCAACGTCTTCTTCGAGTTCGCGAGCGTCAACTACTACGCCATGCTCACGCAGGTCTCCACTCGCGAGAACATCGGCCGGGTCTCGGGCTTCGGCTGGGGCATGGGTTACGTCGGCGGGATCGTGCTGTTGCTGCTGTTGCTCGCGCTGTTCATCCAGAGTTTCGGAGATCCGGATGCCGGCGGGCTCCTGGCCGTGACCAAGGAGGGCGGGTGGAACATCCGCCTCGCCGTCTTGGCATCCGCCCTCTGGTTCGGCGCATTCGCCATCCCCGTGCTGCTGCGCGTGCCGGAGATCCCCGCCCGCCGTCGCCAGGTGCGCGTCGGCTTCTTCCGTTCCTACGTGGTGCTGTGGGGAACACTGCGTGCGCTCTGGCGCGACAGCCGTCAGGTTCTGCTCTTCCTCGTGGCCAGCGCGGTCTTCCGCGACGGCCTCGCCGGCGTCTTCACGTTCGGCGCGATCATCGCCGCGCAGGTGTTCGGTTTCAGCTCGACGCTGGTGCTGTACTTCGCGGTGGCCGCGAACGTGGTCGCCGGAGTGAGCACCTTCATCGCCGGTCGCTTCGACGACCGGTTCGGCCCGAAGCGGGTCATCGTCATCTCGCTGATCGGACTCATCGTGCTCGGCGGGGCCGTGCTGCTCATCGGAACGTCGCAGACCGCGTTCTGGATCACCGGCCTCGGCCTGTGCGCCTTCGTCGGCCCCGTGCAGTCGGCGAGCCGGTCCTTCCTGGCCCGCGTGGCCCCCGAGGGGCGGGAGGGCGAGATCTTCGGCCTCTACGCCACGACAGGCCGAGCCGTGTCGTTCCTCGCCCCCGGCCTGTTCGCCCTCTTCGTCGGCATCACGGGCGACACGCGCCTCGGCATCCTGGGCATCGTGCTGATCCTGGGTGCGGGATTGCTGCTGCTTCTCCCGGTGAAGGCGAAGCCCGCCGTCATCGTCTGAGCCGGCGGCATCCGGAACCGCTGGCCGCGGATCCGTCCGGCCCTCGGCGTGCACAACTCCGGAAGATCCGACGGCGATACGGGGCGCGGCCCCGGAATCACGCGGATGCAACCCCGGCGCACACCGAATTTTCAGGAGTTGTGCACGCAGGGCCGAGGCGCCCGGTGCGCGGCATCCGGATGCCGGGAACGCGGCCGACGCTCCGGCGTTCAGTCGCGCGGCCAGGCGTCGGCGAACTTCGCCAGCAGGCGGGCGAATTCGGTGCGCTCGGCGTCGGTGAACGACTCCAGGGCGGAACGCACCGCGTCGCGGCGGCGCCCGCGGAAGCCGGAGACGAGTCCCTCGCCCTGCGCGGTGAGACGCACGCGGGTGCGGCGGGCGTCTTCGGGATCGGGCTCGCGCTCGACGAGGCCCATCTGCACCGCCTGCTGCACGAGGCGTGACGCGCGCGGCTGATCGACGCCGACCGCCTCGGCGATCTCGCTGACCGAGAGCGATCCGGATGCCGCGATGAGGGCGTCGAGCATGCGGAGGCGCGCGGGGCCGGCGAACCGGCCCGCGGCGGCGTCGGCCCATGGCGGACCGCCGTGACCCCAGGGGCCGCCGCGTCCTCCGTGCCCTGCGCCGTGGCCCGTTCCGTGGTGGTGCGGCGCCTCGGGCGGGAACGGCGGACGTGGTCGGCGACCGCGCAGTCGGGAGAGGGCGGCCGCGATCTCATCGGCGGGGTCGGATGCCATGCGGTGATTTTACATGTCGCTTGACAAGCATCGGGAATACATGTCACAGTACATCCGTTGTCACATGACATGCATCGGCGGAACTTCCGCCCACGAAAGGACACCCTGATGAACACCTCCACACCTCTGGATCCCCGCAGCCTCGCCCATCGCCTCACGACGGTCGGCCACGCGCTGCATCACCGCTTGTTCGCGCAGCTGCGCGACAGCGACCTGCACCCCAAGACCGTCTTCCTCCTGCGGGACATCGACGGCCGCATCGACGCCCCCTGGGTCGCCGAGCGCCTCGCTCGCGGAGGCAAGCGCGTCTCCGCCCTCGCCGACCGAGGATGGATCACCTCCACCGACGACGGCTGGGCGCTCACCGACGAGGGCCGCGCGGTCCTCGACCGGCTGGACGCCGATCGTTCGGCGTTGCTCGCCGACATCCCGACCGACGAGCTCGAGCGTCTCGTCGCAGCCCTCGGCACCCTCGAAGGTGCACTGGGCCTGAATGAGGAGTCGGGCGACGACCGCGGGCGCCGTGGCTTCGGCCCCGGGTTCGGTCCGCGCCGTGGCTTCGGCCCCGGATTCGGTCCGCGCGGCGGCTTCGGCCCCGGGTTCGGTCCGCGCGGTGGCTTCGGACCCTTCGGTCCGGGCGAGCGCTACGGGTTCGACCCCGAAGCGCGCGGTGTCGACCGCGACGCTGACGGCGAGGACCGTCGCGGACACGGCGGCCCCCGAGCGCACGACGGCGACACCGAGCACGCCCGTGGCGAGCGCGGCGCCCGCCACGGCCACGGCCTCGGACCCGACTTCGGTCACGGACGCGAACGCGGGCACGGCGAGCGCCGTCACGGGTTCGGCCCGGGCTTCGGTCACGGGCGCGGACACGGCGACGGCGAGCGCGGTCACGGCCGCGGACCTCGAGCGGCTCAGCGCGCCTACGAGCGCGGCTTCGACGCCGGGTTCAGCCGCGGGCGCGAGTCCACGGCATCCGGCACCCCCTCCGACACGGAGCGCGGCCCGGTCGCGGAGTGATCCGCGAGCAACCGCTCAGGCGGGTGAGACACGGCGTGAGAGGCCGGGTCTCACCCGCCTCGGCGTATTCGGGGGCGGATGCCGGCGCTCAGCGTCCCGCGGATCCGGCGTCGGTCGAGCCGACGTCGGTGCGGTGGAAGTTGAGCGCTGAGCGCGACGCGGTCGGACCGCGCTGCCCCTGGTAGCGGTTGCCGTAGGGACCCGAGCCGTAGGGGTTCTCGGCCGGCGAGGTGAGGCGGAAGTAGCAGACCTGGCCGATCTTCATTCCGGGCCAGAGCTTGATCGGCAGGGTCGCGACGTTCGACAGCTCGAGCGTGACGTGTCCCGAGAAGCCGGGGTCGATGAAGCCCGCGGTCGAGTGGGTCAGAAGGCCCAGCCGCCCGAGCGACGACTTGCCCTCGAGGCGCGCGGCGATGTCGTCGGGCAGCGTCACGCGCTCGAACGTCGAACCGAGGGCGAACTCCCCCGGGTGAAGGATGAACGGCTCGTCCGGGTCGACCTCGATCAGACGGGTGAGCTCGGGCTGATCCTCGGCCGGGTCGATGAAGGGGTACTTGTGGTTGTCGAACAACCGGAAGTACCGGTCGAGCCGCACATCGACGCTCGAGGGCTGGACCATGGCCGGGTCGAAGGGCTCGAGACCGAGGCGCTTCGCGTCGAGTTCGGTCCGGATGTCGCGATCGGAGAGCAGCACGCCCACAGCCTACGGGCGGGGCCCGCGCTCGCGCTGACGGGTTTCACCCCGCTCGCGCCGCTGCGCCGCGTCGATCCGACCGGCGTGGTCTCGCGTGTGGCGCGCGAAGACGTATCCGTTCGCCGAGAACGCACGCCGTCGCACGCAAGGGAATGCGCGCTCGACGAACGGATGCGGTTTCGCCGGCGGAGGCGGCTTCGGGGGCGGATGCCGAGGGATGCGGCGACGACGCTGTTATGCTGGCCGGGCTGCCGCAAGGCGCACGGGGCTGTAGTTCAATGGCAGAACTTCTGCTTCCCAAGCAGATAGCGCGGGTTCGATTCCCGTCAGCCCCTCAAAGGTCCGGTTCATCGCCTCGGCGATGGAACGGACCTTTTGCGTGGGTGCCGTAGGAACCGAACCCGCAGCGGGTGGGCCCACGCCGCCAGAGGCTCCGCGCGCTGCGCAGCGGCGCGTGGAGAGGCGGTGGGGACGATTCCCGTCAGCCCCTCCAAAGCCCTCACGGGCGGCCGCAGGCCGTTCGGGAGGGCTTTCGTGTTGCCGTGAAGCGAACCCTTGGGTGGGCCCCTGCCGCCGGAGGCTCCGCGGGCCGACGCAGTCGGGCCGTGGAGGGGCGGGAGGGACGATTCCCGTCAGCCCCTCGGAGGTTCGGTTCATCGCCCTGGCGATGGAACGGACCTTTTGCGTGGGTGCCGTAGAAAACGAAGCCGCAGCGGGTGGGCCCACGCCGCCAGAGGCTCCGCGCGCTGCGCCCGACCCTTGGCATCGCGCCTTCACCCCTATCGTTGGACATCTGACCTCTGATGTCAGTCCACCAACGAAAGGCTCCGACGATGAAGCGCGCCTCCCTCCCCCTCCCCCGTACGCGCAGAGCAGTGTGCGTCGGCGTCACGATCGGCGCCCTCCTGGCCGCAGCGTTCGTGGCGCCGACCCAGGCGGCATCCGGAAACCCGACCGACCCCTCGTCGGCACCGGGCTCGTACGCCGCCCAGAATCTCGCCGCCGATCGCACCCCGGCGAACTACTTCTACCGCATCCCCGCCCTCACCCACCTCGGCGACGGCGTCGTTCTCGCGGCCTGGGATGCACGCCCCGGCAGCGCGGCGGATGCACCGAATCCGAACTCGATCGTGCAGCGGCGCTCCACCGACAACGGGGCGACCTGGGGTCCGCAGACCGTGGTCGCGGCAGGGAAGGCGGCGGACGCGTCAGGACCGAAGTTCGGATACTCCGACCCCAGCTACGTGACCGACCGGTCGACCGGCCGGGTCTTCGCGTTCTTCGTGTACTCGAAGGACGTCAGCTTCCAGAACAGCGGCTACGGCAACCTCGACAGCGACCGCAACATCCTCAGCTCCGCCGTCGCCCACTCCGACGATGGCGGACTCACCTGGAGCGCACCGCGACTCATCACGAGCGTGACCAAGCCCGCGGCCGGCGGCGCCTCAGCCCCCGTCGCGGGCGACGTGAAGGGAACCTTCGCCACCTCGGGTGAGGGCATCCAGTTGCGCTACGGGCCGCACGCGGGCCGTCTCATCCAGCAGTTCGCGGGCACCGTGCTGCAGTCGAACGGATCGACCGCGATCCAGGCGTACTCGGTGTACTCCGACGATCACGGGGCGACCTGGACCAAGGGGGCGAACGTCGGCACCGGGATGGACGAGAACAAGGTCGTCGAGCTCTCGGACGGACGCGTGATGCTCAACTCCCGCGACAGCGCCAACGGGCGACTGCGCAAAACCGCCGTCTCGACCGACGGTGGCGCCACGTACGGTGCGGTCACCTCCGACGCCGAACTACCCGACCCGACCAACAACGCCTCGATCATCCGGATGCACCCCGACGCCCCGTCCGGATCCGCCGATGCGCGCAAGCTCGTCTTCACGAACGCGAACAACGGCGCGAACGGCGACCGTGTGAACGGCGCGGTGAGGGTCTCGTGCGACGACGGACAGACCTGGCCGGGCCTGCGGAGCATCACGACCGGGTTCTTCGCCTACTCGAGCGCGACGACGCTCGAGGACGGACGCATCGGCGTGCTGTGGGAGAAGAGCTACACGAACGACATGCAGCTGTCGACGTTCGACGAGCCCTGGCTGAACTACGCGTGCGCCCCGCTCGCGGCACCCGCGCAGACGATCCAGCCGGGACAGACCGTGCAGGTTCCGGTGACCGTGACGAACCAGGAAGCGGCGGCGCTGACGGGCACACTCACGCTCGCACCGCCCTCGGGATGGACCGCCGGCAGCACAGCCGTCTCCACTCTCGCCGCGGGCGCCTCTCGAACGGTCACCGTGACACTCACCGCCGCATCGGCGGCATCCGGAACGCAGAACGTCGCCGCGGTCTTCACCGCGAACGACGGTCGCACGAGCCAGGCGACCGTGAGCGTCACCGCCCCGGCAGGCGCACTGTCGGCGACCATCACCGGCGCCCGGGCGGACGGTTCGCGGAACCTGGCGACCACCCCCTACCAGGTGGGCGAGCAGGTGCCGTACACCTTCCGCGTGCAGAACACCTCGTCGACAACGGTCACGGTCACACCGACGAGCGGTGACTTCTCGCCGTTCCTTCCGGCCGGCGCGGGCAACTGCCGATGGTCGAATCTCGCCGCGAACGGCGCCTACACCTGCTCCACCCCGCGGCACACGGTGACGCAGACCGACCTCGACCGCGGGTACTTCGTGGCCGACACCGTCTGGTCGCTGTCGGCGTCGGGGGCGACCACCCGGTCGATCTCGGTGACCGGCGGTCAGGTCGCCGTGCGCTGACACCCGTACGCGGATCGCCCCCGGCCGAGTGGGGGGCGATCCGCTCGCGGAGGGTGGGTCAGGCGATGCGGATGCCGTCGCGCCAGACCGCGGTGGGCTCGAGCAGCGCGTTCCAGAGCACGACGTCGCCGCGGCAGCCGGGCTGCAGCCGGCCGAGGTCGGATCGCCCGACGGCCCGGGCCGGAACGAGCGTCGCCGCCGCGACCGCGTCGGTGAGCGGGACCCCGGATGCCACGACGGTGCGCACGGCACGATCGAGTGTGAGGGTGGAACCTGCGATGGTGTCGGTCTCGCGCAGACGCGCGACCCCGTCGCAGACGATCACCGCGAGGTCGCCGAGCCGGTAGTCGCCGTCGGGCGATCCAGCAGCCGCCATGGCATCGCTCACGAGCGCGATGCGCCCCGGAGCCGCTCGGAAGAGCGGCGCGAACAGCTCGGGCGCGACGTGCGTTCCGTCGGCGATGAGCTCCAGGGTGACGACGTCGTCGGCGAGGGCTGCACCGACCGGCCCCGGCGCTCGATGGTGCAGCGGCGGCATGGCGTTGAACGCGTGGGTGAGCAGAGAGGCTCCGGCCGCGATCGCCGCGCGGGTCGTGGCCGCATCGGCACCCGTGTGCCCCATCGCGACACGCACCCCCGCGCCGACCAACTCGCGAATGAGCTCGAGCGCTCCCGGCAGCTCAGGGGCGATGGTCACCTGCACGAGGTCGCCGGCGGATGTCAGGCGCTCGACGTCGAGCGATGACGGATGCCTCAGTGTCCAGGGGGCGTGAGCGCCACGATGATCGACGTCGAGGCAGGGGCCCTCGAGATGAATGCCGAGGAGCCCCGGTCGGTCATCGGCTGCGACCCTCAGGGCGCGCATCGTCCGCTCCAGCGCGGACGGCGCAGCACTCACGAGCGAGGCCACCAGTCGCGTCACCCCGTGACGGGCGTGCACCCCGATGATGCGATCGACCGCAGCGGCGGCATCCGGATCATCGAAGGAGGCCCCGCCCCCGCCGTGGTTGTGGATGTCGACGAGACCCGCGGTCAGGAGCGCCCCGGGACCGACGAGGGCCTCCGCATCCACCACGTCGGCGTCGACGGGGGCGGCGCGGGGCGCGTCGCCCTCCCCCACCTCGCGGACGACGCCGTCGCCGATGTGCACCCAGCCGCGCGGGGTCTCGCGGACGACGACGCCGCCGGCGCCCGTGATCACGCGGGCGCCGTGGATGAGCAGATTCACGCTCCGGCGCGCGCGGGGGCGGTGACGGATGCCGCGGCGCTGCGCAGGACGTCGAGGTTGTCGCGCACGGTGGTCAGGACGTCGGCGGCCGAGACGTCGCCGGGGCGACGACTCACCTTCAGACCCCATCTGCCGACGTCTCCCGCCGCCTCGAGCGCCCGGGCGGCGGTCTCGCGATCGAGCAGTGAGCCCGAGCCCGGATCGGTCTCGGCGAACGGAAGGTGCGCATCACTCCAGGCCTCGCCGTAGGGTCCTGCGACGGCACTTGCTCCCGACAGGGCGAGTCCTCGGAGCATTCCCGATGCGTGCGCCCGGGCGATCTGGGCGGTCGCCTCGGCGGCGTCGCGCGTCTCGATCACGGAGCGGCCCCAGTTCATCCACATCCCCACCGGAGTTCCTGAGGCGCGAATGGCCCCGATCTCGGCATCCAGCGGCAGGAAGCCCTTCTCGAAGGGGTGCGAAGCGATCACCGCGTCGCAGTGCTCGATCCGCAGGTCTGCGCCCGCAAAATCCCACGAGGCGAGTTCGTCCAGCGAGGAACCGAGTCGGTCCGCGGAGCCGGAGCCGCGCGGCGCCGAGTGCAGCAGCACCGTCAAGACCCGCGCGCTGCTGTGCTCCGCCAGCCGGTGCACGTCGTCACGCAGTCCGCGCAGATCATCGAGGGCAGCGCGGCGCCCGCCCTCGTCGAGCGACGCCAGCCCGTATCCGGGTGCCTTCTGAGACCGGCCCATCACCCACGGCAGCGGAGTGACGGCCAGCTCGATCGCGGGCAGTTCGCCGAAAAACCACTTGTCGTCGTGCGGATGGACACCGCCGAGCCATGGCACCTCGAGACCGACGACGTCGGGCAGCGCGCACAAGCCGGCCAGCAGCTCGGCCTCGAGACGCGGGTCCCACGTGCGGAAGGCGGGCGAGGCCGCATACGCACTGACGAGGACGGGGGTCATTGGACCAACGACCGGTGAGCGCGGGCGTCTTGGTAGTAGTCGGCCAGCTCGAGCAGCGATGCCGCCGCCTCGTCGACGAAGACCGTGACGTCGGGGTGATGCTGGAGCACGGTACCCGGCCACCGGGCCGAGACTGCGCCCTCGACGAGCTGAGCCACCGCCTGCGACTTCGCCTCGCCGGTCGCCACGAGCACGACGCGGCGCGCCTCGAGGATGGTGCCGAGACCCTGGGTCAGACAGTGGCGGGGGACGGCAGCGAGGTCGTCGGCGAAGAACCTCGCGTTGTCGAGACGCGTCTGCGCCGTCAGGGTCTTCACACGCGTGCGGGACGCGAGTGACGACCCGGGTTCGTTGAAGGCGATGTGGCCGTCGGTGCCGATGCCGAGGATCTGCAGGTCGACACCCCCGGCGTCGCGGATGGCCCCTTCGTACCGGTGGCAGGCGTCGTCGAGGTCGTCGGCGTCGCCGTCGGGTCCGCGCACCGCGGCGGGGTCGATGTCGACGCGGGCGACGAACTCCTCGCGGATCACGGCGTCGTAGCGAGCCGGGTGCCCGGGAGGCAGTCCGACGTACTCGTCGAGGGTGAACGCCCGCGCGCGGGCGAGCGACGTCTCGCCCGCGGCCACCCGCCGCGCGAGCGCCTCGTACACCCGCAGGGGGCTGGAACCGGTGGCCACCCCGAGCACGGCGTCCGGTCGGTCGGCCAGCAGTGCGGCGATCTCGTCGGCGATGAGCTCGCCGATCTCGTCTTCACGCGTGATGACGACTTCCATCAGTTCTCCTTCTCGATCGCCGCGACGAACCACGACGTCAACGTGGACGGGTGGGTGATCGCGGTGCCGACGCAGACCGCGAAGGCCCCCGCGGCCCGAGCGCGCCGGGCGTGGTCGGGGGTGTGGATGCGCCCCTCGGCGACGACGGGTCGCGCGCACGCGCCGACCACCTCGGCGATCAGGTCGATGTCGGGGCCGGTGGTCTTCGGCCGTTCGCCCGAGTAGCCCGCGAGGGTCGTGCCGATGATGTCGGCGCCCGCAGCCTCGGCGGCGATCGCGTCGTCGAGCGAGCCGCAGTCGGCCATCACGAGCACATCGTGCGCGGCCTTGAGCCCGGCGATGGTCTCGGCCAGGGAGCGGCCGTCGGGACGAGCGCGCCGGGTTCCGTCGAGGGCGACGATGTGCGCCCCGGCCTCGGCGACGGCGAGCGCGTGGTCGAGCGTGGGCGTGATGAACACGTCGTCGTCGCCGTCCTTCCACAGACCGACGATCGGAACGCCGACGTCTCGGGTGGCGCGGATGTCGTCGAGTCCCTGCAGGCGCACACCGGCGGCACCGCCGACGACCGCTGCGCGGGCGACCTGCGCCATCGTGCGGGGGTCGCGCATCGGTTCGCCGGGGTAGGCCTGGCAGGACACGATGAGACCGCCCCGCATGGCGTCGAGCAGTTCTGTGCTCATGCCGCCACCGCCACATCAGCCCAGGCCGAGGCGGCGGCCCCGCGCAGGGGAGCGTCGGCGCCGAGTACGCCCCGGTGCACGGGAACACCCGCGAGGGCGTCGATGACCGTCGCGCGGAAGGCGGCCTCCATCGGGTGCCACCACACCGGGCCGATGTCGGCAACACCCCCGGTGACCACGATGACCTCGGGGTCGAGAAGGGTGGCCGCCCCGGCGAGGGCCCGGCCGACCGCCCCGGCAGCGTCGGCGATGGCCCGCCCGGCGGTGAGGTCATCGGCCGCCCGAGCGGCGACGGCTCGGGTGTCGACGACGGCGGGGTCTCCCCCGAGCCAGCGATAATGCCGGAGCAGGCCGAGTCCTCCCCCGATCGCCTCGAGATGCCCCATCCGCCCGCAGGGGCAGCGGAGGTGTTCGGCTCCCGGGACGGGCATGTGTGCGATCTCACCCGCGACGTGATGCGCCCCGCGCCAGGGTCGGCCCTCGACGATGAGGCCTCCCCCGACGCCCGTGCCGACGGCGACCGTCAGCAGGCTCGACGCGCCGCGGCCGGCACCGCAGAGGTACTCGCCGAGCGCATGCGCATCGACGTCGTTCTGCACCGTGATCGGCGCGGAGCCCGCGAGGTGCTCTCCCAGACCAGCGCGCACGGCGGCACCCAACGGCATCCCGATCCAGCCCCGGAGGGTGTCGGTGGCCGAGACAATCGTGCCCGTCGACGTGTCGACGACGCCGGCGGTCGCGACCCCCACCCCGCGTAACGAGGCACCGTGGCGCTCGACGAGCGAGGTCGTCAGCGCGGCCACGAGGTCGACGATCGCGGCTCCGCCGATGCGGCCGGGCGTCGACGCCGTCACCCGGTCGACGATGGTCTCCGACGCGTCGACCAGGGCGACCGTCGTCTTGGTGCCTCCGATATCGACGGCGGCCACGGCATCCGCCATCACGCCACCGAGACGGGGAGGAGTCCTACGCGGGCGAGGACGTCGCGGACGGACGCCACGGCGTCGGCGCCGAGACTCTCCACCGTGTCCGCCATGGCGGCGTCGTCGATGAGACCGCGCGCGGCCATCGCCGCTTTGAAGGCTCCGACACCCGTGGCGTCGCCCGAGAGCCCCCGGGGCTGGAACACGATGTCGAAGATGCGGTTCAGGCGCTCCTGCTCGGCGCGCGCCGCCTCCCAGTCGCCGCGTTCGGCGGCCTCCCACAGGCGGACGTAGCCCGCGGCCTCGACGTTGGCGAGGCCCGGAACGACGCCGTCGGCCCCGGCGAGGGCCATCGCGTCGACGACGACCTCGTGCCCGGTGAGCAGCTGCAGGGGTCGCCCGGCCTCGAGGTTGGCCGCCACCAGACGGCGGAAGCCCACGTCATCGCCCGAGGAATCCTTGACCCCGTGCACGACGCCGTCGGCAGCCAACTCGAGCAGCAGCGCGAGCGGCAGCTTGGTGTGCACGCGGACCGGGACGTCGTAGGCCCAGAGGGGCGCGTCGATGTTGGCGGCGACCGCGCGGAAATGGCGGGCGATCTCAGCCGGGGAGTTGAGCGTGTACAGCGGCGCGGTGGTGACGATCGCGTCTACGCCCTCGGCGGTGAGCCGACGGGCGGTCTCGGCGATACGCGGGGCGGTCAGCTCGATCGCCCCGGCGATGATCGGCACACGACCCCCCGTGGCACTGATGATCGTGCGGACGATCTCGACGCGCTGCGCATCGGTGAAGTAGGCGGTCTCACCAGTGGAGCCGAGAGCGAACAGCCCCCGCACACCGGAGGTGATGAGGTGATCGACCAGCCGCTCGAGCGAGGCGTGATCGATGGAGCGGTCGGCGCGCAGCGGCGTGGCGACGGGCGGGATGACGCCCGAGAAACGGGCGGTCGAGGGCAGGTGGTTCATGAGGGGATCCGTGTTTCTGTGGTCAGGCGAGCAGCGAGGGCGCGGCGCCCAGGAGCGAGCGGGTGTAGGGGTCGGCGGGGGCGTCGAAGACGTCGGCGGCGGCGCCGAACTCGACGACGCGGCCCTTGTGCATGACGGCGATCTCGTCGGAGAGATAGCGCACCGTCTGGATGTCGTGCGAGATGAAGACCATGCCCAGGCCCAGGTCGCGCTTGAGGTCGGTCAGCAGGTTGAGGATCTGCGCACGCACCGAGACGTCGAGGGCCGAGGTGGGCTCGTCGGCGACGATCACCTGCGGGTCGAGGGCGAGGGCGCGGGCGATCGCGACGCGCTGCCGCTGCCCGCCGGAGAGCTGACCGGGCAGGGCGTCGAGGGCCGAGGTGGGCAGCCCCACCAGCCCGATCAGCTCCGCCACGCGCTTCTGGCGCTCGCGCGGGCTGCCGATCCGGTGAACCTGCATCGGGTCGAGAAGCGCATCGCGCACGGTCATGCGCGCATTCAGCGCCGTAGCGGGGTCTTGGAAGACCACCGACAGGATGCCGCCGAGCTCACGACGCACCCGGGTGGAGAAGTCGCGCACGGGGCGACCGGCGAACACCACCTCGCCCGAGGTGGGCTTCTCGAGGCCGATCAGCACCTTGGCCGCGGTGGACTTGCCCGACCCCGACTCCCCGACGATGCCGAGGGTCGACCCGCGGCGAACAGCGAGGGAGACCCCGGCGAGGGCATCGACGTAGCTCTTGCGGAACAATCCCGACTGCCGGGTCGCGAAGCGCACGTGCACGTCTCTCAGTTCGATGACGGGATCGGTCATCTCACACCTCCTACGGGGGCGACGGGCGCATCGTCGGGATGCGCGGCGTAGTAATGGTCGGTTCCATCGACGCGTCGGCGCACCGGAGCGACGCCGCGTCCGCGCTGGGGGTTCGACGACCGCGGGGCGAAGCGATCGCCCTTCGGGAAGTCGCGCGGCGAAGGCACGGTTCCCGGCACCTGATGCAGGCGGTCCGACCCCGACTCGATCGACAGGACGGCCCCCAGCAGCCCGCGCGTGTACTCGTGCAGCGGCTGCACGAGCAGATCGTGCGTGGGCGCCTGTTCGACGACCTGGCCCGCGTACATGACGGTGATCCGGTGCGCGAGCTCGGCCACGAGGGCGAGATCGTGCGAGACGAACACCATCGCGAAGCCGAGCTCTTCTCGGAGGCTGTTGAGGAGATCGACCACCTGCGCCTGCACCGTGACGTCGAGAGCCGTCGTCGGCTCGTCGGCGATCACCAGACGCGGATTGCGGGTGAGCGCCATCGCGATGAGCACGCGCTGACGCTGACCGCCCGAGAGCTCGTGCGGGTACGACGCGAGCGTGCGCTCGGGATCGAGACCGACCAGCCGCAGCAGATCTTCGGCGCTGCGGGTGCCGCCGCGCGAGGTGAGCTGCTTCATCTGCGAACGGATGAGCATCGCCGGGTTCAACGAGCTGAGCGCGTCCTGGTAGATCATCGCGATGTCGTGGCCACGCAGCGCTTTGCGTTCGGCCGGAGACATCGTCAACAGATCCTTGCCGTCGAAGAGGATCTGACCGGAGATCCGCGCCCGCGGGTCGAGCAGGCCCATGATCGCGAGCGAGGTGATCGACTTGCCGCAGCCCGACTCTCCCACCAGGGCCATCGTCTCGCCCGGCCGGACGGTGAACGACACGTCGTCGACCACGTCGACGTCACCGTGGCGGGGGAACCCGATCGACAGGTTGCGCACCTCCAGTAGGGGCGCAGCGTCGGAGTGGAAGGGCATCCGCTCGCCGCGCTCGAGCTCTCGCTCGCGCAGGTCGTCGAGCCGGCGGTCGAGTGCGGCCGTCGCCGCGAGGGAGGTGGTGGCCGCGACCCTTTCCTCGAGCGGATCGACGGGCTCCGCCTCGACGTCGTCGGGGCCGGGGGCCTCGGCCTTCTCGAGGTCGGTCGTCGCTTCGTCGGTGGAGGCGGCATCGGTGGTCATCTTGCGCGCCTTGGGCGAGACCATGGCATCCGTCAGTCCCTCGGACACGATGTTGAGGCAGAGCACCGTCAGCATGATCAGGATGCCGGGGAAGAACGTCGCCCACCATGCGCCCGCCATCAGCAGGTTGCGGCCGGCGGCGATCACGTTGCCCCACGAGGGCTCGGGGTCGGGCACGCCCGCCTGCAGGAACGACAGCGACGCCTCGAAGACGATCGCGTCGGCCACGAGGACGGTCGCGAACACGAGCACGGGCGCCAGAGTGTTGCGGGCGACGTGCTTGACGATGATGCGGGGCGTCGAGGACCCGATCACCCGGACGGCCGACACGTAGTCCTCGCCGTACTGGTCGAGGATGTTCGCGCGCACGATACGCGTCAGCTGCGGCACGTACAGGAAGGCGATCGTCAGGATCAGCACGGGGAGCGAGCGACCGAACACGGCCACGAACACCGCGGCGAGCGCGATGCCCGGGAACGACATGATGACGTCCATGACGCGCATCAGCGTCTCGGCGATGAGGCGGGGAGCGGTCGCGGCGATCGTGCCGAGCACCGCCGCAGCGACGAGAGCCGCGATGGTGGCGCCCAGTCCGATCGAGAGCGAGTAGCGCGCGCCGTAGACCAGGCGCGAGAAGATGTCTCGGCCCTGGCGGTCGGTGCCGAAGAAGTGCTCCGGCCCGGGCGGCTGCACCGCCGGCCCCGAAGCGAGCGGGTCGTAGGGCGCCACGAGGGGCGCGAAGACGGCCACCAGCGCGACGACCGCGATGACGGCGAGACAGATGCTGGTGCCGATCGGGAGGCGGCCGAACCGCAGCCCGGGGAGCGAAAGTCGCTCGGTCAATGTGCGTCGCATGGTGTTACACCGCCCGGATTCGGGGATTGATGAGGACGTAGAGCAGGTCGACGACGATGTTGATGACGACGAACGCCAGCGCGACGGCCAGGGTCACGCCCTGGACGAGGTTCGGCTCGTTGTTGGTCACGCCGTTGAGGATGAGGGTTCCCATGCCGGGGATCGCGAAGATGACCTCGATCACCACGGCCCCGCCGAGCAGGTAGCCGATGCGCAGGCCCAGCACGGTCACGGGGGTGATCAGCGCGTTACGCAGGACGTTCCGCGCGACCACGATGACGCGCGGGATTCCGGCGCCGAGCGCGGTGCGGACGTAGTCACGGTCGAGTTCTTCGACCATCGAGGTGCGGACGACGCGCGAGAGCTGTCCGATGACGGGGATCGCCAGAGCGACCGCCGGCAGCGTCATACGGGCGATCCACCCCCCGGGATCGTCGAAGAAGTTCGGAAGGGGACCGGATGCCGGCAGCAGACGCAACTGCAGGGTGAACAGCTGGATCATGAGAATGGCGAGCCAGAACGACGGTGTGGACAGGGCCGAGACGCTGATCACGCGGATCAGCTGGTCGGGCCACCGGTCGCGGTAGACGGCTGCGAGCACCCCGAGCACGAACGCCAGCACGACGGCGATGGCGAGGCCGAAGAACGTCAGCGACAACGTCACGGGGAAGGCACGGGCCACCTCGTCGCCTACGGGCAGCGATCGCGCGGAGTACGTGCCGAGGTCTCCGCGCAGAAGTCCGAGCAGGAAGGCGACGTACCGCACGAACAGCGGGTCGTTGAGACCATTGGCGTCGCGGTACGCCTCGAGGGCGTCCGGGGAGGCGGTCTCACCCAGAGCGTTGCGCGCGGGGTCGACCGGGGAGAAGGACATCACGAAGAAGACGAGGAACGTGATGCCGAGGATCATCAGCGGCAGTTGCAGCAGCCGGCGGCCGATGAGGCGGAGCGTGTGCGACACGGACCGCTCCTTCCTGAGCGGGTGGGGCGGGGGCGCGCGGCGCGCCCCCGCCGGGATTACTGGGCGGCGACGCCCACGTCGAGGAACGACAGGCCGGTCGTGGGGACCGGCTGGAAGCCGACGAGCTGCTGGCCGTTCCAGGCCGTGGGCAGCTTGCGGTGGAACAGCGGGTAGAGCACGGCCTGGTCGGCGAGCAGGTCGAACGCCTTGTTCCACGTCTGCTGCTGCTCGTCGCCGGTCTGCTGCACGGCCTGGTCGAGAAGGCCCTGGAGCTCGGCGTATTCGGGCTGGTCGGCGAAGTGCGTGCGCTTCTGCGTCCACACGTTGGCGCCGTACCACCAGTTCATGAGCAGGTCGGGGTCGTTGCCGAAGACCGAGGGGTCGCCGGGCGCGATCATGGCGGTGTACTCGCCCGCGTCGACCTTCGCGTACTGCGCGGAGGACTGACCGATGTCGAGCGTGACGTTCACGCCCACGGCATCCAGAGACTCCTTGATCAGGGGCGCGACCTCCTTGACCCAGCCGGTGTCGGTCGACAGCAGGGTGATCGAGAGGTTCTGAGCGCCGGCCTCGGCGAGCAGCTCCTTCGCCTTGTCGGGGTCGTAGGAGTAGACGGTCGAGGCCTCGTGGTAGTTCGCGTACCCCTCGGGCAGGAACGAGGTCGCTGCGGTGGCGTTGCCGAGCATGCCGGTCGAGATGATCTTGTCCATGTCGAGGGCGTAGTGGAACGCCTGACGCACGCGCACGTCGTCGAACGGTGCCGCTTGCGTGTTGAACATCATGAACAACAGGCCGAACGACTGGACGCTCTCGACGTCAGCGGTGGATGCCAGGCCGTCCGCGTCGATGTAGGGCACGTCTTCCATCGCCTGGATCGTGCCGGACGACATGGCCGTCACGCGCGCGGCGGAGTCGGAGAGCAGGTTCCAGTTCATGCCGACGGCCTTGGCAGGCCGCGGGCCGTTGTAGCCGTCGTACTTCGCGAAGACGATCTTGTCTTCGGGAACGGCCGAGACCAGCGAGTACGGGCCCGAACCGACAGGGGTCTTGCCGAACGCCTCGGCACCCTCGCTCTCGACGAGCGCCTTCGGCACGATCTTGACGATGCCGAGACGCTCGTTCAGCAGCGAGAACGGGTACTTGGTGGTGATCTCGACCGTGTCGGCGTCGATTGCGGTCACCGACTGGATGAAATCGACGTACGAGGTGAACAGCGATCCGTTCGCCGGGTCGAGCACCCGCTGGTAGCTGAAGACGACATCGTCGGCCGTGACGGGCTCACCGTTCTGGAACGTCGCGCCCTCGCGCAGGTCGATGTCGTAGGTCGTGTCGTCCTTCTGCACGGGCAGGTCGGCGGCGAGCGCGGCGTAGGGCTGCTTGGTGACCGGATCGAGGTCGACCAGGCCCTCGAAGATATGCCAGTTGGCGGCGACCGTGACGGCGCCCGAGGCGACCATCGGGTCGAAGCTGCCGTTGAGCGAGTACGAGATGCCGGCCTCGATGGTGGCGTTCGGGTCGATCGGGGCATCGGTCGCAGTGTCGGCGGCCGTGGTGCCGCCCGCGCCGCACCCGGCGAGCGCGACACTGGCCACGACGGCGCCGGCGAGCAGCGCGGTCGCCCGGTGCGTGCGTCGGCGCAGGGGGTTTCGGAACATGATCACTCCTGTGTGGATGGTTCGAGCGTCGAGAGGACATCTGACGTCTGACGCACTATACTCACGAACGTCGGCGAAACACAAAGCCGAAACCGAAGCCGCTCTCGGGCGGTGCATTTCAGGGGGATGGAGCACCGAATGGTCATGGCTGACCGAAACGCGTCGCGCATGCGCAGGTCCACGACAGCGGATCAGATCAAGCAGCTGATCCTCACCCGCGACCTCAAGCCGGGCGATCTCCTGCCGACGGAAGCGGAACTGTGCGAGACGCTCGGCGTCTCACGCTCGTCCGTCCGCGAGGCGATGCGCACTCTCGCGACGCTCGACATCGTCGAGGTGCGCTACGGTCACGGCACCTTCGTCGGAGGCATGTCACTCGACCCCATGGTCGAGGCTCTGGTCTTCCGCGGGGTGCTCTCGCCCGACGGCTCGATGGAGGCCCTGCGCGAGGTCGTCGAGGTGCGCGTCGCCCTCGACCTCGCCCTCGCCGATCTCGTCGTCGCGCGAACCCACGCGGGAGAGGCGGATGCAGACGCCCTTCGGGCGCTGGTCGCCGAGATGGTGCAGCGCGCCGAGCGCGGCGAGCGCTTCCTCGAGGCGGACCGCGCTTTCCACACGAAGCTCTTCGCCGCCACGGGCAACCGCCTGGCCGAGCAGCTCGTGGGGGCCTTCTGGGACGTGCACACCGCGGTCATCCCGCTGCTGGAGATCCCGATGCCCGACGACATCCGGCAGACGGCCGTCGCGCACGGGGAAATGCTCGACGCCGCGCTCGCCGGTGACGTCGAGGCCTATCGCCGCGCGGTCGTGGCCCACTACGAACCGCTCCAGCGCTCGCTCGCTGCGGAGGCTTCTCGACGCTGAGCGTCTCACGCAGCCGCAACGACCTCCGCGCTCGTCACGATCGTCGCCCCAGCGCCCTCCAGCGCGGCGAGGAAAGCCGCGTGCACGGTCGCTCCGTCGACGTCGGTTCCGCCGTACGACAGGTCGGGTGCGGCGCACGCGTCGGCCACCACCGACACGTCGTAGCCGAGGTCGATGGCGGCGCGGACCGTGGCATCCACGCACATGCTCGTCATCATGCCGACCACGAGCAGGGGGTGTTCGCCCAGCCCCCGCAGCTGGTCGTGCAGGTCGGTGCCGACGAAGGAGTTGGGGGCGTGCTTGACGATCACGGTTTCTTCGCCGATCGGGGCGACGCGCTCGTCGATCTCGGCGCCGGGCGTGCCGACCTCGAGGAAGCCGCCGCCCGCGGGGTTTTCGTGGCGCACGTGGATCACGGGGTCGCCCTGGTCGCGCTGGTGCGCGAGCACCGCGGAGGCCGCTTCGGCCGCGGCATCCGGGCCGATGAGAGGATGCCGACCACCGGGGAAGTAGTCGCGCTGGATGTCGATGATGACGAGCACGGGGTTCATGGGTCACGCCTCTCCGCGCCGATGCGGCGCGTCGTCCAGTCGACCACCCGCGCCGGGGAGCGTCAATCCGTCGTCATGTGACTCGGGCCTCTGCGCCAGCGACGCGCGGCGGGTGACAGTGGCATTGTGCATGGCGATGGCGAGGAAGGCGGGCGCGAACGCCACCACCATGGGGATCGCCGCCCAGTAACCCATGACCGGCCGGAGGAACGCCGTCACCGTGAAGATGATCGTGCCGAGCCCCAGGAACCGAAAGAGAAAACTCATCCCGCGCCCATGACGGGGGTTGCGGTTCCAGGGGATCTTCTCGTCCGGAGCCGCCAGGATCACGACGAGCACCGATGCGAGCCACAGGGTGGCCCCCACGAGCAGGAGCGTGATCGGCAGGGCTTCGGTCATCACCCCAGGCAACCCGCCCCCGCGCCGAACCGCAACCGTCCCCGACCCATTCGCGCAGCCCTGTCCCGCTTACGAGGGCAGCAGCCCCGACAGCCGGCCCCACAGGTCGCCGATGATCGGACCGATGTCGGCGGCGCGATCGGCCGAGCCGACCGCCACGGCTACGAGCGGGAACACCGTCACGGCGAGGGCGATCAGCACTGCGAGCACGCTCCACACCCAGGCGGCGGCGGGCCGGCGGCGGGTGAGTGCGAGCAGCAGGGCGCCGGCGACGAGCACCATCCCGAGGAGTGTCACCCCCGTGACGCTCAGCACGGGGAACGGCACGAGCCCCGCCGTACTGGCGGTGGTCGCCGCGAGGAAGCCCGTGAGCGGCAGGAACAGCCCGAGGGCGATCAGCACGACGACGATCGCGCCGACACCCGTGGCGATGTAGACGCCCCGCGGGCGACGGACGAACACCCGGCTCGACGTCTTCACGACAGGCCCCCCTCGCTGCGCGGCGAGCGCGCGGGGCGTGCGGGCGCGGCATCCGGGATCAGAAGCGACGGGAAAGACAGGTCGATCATGTCGAGTCCTTTCGATCGGCGAGGTGGGTGGAGGGTGCGCTGAGCGAACCCGGGAGGAGAAGGGGGCGGATGCCGCGACCTCGCGGCCCGGCGGCACTCCGCCCCCGACGGGTCAGTGGACGCGCGACTCGTCGTCGTCGTCGTGGTCGTCGTCACCGGGCACGTGCACGTCGTCGACCGCGACATCGACCTCGACCACGTCGAGTCCGACGATGCGCCCGATCGATCCGGCGATGCGGGCGCGCACCTGGTCGGCGACCTCCTGGATCTGTGCGCCGTACTCGACGACGATCGTGACGTCGACGGCCGCCTGCGTCTCGCCGACCTCGACCTTGACGCCCTGCGTCAGGTCGGTGGCGTTGACGGCGTCGCGGATCGCGCCGAACGCGCGGGCTCCGCCGCCACCGAGGGCGTACACGCCGGTGACCTCGCGAGCCGCGATGCCCGCGACCTTCGCGACGACGCCGTCGGCGATCGAGGTGGTGCCCTCGGTGCGGGCCTCGGGACCGCGGCCGCCGAGCGGACGGTGGACACGCGAGGCGGCGCGGGGGACGTTGCGCGCAGCGGGGGTGTCGGTCGGGGCGGTGATGTTCTCAGCCATGGCGGTTCCTTTCGAGCATGACGACCCGGGGGATCCGAGGCGCTGAATTCGCTTACACAGAACAGACGTACCGGGCGCCGGATACGTCACGCGGGGGTTGCACGCCGTCGGCAGGTGTGCATCGAGATGAATAGGCTTACGGCGTATATCCCAGTGCTGGCGCGGGGGTCAAGACCACGACCATCCTCCCGTCGGCGGTCATCGTGGTCGTGTGGCGGTGGCGCGCGGAGACGAAATCCGTGCGTGACGAATTCCTGGCTGGCCACGTCCACAACGCGATGCCGGTGCACCGCCGGCCACGGAAGGAGCACCCCGTCATGGGAAAGAAGAAGAACGAAAAACGAAACGAGCCGGTCGCCGTCGAGGATTCGACGGTCGAGCAGCGCGCCCAGCACGCCCCGCAGTGGTCGTCGTCGGCGCGTTACGCCGCCGAGTTCTTCGGAACCTTCCTGCTGGTGCTGGGCGGAGTCGGCGCGGCGTTGTTCGCCGCCAACTTCCCCAGCGCCGACGAGAACCAGGCGGGCGTCGGGTTCCTCGGCGTCGCACTGGCGTTCGGACTCACCCTCGTCGCCGGCATCGCCGCCGTCGGCCACATCTCCGGCGGCCACTTCAACCCGGCCGTGACGCTCGGCCTCCTCATCGCCGGCCGCACCGACGCCCGCCACGTGCCCGGCTATCTGCTCTCACAGGTGCTCGGCGGCATCGTGGCCACGAGCGTGCTCGCGCTCGTGCTCTCGGGCAAAGACGGGGCATTCGCCGCGGCCCAGTCGACCGGCTTCGCCTCGAACGGCTTCGGCGACGGCAGCCCGGGAGGCTACGGCCTGGTCTCCGTCTTCGTCGTCGAGGCGGTGCTGACAGGCGTGTTCGTCGCCGTCATCCTTTCAATCACCGCGAAGAAGGAGTACGTCACCTTCGCCCCCATCGGCATCGGCCTGACGCTCACGCTGATCCACCTCATCAGCATCCCGATCTCGAACACCTCGGTGAACCCGGCGCGCTCGATTGCGACGGCTCTATACGGCGGCGCACTGCCCGTGTCGCAACTGTGGGTGTTCATCGTCGCGCCGATCGTCGGCGCAGCGGTGGCGGGTCTCATCGTGCGCGTGCTCGGGCGACGGGTCGTTCAGGCCGCGTGAGTCGGATGACGACTCTGAACACGGCGGTAGGCTCGGGTCTAGCCCACGGATGCGGCATCGCGCAAGCAGACCCGAACCTGCCCCCTCGACGCGTCACCATGGATACCCACACCATCGGGAAGCCACATGATCCGCCACACACGAGATGTCACCGACTCGGCCACGCCTCGGCTGAGCCGCGAGGCCATCATCGCGTGCGCGCTGGAGCGGATCGACGACGATGGCCTGGGCGGGCTGTCGATGCGCAACCTCGCCAAAGCCTTGGATGTTGAGGCCATGTCGCTGTACCGCTACGTGAACGGTCGCGAAGACCTGCTCGAGGGCGTCGTCGACGTGCTCATGACCGGGCTCACGGCTGCTCTGCGCGATGCGCGCGGCGACAGCTGGCAGCGGTTCCTCCAGGTGACCGCGCACGAGGTGCGCAACGTCGCCGTGGAGCACCCGCGGGCATTCCCGCTGGTCGCGACGCGCCACCCCGCCGCACCCTGGCTGCGGCCGCCGCTGCGCAGTGTTGAGGTGGTCGAGATCTTCCTCGCCTCGCTGATCGACTTCGGCTTCAGCGACCAGCAGGCCGTCGACGCCTACCGCGCGTTCAGCAGCTTCCTGCTGGGGCAGTTGCTGCTCGAGGCCGCCGTGCGCGGTGCCGAGACGGGGCCGGTCGAAGAGGTCATCGACGAGGGAGATGCCGACCTCCCGCAGGGCGACGGCGAGCGCGAGGTCGAAGACCTGCCGCAGGTGATGCGCCTGCGTCCCCTGCTCAGCGAGGATCGCGCCGACGAGGAGTTCGAGGTGGCCCTGGAGTCGCTCCTGGATCGCCTCGACCGGGAGATGTCGCAGTAGCCCTCACGTGCGCAGGTGCGACGCCCCGTTCAGGTCGAGGATCGCCCCCGACGCCCACTGCGAGTGCGACGAACTGAGGTAGACCACGGCATCCGCCACCTCTTCCGGCTCCGCGACGCGGCCGAAAGGGCTCTGCGACCGGATGCCGTCGCCACCTTCGCCCGAGAGCTTCGTCTGCTGCCGGTCGGTGCCGACGAAACCCGGCGCGACCGAGGTGACCGAGATGCCGTGGGGAGCGAGCGCGACCGCGAGCGATTGACCCATCGCGTGGAGTCCCGCCTTGGCGGCTCCGTAGGCGGGGAACTCGGGCTCTCCGCGGAACGCTCCGCGCGAGCCGACGTTGACGATCGCGCCCTCGATACCGCGGCTGATCATCGAACGCGCGACGAGGAAGGCGACGTTCGCGGGGGCCAGCAGGTCGACCGCCACCATGCGCTCCCACACGCGGTGCCACGCGTCGAAGTCGGTCGTTGCGATCGGATGCGACGTCTCGGCGTTCGGCGCAATCGCGGCGTTGTTGACGAGCACGTCGATGCGTCCGAGCCCGGACAACGCCTCATCGACGACCCGCGTGGCCACCGCGGGTTCGGACAGGTCTCCCGCCACGAGCACGTGCCCGTCGCCATGCAGCTGCCCGAGCGTCTCTTCGGCGGCGTCGCGGTCGCTTCCGTAATGGACGGCGACGCGATCACCGCGCCGGCTGAGGGCGACGGCGATGGCACGACCGATTCCGCGCGAGGCGCCGGTCACGAGGGAGTGCTGCATGGGTCCATCGTGCCGGATGCCGGAGAGCGTCCGGGCGGTACCGCGAAACGGCTGCACCACCCGGACTGTCCGGGGCTCCTCCGCCGGGACGATGAACCGGTCGCCTCCGACGTGGATGCCTCACGCTACGACCGTGCCCGGCGGCCGAGGTGGGCTTGACGAGCTCCCCCGACGGGTGCGTGGTCAGGCGCGGGTGAAGCCTTCGAGGTCGGGGTCCCAGAACGCGTCGGGGTTGTCGCCCGCGTCGGGCTGCTCGACGGCGACGGCGGGGGCCTGCGGGAAGCGCTTGTGCTGGCGCAGTTCGTGAGCGGCCCACGAGAAGTCGGGCTCTTCGCCCGACCATTCGTCGTTGGGGGCGCTGAGGACGTCGTTGCCGACACCGATGACCAGCTCGGCCTCTTCGGTCTGACCGCCGTCCGTCACGATCGGGATGCTCACGGCCTCGGCCTGCCCCTCGGCGGCGATCGATGCGGTGAGTTGCACGAGCGCCTCCGCCACGTCATCGGTCGTGGTCACGGTCTCGCCGGCATAGGTCACACATCGCATTCCCTCATGCTCGCCGCTCGCGGGCGCGGCAGGGGGCCGGTTGCCCCGGCGACCGCACTCCGATAGGGCGGTGTCGGAGGTCGGCACTAGGGTCCGATCAGAGGCGGACGAAGGAGAGATCGTGGCCGAGATACCCGAGTTGGTCGTCGACGACGCCGCCGCGTGGCGCGCGTGGCTCGACGCGTACGAGGCCACCAGCGACGGCGTGTGGCTGGTTCTCGCCAAGAAGGGCACCGTCGAGCCGACCACCCTCACCTACGCGCAGGCCCTCGACGAGGCCCTCTGCAGCGGGTGGATCGACGGGCGCAAGCAGTCTCGGGATGCCGCGACCTTCCGCCAGCACTTCACTCCCCGCCGCGCCCGGTCGATGTGGTCGAAGCGCAACGTCGACATCGTCGCCCGACTTGGCGACGAGGGGCGCATGCGACCGCGCGGTGCCGACGAGATCGCCCGTGCGCAGACCGACGGGCGGTGGGAGCGCGCCTACGCGGGTTCCGCCGACATCGAGGTGCCGCCCGAGTTGCAGGAAGCGCTCGACGCCTCCCCCGCGGCGGCCCGTGCGTTCGCCGCGCTGACGAAGGCGGAGCGCTACTCCGTGCTGCACCCGGTCGTCACGGCCGCGACCGCGAAGACGCGGGCCGCGCGCATCGAGAAGCACATCGCGCTGCTCGAGGGCGGGGTCGATCCGCAGCCGAGCTGAGAAGGCCCCGCGTCCCGCGGCGCCGACGAGAATGGGCACATGCGCACCAGACTCCTGGGGATCGCCGCCGTCACGGCATCCGTCATGCTCGGTCTGGTCGCGTGCGCGCCCGCCTCACCCTCCGCGGAGGTGACGTCGTCTTCGGCCCCCGCCGATGGTCCGGTCGTGTCGTTCTACGGCGACTCGTACACCCGCGGCACGGGAGCCAGTTCGTCGGACCGGCGGTGGTCGACGGTCATCTCCGTCGACCGCGGCTGGCGCGAGATCAACCGCAGCGAGAACGGCCTGGGTTTCGTCAACCGTCGCGCCGGCATGCGCGACGGGCTCGGCGACATCCCCGCGCTCGTGATCGCCGATCGCCCCGACATCGTGTTCGTCACGATGGGCCTGAACGACAACTTCAGCTACGACGATCGCGCCGACGAGATCCGATCGACCATCGACAGCGACCTGCAGCGGCTGCGCGACGGCCTGCCCGCGGCGCGCATCGTCGTGGTCGAGCCGTTCTGGTACATCGCCGACCGGCCGGCCTCGGTCGACGTCATCTCGGGGTGGGTCGAAGACGCCGCCGCACGTATCGGGGCCGACCACATCGACGGGGCCAGTCGATGGCTCGACGGTCATTACGCCGACGATTTCGACAGCTGGATGGCCCCCGACGGCCTGCACCCGAACGACACCGGGTACGCGCACATGGCGGAGCGGATGGATGCCGCGCTCCGCGCCCTCGATCCGCCGCTATGACGACAGCGGTCGCGACGATCCACGTCGTCCGAGCGCCCAGACGCCCACCGCGGCGAGGAGCAGGAGCGTCAGGATGCCGACCACGTGCAGGGCGAGCGACGCGAGGCCGCGCTCGGGCAGGAGGAAGCCGTAGGGAACCCACCCGTCGGTGGCCCCTCGCGCGAGGACGACGGCGATCCACGCAAGCGGGTAGGGCAGAACCCACCACAGCTGTCGCCACGCGAGCCGGGGCCGATCGGGAGCCGTCGCGACGTCGACCACGACGAGCACGGGGAACACGACGTGCAGCGTGACGCTCACCCACGGGGGCGCCGAGCCCGTGCCCGGCACGAGCCCGTTGTAGACGACAGCGACGACGACGAGGCACGCGGCGCCGATCGCCCAGGCCAGCGCGACGACTCGCGGAACCGAGCGCCCCGCTAATCCGATACACCCCACCAGCATCAGCACAAGAGCCGTCAGCGTGCTCGTCTGATTGGTGAAGTAGCCGAAGAAGTCGAAGGGATTGCCGTCATCGGCGGCGATGCGCAGCGCATACGAGTACGTCACCACGACGACGACGAGAACGCCCACCACGATCCGAGCCAGGGCACGCGGGCGTGCACCGCTTCGGCTGCTGTCGAGTTTCACCCCGCGACGATAACGCGAGAGAGAAGCTCAGGCCTCTTCGGTCGTCCGCGCTCGGAACCACACCGTCAGTTCGCGCACGGCGCGAATCGCGTCGTCTTCGTCGTCGGACTCGAGGTCGTCGAACGTGTCGCGGAAGCCCTCGGGCGCCGGGGTGGAGGGCACCCCGATCGGCTCGTAGCCCATCGTCCATTCCGAGAAGCGGCGCTCGTCGATCTCTTCGGACAGCAGCACCCGCACCTCGGCGTGCCGCGGGTCGCGACGGATCTTCGTCATGAGCTCGTCCACGGCATCCGTCGGCCCTTCCAGCACCTGGAAGAAGCGCCCCCGGCGATACAGCAGCATGCCGGTCAGGTCGTGCTCGTGGTTCGAGCGTCGGCTCTGCGTGAGCAACTCGGCCAGGCGGGCGTCGTCGAAGGGCTCGGCCGCCGTGCTGACGTACGAAACGGAAATCAGCGATTCGCTCACGCGGTACCCCCGCCGTCGATCGATCGGGGGGCGGGCACGCGCACCTCGGAGAGGGTGATCTCGGCGTCTTGGGGAGGTTGACCGTTGGTGACGGCGGCCATGGCGGCGGTGAGAGCGCGGAAGCTGCCGACGAGACGGGAGCGCCCGTCGTAGGCGAGGAAGGCGCCGCTGGGCTGACGATCGATGTAGCCGAGGAAGACGCCCTTGCGGCTACCGACGTGGAAACCCTCTTCGACACGAGCCCACACGACTCCGGCGCCGGGGCGGTCTGGAGACTCCATGGTCACCGCTCCTTTCGCCCGAGGATGGAAACCGGGCACGAGTGACCGTACCCGGGACCGCCGACACCGAGCGGGCCTTGACAGATCGCTCACCGGACCCCCGTCACACTGTGCTGATCGCTCAGGAGATGGCGGCTCGAAGTTGGTCGGCGTCGTCCGTGCCGGTCGCCTCGACGATCAGGCCGCGCTCGACGCGGTACATCGCGAACGACGCGATGTTGACCCGCCGACGCGTGGCCGACAGGTGCGCAAAGGTGCCCGTGTGCGTCCCGCCCGCGCGAAGGTGCACGGCGAGGCGGTCGTCTTCGACGATCAGCTGGATGCGCTTGGCCTGCCAGTCGGGAAACCCGTGCAGCAGCTCGGCGTAGTCGGCGATCCAGGCCTCTGCCCCGGCGGGGAGGTGCGCACGGCGTACGGCGGGGTGGAGGAACCCCCTAACGGCCTCGATGTCGTGACGGTTGTAGGCGTCGAGGAAGTCCGCGAACCACTCGCGCATCTCCCAGGGCTCCACCTCTTCATTATCGAGGCGGATGCCGCGGCGGGGGCAACGACCGAGGGACGGGAAGGGCCTGGGCCCGACCCGCCCCTCGTCCGCGCGCGTTACTGCACGCGGATCCGACGGCTCGCCAGGACGGCGCCGATGCCGATTACGGCCAGCAGCGAGACGAGACCGGTGAGCAGGTACGTCCCGCCCCCGGCTGCGCTGACGAGGCCTGTGGCGATCAGCGGCGCGAAGCCGGCGGCGATTGTGGCCGCGAGTTGATAGGAGACACCGACGCCGGTGAAGCGGTTGCGCACCGGGAAGAGATCGGCCATGTACGCCGCCAGAGGACCGGTGATCATCGCGTTGCCGATCGGCTGCAGGATGATGAACGCCACCAGTACCGCGCCGAGGTTCGGCTGCGACAGCAGAGCGAATGCGACCCACACGAGCAGGCCCGTGACCACGAAGCCGACAATCATCATCCTCACGCGTCCGAATCGGTCTGACAGCACAGCGAAGAACAACGTGGCGAAGATGGTGAGGGCGTTGCTTACCGTCAGCATCCAGAGTGCAGGGCCCTGCTCGTTGCCGTGGCCGATGGCAAACTGCAGGCCGAACGTCGAAGTCACCGACTGCAGGAAGAACGGCGAAAGCGCCGTGAGCACGACCAGCAGAACGCTCATGCCGTTCTGCGAGAATGTCGAGATGAGGGGGACCCGCGTCGTCTCGTTTGATCGATCGGCCGCTGCGAACTCCGGCGACTCCTTCACTCCGAGGCGTACGAGGATTGCGACGATGACCAGGATGGCCGACGCCAGGAAGGGGATCCGCCACCCCCATGCCAGCAGGACGTCCTGCGGCATGAGCGAAACGAGCGCGAAGGTGAGGGTGGCGAGCACGGCACCGCTCGGGCCGCCGCTCTGGACGATCGCGCCGGCGAACCCGCGCTTCTTAGCTTGTGCGTGCTCGATCGACATCAGACTCGCGCCGGCCCACTCGCCACCGACCGCGAAGCCCTGAACGACGCGGAGGGTGACGAGCAGCACGGCGGCGAATCCGCCGATGACGGCGGATCCGGGGACGAGTCCGATGCCGATCGACGCGATACCCATGATGATCATCGTCACGACGAGCATCTGGCGTCGCCCGAGGCGATCGCCGAAGTGTCCGAAGACGATCGCCCCGATCGGGCGGGCGACGTACCCAGCCGCCAGCGTGACGTACGACAGCACCACGCCGAGCGCCGGATCGATCCCGGAGAAGAACACCGCGGGAAAGACGATGGCGGATGCCGTGGAGTAGATGACGAAGTCGTAGAACTCCAGAGTCGCGCCGAGGTAACTGCCGAGCGCTGCGCGACGGGCGTCCCGGGGGTTCTTCTCAACGTCCGGGTGGACGGCTGCGGGTGCAGTGGACATGGCTCTCCTTCGAGCGGATGAGGGTGTGGTCGTCAGCGATGGGGTGGAGACCGACGGGTCAGGCGGAAGAGAAAGAAGCGAGGATCCGCTTGGCTCGCTCGCTCGCGCGGAAACCGAGGGCGGGATGGGTGACGATGAAGAGCTGCCCGGCATCGGCACCCTCCAGAATGCGGGCGGCGGCCTCGTCGGGCTCGATCATGTGCGCGACGATGGGACCGGAGAGCTCCACGTCGGCCAGACCGGAAGGTCCCGTGTCGCCGCGGTGGCGTGCGCTGGTGCTGATGCGCGTGCGCGTGGGACCCGCCAGGACGGCGGACACCGTCACCGCATCGGGCTGCCCCTCCATCTCGGCGGACAGCACCTCGGTCAGCGCGAGCACCCCGGCCTTGGCGGTGGCATACGCACCGAGACCCACGAGCGGCGCCACAGCCGACATCGAGCACGTGTTCACGATCCGTCCGCCTGCGGCGCTGCGGCGCAACGCGGGGAGGAAAGATGTCACGCCGTTGATGACGCCGTACAGATTGACTCCGAGCATCCACGCCCAGTCGTCTCGCGTCATCTCGTCGACTCGGCCATGGGAGCCCACTCCCGCGTTGTTGAAGAGGTCGTCGACCCCGCCGTATTCGGCGAGGGTGAAGGCGGCGAGGGCGTCGACCTGGTCGGGATCCGCGACATCGCACGCGAAAGCCCGTCCGCCGATTTCGCGCGCGACGGTCGCGGCCGCGTCGGGGTCGATGTCGGAGACGACGACGCGATGCCCCCGTTCTGCGAGCGCCGTGGCGAGCGCGGCGCCGATCCCGGACGCGGCACCGGTGACGACCGATATCCGCGAGGGGTGGGTGTGATCTTGACGGGCCACAGTGCCTCCAAGCTGTCTGACAGACTGATAGTAGGTGAGCTACCTATCGGGCGCAAGAGGCGGGGCCGTATGCTGACTCGCATGGAACTGGCCCACGGCGCATCGATGGCCGTCACGCGGCATCCCACCATCCGCGATCAGATCGCGAACTCCCTTCGTCGAGCCATCGCCGACCTCGAACTCAAGCCCGGGCAGCTGCTCATCGAGCGGGAGTTGACAGAGCGCACGGGGGCGAGCCGCCCGTCGGTGCGTGAGGCCCTGCGTCAGCTCGAGGCGGAGGGCTTGATCGAGTCGCGTAACGGTCGCGGGACGTACGTGCGCGTCCTCAGCCTCAGTGAGGCCCGCGACGTGTACGAGGTCCGCGCTCAGCTCGAGGGCCTCGCCGCGCGGCTGTTCTGCGGCCGCGCCGACGATGCCACGCGGAGCCGCCTGGCGCTCGCCCTCGAGGCCCTTCGCGAGGCGACAAGGGTGAAGAACGATCAGCGCGCGATTCTCGAGGCACAGGCGGATTTCTATCGGGCCTTGTTCGACGGCGCCGGCAACCCCGTCCTGGACCGCACCATTCAAGGACTCCAGGTTCGCGTCGCGCAGCTGCGCGCTCTCACCCTGAGCGTCCCAGGCCGCGACCAGGCCTCTCTCGCCGAGTTCGAACGACTGCACCGCGCCATCGAATCCGGCGACGAGGCCGCGGCCGAGAGCGAGGCGGCTGCGCACGTGCACGCCGCCGCTGACGCCATGGCCTCCGCCCACGGCCTTCTGCCCACCGATTGAGTCGGAGGATCAGAGACCGCCGTCGACGCGGAGGAGGTGCCCGGTGATGAACCGGGCGTCGTCTCCCACGAGGAAGGCGACAGCACCCGCGATGTCGTCCGGCGTGCCCAGGCGCCGCAGCGCCGCCATCGACCGCCGTACTTCGTACCCCTCGTCGTCGACGACCTCACGCGCTCCCGGTGTGGGCACCGCGCCGGGCACGACCGCGTTGACCCGAATTCCGTCCGGACCGAGCTCGCGCGAAGCCTGGAGCGTCAGGCTCGTCACCGCTCCTTTGACCGCTGAGTAGGCGGAACTCCCATCGAACCCCCGCGTCGCGGCCGGTGACGACATGTTGACGATCGAGCCCCCGCCTTGCCGGCGGAAGTGCGGGAAGACCGCCTGCGTGAGCCAGAGCGCGGCCTTCACCCCGATCGCGAACATGCCGTCGATGACCTCCTCCGTCATCTCGTCGAGGGGGGCGTAACGCACCCACATGGCGTTGTTGACGACGGCGTCCACTCTCCCGTGCCGTGCGACGACGTCGTCGACGAGCGCGAAGACCGCGGAGCGGTCCGTCACATCCGCGCGCGCCGCGTGGAGGCGGGCGGCGCCCGCCGCGTGCACCAGCCGCTCGACGCCATCACCGTCGCGGTCGACGGCGATGACCGTCCAGCCATCGTCGGCGAGACGCCGTGCGATCGCCTCGCCGATGCCGCGACCGGCTCCCGTCACGATGACGACGCGGTTCCGTCCTTCATGCATTTCCTGTCCTCTCATCCGCGACCTGGAGCTTGGGTCGCCTCTCACGCCGCAATACCCCGGCTGTCTGATAGCCGGATAGGTGGCACTACACTGCCACCATGGCGTACCCGGTTGCTTCGCCCCTCGGCCCCGAGGCCGCTGTCCGCCTGTGCAGCGTCGGCACGGAAACCTGGGAGGTCCTCGCCGTGCGCCAGGGGACGCTGTCCACCCGCCGCTCCCACGTCTTCTTGAACCACGATGTCTACGGCGATCCGGATGCCGAGATCGTGATGGCGTACTCCTTCTGGGTCCTGCGCAACGACCGCACCGTGATCCTCGTCGACACGGGCATGTCCGAGTTCGGCGCCCGATCCCGCGGACGGGGGTTCGACCGGTCCACGGCCGACGCTCTGGCCGACCTCGGTATCGAGCCGGATCACGTCGCGCTCGTGATCCTCTCGCACGCTCACTACGACCACATCGGTGGCCTTTCCCAGCTTCCGGGCCGTCCGGTGACGATGTCCGAGGACGAGTACGCGTTCTGGCGTACCCCGAACTCTCGACGCGCGTTGTTGCGCAGCGTCGTCGACGAGGCCGACCTCCGTCACCTCGATTCGGTCGCCGAGGCGGGCCGGCTGACGCTCACGACGGGGGTACGCGAGGTGGCGCCGGGAGTCGTCGTCGTGCCCGCCCCGGGCCACACCCCGGGCGAGATCGCCGTGCTCGTCAAGACGGGGTCGGGCATCGTCGCCCTCGCCTGCGACGCCGCTCACCTCGACGAAGAGCTCGACCGCGACCTGCCCTTCCGGCATCAGACGGACCTTCTGTCGATGTACGAGAGTCTCGATCTGCTGCGGACGATCCGAGCCCATGCCGCCGTGGTCGAGGTCGTCACCGGTCACGACCCGAGCGTGCAGGCGCGACACGCGTCGCTGCCCGGACTCGGACACGTGAGCGTCATCGCCCGGCACTGACGGAGGCGGCGCTCACACGACGGCAGCGGCGACGATGTCGGACAGCCGCTGATAGCGCGCGATGTTGTCCGACTGGGTGAGGAGCCCGGCACTCAGGCCCACGAACGAGAGGTCCGACTCCGGATCGACCCACACCAGCCCCGTGCCCGCTCCGTAGTTGCCGAACGTCGACGCACTGGTCAGCGTGCCGAGCTGCGTCGTGTAGATCCCGTGCCCACGCACGTTGAAACCGAGACCGAGATTCGCGGGAGGCACCGCATCTCCGTTGCGCAGGGCCACGGAACGGTAGAGCTCGTTCGCCATGTCGCCCGTCCACACGGTCCGGGCGAGCTCGATCATCCTCGGCGAGAGGATCCGTCCGCCGTCCGCAGCCCCGCCCCTTCGCAGCATCTCCATGAACCGCTGAAGGTCACCCGTCGTCGACGCCGATCCCGCCCACACGGCTTCGTTTCGCTCGGCGGTGTAGAGGCCGTAGTCCCCCGGGCTCGTTCGAGACCGGGAGGTGATCGGCAGCACCCCGCGCATCTCCGGCACCGCGTGACGATCGCGCATGTGCGGAAGGATGCCGAGGTTGGTGTCGCTCATGCCGAGCGGCTCCCACAGATCCTCACGGAGGATCCGGCCGATGGGCCGACCCGCCGGATCCGTGCGACGAAGGACCTCCCCCAGAAGCACGTGACCGGCCATCGGCGCGTAGTCGCAGCGCGTGCCGGGTTCGACCACGCCGTGGACGTTCGCCACGACGGCGGCCACCGATTCGTCGAGTTCTTCCAACAGCAGACCCGGGACCGGCTCCCAGACGCCCGGCATGCCCGTCGTATGGGTGAGGAAATGGAAGATCGTCGCCCGTTCCCGCGGACGGCCGGCGAACTCGGGGACGATGTCGACCAGAGGTGTCGTCAGAGCGAAGCGCCCGAGCTCGATGGCCCGCAGCACCAGCACGTTCACGAAGGCCTTGGTGATCGAGAAGACGCTGAACACCGTGTCGGTTCGGATCGCCTGCGTCCGCGCCTCATCGGCGTGGCCCACGGCCAGGTCGAGGACCGTCTCGCCCCTCCGCGCGATCTTGATGGCGGCGCCGAAATAGCGGCCCGCTTCCACATCGGCGCGCACCACGCGCTCCAGGTGGCTGAGACGCTCGGCATCCATCAGCGAATCCATCATGGTCACTCCTCTTCGAGTCGGTGCGTGCGGTCGGATGCCGGAAGGCGACCCGAGCCGCGATCAGTGATCGGAGTCCGCGGCCGCGTCGCGCAGCCACCGGACGATCTCGGTGTGATCCGCGTCGGCGGGGAGATCCTCCCGCGCGTCCGCCCAGCGGGCCACCGCCGCATCGCCGAGCTCGAGCGGCATTCCGAGGCGGTGTCCGAGGTCGCTTGCGATGCGCATGTCCTTCAGCATCAGGGCGAGGCTGAATCCGGAATCGTACGTCCCGGGGAGCACGAAGTCCGGCCACTTCTTCTGCGTGGAGCCGCTGCGACCACTCGAGGTGTTGATGGCCTCCAACATGGTCGCGGCGTCGAGGCCGAACCGCTCGCCGACGAGGATCGCCTCGGACGTCGCCCACAGATGCGTCGCCGAGAGCAGATTGTTCAACGCCTTCACGGCGTGACCGGCACCGACCGGGCCGACATGGCGAACCGTCCCCAGGGCTTCGACGACGCTCGTCGCCCGGGCGACGGTGTCTTCCGCACCGCCGAGCATGATCGTCAGCGTGCCGGCGACGGCGCCCGACACTCCCCCCGACACGGGCGCGTCGACGAGAGCGACGCCCTGCTCCGCGAGTCGGCGCGAGACCTCCTGCGTTCGCAGGGGCGCCGACGACGACATGTCGATGACGAGGGCCCCGGTAGGCAGAGCCGCGGCGACGCCATCCTCGAACAGCACCGACTCGACGACCGTCGAGTCGGGCAGCATCAGCACGGTGACGGCCGAGGCCGCAGCGGCGGCGCTGCCGACGGCTTCCCCACCGGCATCCGAAAGGGCCGCGCGAGCGGCGTCGACGGGGTCGTACCCGCGCACTCGATGTCCGGCGGCCACGAGGCGAGCGGCCATGGGCACGCCCATCTTGCCGAGACCGATGAAGCCGACGTCACTCATCGTGGGCGCGCAGTTCGCTCAGCGTGGCCTCGGCGATACGGAACGACTCCAAGGCCGCGGGCACTCCGCAGTAGATCGCGGCCTGCATGAGAACTTCTTGGATCTCCTGGTCGGTCACACCGTTCGCCACTGCGCCGCGCACGTGCACGGAGAGTTCGTGCCCCCTGTTGAGAGCGGTGAGCATCGCGAGGTTGATCAGGCTGCGCGTGCGGTCGTCGAGGCCGTCCCGCGTCCAGATCGCGCCCCAGCAGTACTCCGTGACGAGCTCCTGCATCGGTCGCGTGAACTCGCTCGCGGCCGCGAGAGAGCGCTCAACATGCTGCTCACCGAGGACCTTCTTGCGCTTCGCCAGTCCGGCCTCGTACAGATCGTTCGTCGCCATGAGAACTCCGTTGCTCGTATAGCTGTCAGACAGCTAGACACTAGCCCAGGTCCTCGTCCGCCACAAGCCATCAGACGGTTCTCCCCATCGGACGGGTGCACCCCGCGACGAGGACCGCGTACCCCCGAGCGCGACGACGCGAAGCACGGTGTTCCGAATACTCACGAGCCGGCGCGTCGACGCCGATGGGTGCCCGAGCGTCCGCACGGGGCCGCCTCCGGGTCTTCCTCCGAATGACACAGCTGTAGTTTCGAAGATCCTGCCGTTCTCAGAGTTATCCCCAGGTCGCCTGCACAGGGAACAGCGGGTTCCCCACAGTTCTCCCCAGAGTTATCCACAGGCTCTGCACGGCATCCTCGTACGGACGTTTCCCGCCGATGAAGCCGCCCGGCACCCGCCGATCAGCGCTCGAGCACCACCGCGAGGCCTTGCCCCACGCCGATGCAGATCGCCGCGACCGCGACGCCCCCGCCGCGGCGCTTCAGCTCGTGGGCCGCGCGCGCGACGATGCGCCCGCCCGACGCGCCGAGGGGGTGGCCGATCGCGATCGCTCCGCCGTTCTCGTTGAGACGGGCGGGGTCGAGCTCGGTCCACAGCTTCGCGCACGCGAGGGTCTGCGACGCGAACGCCTCGTTGAGCTCGACGAAGGTCACGTCGGCCCACGTCTTGCCGGCGCGCGCGAGCGCGCGGTTCGCCGCCTCGACGGGGGCGACGCCGAACACGTCGGGGTCGTTGCCGAACGCGGCCCGGCCGGCGATGCGGGCCAAGGGCTCGGCATCCATCGCCCCCTCCGCCCCCAGCAGCACCGCCGAGGCGCCGTCGTTGATGGGCGAGGAGTTGCCCGCGGTGACCGACCCACCCTGCCGGAAGGCCGGGCGCAGCCCCGCGAGCACCTCGGCGGTGGAATCGTCGCGGATGCCTTCGTCGCGAGCCAGCGCGTGACCCTCGACCTGCACGATCTCGTCGTCGAAGCGTCCCTCGGCCCACGCGGCCGCGGCGAGACGGTGGCTGCGCGCGGCGAACGCGTCTTGCTCCTCGCGCGAAATGTCGTAGATCTCGGCGAGCTTCTCGGCGCTCTCGCCGTTCGAGATCGTCCAGTCCGTGCGCAGGCGCGGGTTGGTCATGCGCCAGCCGATCGAGGTGTTCCACATCGTCTGGTTGGCGGCGGGGAAGGACCGCGGGCTCTTCTCGATCACGAACGGGGCGCGCGTCATCGACTCGACTCCGCCCGCGAGGATCACGTCGGCATCGCCCGCCTCGATCGCGCGCGAGCCCTGGATCACGGCATCCAGCGACGATCCGCACAGGCGGTTGATGGTCGTGCCGGGTACCGACGAGGGAAAGCCCGCGAGCAGCGCGCCGAAGCGCGCGACGTTGCGGTTGTCTTCGCCGGCCTGGTTCGCGTCGCCGAAGATGACGTCTTCGATGCGCGCGGGGTCGAGGCCGGTGCGGTCGATGACGGATGCCATGACGGTGGCGGCCAGATCGTCGGGGCGCACGTCGGCGAAGGCCTTGGCGTGCCGGGCGAAGGGGGTGCGGACGGCGTCGTACACGAACGAAGCGGGCATGGCTCAGGCCTCCAGTTTCAGACCGAGAAGCGCCTCGATCTCGGCGTGGGTGTTGTCGCCGAACAGTTCGCGCACGCGGAAGCCGTCGGGCGTGACGTCGAAGACGCCGTGGTCGGTGTAGACCCGCGACACGCAGCCCACCCCGGTCAGCGGGTAGCTGCAGGCGGCGACGAGCTTGGGCTCGCCGCCCTTGGTGAGCAGGTCGGTCATGACGTAGACGTCCTTCGCGCCGATCGCGAGGTCCATCGCCCCACCCACGGCCGGGATCGCACCGGGCTCGCCGGTCGACCAGTTGGCGAGGTCGCCGCCGGCCGACACCTGGAACGCGCCCAGCACGCACACGTCGAGGTGGCCGCCGCGCATCATGGCGAACGAGTCGGCGTGGTGGAAGTACGCGGCTCCCGCCAGCGCGGTGACCGGCTGCTTGCCCGCGTTGATGAGGTCGGGGTCGACCTGGCCGGGCTCGGGGGCGGGGCCCATGCCGAGCATGCCGTTCTCGGTGTGCAGCACGATCTCGAGCCCCGCGGGCAGGTAGTCGGCGACGAGGGTCGGCGCCCCGATGCCGAGGTTCACGACGGCGCCCTCGGGGATGTCGGATGCCACGCGGGCGGCGAGATCGCGGCGCGAGATGCGGGTGGTCATGCTTCCTCCTCGGATGCCAGGGCCCGGCCCTCGATGTCGACGCCGCCGACGAACTCCCCGTCGCGGAGCCATCGGCGCTCGCCGACGGCGACGACGCGATCGACGTAGAGGCCCGGGGTGACGACCGCTTCGGGGTCGAGCCAGCCCAGCGGCACGATCTCGTCGACCTGCACGACGGTGGTCGTGGCGGCCGCGGCCATGATGGGCCCGAAGTTGCGGGCGGTCTCGCGATAGACGAGGTTGCCCCAGCGGTCGGCGGCGCGGGCGCTCACGAGCGCGACATCGGCATGGATCGGGTATTCGAGCACGTAGTCACGGCCGTCGATGCGCCGCGTCTCTTTACCCTCGGCGAGCTGGGTGCCGAAGCCGGTGGGGGTGAAGAACCCGCCGATGCCGGCGCCCGCCGCGCGGATGCGCTCGGCGAGGTTGCCCTGCGGCACGAGTTCGAGTTCGACCTTGCCGTCGCGGTACAGGCCGTCGAACACCCACGAGTCGCTCTGGCGCGGGAACGAGCAGATCATCTTGCGCACCTGACCGGCGGCGAGCAGGGCCGCGAGCCCGGTGTCGCCGTTGCCGGCGTTGTTGTTGACGACGGTGAGGTCGCGGGCCCCGTGCGCGATGAGCGCGTCGATCAGTTCGACGGGCTGCCCGGCGCGGCCGAAGCCGCCGATCATCACGGTGGCCCCGTCGCTGATCCCGGCGACGGCGGCCGCGACGTCGGGAACGGTCTTGTCGATCACGGCGCATTCCCCTCGTTCGTCTCCGACGGAGCCGGTTCGGGCGTTGCGAAGACCTCCGAGGCGATACGGAAGGCCGAGTTGGCCGCCGGCACGCCGGAGTAGATCGCCGACTGCAGGATGACCTCGCGGATCTCCTCGACGCTCAGCCCGTTGCGCAGCGCCGCGCGCAGGTGCATCGCGAGCTCCTCGTGGTGGCCGTGCGCGATGAGCGAGCTCAGCACCGCGATCGAGCGTGAACGGCGGTTGAGGCCGGGCCGCGACCACACGTCTCCCCACGCGACGCGCGTGATGAAGTCCTGCCAGTCGGCGGTGAGGTCGGTGGTCGCGGCGATCGAGCGGTCGACGTGCGCGTCGCTCAGCACGGCGCGGCGCACGGTCATGCCCTGGTCGTGGCGTTCCTGATCGGTGGGCATCAGACGTCCTTTCGAAAAGGGGAGGTCGTCGAGACGGAGGCGAAGAACGACCGCAGCAGAGCCGCCACGGCCTCGGGCTGTTCGGCCGGGGGCAGGTGGCCCGCGTCGTCGATGCGGGCGACGCTCCCGCGCTGCACGCCCTCGGCGATCTCGACGGCCTTGGGCTCGGGGGCGACCTGGTCGAACGCTCCCCACGCGGCGAGCACCGGCACCGCGATCTCGCCCAGCGTCGCGCGCACGTCGTACGCGGCGAGCGCCTCGCAGCAGCGGGCGTAGCTGTCGTCGTCGGCGTCCTGCAGCGCGTGCAGCAGGCGGCCGCTCAGCTCGGGGCGGCGCGCCATCGACTCGGGCGCGAACCAGCGTTGGGCAGACGCGACGATGAGGCTCGAGGTGCTCTGCGACCGCGCCTGGGCGGCCCGCTCGTGCCATGACGAGGGATCGCCGAGGACGGCTCCGGATGCCACGATGGCGGCGCCCCGCAGCCGGGTGCCATGGCGCCGCGCGAGCTCGAGGCCGGTCGCCCCGCCGAGGGAGACCCCGGCGTAGAGGAACGTGTCATCGGGGACCGCGGCGGCCACGGCATCCGCGAGATCCGCGACCGTGAACGCCTCGCTCGCGATCGGCCCGGCTCCGTGCCCGGGAAGGTCCCACGCGGCGACGCGGTAGTCGTCGGCGAGCAGGGGCACGACGTCGTCCCACAGCATGGTCGAGGTGCCGAGCGAGGGCCCCAGCACGACGAGGGGCGCGTCGGCGGGGCCGACCGGCGCGGTCAGCGAGATGAGGCTCATGCGTCGGCTCCTTCATCGTGCGCGGTGCCTCCGCCGACGTGGCGGGTGCCGCGGGCGAGGCGGGGGGCGAGGCCGACGTAGGCGGCCGGATCGAGCATCGCGTCGACGTCGAGGTCGGCCGCCTCCGGCAGCGCCCGCAGACGCGGGGCGAGGTCGTCGTCGCCGTCGAGCAGGGCGGCGAAGCGCTCGGCGCCGATGAGGGGCACGAGCACGCCGCGCAGGCGCTCGCTGACGAGGCGCCCGCCGGTCAGAACGGCGTTGGCGTCGGCTGCGGCCGCGTCGACCCGCAGGTGCGCCAGCAGCGACGACCCGTGCGCCGAGGCGCCGACCGCGAGGCGAAGGAGCTCGCGCAGCGTCGGCCATTCGGCGTGCCAGGCGCCGTCGGGGCGCTCGTCGACCGCGAGGGCCGAGGCCAGGTGCAGGGTCGCGCCCAGTTGGGGCGCGCGCAGGGCGGCCGAGCGGATGAGCACCGCCTCGGCGGGGTTCTGCTTCTGGGGCATGGCCGACGATCCGCCGCCCACGCCCTCCGACACCTCGCCGATCTCGGTGCGGCTGAGGGTCGCGACGTCGGCGGCCATCTTGCCGAGCGCGTCGATCGCCTGCACGAGGGCGTCCCCGATCTCGGTCACGGGCCAGCGCGTCACGTGCCAGGGGGCGTCGGGGGCGTCGAGCTCGAGCACCCGTGCGAAGGCCGCGGGCAGGGCGTCGGCGGCATCCGCCGATCCGGTGATCTCGACGAACGAGGCGAGCGTGCCGCCCGCCCCCGCGAGCTGCGCGGGGAAAACCAGGGCGTCCAGTCGCACGACGGCCCGCTCGAGTCCGCGCGCCCAGGTCGCGGCGCGCGCCCCGATCGTGGTGGGCACGGCGTGCTGGGTGAGGGTGCGCGCTGCGGCGACCTGGTCGGCGTGCGCGGTGGCGAGCTGTCGCGCCCAGACGGCCGCGTTCGCGACCGAGCGGCGCGTCTGCTCGACCGCGCGGCGGGCGACCACCATGAGTGCGGTGTCGAGGACGTCCTGACTCGTCGCCCCGCGGTGGATCCACCCGCGGTGCTCGGCCGGCACCTGGGCCGTGAGCGCACCGACGAGCGGGATCACCGGGTTTCCCCCGGCGACGGCGTCGCGCACCAGGCCGTCGACGTCGAACCCCCGCGCGGACGCGCCGCCCTTCTCGTCGATCCCGAAGACGTGGTCGATCTCCGCGCGCGCCTCACGTGGGGCGGCCCCCACCGCGACGTAGGCCGCGACCAGGGCGCACTCGACACGGATCATCGTGGTCAGCACGAACTCATCGGACAGCAGGGCGTCGTGCCCGACGCTCACCGGCGAGAGCAGCCCGAGGTCGATGCGCGGCAGGGGTTCAGAAGGCAAGGAACACCGTCTCGTTCTCGCCCTGCAACCGGATGTCGTGCGACAGGTACCCGTCGGGCGTCCGGGTCGCGACGAGGCTAGCGCGCTCCTGCGACGTCAGAGCGGACAGCAGCGGGTCGGCGGCGAGAGCGTCGTCGTCGGCCGGCGAGTAGATGCGCGTGTGCAGCTTGTCAGGCAGTCCCCGCGCGAACAAGATCGCGGCGAAGAACCCCGCCCGACCCCGGATGCCGCCCGGCTCGCGCGTCCAGAACGAGTAGCGCCCCTCGTCGTCGGTGAAGGCGCGGCCGAACCCGGTGAAGGTGTGGTCGTCACGGCGGAACGCGCCGCGCGCGCGGGGCGCGGAGCCGTCGGCATCCGCCCCGAAGATCTCCACGAGGGCGTCGGGGATCGGCGCTCCCGCCCCGTCGTACACCGTGCCCGAGAGCACGATCGCGCCGGGCGAGTGCGGGAAGACGACCTCGTGCTGCTTCGGGAACTCGAGGCCGTAGGCGAAAAACGGCCCGACCGTCTGGCCGGGGGTGGCGCGGTGCGTCCTGGCGGGGATCACTCGTCGCCCTCCTGCTCGAAGTAGGTCGCGTCCGGCCCGTCGACCACGATGTCGAAGCGATATCCCGTCGCCCACTCGGGCGAGGTGAGGTCGTGGTCGTAGACGCCGACGAGGGCGTCTCGGTCCTTCTGGCGGTGGATGGAGTTGTAGATCGGGTCGAGGGCGAACAGCGGGTCGCCCGGGAAGTACATCTGCGTCACCAGACGCTGCGTGAACGACGACCCGAAGACCGAGAAGTGGATGTGCGCCGGACGCCATGCGTTGCGATGGTTCTTCCACGGGTACGGGCCGGGCTTGATGGTCGTGAAGCGGTACTCGCCGTTGTCGTTCGTGACCGCGCGGCCGGCCCCCGTGAAGTTCGGGTCGAGGGGCGCGGGGTGCTGGTCGCGCTGGTGGATGTAACGGCCGGCCGAGTTCGCCTGCCAGATCTCGATGAGCTGGTTCGCCACCGGGCGCCCCCACGAATCGAGCAGCCGCCCCTGCACCGTCATGCGCTCGCCCAGCGGCTCCCCCGCGTGCTGCAGGGTGAGGTCCGACTCGATGGCCGCGACGTCGCGCTGTCCGAACGCGGGCGAGAACAGCTCGATGGTCTCGGGGTCGACGAGCTTCGGATTCTTGGTCGGATGCCGCAGCACGCTCGACCGATAGGCCGGAAAGTCGTGCGCGGTCGCGGCGACGCGCTCGCCCGCGGCATCGAGGGCGTCGAGCTGGGCGTGGCGGGCCTGGATCTCGCGGACGATCTCGTCCTGCGTCGCCTGGTCGGGAGCGGCCAGCAGCGATTCGGGGGCCGCGGCGGGGGCGTTCGTCATGGGGTCTCCTTCGACCCCTCCATGCTCCGCCACCGCCCCACGTCGTGGCCAGGCGTTCCCGCTGAATGGGAGTCGTGCCAGGGTGGAGTCGTGGCGAACTCCCTCTCCGGCGATTCGGTGACCGACCGACTCGTGCGCATCCTCGAGACCTTCACCCCCACGCGCACCGCGCAGACCACGGCCGACATCGGTCGTCGGGCGGGCCTGCCGAGCTCGTCGGCGCACCGGATCGTGAACGAGCTGGTCGATGCCGGTCTGCTCGAGCGCGACGACGAACGCCGCGTCCGCATCGGGATGCGCCTGTGGGAATTGGCCACGCGGTCCTCACACGCACTGCGCCTGCGCCAGGCGGCCCTGCCCTACATGGAACGCGTGCAGCAGCGCGTGCGCGAGCACACGCAGCTCGCGATCCTCGAGCAGGACGAGGCGCTGTTCCTCGAGCGGCTGAGCGCTCCCGACTCCGGCGCGAACATCACCCGCGTCGCCGGGCGTCTCCCCCTGCACGCGTCGTCGTCGGGACTCGTGCTGCTCGCCTTCGCCCCGCACGACCTGCAGGAGCGCGTGCTCGCCGGCCCGCTGGCGCGGGTCACGGCCGACACGATCGTCGACCCCGCGGCGCTCCGCCGCACCCTCGCCGAGATCCGCACCCTCGGTCGGGTCGTCGCCCCCGGCTACGTCGACGAGGTCTCGACGGGCGTCGCGGTGCCCGTGCGCGACGAGACCGGAGCGGTCATCGCCGCCCTCTCGGCCGTGCTCCCGCGCGACGCCGAGACCCAGTTCGCCCTCGTCGAGCTGCACCGCGCCGCGCGCGACACCGAGCGCGCCCTCGGCTTCCGCCGCTGACCTTCCGCCTTCCGCTCGCGCTCCGCCCGCGCGCGTGGCTCCTGCGCGCGAGGGGTCAAAACCTGTCGCCTACGGACCGTCCAGGCGACAGAAACCGACCCCTCGCGCGCAGCGCGCGGGTTCCTGATCAACGGGAATACGGCGACGAGAAGCGCCGGCAGCGCGCAGCATCGACACAGCCACCGTCGAAGGAGACGCCATGACCACCACCGTCCGCACCCGCGTCGCCATCATCGGCGCCGGCCCCGCGGGGCTCCTGCTCTCGCACCTTCTCGACGAGGCCGGCATCGCCTCCGTCGTGATCGACCAGCGCTCGCGCGACGAGATCGAGAGCACCATCCGCGCCGGCATCCTCGAGCAGGGCACCGTCGAGATGCTCGACACCCTCGGCGAGCACTCGCGCGCCCGCACCGTGGGCCACCGTCACGACGGCATCGAGCTGCGCTTCGAGGGAGAGGGCCATCGCATCGACTTCGCGGCATCCGTCGGCCGTGCCGTGTGGCTGTACCCGCAGCACGAGGTGCTGAAAGACCTGATCGCCGCGCGCCTCGCGGCCGGTCAAGACCTGCGTTTCGGCGTCACCGCCGAGGGCATCGCGGATGCCGAGACCTCGAGCCCGCGCGTGATCGCGCGCGACGCCGGCGGGCAGCCGTTCGAGATCGAGGCGGAGTTCGTCGTGGGCTCCGACGGGTCGCGCAGCATCGCCCGGGCGACCGTGTCGGGATCGAGCCAGGGCGGGTTCTTCCGCGAGTACCCGTTCGCGTGGTTGGGCATCCTGTGCGAGGCGCCGCCGAGCGCCGACGAGCTCATCTACAGCAACTCCCCCGAGGGCTTCGCGCTGGTCAGCCAGCGGTCCGACACCGTGCAGCGCATGTACTTCCAGTGCGACCCCGACACCGACACCGCGGCCTTCAGTGAACATCAGCTGTGGGACGAACTGCAGAAGCGCGTGCCCGGAACGACGCTCAAGCAGGGGCCGATCTTCCAGCGCGACGTGCTGCGCTTCCGCAGCTTCGTCGCCCACGAGCTACGCCGCGGCCGCGTCGCCCTCGTCGGAGACGCCGCGCATACCGTGCCACCCACGGGGGCGAAGGGCATGAACCTCGCGATCGCCGACGTGCGCCTGCTCGCCGACGCCCTGCGGCGCCTGCTGCTCGAGGGCGACGAGCGGGGACTGGACGCCTACCCCGAGAAGGCCCTGCGGCGCATCTGGAAGGCCCAGCACTTCTCGTGGTGGATGACGAGCCTGCTGCACGTGGCTCCGGATGCCACCGACTTCGATCGCCGACGCCAGGTCGGCGAACTGCGCACCGTCGTGGAGTCGGAGCACGGCCGCGCCTCCCTCGCGGAGGCGTACTGCGGCTGGCCGTTCACCGACTGACCCGCGGGCTCAGTCCTTCGTGTCGCGCGCCGTCGGGAAGGGGCTCGGCACCACCGGCACCGTGCCCGTGAAGCCCTCGCGCTCGGCGGCGAGCGCCGCGATGCGCTTGCGGCAGGCGAACCAGCCGATCGTGATGGCGATGCTCGCGAGCACCGCGACCAGCAGGGTCGGCGGGGAGTCGACGAACACCAGCACGAGCACGACCGCGAGGAACAGCAGGGTCGCGTATCCCGTGTACGGCGCCCAGAACAGCCGGAAGGCCGGGCGCACCAGCTCGCCGCGGTCGGTGAGGCGCTTGAACTTCATCTGGCAGAGCATGATGGTCGCCCACGTGACCAGGATGCCGACGGCGGCGACATTCAGCACCGTCTCGAACGCGTCGCTCGGCGCCACGAAGTTGATCACCACGCCGAACAGGGCCACGAACGCCGTGATCGCGATGCCGCCGTAGGGCACTCCCGCCTTGTTCATGCGCGCGGCGAACTTCGGGGCGGAGCCCGCGACCGCCATCGAGCGCAGGATGCGGCCGGTGGAGTACAGCCCCGCGTTCAGCGACGACAGCGCCGCGGTCAGCACGACGAGGTTCATGATCACGTCGACGCCCGGCACCCCGATCGAGCCGAAGAACGTCACGAACGGGCTCTCGTCCTTCGTGTATGCGGTGTACGGCAGCAGCAGGGCCAGCAGCAGCACCGAGCCGACGTAGAAGATCGCGACGCGGAAGATCACCGAGTTGATCGCGCGGGGCATGACCTTCTCGGGGTTCTTGGTCTCGCCGGCGGCGGTGCCGACCAGCTCGATCGAGGCGTACGCGAACACCACGCCCTGCATGAGGATGATCGCGGGCAGGATGCCGTTGGGGAAGAACCCGCCGTTGTCGGCGATCAGCGAGAACCCGGTGGGGGCGCCCGTGGGGGTGCCGAACACGACGAAGTAGATGCCCACGAGCAGGAACGCCACGAGGGCGGCGACCTTGATGAGCGCGAACCAGAACTCCAACTCGCCGAACACCTTCACCGACACGAGGTTGACGGCGAGGACCGTCACGAGGGCGGCGAGCGCCCACACCCACTGCGGAACGGCCCCGATCCAGGGCACGTACTTGCCGAAGAAGTTCATGTAGAGCGCCGCGGCGGTGATGTCGACCATCGTCGTGGTCGCCCAGTTGATCCAGTAGAACCAGCCGGAGACGAACGCGGCCTTCTCGCCGAAGAACTCGCGCGCGTACGAGACGAACGAGCCCGACGTCGGGCGGTGCAGCACCAGCTCGCCGAGTGCGCGCAGGATGAAGAACGCGAACAGTCCGCAGACCGCGTACGAGATGACGATCGCGGGGCCGGCCTGCGCGAGGCGGCCACCGGCACCGAGGAACAGGCCGGTTCCGATGGCACCGCCGATGGCGATCATCTGCACCTGTCGCGACGTGAGGCGCTTGTGGTAGCCGCTGTCCTCGAGCTGCACGGTCGAGGTGGTCGTCGGCTCGGCGGCGTCGCCCGGGCGCGAGGGGGTGTCGTTCATGCCCCCCATCGAACCACTCGATTCGCGCAACCGGCTATCCGACAAGCGCGGGTCGGGCGATCAGAGCCAGTGCTTGCGCTTGAACGTCAGCCAGAGCCCGAACGAGGTCGCGGCCATCAGGGCGAGCGCCATCGGGTAGCCGAAGGTCCAGTCGAGCTCGGGCATGTTCTTGAAGTTCATGCCGTAGATCCCGCCCACCAGCGACGGGCCGAACAGGATCGCCGCCCACCCCGAGATCTTCTTGACCTGTTCGTTCTGCTCGAGGGCGGTGTCGGTCTGGCGCTGGGTGACGAGCGTGGCGTTGACGGTGAGCGCGTTGTCGAGGATCGCGCGCAGCGCCGTGAGCTTCTCGCACTGACGCAGCACGTGGTCGAGCACGTCGCGCAGCGAGCGCTGCAGCTCGATGTCGACGCCGTACTTGTCGGAGCCGCGCAGCAGCGCCTCGAGCATGTCGCGCAGCGGCTCGGTGGCCCGCTGGAAGTGGATGACCTCGCGGGCGAGCTGGTAGATGCGCTGCGTGAGGTCGGCGCCGCCCGAGCTGAACAGGCCGTCTTCGATCTCGTCGACGTCGTTCTGCAGACCGCGCGCCACGGGGTCGTACTGGTCGACGACCTCGTCGAGGATCGCGTAGAGCACCGCTTCGGGCCCGCGCTTGAGCAGGTCGGGGTTGTGCTCGAGGCGCTTGCGCACCTGCGAGAGGTCGGGAACCTCGGCGTGACGCACCGTCACGACGTAGTCGGAGCCGATGAACACGTGCAGTTCGCCGAAGTCGATCGTCTCGGTCTCGTCGAGGTAGCGCGCGGGCCGCAGCACCGCGAAGAGGTTGCCGCCGTAGCGCTCGAGCTTCGCACGCTGGTGCCCGGCCAACGCGTCTTCGACGGCGAGGGGGTGCAGCGAGAACTCCGCGGCGACGCGCTCGAGCTCCTCCGGCGACGGCCGCAGCAGCCCGATCCAGGCCATGCCCCCGTGCGCCTCCATGTATTCGAAGGTCTGGTCGAGGCTCGCCGGGTTCTCGATGCGGTGACCGTCGACGTAGACGGCGCTGTCGATGATGGGCATGAGTCCGTTGTACCCCGGATGCCTATGCGCACGGGCCCCGTGGCGCCGGTCCTCACGATCCCCTTACGGGTTCACTTCTTGGGGTCGTTGCCCCAGTTCATGAGCGAGTACCGCCAGTCGGTGTCGGTGATGTCGCCCTTCGGCTTCTGCGCGCTGTGCCGTTTGACGTAGCCGACGACCTTGCGCATGTGCGCGTAGTCGTCGTCGGTGAGGTCGGCCTTCTTCTTCTCGAGGATGCGCACGATGTGCCGTCCGCTCTCGTGACCGGTCGATTCCCCGCCGTCCTTCTTCTGCCCGACCGACCTCGACTCGTCAGTGTCGAGCCACTTCTTCAGCTCGCTCGCGGTCATGTTGACCGCCTCGTCGAAATCCTTCTTCGTCTGGTCGTCGTCGTCGCTCATGACGTCATCCTCGTCAGCGACCCCGGCCGCGCCCGCCCCCTTGCGGGGGTCGCCCGGGCCATGGCATCCGGTCAGCCGACGGGCTCGCTCAGCGGCTCATCGGCATCGGGACCCGGATGCCGTGCCCCGGCGCTGCGGCGTGCCGCGGCGAGCACGGCGCCGATGCTGGCGGTGATGACGAGGGCGATGCCGATGATCTCGAGCCACGACAGGTGCTGGCCGAGCAGCAGGAAGCCGGCGACCGAAGCGGTGGCGGGGCCCAGGCTCATGAGGATCGCGAAGGCGGATGCCGCGAGCCGGCGCAGCGCGATGAGCTCGAGCGCATAGGGGATGGTTGACGACAGCAGGGCGACGGCCGCGCCGAGGGCGAGGATGTCGATGCGCAGCAGGGATGCGCCGGCCTGGAAGACGCCGAACGGCAGCGCGATCACGGCACCGACCGTCATCGCGATGGCCAGGCCGTCGAGGCGGGGGAACTGTCGGCCCACGCGGGCCGAGGCGAGGATGTACAGCGCCCAGCTGACGGCGGCGCCGAGGGCGAACACCACTCCGAGCGCGTCGAGCCGGTCCCATCCGCCCGCGCCGAGGGCGATGACTCCCGCGAGTGCGAGACCGGCCCACAGCCAGCGCGCGGCACCGGTGGCCGTCAGGATCGACAGGGTCAGCGGACCGAGCACCTCGATCGTGACGGTGACTCCGAGCGGCAGGCGCTCGAGGGCGAGGTAGAAGAGACCGTTCATGGCGGCGAGCACGACGCCGAAGCCGACGACCGAGAGCCAGGCCGACCCCGTGTGCCCGCGCCACCGCGGTCGGGCGACGAGCAGCAGCAGGAGCGCCGAGAACACCAGGCGCAGCATGACGATGCCGAGCGGCCCCGTGTCGGGGAACAGCATGACGGCGAACGAGGCGCCGACCTCTTGGCAGGCGAGGCCTGCGAACACCAGCGCCGCGGCCGACCCCTGGCCGCCGCGTGCGGTCATGACGACGTCATCCGGCGGGGAGGGGGCAGATCGCGTTTCCGACGACGAGGTCGCGCATCTGCTGCGCGGTCCACGGCAGGCCGGCTTCGGGCGTGGTCTGCCCCTCGGCGGCGGGTGCCTTCGACGCGATCGCCGCGAGCTCCCACGCCAACCAGGCGCCGAACCCCTTGCCGCCTCCGGAGTTGTTCAGGACGACGGCGACCGACATCCCCGTCGTGGGATCGGCGAACGATCCCACGATGTACCCGGGGGTCGCTCCGAACTGACCGATCAGCGAGCCCGCCTGGTAGGCGCCGCCCGCGGCCGTGAACCAAGTGGGGCTCTGCGCGTTGACCGACAACGCGTTCGCGAATCGGTCGTCCCCGGCGGGAAGGAGAGAGCCCGCAGCCAGAGCCTGCGTGTAACGACCGAGGTCGGTGATGTTCGTCACCGCGCCGGAATCCGCTCCGCCGAAGCTCGACGACAAGACGGTGTAATCACCCGGGTCGGTGCAGTTCATGGCGCCCTCGGCGTTGCGCTGCGACCAGTAGCCCTCGAGCGCGTTCGTCCCCGGCGCGGCAGGAGCGGGCGCGGGCAGACCGGTGGCGCTCAACCCCAGCGGGCCGGTGACATGCTCGGCGATGGCGTCGGCCAGGGATTGACCCGTCGCGCGCTCGACGGCGAGGCCGGCGAGGACGTAGTTGGTGTCGACGTCCGCGAACGCGGCGCCGGGCGCGTTCAGGCGCGGGCCCGCGATGCCGTAGGCCATCAGTTCGCGGGGGTTCCACACGCGGTCGGGGTTGTTCGCGAGCAAGCCCTGCAGTACCGGCGTGTAGGCGTTCAGTCCCGACGTGCTGTCGCACAGCTGACGCAGGGTGATGTCTTCGTAGCCGGGGACGCCGCTCACCCAGGTGGTGACCGGGTCGCTCATGGTCAGCGTGCCGTCGGCGGCGAGGCTGTAGAGCACGTCGCAGGTCATCGCGCGCGTGACGTCGGTGGCGCGGAACTCCATGTCGGAGGTCACCGCGGCACCGCCTGGGCCCTGCGTGCCCAGACCGGCGACCCAGGTGCCGCTCCACGGCGCCCAGACGCCCACGATCGCACCGGTGGAGCCCGACGCGCTCATCGCGGTCTCGACGGCGTCCTGCAGCTCGGCGACCGTCGCGTCGGGCAGTGCGGCCTCGACCTGGGCGGGAACGTCGATCGACACGGATCCCTGCGCGGTGCAGCCGCTGAGCAGGACGGCGAGCGCGCTGGCCCCCGCGATCGCGATGGCCGCTGGACGACGCCATCCCCGCATGTGTAACCCCCAGGACTTCCGCGCACGACGAAGCGCGTACTCCCCCGATTCAAACACACGGCACCTGGGCGAATCGGGCCCTTGCGCTCCTCGCCCGTCACGTCTGCATCACGAACGGGCCGTGACCGGGGTGACTCCCGGCGAAATCAGGGTTAGGCGAACCTAACCCTGTGCGTATGATGGCCGCATGAACGCCGTCGCCCCGTTCTCCGCCGCCCTGCGCGAGCGTTCCAGTGGCGCGCACTCGACCCGCGAGTGCGACGGCTTCATGACCGACCTGCTCACCGGGGCGGGAACGCGCGACGATTACATCGCGCTGATTGCCCAGCACTGGTTCCTCTACGCCGCGCTCGAAGAGGCCGCGATTCACCTGCGGACCGACCCCGTGGCATCCGTGTTCCTCACCGGCACCCACTCGCGACTGCCCGCGCTCGAGGCCGACCTGTCCTTCCTCATCGGTCCCGACTGGCGCGACCGCATCGCCCCGTTGCCGACCACGCAGGCCTACGTCTCGCGCATCCGTCGCGTCGCGGCGACCTGGCCGGGCGGCTTCGTCGCGCACCACTACACGCGTTTCGTCGGCGACCTGTCGGGCGGACCGTCGATCGGGCGTCTCATGCAGCGCCGGTTCGGGTTCGAGACCAACGGCATCGGCTTCCTGCTCTTCGGCGACATCGCCGACCCGAAAGCCTTCAAGAGCGTCTACCGCGAGCAGCTCGACGCGGCGCCCTGGGACGACGACGAGAAGGAGCGCGTGATCGCCGAGGTGCTGGTCGCGTACCGCTTCACGACCGAGCTGTTCGCAGACCTCACGCGTGCGAAGCGCTCGCGCGTCGCCTGAGGCTCACGCCTTCGCGGCGTCCTGCCGCGCCAGCCACGCCTGCTTCATGAAGCGGCGCACGTCTTCGTCGACGCGGATGTCGCTCGGTCGCAGCGGGCGCGTGAGGTAGAGCCCCTCGAGCGAGGTCAGCCGGCTGAGCGCGACGTAGGTCTGCCCGGGCGCGAAGGCACCCGCGCCCAAATCGACGACGGCTCGGTCGTAGGTCTTGCCCTGCGACTTGTGGATGGTCACGGCCCAGGCCAGGCGCAGCGGGAACTGGGTGAACTCGGCGACGATCTCGCGCGAGAGGTTCTTCGTTCCGGGGTCGTAGGCGTACCGGTACCTCTCCCACACGGCGGGTTCGACGTCGTGCTCGATGCCGTCGACCTCGACCCGCACGCTGTCGCCCGCGATGCGCGTGACCGTACCGATCGTGCCGTTCACCCAGCGCGGCGCCTCGCCGAACTGCGCCGCGTCGTTGCGCAGGAACATCACCTGCGCGCCGACCTTGAGCGTCAGCTCCATCTCGGCCGGATAGTTGGCCTCGCCCCGACCGAAGTCGCCCGAGATCTCGGCGTTGGCGGTCTGCGTGCGACCGATGAGCTCGTCGAGGTGCTTGCGGTTGATCGTGTTCACCCGGTCGTTGCGGGTCGCGAGCGTGATGATCGGGTGCTCGCCGTCGGCCGGATGCGGAGGAGTGCGGGCTCCGGCGGTGTTCAGGATTCCCGCCATCTCGGCCGTCACCCGCCCGTACCGCACGGCGTTGAGCAGCTGCTTGAACCCCGGGTCGGACTGCCGGTGGATCTCGACCAGCTCGTTGACGTGCAGGTCGGCGCCGTGGCGGCCGATGTCGATGAGGCCGTCGCTGGCCGACTCCCCCGACCACACCTTGGCGTCGAAGAACCAGAACGAGCGGTAGTGGTCCTGGATGTAGCGCATCTCGTCGCCCCGCGGCGGCACGGGGGCGAGTTGGTAGGGGTCGCCGAACATGACGATCTGCGTGCCGCCGAACGGCTCGGCACGGCGCCCTCGCGCTTGCCGGAGAGAGCGGTCGATGGCGTCCATGAGGTCGGCGTTGACCATCGAGATCTCGTCGATGACGAGGGTGTCGATGGCATTGAGGAGCTTGCGGGTCGCGTCGTTCTGGTCGATGTCGCCGTTGGCGATGAGCCCGATCGGCAGGCGGAACAGCGAGTGGATCGTCTGACCCTCGACGTTGAGGGCGGCGACGCCGGTGGGCGCGCACACGGCGATCTGCTTCTTGGTGTTCCACGCCAGGTGCTGCAGCAGCGTCGACTTGCCCGTGCCCGCGCGACCCGTGACGAAGACGTGCTCGCGTGTGTCCTCGATCAGCCGGAACAGCGCCTGCTGCTCGGCGGAGAGGGGCGGCGTGGTCACCGGTTCATGCTAGTTCGCGCGCGTCGCCTCGGTCGGCGGGCGGGGGATGGGGCCGCCCATCGGCTCGGTCGTGGCCAACAGCCACCGGGCCTCGCCCGACAGCACGTCGGCGACGTGGCTGCGGAAGCGCGGGCACGCGGTGATGTCGTGCGCGCGGCAGCGCAGCGCGTGTTCGGTCATGGCGCGGGCCTGTGCGATGTCGGCGGCGCGGCGGTCGAGCTCGGCCACGTGCTCCTCGAGCACGCGGTGCCGGTCGTGCGCCCCCTCATCGAGCAGCACGCGGATCTGCTCGAGCGACATGCCCGCCGCCTTGTTGCGCAAGATCACCGCCACGCGCACGCTGTCGTCGTCGCCGTAGCGCCGCCGGCCGGCCGCGTCGCGGACGGGACGGAGCAGCCCCTCGTCCTCCCAGTGCCGCAGCACGTGGGTCTCGAGGCCGAACCTGGCCGCGGTCTCTCCGATGGACTCGACCGGCGCGCTTGACTTCATGTCGACATGAAGTCACACCATGGAGGCGAACGCAAGCGGAAGGACTCCTCATGTACGACGCGATCATCATCGGCGGCGGCCCCGCGGGGCTGCAGGCGGCCCTCACCCTCGGCCGCATGCACCGGCGCACCCTGCTGCTCGACGCGGGCACGTACCGCAACTCCACCGTGCGCCACGCGCACAACCTGCTCACCAACGACGGACGCGACCCGGCCGAGCTCCGGCGCATCGCCCGCGCCGAGATCGCCGCGTACGACACGGTCGAGATCCGGGATGCCGCGGCCGCAGCCGTCGCGCGCGACGAGGGCTCCCTCACGGTCACCGTCGGCGACGAGCGTCTCCGCACGCACGCGGTGATCCTCGCCACGGGGGTGACCGACGAGCTCCCGCCGATCCCCGGCCTCGCGCAGCACTGGGGAGACACCGTCGCCAACTGCCCCTTCTGCCACGGCCACGAGTTCGCCGGGCGCCCGGTCGCGGTGATCAACGCGACGGCCCACGCGGGCATGCTGGAGCGCATGCTCGAGCCCGTGGCATCCGCGGTGCACGTCGTCGATCCCGCCGAGGTGCGCGAGGTCGAGGACTCCGAAGGCGGTCTCGTGCTGCACCTGACCGACCGCGACCTCGAGGTCGCCGGCGCTTTCGTCGCCCCCGTGTGGCGCTCGCGCAGCGACCTGCTCGATGCCCTGGGCGTCGAACGGCAGGAATCGGGGGCCGCCCGCACCGACCCGTTCGGGCGCACCAGCGTCGAGGGCGTGTACGCCGTGGGCGACATCGCGCACCCCGATCACCTGCCCGGACCCCTGTTCTCGCTCGCCGCGGCCATCGCGGGCGGGCAGCTCGCGGCGGTCGCGGTGGTGCAGTCGCTCGTCATGGACTGACGCGCGGGGCACCTTCGCAGGAGGGCTTTCTACACTGGAGGCGTGGACAACGCAGGCGGGGGCCCCGCGACGCCCGAGGGCGTTCGTGGTGCGCGCGTGCGCCATCCGCTCGAGATCCCCGCGATGGTTCTGATCGGCGTGCTCCTGGTCGCCGCGCTCGGAGCCGGAGCAGCGTCCCTGTACCGCGACTTCTACAGCCCCCGGGCGTTCGTGTTGCACTACCTCGAACTGCTGCAGGAGCACCGCACCCCCGAGGCGCTGGCCGTGCCCGGCGTCGTGGTCGATTCCGCCGAGCTCGAGGCAGCCGGTCTTCCGGCCACGTCGTCCGAGGCGCTGCTGCGCCCCGACGTGCTGACGACGTTGACGGATGCCGAGATCACCGGCGAAGAAGTCGACGGAGACGACACGCTCGTGACGGTGTCGTACTCCGCCGGCGGCTACACCGGCACGACGACGTTCGCCGTCGCCCACGACACCGGCTCGAGCCTGCTGCCGCGGTGGCGCTTCGCTCGCAGCCCCCTGTCGGTCATGAACCTGTCGGTGCAGGGGTCGATGCGCTTCTCGGTGAACGGCTTCGAGGTCGACAAGCGACAGGTGTCGATCGACGGCGCCGATGCCGACCCCTCGGCATCCCTCCCCCTGCTCGTCTTCTCGCCGGGGCTGTACTCGGTCGCCGTCGACACCGCGATCTCGTCGACCCCGGGTGTCGCCGTGCTCGCCGACGCGCCGCTGGCCGGCTTCCCGGTGTCGGTGCAGGCGCAGCCCACCGAACAGTTCATCGACGTGGTGCAGCAGCGGGTCGAGGACTTCCTCTCGGCCTGCACGCAGCAGCAGGTGCTCCAGCCCACCGGCTGCCCGTTCGGCTACACGGTGCGCAATCGCATCGACGACGCGCCCACCTGGTCGATCGTGCAGCAGCCCGTCGTGACGGTCGTGCCCGACGGCGCGGGCTGGCGCATCCCCTCGGCCAAGGCCGTGGCCCACATCGACGTCGACGTGCGCTCGATCTTCGACGGCTCGGTCCGCACGGTCAGCGAAGACATCGCGTTCCGCGTCGACGGGCAGATCAGCGTGCTGCCCGACGGGTCGGCGTCGATCCTCGTCGGAGGCGGAACAGGGTCGGACTGACCTCGCTCAGCTGCCGCCGCGGGCGGCGACGCGGGCGTCCCGGGCGGCCAGCCGCGCGAGCTCCTCGTTGTACTGGTCGAGCTCGACGTCGCCGACGCGGTCGACGTGGCGGTCGCGGCGCTTCTGGTGGCGCTCGTCGCTGCGGCTCCACTGGATCGCGACGGTGATCGCGAGGATGAGCGTGGGGATCTCGCCGACCGACCACGCGACTCCACCGCCGACGTATTGATCCTCGAGCGGTGTGGCGCCCCACGTGCGGCCCATCGCGCCGAACCACTCCGCCACCATGAGACCGGAGTTCATCATGATCGCGATGCCGAAGAAGGCGTGCATCGCCATGATCGCGATGAGCACGAGCAGGCGCATCGGGTAGGGCAGGCGGTAGGGCACCGGGTCGATGCCGATCAGGCTCAGCACGAACAGGTAGCCCGTGATGAGGAAGTGCGCGACCATCCAGATGTGGCCGACGTGATCGTACAGCGACCAGCGGAAGAGGTCGGTGTAGTAGAAGCCCCACAGCGAGCCGATGAACAGCCCGGCGGCGACGTAGGGGTTGGTCAGCACCTTGGCGACCGGGTTGTGCACGGCCCAGAGGATCCACTCGCGACCGCCGCGGGAGCCGTCGTCGCGCTTGCGGATCGCCCGCGCCGCGAGTGAGACCGGCGCACCCGCGACGAGCATGAGCGGGATCGCCATCGACAGCAGCATGTGCCCGATCATGTGCATGCTGAACAGGTAGTCCTGGTACACGTTGAGCGGACCCGAGGTCACCCAGAACACCGAGAGCATGCCCAGGCACCACAGCACCGTGCGGTGGATGGGCCAGCGGTCGCCGCGGCGCAGCAGGCGCCAGACGCCGGCGAGGTAGAAGAACAGCGCGAACGCGACGACGAAGGTCCACAGCAGATCGACGTTCCACGCCGTGAACCAGCGCTCAAGGGTCAGCTCGGGCGGAAGCGGGGCGCCCGTGAGCACCTCGGCGGGCGTCTGCCCCACCAGCGGCGCCTCGACGGGCGGGGGCGTGCGGGCGAGCGCGGCGGCCACACCGCTGGCGATGCCCATGAACACCAGCTCGAGCGAGATGACGCCCCAGAAGCGGCGCGAGCCGTTCTCATCGGCCATGCGCGAGATCAGGCGGCGGCGGTACCAGGCACCCAGTACACCCATGGCGACGAGGGCGAAGACCTTGACCAGCACGAGCACGCCGTAGGCCGACCAGAGGTTCTGCAGCCCCAGCAGTCCGATCGAGGCGCGCACGGTGCCCGACACCGCGACCACGACGAAGGCGACCAGAGCGAGCGAGGAGTAGCGCAGCATCGTGGTCTGCAGCTGCGTGCGCGACATCGCGGGACGGATGACCACGAGCAGCACCAACCCGCCGAGCCACACGGCCGCGGCCATGAGGTGCAGCACGAGAGAGGTGACGGCGGCGTCGTGGCTGGCCTCATCGCCCGCGTGGCCCTGCGTGCCCATCGGGATGAGCGCGGCGAGCGAGAGGATCGCGACGAGCAGCGTGGGCAACCACGACCGCACGGCAAAGGTCAGCACGGTCAGCACCGCGCCGGCGATCGTGGTCAGCAGCCAGGCCTGCCCGAGGGGACTCTCGACGAGGAATCGACCGAGCTGCTGCCCGAAGACGGCGTCGAGGGTGGGTTTGGCGTTGAGGACGTTGAGGAACGTCATGTAACCCGTGGCGGCTGCGGCGACGGTGAAGACGGCGGCGCCGATGGATGCCGTGTCGAGGGCGATCTCGAAGGGGCGCTCCCCCGCCGGGAGGGCGAAGAGCGCCAGCACGAGCGAGCCGACGAGGGTCGCGGCCGACAGGTTGACCATGACCGTGGCGATGGGGAGCCCCCACCGCACCACCGGACCCGGGTCGGCCAGTTGGGGTGCGGCGGCTCCACCGCCGTAGGCGAGTCCCGCGACGACGGCGATGAGCGAGACCGCGATCAGGATGACGGGTCCCGCGACACGAAGAAGCCGGGGGTTCACCTGCCCAGCCTACGTCGCCCGGGGACGACGAAGGGGGGATGCCGCCCGGCATCCCCCCTCGATGACTCGCGGTCGAATTACTTGACGGCGGCCTTGAGCTTGGAGCCAGCGGTCACCTTGACGCGCTTGCCGGCGGGGATGGAGATCTCCTCACCCGTCTGCGGGTTGCGGCCGGTGCGGGCCGAGGTCGCGACCTGCTCGAAGGCGATCCAACCGGGGATAGAGACCTTGCTGCCCTTGGCAACCGCCTCGGAGACGGTGGAGAAGAGGGAGTCGAGCACGCCCGACACGGCGGACTGGCTCTGCCCGGTCGCGCTGGCGATGCTCGCGACGAGCTCGGTCTTGGTGATGGACTTGTCGGCCATGTGGTTTGTCCTCCAGACGACCACGCGGGTCGCCTCTCGTTACGCGGACGGAGAGGAAATCCTCCCCGTTGGTCGGGAGACCGCCTCGACAGTATCAACCGAACCGCGGAATTACGCGGATCTTGACGGATTTTGCGCCTTTCTCGACGGCGTGTCGCGGTGCGGGAGGGGCTGAGGGGGCGCGTGAGGCCCCTGCGCGGCAGTCCCCGTCCCCGCCGCCGCACGGTGCGGGTGAAGATATGGACGTCCACGGGCGATCTCGGGGGTGTGCTGTCGGAAGGGAGACGCCTGGCCGGGGGTGGAACCGCGGGTGGGGGTTAACGTCCGTCCTAGGATTTCGCGCATCTCCCCCGCGGGGATCCGATCGCGAAGCGACACCCGACCCCGCGGGCGCGTATCCCTTGGAGTCGTCATGCCCGGAACCCCGTCATCCGTCGATGCTCGCGCGACGTTCCGTGCCGCGGCGCTGTCGACCGCCCTGCGCCTCGCGCCAGGACACGGCGTGCCCCTCTCGCGGCACCTCGCCCTCCTCGCCGAGGCCGACCTCCCGGAGCCGCCGCCCGTCTGGACCGATGAGCGTGCCCTCACCGTCGCCGCTCTCCTCGCGGCCCGCGCGCGCCGCGATGCGCTGGCCGACGGCACCCGGCTCGTCCGCCAGTACTTCGACGACGTCCGCCTTCTCCGACCAACCGCCCTGTCATCGGGCGCGCGCGCTCTGCTCTACACCAGCGTCGGCGAGTATTGCGCCGCCCTCGGATGGGCGCAGGTCGCCACACGCTTCGGTGCCGAGGCGCTGCTGTTCGCGGATGCTCCGGCGCTGCGCTACCGCGCCCTGTCGGTCATGGCGCTCGGGCACGCCATCAACGGCGAGTTCGACGCGGCCGAGTCGTCACGAGAAGCGGCGGCGCGTCTGTTCGCCGAGAACGGATGGCCCGCGGCCGAGCAGGCCTACATCCTGCTGTTGGCCGAGATCCTCACGTCGGCGGCGAGCCTCGACGTCGACCGGCTGGCGCGCGTCCCGCGCGTGCTCGACGAGGCCTTCCCCGACAGCCCCTCCGCGAGCTATACGGCGCGCGCCGCCGAGGTCATGGTGCAGCTGCTGCGCCGCGACTTCGGCGGCGCGCGCGCCGGAGCGCGACAATTGCTGCACTCGAGCGGCAGCCACGAAAGCCATCGCATGGTGCGCTCGTTCGTCGTGATCATCCTGTCGGACACCTACGTCGCCCAGGGTGACGCCGTTCAAGCTCTCGCCATTCTCGAACCGTACGACAATCCCGCAGGTCACGGCGTGTGTTTCTCGATGCAGCGTTCCGCCGCCCTGCTGCAACTGGGTCGGGAGCGCGATCTTCTGCGCGAGACCGACGCGTGCATGGCCGCCGAGACCGACCACTGCCTGCGCACGTTCATGCCGGTGCTGTTGGGCCGGGCCCTCGCGTGGAACCGCCTGGGCGACGACCGCCGCGCTCGACAGAGCGTCGAGGCGGCGCTCTTGATCATGGCGCAGACCGGTATCTGGGCGACGACGTTCTCGATGCTCCCGCGCGACGAGACGATGCGCCTGGTCGAGACGGTCGCGGGCACCAGGCCCGATCTGGCCGAGATGCTGCCCGATCTCGCGCGCACCATCAGTCTCATGGCGGCCCCGGGCGACGACCGCCCCGCCCGCGCGACCGACGTGCCGTTGCGCCTCACCCCGACCGAGCGCGACCTGGTCGCGCAGCTGCACTCCTCGCTGAGCCTCGCCGAGATCGCGCAGGCGAGAGGCGTGTCGGTGAACACCGTCAAGAGCCAGGTGCGCTCGATCTACCTCAAGCTCGGCGTGAGCGGGCGCACCGAGGCGGTCGAGCACCTCTCCGGCGTCCGCGTCTGAGAACGCCGAAGGGCGGGGGCCCCTTTCGGGAACCCCCGCCCTTCGGACAGGTGTCTGGTGCTTACCAGGACGACTTGGTCACACCGGGCAGCTCGCCACGGTGGGCCATGTCACGGAAGCGGACGCGCGAGACGCCGAACTTCGTGAGGACACCACGGGGGCGGCCGTCGATGACGTCGCGGCTGCGCACGCGCGCGGGCGACGCGTTGCGGGGGAGCTTCTGCAGACCCACGCGGGCGGCCTCGCGGGCCTCGTCGGTCGCGTTGGGGTCGACCAGGGTCTTCTTCAGCTCGGCGCGCTTCGCGGCGTAGCGCTCGACGACGACCTTGCGCTGCTCGTTGCGCGCGATCTTGCTCTTCTTAGCCATGTGCTTAGCGCTCCTCTCGGAAGTCGACGTGCTTGCGGACCACGGGGTCGTACTTCTTGAGCACGATGCGGTCGGGGTTGTTGCGGCGGTTCTTGCGCGTCACGTAGGTGTACCCCGTGCCGGCGGTCGAACGCAGCTTGATGATCGGACGAACGTCCTGAGCCTTCTTCGCCATTACAGCTTCACGCCCTTCGCCTGCAGGTCACGGACGACGGACTCGATGCCGCGAGCGTCGATGACCTTGATGCCCTTCGCCGAAACGTTGAGCTTGATGTTGCGACCCAGCGACGGAACGAAGTAGGTCTTCTTCTGCACGTTCGGGTCGAAGCGGCGCTTCGTCCGGCGGTGCGAGTGCGAGATGTTGTGACCGAAGCCGGGAACCGCTCCAGTCACCTGGCACACTGCTGCCATGGTGATGTCTCCTTCTGTACCGTGACACCGGACGGTGCCACCCAAGATCCCTTGTCTGCACCCCGCCCGAGCACGGCGAAAGGCCGGGATCGGGAAGAGGGATGCGAACTGCGTGCTGGAGTGCGCGCAGACAAGGAATCAGTCTAGCACGGACAGCGTGCCCGCCCTGAGCCTGCCGAAGGGACCGGGGGCTTCGACGAGCTCAGCCACCTCACGCCCCACCCGCCGCCTCCGCGGCTCCCCGGCCCCAGCGGAACGCCGAGACCGTGGCATCCCCCTCGATCCAGAAGCGCCACGGGAACGCCGCCGTCCCCGCGATGCCCGCCACACCGACCCGTGGGCCTGTCGCCACGCGGGCGACCGGCACGGCCGGCAGCAGCAGGCGCGCTCGTGCTCCCGCGTGCTCCGCACCGGTCACCGCGTCGATCCCGTCGTGCACCGGATGCCGCAGGCCCACGGCGTCGCCGAGCCGGCCGGGTCCGCGGGCGAGGTCGCGCGCGCTGCGCACGGCACCGCGGCGCTCGAGTCGTCGACGCTCGGCCACCGCCTCACCCTCGACCACCTCAGCGCCGCGCAGGAGCACACCGCCGGCGACCCCCTCGGGTCCGCAGACGACGTTGACGCACGAGTGGATGCCGTGGCTCAGGTACACGTAGAGGTGGCCGGGCTCGCCCCACATCGTGGCGTTGCGCGCCGTCGGGCCCATGCGGGCGTGCGAGCCCGGGTCGGGCCGGTCGCCGGTGCCGAGCCCGTGGTAGGCCTCGACCTCGGTCAGACGCACGACCACGCGCTCGGCCGCGACCACCGTCTCAAGCAGCGCGCCGAGCAGCAGCGGGGCGACCTCGACGGGCAGGGCCGACAGCTCGTCGCGCGACGCGGGTCGGGTCGCGGCCGGGGTCACTGCGGCGGCACCTGGCACCACGACAGGTCGAAGCCCTGCAGGGCGACGACCTCCTGCCCCGTGTCGATCTCGACGAGGTGCGTGAGCAGGCGCTCGGGAAGCGGCAGCTGGTAGCGGTCGTAGGGGTTGTCGACCGCGCGCGGTGCGACGAGCACGGCGGCGTAGCGACCGCTGGGCGAGACGCACGTCTGGAGCACGGTGTCGGCACCGGGCACCTCGACCAGCGGGTCGACGGTGCCGTCGGTGGCCACGTGGGCCACGATCGTCGAGCGCGAGACCCCGTCGGAGCTGATGTCGGCGAACGAGCGGATGGTGCCCGCATCGGTCCCCGGCACGGGCGTCGCGCGACCGGCGAGCCCCGGCGGATCGACGGGGTCGACGAGTCCCTGCTCGGAGCCGTCGGTGAGGTTGATCTCGCGGATGCCTTCGAGGCGCTCCACCACCGCCACCGACGACCCGCGGGCGATGCCGTCGATCGACACGGCGCTGCCGAGCGGCGCCGCATTGCCGCCCTGGGCGTCGGTGAGCAGCAATCGCGAGTCGAAGGTGAGCACGAGCATGCTGTCGGTGTCGGGCACGAAGCGGTAGTCGGCGATGCGCACGTCGCCGCCGTTCAGACCCACCTCGGTGGGCGGGGCGTCGTCGGCCGCCGACGCCGTGAACAGACGGCTCTCGCGTCCCCCGGCGGCACTGAGGTCGGCATCCGAGAACGTGAATCCGATCCGCTCTCCGCGGTCGGCCGATTGCAGGTTCGAGACGAATCCCGGGCCGGGCAAGGCGATGTCGCGCTGGTTCTTGCCGTCGAGGTCGGTCACGATGACCCGAGCGGTCTCGCCGTCGCGCACCGAGATGACCAGGTGGTTGGCGGTCGCGCGGAAGTCCTCGATGTGCGGGTGCACGAAGACGGGGAGCCCGGCCTCGCCCTTCAGATCGGTGCGGAAGATCGTGTCGCCCTCGGGCGTGCCGCGCTGCATGAGGAAGGCCTGCAGGGGCGGCGTGCGGAAGCTCTCCGTGAGGGTCGACGAAGGTCCCGCGCCGAGGCCGTTCACGCCGTTGACGGTGATGCGGTAGTCGGTGTCGTCGCGCAGCGGCAGGGTGAAGCGCACGCCGACGCTGCGGCCGGCCGTGTCGACGGTGAAGGGGGCCGCGGGCTCGACCACGACCTGCGAGGGGTCGACCGTCTCGAGCGACTGCGTCGTGGTGAGGATCACGCGCGATCCCGATGCCGCGACCGCGGCCGCGGGGTCGACCTGCACATCCGTCACGCGCGGGCCCTGCGCGACCGCCACGACACCGCCGAGACCGCCGACCACGATGAGGCCGACGAGCACCACGGCGAACGCGATCGCGAAGCCGCGGCCGCGGCGCTTGCGCGAACGGGCGCGACGCGACGACCCGGCGCTCGCGGCGCGGCGGCTGTCAGTACTCATACGGATCCGCCGGCTCGTCGATCGAGGCGACCTGATCGGCGTGCACCTCGAGCTTGCCGTCGCCGCTGGAGCGCACCGTGCCCGTGACCGTCACCCACTGACCCGTCGAGGGGGCATCGACGGTGGCGGCGATGGGCAGGCGGGCGGTCTGGGCGTCGATCACGCAGTGCGTGATCACGAGGCGGGTCAGGTCGAAGGTCGAGCCGTCAGCGGCCGGGGTGATGAAGCCGGTGAGGGTGACGGGCTTGCCGTCGAAGGTCTCGGGGTTGGTGGCGTGCGCGAACACCGCCGACCAGTCGCCGATGCCGAAGGTCGAGGTGTCGCCCGAGGCGGCGAGGGTGATCACGTCGGATCCGGCGAACAGCGGCGGAGCGCCCACGTCGCGCGAGACGGCGAGCTCGGTCGACAGCGAGGCCGCGGGCGTCAGCAGCACGGCGATCACAGCCCCCGAGGCCAGCACTCCCCCGGTGAACGCGGCGATACCGCCGGGGGTGAGTCGCGGCCTCGCGGCCAGGTGCTCGTGCGCCACGCGGTCGTGGTCGTCCATGGCATCCGCGTGCTCGTGATCGGCGTGCGCGAACGCCTCGCGCCGGGCCGCCGCTGAAGCCGGCGCATGGCCGTGCTCGTGGTCGTGGCCGTGATCGGCTTCGGCGCCGAGCGGCAGGGCGAACGACGCGATCGCCCCGATCAGCGCGACCACCGACATCAGTACCGCGAACCACGCGGAGTCGGGGTTGATGTACAGCGACATGCGGCCGGTGAGCCACAGCGTGATCGTCGTGATCGACAGGCACGCGGTGAGCCCCACCCCGAGCCAGCGCGTGGCGAGTGCGGATGCCTTAGACAACCAGGTTCACCACCGTTCCGAGCGCGAAGGCGAACAGCACCACGACGACCGTCATGCCCGCGAGCACGCGGGTGGTGAAGGTCGTGCGCAGCAGCGCCATCATCTTGAGGTCGATGATCGGGCCGACCACGAGGAAGGCGACGATCGAGCCGGGCGTGAAGGTCGACGCGAACGACAGGGCGAAGAACGCGTCGACGTTGGAGCACAGCGACACCACGATCGCGAGCACCACCATCGCCGCGATCGACAGGGCCGGGTCGGAGCCGATCGCCAGCAGGGCGCTGCGCGGCACGAGCACCTGCACCGCGCCGGCCAGGAGCGATCCGATGATCAGCGCCGGCATGACCGAGCGCAGCTCGACCACCAGCTGGGCGAGGGTGCGCCGACCCCGGTCGCCGCGCTCCTGCACGACGATCTCGCAGGTCTCGAGGAAGCGCTCGGTGAGCAGCTTGTCGGGATCGGGATGCCGACTGTACAGCCATCCGAGAAGGTTGGCGACCAGGAAACCGCCGATCAGGCGCGCCACGAGGATGCCGTCGCTGAAGCCGAACGCCGCGTGCGTGGAGATGATGACGATGGGGTTCACGATGGGCGCAGCGACGAGGAAGGTCAGGGTGTCGCTCACCCCGAACCCGCGCATCATGAGCCCGCGCGCGAAGGGGACGTTGCCGCACTCGCAGACCGGGATGAACATGCCCAGCAGCGACAGCACGGCCCGGCGCGCCCACGGCGCGCGCGGCATCCACCGCTCGATCGCCCCCGGCGGCACCCACACCTGCACGAGGATCGACAGCACGACGCCGAGCACCACGAACGGCAGCGACTCGATCAGCACGCTCAGAGCGAGGGTGAGTCCGTCCTGCGCACGGGTGGGCAGCGGCTGGGCGAAGAAGGTCGGCGCGAAGGCGTCGACGAGGAACAGCGCGGTGACCACGAGCACACCCAGGCCGAGCGCGACGAGGGTGCGGGAGGACCCCGACCGCTGCGGCGCGGGGGCCATGGTGCGACTACTCGTCGCCACGCTCGCGGGCCCGTGCGAGGGCGCAGTCGGTGCATAGGCCGAAGATGTCGACCACGTGCTCGGCTTCGATGAACCCGTTCTGCGCGGCGGTGCGCTGGGCCCAGTCCTCGACGTCGGTCGCGGCGATCTCGACGGCCTTGCCGCACGAACGGCAGATCAGGTGGTGGTGGTGACCGCGGCTCTCGCAGGCGCGGAACAGGTTCTCGCCCTCGGGGCTCTGCAGCGAGTCGGCGTCGCCGCGGGCGGCGAGACCGGCGAGCGTGCGATACACGGTCGCGAGGCCGATGCCGGTGTTCTCGTCGCGCAGGGTGGCGTGCAGCGACTGCGCGCTGACGAAGCCGCCCGCTCCGGAGAGGGCTTCGCGCACGCGCTCGCGCTGCCACGTATTGCGCTGGACCATGGCCGGGAGTCTATCGACGGCGTCGGTGAATCGGCTGGGCGCGTGCCGGCGCGATCAGAAGGCGCGTGTCGTGCGCTCGCGCCGGGCGCCGATGAGGCGGCACACGAGGTAGATCGCGAACGAGATGGTCGTGATGTACGGGCTCACGGGGAGCGTTCCCGCCACCGCGAGCAGCACGCCGCCCACCGCCGAAACGAAGCCGAAGAGCGCGGCCAGCACGGGGACCGAGAGCGGCCCGGATGCCACGCGCATCGCGGCCGCGGCCGGGGTGACCAGCAGCGCCATCACCAGCAGCGCGCCGATGATGTGCACGGCCACGGCCACGATCAGGCCGAGCAGCAGCATGAACGCCAGCGAGACCGCCGTGGTGGGCACTCCGCGCGCGGCCGCCGACTGCGGGTCGAGGGAGTCGAAGCGCAGCGGACGCCAGATGAGCAGCAGGGCCACGAGTACCGCGACGCCGATCACGACGAGCCAGCCCAGCTGTCCGCTCTGCACCGACACGATCTGCCCGGTCAGCAGGCTGAAACGCGTGGCGCTGCGTCCGTTGTAGAGCGACAGGCACAGGATGCCGACACCCAGACCGAACGGCATGAGCACGCCGATGATCGAGTTGCGATCGCGCGCACGGGCCCCGAGCACGCCGATGAGGGCGGCGGCGATGAGCGAGCCCACGATCGAGCCGGAGACGACGTCGGCGCCGATGAGCAGGGCCACTGCGGCGCCGGCGAACGACAGCTCGCTGATGCCGTGGACGGCGAAGGCCATGTCGCGCTGCATCACGAACACGCCGATCAGGCCGCCGACGAGCCCGAGCACCGCTCCGGCGTACACGGAGTTCTGCACCAGGTCGAGGATGGCGCCGTACTGGCTCACCCCGCCGAACAGGGCGTGGCCGACGTCGGACCAGTTCATTCGTCGTCCTCGCCGTGGTGATGGTGGTGGGCGTCCTCGGCATCCGGAGCACCGACGACGATCAGCTGGTCGCCCGCGCGCACGACGTAGACGGGGGCGCCGTACAGGGCCGAGAGGGTCTCGGTCGTGAGCACCTCGTCGGGGGTGCCCAGGGTGAAGCGGCCGTTCGCGATATAGAGGATGCGATCGACGTGCGAGAGCACGGGGTTGATGTCGTGCGTGACCAGCAGCACGGCGGCGTTGCGCTCGCGGCGATGGCGGTCGATCAGGCGCACGACGGCCTGCTGGTTGGCGAGGTCGAGGCTCGTCAGCGGCTCATCGCACAGCAGCAGCGCGGGGTCGTCGGCGAGAGCCTGGCCCACGCGCAGACGCTGCTGTTCGCCGCCCGAGAGCAGCCCCACCGGTCGGTCGCCGAACGCCGTCGCCCCGACCGCCTCGAGCAGCTCGTCGATGCGCGCGCGGTCCTTCTTGCGCGACAGCGGCAGACCGAGTCGGTGACCGTCGACGCCGAGGCCGATGATGTCGCGCCCGCGCAACGGGGTCTCGCGCGGAAGCGGACGCTGCTGGGGGATGTAGCCGATGCGGCGGTTGCCCGCCCGGCGGACCGGGGCGCCGAGGGCCTCGACGGAGCCGGCGCTGACCCGCTCGAGTCCGAGGATCGCGCGCAGCAGCGTCGTCTTGCCCGAGCCGCTCGGGCCGAGCACGGCCACCAGCTCGCCGGGCTGCACCTCGAGGTCGAGTCCCGACCACAGCTCGCGGCCGCCGCGCTCGAGCGCGGCGCCGCGGATACGCAGCGGTACCGCCGCGCTCACGCCGCCAGCGCGTCGGTCAGCGCCGCGATGTTGCTCTGCATCCACGAGATGTAAGTCTGTCCCTCGGGGAGCGTTTCGGTGAATTCGATCACCGGGATGTTCTTCGCCTTGGCCTCGTCTTCGACCTGCGTCACCTCGGCGCCGCCGGTCTGCGGGTTGACGATCATGACCTTGACCTCGCCCGAGTCGAGCAGCTGCAGCGACTCCAGAAGTGTCGCGGGCGGCACGTCCTGGCCCTCCTCGACAGCCTCGCTGAACTCGTTCGGCGTCGCGTTGTCGAGCCCGGCGGCGGTGGTCAGGTACACGGGCACCGGCTCGGTCACGAACACCTTCGCGCCGGCATCCGTCGCCTCGATCTTCGCGAGCGAGTCCTCGAGTCCCGCGACCTGCTGCGTGAACGCGGCGGCGTTGGCGTTGAAGTCGGCGACGTGGTCGGGGGCCAGTTCGCCCAGGTGCTCGGCGATCTCGCCGGCGAGGTCTTCGACCGTGTGCGGGTCGTACCAGACGTGCTCGTTGAAGCCCTCGATGTGGTCGTGACCGTCACCCTCGGCGTGGTCGTGGTCGTCGGCGCCCTCGCTCGCCGCCGGCGTGGCCGCGTCGTCGTGTGACTCCGCGCCGGGGTAGTCGTGGTTGTACTCCACGGCGGTGATCACCGGGGCGGTGGTGCCGCTGGCCTCGATGAGCGACTCCATGAAGGAGTCGTAGCCGGCGCCGTTCTCGATGACGAGCCCGGCGTTCTTGAGCGTGAGCTGATCTTGCGCGCTCGCCTCGTACTCGTGCGGGTCCTGCGTGGGCGAGGTGATGATCGACTGCACGTCGACGAAGTCGCCGCCGACGGCCTCGGCGATCGAGCCGTAGACGTCGGTGGATGCGACGACCGTCACCTTGGCGTCGGCGTTCCCGGTCGCGCCTGTCGAGGTCGACGTGCCCGCGCATCCGGCGAGCGCGAGGACGGAGGCGGTACCGAGGACGAGGGGGGCGAGGATGCGTCGGGTCATGCGTTCAGAGTATCGCTGCTGATAATCGTTCTCAAACTCAGCGCTGCGTTCATCGGGTGCTCCCAGACTCCGCATGCCGGTCTGTCCCGCGCCTTCGGGTCCGCGCGCCGGATTGGCAGCAGCGCCACGAGGGTGACGGCCCTTTACTGGGGGCATGACCGACCACGACCTCCCCGTCATCGCGCACTGGATCGACGGCGCCGAGAGCGCCCCGACGGGCGGACGCACCGCCCCCGTGTACAACCCCGCCACCGGCGCGGTGCAGGCGCACGTCGCCCTGGCCGACGAGGCCGACATTCAGGCCGCGATCGCCTCGGCCACGCGCGGCTTCGCCGAGTGGAGCGGGTACTCGATCGCCAAGCGCCAGAGCGTGCTGTTCGCGTTCCGCGAGCTGCTCAACGCGCGCAAGGACGAGCTGGCCGCGATCCTCACCGCCGAGCACGGCAAGGTGCTCTCCGACGCGATGGGCGAGATCGCCCGCGGCCAGGAGGTCGTCGAGCTCGCGACCGGCTTCCCGCACCTCATCAAGGGCGCCTACAGCGAGAACGCCTCCAGCGGAGTCGACGTGTACTCGCTCAAGCAGCCGCTTGGCGTCGTCGGCATCATCAGCCCCTTCAACTTTCCCGCCATGGTGCCGATGTGGTTCTTCCCCATCGCCCTGGCCGCCGGCAACGCCGTCGTGCTCAAGCCGAGCGAGAAGGACCCCTCCGCCTCGCTCTGGCTCGCGCGCCTGTGGAAGGAGGCCGGTCTTCCCGCCGGCGCCTTCACGGTGCTGCAGGGCGACAAGGTCGCCGTCGACGGGCTGCTCGAGGCACCCGAGGTGCAGTCGATCTCGTTCGTCGGCTCGACCCCCATCGCGCAGTACATCTACGAGACCGCGTCGAAGAACGGCAAGCGCGTGCAGGCCCTGGGCGGCGCGAAGAACCACATGCTGGTGCTCCCCGACGCCGACCTCGACCTCGTGGCCGACTCCGCCGTCAACGCCGGCTTTGGCGCCGCGGGCGAGCGGTGCATGGCCGTATCGGTCGTGCTGGCCGTCGACCCCGTCGCCGACGAACTGATCGCCAAGGTCACCGAGCGCATCGCCAAGCTGCGCATCGGAAACGGCGCGGATGCCGACGAGCCCGACATGGGCCCGCTCATCTCGGGCGCCCACCGCGACAAGGTGTCGTCGTACGTCGACATCGCCGAGGCCGACGGCGCGACCATCGTCGTCGACGGCCGCGGCTTCTCGGTCGACGGACATGAGGAGGGTTTCTTCTTCGGACCCACCCTGCTCGACGAGGTGCCGACCAGCTCGCGCGCCTACACCGAGGAGATCTTCGGCCCCGTGCTCTCGGTCGTGCGCGTGAAGACCTACGAAGAGGGCCTCGCCCTCATCAACAGCGGCGAGTTCGGCAACGGCACGGCGATCTTCACCAACGACGGCGGAGCCGCCCGCCGCTTCCAGCACGAGGTGCAGGTGGGCATGATCGGCATCAACGTGCCCATCCCCGTGCCCGTGGCGTACCACTCGTTCGGCGGCTGGAAGAAGTCGCTGTTCGGCGACGCGAAGGCCTACGGCGTGCACGGCTTCGACTTCTTCACCCGCGAGAAGGCCGTCACGAGCCGCTGGCTCGACCCCGCCACCCACGGCGGCATCAACCTCGGCTTCCCCCAGAACAGCTGAATCGTCGGCACCGGATGCCGCGCCCCCGGGCTCTCCGCAGGCTCGGGGTCGCGGCATCCGTCGTTCCGTCCCGCACCTCGCGTGAGGGGTCGAAAAGTGTCGCCTGGCGCGCGCCCAGGCGACAGAAATCGACCCCTCACGCGTGCTGCCGTGTCGCTGCACCGGACTTCGCGTGAGCGGTCGAGAAGTGTCGCCTGGCACGCGCCCAGGCGACAGAAATCGACCCCTCACGCGCGCTGCCGTGTCGGTGCACCGGACTTCGCGTGAGGGGTCGAGAAGTGTCGCCTGGCGCGCGCGGAGGCGACAGAAATCGACCCCTCACGCGCGCGAGGGAGCGGTCAGCCGGCGAGCTCCATCGCCGCCCACAGCTCGGTGCGCGCGGCGAAGCTCGACAGGTCGATCTCGAGCACCTGTTCGAGCTGCGCCATGCGCGCCCTTAGGGTGTGGCGGTGGATGCCGAGACTCCGCGCCGCGGGATCCCAGGCGCCGTTCGCGTCGAGCCAGACCCGCGCCGAGGCGAGCAGCCGCTCCCGCTCGATCGTCGGGAGGCCGTCGAGCGGGCGGAGCAGGGAGCGCGCGAGCACCTCGCCGCCGCGCTCGCGCAGCGCCCCCACCAGACCGCGCCCCGCGAGCTCGTCATAAGCGCGCACCACGCCGGTCTCGGCATTGCGCGCAGCGTGCGCCGCCCGCCGCAGACCCTCGGCGAGGTCGTCGCCCGCCTCGTGACGGGCGGTGCCGACGCACAGGCCCCGCCGCTCGGCGAGAGCTCCGAGGGCGGATGCCGCCCCCTCGGCCGCGAGCACGATGACGTCGTCGCCGCGCTCGGCGGAGAACATGCGGGTCGGATCGCTCGAGACGAGGTCGAGTTCGTCGAGCAGTCCGGGCAGCGCCCCGGCCCCGCGCACGACCCCGACGAGGTACGGCTCCGAGGGCAGCCCGCCGAACGCCGACTCGGCCACCCGCCGCGCCGTGTCGCCGTGTCCGTCGACCAGCAGGTCGATGACGCCCGCGCGTACGCCGCGCAGGGCTGACTGCAGCCCACGCTGCTGCTCGAGCGCGATACTGGCGAGCGCCACCACCGAGGCCACGAGATCCCGGCCCGCGGGGTCGAGCGGCTCGGGCCCACCCACCGCGAGCACGCCGCGCAACCGCCCGCTCTGCCCGATCGTCTGCACCAGCGCGTGACCGGCCGACGGCACGACGAGGCTCGCCGCGGTGCGTCGCTCGAGCAGGCGCCGCACGTCGCGGCCGACCTCCGCCTCGACCTCGGACGGGGCCGCACGCAGGCCCGGCGACGACAGGCGCCCGCCGACCGCGTCGTACAGCTCGACCCACGCGTCGAGCAGGCGCGAGAGGGTGGCGAGGATCTCGCGCAGGCCGTCGTCGCGCACCGCGGCCCGCGCCACCGCGCGCTGGGCGTCGAGCAGCCACGACAGGCGCGCGGCGCCTTCTGCGGCGATGATGTCGGCGACGAAGCGGATGATCCGGATGAACGGCGCACGATCCGCGATCTCGACGATCGGCAGGTCGGCGGCCTCTCCCGCGCGCACCACGGCCTCGGGCACGCGGTCGTGGATGATGTCGGTCGCGAAGCCGAGACCCGCCACCCCGAGCGCGCGCAGTCGTTGGCAGTAGGCCCGTGCCTGATCGGCATCCGGATCCGGAGAGAACTGCGCCCCGTTGGTCAGCAGCAGGTTGCCCGCCTCGAGGTACGGAGTCGGATCGAGCAGATCGGAGCTGTGCACCCACGACAGCGGGCGGTCGAGCGCCTCGTCGTCGGGCCGCGTCAGCACGCGCAGGGGGAACGACTGGTCGTCGAGGAGGGTGCGGAGGGTCGCGGGCATGATGGGCCAAACTGTCGAGCGTCCGTCGAGATTACCGACAGATCGGCGCTCCCCGGCGCGGCGCGGCGCGCCCACACTGGTGGCATGTCGACTCCTCTCACCACGACCCGCAACGCCGAGATCAGCGAGCGCGACCGCACGAGCGTCTTCCACTCGTGGTCGGCCCAGCGCACCCTCGCCCCGCTCCCCCTCGCGGGCGGCTCGGGCGTCGAGGTGTGGGACGCCGAGGGCCGCCGGTACCTCGACTTCTCGAGCATGCTGGTCAACGTCAACATCGGGCACCAGCATCCGCGGGTCGTCGCTGCGATCCAGGAGCAGGCGGCGCAGCTGACCACCGTCGCCCCCGCGCACGCCAACGAGACGCGCGCGCACGCGGCCGAGCTCATCCTCGAGCGGACCCCCGAGGGGTTCTCGAAGGTCTTCTTCACCAATGGCGGGGCGGATGCCAACGAGAACGCCATCCGCATGGCCCGCCTGACCACGGGCCGCGACAAGATCGTGTCGCACTACCGCTCGTACCACGGCAACACCGGGGCGGCGATCGTGGCGACCGGCGACTGGCGCCGCATGCCGAACGAGTACTCGCGCGGACACGTGCACGTGTTCGGCCCGTACCTCTACCGGTCGGAATTCTGGGCCGAGACCCCCGAGCAGGAGTGCGAGCGCGCCCTCCGCCACCTCGAGCGCACCGTGCAGGCCGAGGGTCCCGACACGATCGCGGCGTTCCTGTTCGAGACGATCCCCGGTACCGCGGGCGTGCTCGTGCCGCCGCCCGGATACCTCGAGGGCGTCCGCGCGATCGCCGACCGCTACGGCATCCTGCTCATCCTCGACGAGGTCATGGCCGGCTTCGCCCGCACGGGTGAGTGGTTCGCGTTCGACGCGTTCGACGTGCGGCCCGACCTCATCACCTTCGCGAAGGGCGTGAACTCCGGGTACGTCCCCGTGGGGGGAGTGGCGATCTCGGATGCCGTGGCCTCGACGTTCGACGACCGCGTCTTCCCCGGTGGCTTGACGTACTCGGGTCACCCGCTGGCTGCGGCATCCATCGTCGCCGCCCAGCAGGCGATGGCCGACGAGGGCGTGATCGAGAACGCCCGCCGCATCGGCGAGGAGGTCATCGGCCCGCGCCTGCACCAGCTCGCCGAGGACTCACCGCTGGTGGGCGAGGTGCGCGGCCGCGGCGTGTTCTGGGCCGTCGAGCTCGTCGCCGACCAGGCCACGCGCGAGCCGCTGCCCGCCGCGCGCATCGGGGCGATCAAGGCCGCGATGCTCGAGAAGGGCGTGCTCGGCTTCACCGCCGACAACCGCGTGCACGTCGTGCCGCCCGCCGTGATCGGCGACGCTGACGCCCACCGCGGCCTCGACGTGCTGGTCGAGGTGCTGCAGGCCGAGGCCGCGCGCGCCTGACGCCCCGCGCGCCGCGCGGGCCGCGCCGATCACGCTTGGCCCGCGCAGGCCGCACACCCGCACTGCACCCGGTGATCGACCCCGCCCTGTTCACGCGCGCGGTCGTCGCCGCCCACGTCGGGGCGGTGAGCCAGAGCGTGCTGCACGCCGACACCCCGCGGGTGCGGGTCGCCGCGGTCGGGGGCTGCATCCTCGGGCTGACGCGCGCGGACTGAGGGCCGGGGCCTCGCGACCCGTCACTGCGCGCGCGGGCTGAGCGCCGGGATCTCGCGGCCCGTCACTGCGCGCGGGGCCGAGGTCCCGGCATCCGCCACCTCTTGTCGAGTGTCCAGAACACGCCGCGTCCCTCGGCGGGGGCGGCGTGTCGTGGACACTCACCGGGTGAGTGGCGTCACTCGCAGCCGACGCCGTCTCCGTCGCGATCCAGCTTCTTGCTGTACCCGGGCTGACCCCGGTAGATCGGAGCCGCGCCGGCCGCACGCACGGCCGTGCAGTTCTCGTAATACACGTTCTCGACGGGAGCCGGAGCAGGCGCCTGCTCGACCGGTGCCGGAGCGGGCGCGGGCTCGGCGGGAGCGGGCTGCGCGGGAGCGGGAGCGGGCGCGGGCTCCACGGCGACCGGCTCGACGACCGGGGCGGGCTCGGGCGCCGCGACCGGAGCGGGCGCTGCGAAGGCCGAGGTGGGCACGACCTGGTCGGGGCAGCTGTCGAGCACGCGCTTCATGGCGTCGCGCTCGGCCTCGGTCACCCACAGGCCGTAGGTCGCCTTGACCGCGATCTGCGCCGCGACGTACGTGCAGCGGTACGACTTCTGCGCCGGGAGCCACGTCGCGGCATCGCCGTCGCCCTTCTGCGCATTGGCCGATCCGTCGACCGCGAGCAGGTTGAGCGGGTCGTTCGCGAAGCTCGCGCGCTGGTCGGCGGTGAGTTGCTGCGCCCCCTTCTGCCAGGCGTCCGACAGCGCCACGACGTGGTCGATCTGCACGAGCTCGGAGGTCCCCTGACCCCGCACGAACGCGATGCTCGTGCCCGTGTACGGGTCGGCGAGGTTTCCGCCGGTCACGCGGCAGGCGCCCGAGCGCACGGCGTCGGTGAGGTCGCGGCCCAGGATGTCGTTGCGGGTGTCGCATCCGTTGCGGTCGACGTCGAGCCACCGCTGGCCGAACTGGTCGCGGTCGTAGCCGGTCTTGGGCGCGCGGCCCTTCACGGCGAGGGTGTCGAGCACCGCGAGCGCGGCCTTGTCGGTGGTGGCCGAGGCGTCGGCGACGGTTCCCGCCTGCCCCGCGAACGCGGCGAGGGCGGCCTGGTCGTCGGCGAAGGGGGTGGCGGATGCCGTGGGCGTCGGCGACGGCGTTGCCGACACGGTCGCGACGGGCTCCGCCTGGGCGACCGGGGTCGCCGTCTTCGGTGAGGTGGCCGTGGTGATGCCGCCCGCGACGGCGAACGCGACGACGGCGGCGACGGTCCAGATCGCCGCGCTCGAGCGCGAGCGGAAGCGCAGCCAGGTCGGGGTGTTGCGTGCGAGCGCGACGATGCCGGTGATGAGCACCACGAGGGCGACCAGCCCGACGAAGGGGGCGAGCAGCCAGAGGGCGATGAGAAGCACGAGGCCGGCGACGATCCAGCCCCACGTGGGGACGCGCGAGATCCCGCCGCGCGCTTCGCGTCGGGTCGCCGGCGGGGGCGTGGTGGTCACGGTGGGAGCGGGCGGCAGCGGGCTGAAGTCGTTCGTCCACTGGCGGCCGTCCCACCAGCGCAGTCGACCGGGGGTCTCGGTGTCGGGGTACCAGCCCGGGGTCGCGTCGGTCATGCGGCCACCGCCGCGTTCGCGTGGATCATTGCGTTTCGGAATCGCATGGATTCCCCTTCCCCCGTTAAGACAACCTCGCGAGTCTATTCAGGGGAATGCAGGTCGACTGCCCGCGCCGAATGCGCCTGGACGGATTACGAATGCAGCATGCGTGGGCGGGAAATGTCGAGACGAAATCGATACCGGGCGCGCGCGGGCGGGGTGCGGCGCGCAGCGGGCGCGCGATGTGGGATGCGACTCAGCGGGCTCGTCTTCGCGCGCGCCAGGCCTTCCACGCTCCGGTCGACCACAACGCCCAGACGACCAGCAGGGGCTGGAAGAGCAGGCGGATGCCGCGGGCGAGGTCGGTGTCGAGGCCGAAGGCGTCGGTGCCCCGGACGAACTGCTCGATGTTGCCGGGGAAGATCGCGACGAAGAAGGCCGCGACCAGCCAGCCGACGGCGACGCGCCAGCGGCCGAGGAAGATGAGGGCGAGTCCCAGCGCGATTTCGACGATCCCGGATGCCACGACCGTGACATCGACCGGAAGCGGAAGCCACGACGGCACCTGGGCGACGAAGTCGTCGCGGGCGAACGTCAGGTGCGCGGTGCCGGTGAAGACGAGTGCGGCACCGAGCAGCCAGCGGGCGAAGGTGCGGGGGAAGCTCATCCTCCGAGGGTAGGCGGGCTGTGCGGGACCGCAGAGCGCGGGGGCGGACACGCCACCCCCGCCGCCCCCGTCAGCGCCGCAGGATGCGGTGCGCCAGAGCGTTGCCGATCAGCTGCCCGAGCTGCACGATGACGACGATGATCGCGACCGTCACCCACGTCGCCTGCTGGTTGAACTGCTGGTAGCCGTAGATGATCGCGAAGTTGCCGAGCCCGCCGCCGCCGATGTATCCGGCCATCGCCGACATGTCGACGACCGCGATGAACATGAACGTGTAGCCGAGGATCAGCGGGGCGAGGGCTTCGGGGATGACGACGCCGAACAGCACGCCGATGCGGCGCGCTCCCACGGCCCGAGCCGCTTCGACGGTTCCGGGGTCGACGGCCACGAGGTTCTGTTCGACGACGCGGGCGATCACGACCGTGGCCATGATCGTGATGGGCACGATCGCGGCATCCGTCCCCAGGGTCGATCCCGTCACGGCCCGGGTGACCGGGGCGACCGCGGTGAGGAAGATGATGAACGGGATCGGCCGGATGAGGTTGATCACCAGGTTCGCGACGAAGAACACGACGCGGTTGGCGAAGAGGTTGCCCGGCCGCGTGGCGTACAGCAGCGCCCCGATCGCGAGGCCCGCGACGCCGGAGATGGCCAGCGAGACGGCGACCATGTAGACGGTCTCGCCGATCGACTGCAGCAGCACCGGGGTGAGGGTGTCCCACTTGTTCACGAGCGCACCTCCCTCGCCGGCAAGACGACGTCGGTGTGCGCGCGCAGTTCCGCGAGCACCGGATCGAGGTCGTCGGTGTGCACGCGGTAGGTGAGGGTGCCGAGCTGCCGGCCCAGAACGTCGGTCACCCCGCCGTAGACGACGGAGTGGCGCACGCCGTGGCGGTGGAACACGGCAGAGACGTCTTCGCTGGAGAACTCGTTGATCTCGACGCTCACCAGGTCGCCGCCGCCCGCGGCGAGCGCCGTCAGCGCCTCGCCCGAGGGGACGCCCTGGGTGACGGCCGCCACGAAACGCTTCGTGAGTTCGGCGCGCGGGTGGGCGAACACGCGGTAGGTGTCGCCGCTGTCGACGACGCGGCCGCCGTCCATCACGACGACCTGGTCGCACAGCTCGTGCACGATCGAGATCTGGTGCGTGATGACGACGATCGTGATGCCCAGGCGCCGGTTGATCTCGCGCAGCAGGTCGAGCACCTCGGCCGTGGTCTGCGGGTCGAGGGCGCTGGTCGCCTCGTCGGCGAGCAGGATCCGCGGGTCGGTCGCGATCGCCCGCGCGATGCCCACGCGCTGCTTCTGCCCACCCGACAGGCGCCGCGGGTACTGCTTCGCCTTGTCGCCGATCCCCACGAAGTCGAGCAGCTCGGCCACGCGCTTCTCACGGTCGGCCTTCTTCCACCCCGCCACCTTCAGCGGGTACGCGACGTTGGCCGCGACCGTGCGCGAGGTGAAGAGGTTGAACTGCTGAAAGATCATGCCCACGCGGCGCCGCAGGTCGCGCAGCGTCGACTCGCTGGCATCCCCCACATCCACGCCGAGCACCTCGACGGTGCCCGACGTCGGCTGCTCGAGTCCGTTGAGCAGCCGCACGAGCGTCGACTTGCCCGCCCCGGAGTACCCGATGATCCCGACGATCGACCCCTCCTCCACCGTCAGCGACACGTCGTCGACGGCGGTGGTGGAGGTGCGGCGATCGGTACGGAAGCTCTTCGTGACCCCCCGCAGCTCGATGACCGCGGTCATCCGTTCTGCGCCTTGACGGCATCCTCGAGGCTCGTGAGCTCCTCGGTCAGCTGCGCGCCGGTCCACTCGGTCTTGAACTGCAGGTTGCCCTGGTTGAGCTCGGTGACCGCGGCCTCGACCTCGGGCGAGTGATACGCCTCGACGAGCTTCGCCCAGCGGGGGTCGTCCTTCTTGTCGTCGCGCGTGACGAAGGCGTTGATGTACGGCGCGAGCTGCGGGTTGTCGAGGTCTTCCTTGAAGATGATGAGCTCGTCGCCGAGCCCGCCCTTCTGCGCCTGCGTGTTGTTGACGATCGCGGCCTGAGCGCTGCCGTCCTTGAGGGCGGTCACCGTCTGGTTCGTGTCGACGGGCAGCAGCTTCACCTTCGTCGTCTCGATGTCGGCCGGCGTCGAGAGGGCGTTGCCGCCGTCCTTCAGGGTGAGCAGGCCCGCGGTCTGCAGGTTGAGCAGGCCGCGCGCGAGGTTGGTGGCGTTGTTGGGGATCGCCACGGTCGCGCCCTCGGGCAGGTCCTTCACGTCTGTGTACTGCTCCGAGTACAGCGCGAGGGGATACACCGCGGTCGCGCCGACCGGCACGAGCGAGCCGTTGTTCTCGACGTTGAACTGCGAGAGGTAGATGAGGTGCTGGAAGAGGTTCACATCGAGCTCGCCGTCTTGCACGCCCTGGTTGAGCTGCACGCCGTCGTTGATGGTGCGCACCTCGAGGTCGATCCCCTCGTCGGCCAGCTTCTGCTTCAGCACGGTCCAGTGCGCCTCGGTGCCGTCGTCGGCTCCGAGCACGATGCGCGAGGAGTCGTCCCCGGATGCCGCTCCCCCGGCGCAACCGGTCAGGGTCAGCATCAGGGCGGCGGTGGAAGCACTGAGGATCGTGGCCAGGCGTGCGGTGCGTCGTGAAGTCATGTGTCCACGTCAGCACGCGGCATCCGGGATCGGAATTCGACGCGTTACGGCCGGTAACGGGCTGTCACGCGGGGTAACCGATTGGGCGGATGCCGCGAAGTGGGCGATGATCACCGATCGCCGCTGACGCGGGGAGGACTGCCCCGGCGAGGAGATGCGTCACGCCGTGCCGCGCGGGAGGCGGGGGCCCGAGCCGGCGACGCACAATGGACGTCATGATCGATCCTCGGCGCCTCGAGATCCTCCGCGCCTTCGCCACCGCAGGAACGATGGCCGCCGCTGCCGACACGCTCTTCCTGTCGACGTCGGCGGTGAGCCAGCAGTTGCGGATCCTCGAGGACGAAGCCGGGATCGCCCTGCTCGATCGGCGCGGCCGGCGCGCGACCCTGACCGAGGCCGGCGTCGTGCTCGTGCGGTTCGCCGAGCAGATGGCGGCCCTTGCCGAAGACGCGCAGACGACGATGAAGAGGCTTGCGGGGGCAGTCCAGGGCGAGGTCCGGCTCAGCGCGCCGCCGAGCTTCGCGAGCACCGTGCTGCCGCGCGTCATACGGGACATGCAGCGGGACCACCCCGCCCTCCGCGTCGGCGTGCGCGATCTCGAGCCCTTCGAGGGGCTCCGCGGGTTGCGGGACGGCTCCATCGATCTCGCCGTGATCGACGACATGCACCCGTACGACCTCACGGAGATCGACACGCTCGCGCTGGGCGTCGACCAGATCGTGCTGTGCACCCCGGCCGACAGCCTTCTCCCGCCCGGACCGGTGGATGCCGGCATGCTCGCGGACGCACGCTGGATTCTGGACGGCAGCCACGAGGTGTTCGACGACTTCGCGGTCGGACTCTGCCGCGACGCGGGGTTCGAGCCGAACATCGTCGCACGCTGTCGGAACGTCGCGGTGACCCTGTCTCTCGTCGAGGCCGGCGTCGGTGTCGCCGTGCTCAGCGAGATGCACACGCGCGGTGGGGTGAGCCCGCAGCAGATCAGACGCTTCGAGCCCCCGCAGACGCGCACGATCCTTCTCGCTCGGCGCCGGTCCAGTCGGGCGTCGCATCTGATCGACGTCGTTCAGGCTGTCGTCGGCGACCGGGGGAAGGCGTTTCTGGGCTCGCCATCGTGAAGGAGGGCTTCACAGCCTGGGCGTGATCCGCCCCTTCTTCGGCGTTCCGTGCCGACGTAGCGTGGCTCCGGCCCGACCGGACGGTCGTTCCCGAGAGAAGGACGAACCCATGACGCGCCTCGCCGCCCCCCTCCCCGATAGCCCGGATGCCGTGATCTCGCGCCTCGCCCGCCTCGAACCGGTCACGTGGATCAATCCGCGTACAGCGCCGGCGGGCGACGCGCTCGCCGACGTGGGGCTGAGCGTCAGCGACATCGACGAGGCCGCCGACCGGTTGCACCGGTTCGGGCCGTATCTCGCGGAGACGTTCCCCGACACCGCGGCGTCGGGGGGCGTCATCGAGTCGCCGCTCACGGAGGCACCCGGGCTCGCCCGCACCCTCGGCGCGCGGGCCGGTCGCCCGTTTCCCGGCCGGCTCCTGCTGAAGCGCGACTCCCACCTGCCGATCAGCGGGTCGGTGAAGGCGCGGGGCGGTATCTACGAGGTGCTCGCGCACGCCGAGGACCTCGCGCGAGCCGCGGGTCTTCTCTCGCTCGACGACGACTACCGGCGCATGGGCTCCCCCGAGGTACGTGCCCTCTTGGGCACGCACTCCGTGGTCGTCGGGTCCACCGGAAATCTCGGCCTGTCCATCGGCATCATGAGCGCCGCCCTGGGATTCCGCGTCACCGTGCACATGTCGTCCGACGCGCGGCAGTGGAAGAAGGTCCGCCTGCGCGAACACGGCGTCGACGTCGTCGAGCACGAGGGGGACTACTCCCTGGCGGTGGCGGCGGGCCGCCGTCAGGCGGAGGGGAACCCGTCGACGTACTTCGTCGACGACGAGAACTCCCGGCGCCTGTTCCTGGGCTACGCCGTCGCCGGCAGGCGCCTCGCCGCGCAGCTGCGCGCCCGGGATGTTCGTCCTGGCGCGGCCGATCCCCTGGTGGTGTACCTGCCGTGCGGGGTCGGCGGCGCACCGGGCGGGATCGCCTTCGGCCTGAAGACCGTCTACGGCGATCACGTCCACGCCGTCTTCGCCGAGCCGACCCACTCGCCGGCCATGCTTCTCGGCATGGTGACCGGCCGACACGACGACATCAGCGTGCACGAGCTCGGAATCGACAACGTCACCACGGCGGACGGCCTCGCCGTGGGGCGCCCCTCCGGCTTCGTCGGCCGACGGATGGCCCGTCTCGTCACGGGGCTGTACACCCTGACGGATGCCGACATGCTGCGCGGCGTCGCTCAGCTCCGCGACACGGAGGGGCTCGCCGTCGAACCGTCGGCCGCGGCGGGGCTCGACGGGGCCCTGCGGCTCTCCGCGACACCAGAGGCCTCGCGGCCCCGCCTGTCCGACGCGCAGCTGCGCAACGCCACCCACGTCGCCTGGCTCACCGGGGGGAGCATGGTTCCGCGCGACGAACTCGACGGATACGCGGAGGCGGGCCGCGGCCTCCTCTGACGACGACCCGCGGGCTCACAGCGAAGGCGTAACCTGGACAGCGATGTCACGGGATGAAAACGCGCGTAAGAGATTGTCCCGGAACAGCCCCCAGGGTCTGGTCGTCGCGATCCTGGCCCTCGCCGGCCTGTGTTCGTCGTTCATGTTCACCCTCGTGGTGCCCATTCAGTCGCAGTTGCCGCAGCTGCTGAACGCCTCGCGCGACGACACCGCCTGGGTCGTGACCTCGACCCTGCTGGCCGCGGCAGTCATCACCCCCATCGCGGGCCGCCTCGGCGACATGTACGGCAAGCGCCGCATCGTGCTCGTGCTGCTGGTCGTGATGATGCTCGGCTCGGTCGTGGCCGCGCTCTCGACCGGGATCATCGGCATGATCATCGGCCGCGCGCTGCAGGGTGCCGTGGTCGGAGTCGTGCCGCTGGGCATCTCGATCATGCGCGACGTGCTGCACGAGAACCGCGTCGACAGCGCGATCGCCCTCATGAGTGCGACGCTCGGCGTCGGCGGCGCCCTGGGTCTGCCGATCAGCGCGCTCGTGGCCGAGAACACCGACTGGCACTGGCTGTTCTGGATCGCCGGAGCCCTCGGCGCGATCGTCTTCCTGCTCATCCTCTGGATCGTCCCCGTCAGCGTGCTGCGCACCGCGGGACGCTTCGACTATCTCGGCGCCATCGGTCTCGCAATCGGTCTGATCGGCGTGCTCCTGGCCGTCTCGCGCGGCAACTCGTGGGGCTGGACGTCGCCGCTGACGCTCGGCCTCGCGATCGGCGGCATCCTCGTCCTGCTCGTGTGGGGCTGGTACGAGCTGCGCGTCGACAACCCCCTGCTCGACCTCCGCGTCGCCGCGCGCCGCCCCGTGCTGCTCACCAACCTGGCATCCGTCGCGATGGGCTTCGCCCTCTTCACCTCGAACGTCGCGTACCCGCAGATGCTCGAGCTGCCCGTCGCCACCGGCGTCGGCCTGGGCCTGTCGCTGCTCGCCGCGAGCCTCGTGGTCATGCCGTCTGGCCTGGTCATGATGGTGCTCTCCCCGATATCGGGCACCCTGGCCCGCACGATCGGACCCCGTGTGCTGCTGATCGCCGGCTCGATCTCGCTGATCCTCGCCTACGGCTTCAGCCTGATCTTCTCGACCGAGGTCTGGCACTTCGTCGTGGCGAACATCCTCATCGGTTTCGGCATCGGGTTCGGCTATGCCGCCATGCCCATGCTCATCATGCGCGCCGTGCCGCCGAGCGAGACCGGCGCGTCGAACGGTCTCAACGCGCTCGCCCGTTCGCTGGGCACGAGCACCGCCGCCGCGATCGTCGGCGTCGTGCTCGCGACCCTGTCGACCGGGTCGGGAGAGACGCGTGTGCCGACCTCGCAGGCGTTCCAGGTGTCGTTCCTGATGGGCATCGGGGCCGCAGCGATCGCCCTCGTGCTCGCCTTGCTCATCCCGACGCGGCCGACGCCGGTCGAGAAGCACCCGTCGCTGCCCTGAGTTGAACCCCCTCTTGCCGAGGAATGCCGGCGGGACGATGATGTTCCCCGTCGAGCAAAGGAGCTGACATGGCGGGCAAAGTCGAGCTCTACAAATCGCCGAACGGCCAATTCCGTTTTCGCCTGAAAGCAGCGAACGGTGAGATCATCGCGAGTTCCGAGGCCTATACGACCAAAGCGGCCGCGGCGAACGGCATCGAGTCGGTGAAGAAGAATGCGGATTCGGCGGTCGTCGATCTGACCTGAGGCCCGCGCCTCAGGCGAGCAACCGCGCCAGGGTGATCGCGCGCGCCTTCTCGGCGTGGTCGAGCGCCGCCGCCGATGCGGCTTCGGCGTCGCCGGCGATCACCGCGTCGATGATCACGGCGTGCTCCGCGATGATCTCGTGCATGCGCTCGGCACTGAAGGTACGCGTGCCGATGCGACGGACGGCGGTGTAGACCGTGCCGAGCAGTCGGCGTAGGTAGTTGTTGTCGCCGATCTCGGCGAACGCCGCGTGGAACGCCATGTTCGCGTGGTGGAATTCGGCCGGGTCTTCGGCGTCGGCGGCGCGGATCATGGCCTCGTGCATGGCGCGCAGCCGCTGGTGCACGGCCGGGTCGCCGCGGCGCGCAGCGTTGCTCACGGCGAGGGACTCGAGGCTGCCGCGCACCTGGTAGACGGTGGCGACGTCGTCGATGGTCAGTGCCGAGACGCGCACCCCCGAGCCGGGGAGACGCTCGACGAGTCCCTCTTCGACGAGGCGGTTGAAGGCCTCGCGCACGGGCGTGCGCGACATGCCGAGCACACTCGCGATCGACTCCTCGCGCAGCCAGGTCCCGCCAGGGAGGTCACCCTCGAGGATCGCCTCGCGCAGCGCGTAGGTCGTGCTCTCGACGGCGTCACCCCGGCGGCGCTGCGCCGGAAGGTAGGCCGCGACGCCCGTGAAGTCTTCGAGGCCGGTCGCGGATGACATGGGGCAATGTTACGGGGTGGGCCCCACGGCATCCGGGAACGTGAACTCACCCCAGCGCTCCCACAGGCGCAGCAGCACGGCGTAGTCGTTGCGCGACCAGCCCTCGGCCATCGCCATCTCGTAGACACCGTGCGCGGCGGGCAGGGTGAACACGGGCACGCCGTCGTCCTGGGCCATCGACAGGGCGAGCACGGAGTCCTTGCGCGCCGCCTCGAGCGACATGCCCCCGTCGTACGAACCGGTGAATCCACGCTCGGCGACGCGGTGGGTGAGGGGCCGCAGCAGTCCGCCGTCGTCGCCGGCGAGGATGTCGACGAGCGCGCGCGGGTCGAGCCCGGCCTGCACGGCCATGGCCATGACCTCGCCGAGCATCACCATCACGCCGTGCGCGACGGCGTTGTTGAGCACCTTCGCGGCCATGCCGGTGCCGACCTCACCGAGCACGCGGCGCTTGTCGGTGATCGCGTCGAGCACCGGCGAGATCTCCTCGATGGCGGTGGCGTCGCCGGCCAGCACGAGGCCCGCGGTGCCCGCTCGCATCTGCGCGACGCCGGCGAGCACCGCGCAGTCGAGAACGCGGATGCCGACCGGCTCGAGCACGCGCTGGACGGCCTTCATGTCGCTGGGGGTGACGGTGCTCATCTCGAGGACCGTGCGGACGGTGCCGGGACGTGCGGCGAGGCTGCGCGCGACGGCGAGCGAGGCGGCCGGGGTGGGCAGCGACAGCGCGACGATGTCGCACTCGTCGACGGCGGACTCGAGCGGCAGCGTGCGGAGTCCGCGGTCGCTCGCCTCGGCCCGGCGCTCCTCGCTGAGGTCGATGCCGATCGTCGGCCATGCGGCGTGGAGGCGCGTGGCGACCTCGATGCCCATGTTGCCGAGGCCGACCACGCCGATGGTGTGGTCGGTGGTGGGGGGAGTCGTGTTCTGCATCGGATGCGCCTCTCTGAGCTCCTGTTGCGATGTCGGTGATCGAAGAATACAGTGCTTGCATGCAAGGTGCATACAACGAGGTGAACACCACCCTTCCCGGCGGGCGCGTCCTTCCGGCCGGCATGTGGATCGACGGCGACTGGGCTTCCGTCGCGGGCCCGCGCCGCGCGATCGAAGATCCCGCCACCGGCGAGACCCTGGCCCACGTGGCCGATGCGACCGCCGCCGACATGGACCGCGCCGTGCGCAGCGCCCGAGCGGCCTTCCCCGCGTGGGCCGCACGCTCGAGTGCCGAGCGCGCCGGCATCCTGGAGCGACTCGCCGACGTCGTGGCCGCCAACGCCGACGAGCTCGCCCGCGTCGAGACGCTCGACACCGGCAAGCCGCTGTCGCAGTCGCGCACCGACGTGAAGGGGGCAGAGAGCTACCTGCGCTTCTACGCGCACGCCGCGCAGCACCTCTTCGGCGACACGATCCCCTCCACACCCGGCCGTCAGGTGCACACGCTGCGCGAGCCGCTCGGGGTCGTGGCGCACATCACGCCCTGGAACGCCCCCATCAGCCAGCTCACCCGCGGCGTCGCCCCCTCGCTCGCCATCGGCAACACCGTGGTCGTGAAGCCGTCCGAGCTGGCGCCCCTGTCGTCGCTGCTGTTCGCCGAGCTCTCGCGCGACATCCTCCCCGCGGGCGTCCTGTGCGTCGTGCAGGGCGACGGAGTGACCACGGGGGCAACGCTGGCCGGCCACTCCGGCATCGATCACCTCACCTTCACCGGTTCGGTGGCCACCGGCATCCGCGCCTCTCAGGCCGCGGCGGCCAATGTCGTCGCGAGCAACCTCGAGCTCGGCGGCAAGTCTGCGGCCGTCGTCTTCGCCGACGCCGACATCGCCGCAGCGGCCGCCCTCGCGGCACAAGCCGTCGTGCGCAACTCGGGCCAGTCGTGTTCGGCGCTGACCCGCTGGATCGTCCACGATGAGGTGCGCGCGGAGTTCACCGAGCGCCTCGTCGAGCGCGTCGCGTCGTTCTCGGTCGGTGCGGGCATCGACGACGCCACGATCGGCCCCCTCGTCTCGGAGCGCCAGCGCGAGCGTGTGCGCGAGCTCGTGCGCGGGGCTGTCGAGGAGGGCGCGGTCCTCGCCCAGGGCTCCCTCGACACCCCCGAAGACCTTCCCGCGGGGTGGTTCCTCACGCCGATGGTGCTCACCGAGGTGACCCCCGACATGCAGATCGCCTCGACCGAGATCTTCGGCCCGGTGCAGTCGGTGCTCGGTTTCACCGACGAAGACGAGGCCGTGCGCGTCGCCAACGCGACCGACTACGGTCTCGCCGCCGCCGTCTTCACGCGCGACATCGATCGTGCGATGCGGGTGGCGTCGGCGTTGCACGCTGGACAGGTGCAGATCAACGGATTCATCGGTGCGGGCAACGAGATCCCCTTCGGCGGCGTCAAGCACTCCGGCCACGGTCGCGAGAAGGGCTTCGAGGCGCTCTACGGCTACAGCCAGGTCAAGGCGGTCGTGACCCACGTGGGCGGGGTGCGCTGATGCGCGCGCTGATCCCGGGCCGCGGCACTCTGCCCGAGGGGTGGACGCCCGAAGAGGTCTACGTCATCCGATACGCCACGCGTCCGACCGCCGTGGCCGCGGAGCACTTCATGGGCCACATCGCCGACGGCGACCAGTCCATGCCCATCGACTACTTCGTGTGGCTCATCACGGGTCCGGATGCCGCGATCCTCGTCGACGCGGGATTCACACCCGAGACGGCCGAGGCACGCCCGGGCCGCGAGCACCTGGGGTCGCCGCTGGAGGTCGCCGAGGCGCTGGGCTACCCGGTCGAGCGCATCCCCAGCGTCGTGGTCACCCACCTGCACTACGACCACACCGGCTACCTCGGGCACCTGCCCGACGCGATCGTGCACGTGAACGAGGCCGAGATGGCGTTCTGGACCGGTCGCCACGTGCGCCGCGGCCTCTACGCCACGATCGCCCACCCCGACGACGTCGCGGGTCTCGTCCGCGCGAACTTCGACGGTCGGGTCGACGTGCTCGCCGGCGACACCGAGCTCGCCGCGGGCGTCACCGTGCACCACGTCGGCGGCCACACCCCCGGCATGCAGGTTGTGCGCGTGAGCATCCCCGGCCGCGCGCCGATCGTCCTGGCCTCGGATGCCGCGCACTTCGACGCGAACGTGTGCGAGGACCGCCCCTTCTCGATCGCGCACGAGACGCCCGGCATGTACGACGCCTTCGACGCCCTACACCAGCTGGCAATCGGCGAAGACGGTGCTCTCGGCACCATCGTCCCCGGCCACGATCCCGCCGTCACCCGACGTTTCGCACCAGCTGACGGCGGCGACCCGCACCTGGCCGGACGCGTCTGGCGCGTCACCTGACCACCCCTCCACCCCACCCCTTCGACCGCACCCGGCGGTCACCTCCCTAGGAGACGTCAATGCAGACCTCACCCCAGCTCGACCGCAAGGTCACGACCTCGGCCGTCGTCGGCACGATCATCGAGTGGTACGACTTCTACATCTACGGCACGGCATCCGCCCTCGTGTTCGGGATGCTGTTCTTCCACGCCGATGATCCGCTTGTCGGCACGATCGCCGCCTTCGCGACCTTCGCGATCGGCTTCCTCGCCCGCCCGATCGGCGCCGCGGTGTTCGGTCACTTCGGCGATCGCATCGGACGCAAGAAGATGCTGATCTACAGCCTCGTCGGCATGGGCATCGCCACGGTCGCCGTCGGCCTGCTCCCCACCTACGACCAGGTGGGCGCCCTCGCCCCGATCCTGCTCGTGGCCTGCCGCCTGATCCAGGGCTTCTGCGTCGGCGGCGAGTGGGGTGGCGCGATGCTGCTCTCGGTCGAGCACGCCCCCGCGGGCAAGAAGAACCTCGCCGGCGCGCTCGTGCAGGTCGGCTCCCCCGCCGGTCTCGTGCTGGCCACGGGCATCCTCGCGATCTTCTCGGCGCAGCCCGACGAGGTCTTCCTCACGTGGGGCTGGCGCGTGCCGTTCCTCTTCAGCGCGCTGCTCGTGGCGATCGGGCTCTTCATCCGCCTCAAGGTCGACGAATCGCCCGAGTTCAAGAAGGTCCGCGAGGCCGGCCAGACCACCCGCATCCCGCTGTTCGCGACGTTCGCGAAAGCGCCCCTGCAGGTGCTCGCGGGCATCGCCCTGACCTGCGGCCCGTTCGTGTACTTCTACTTCCTCACGACGTTCCTGCTCACCTTCGGCGTCAGCGAGCTCGGCTTCGACCGGCAGACGCTCCTGCTCTCGGTCACGATCGCAGCGACGGTCGAGATCGCGCTCATGCCGGTGGCCGGCTGGCTCGCCGACAAGTACGGGCGCGGCAAGGTCTTCACCATCGGCGCGGCGCTGCTCGTAGTGCTCGCCTTCCCCGCTGTCGCGGCGCTCATCGCCGCCCCGGGCGACACCGCGGTGCTGCTGATCGTGATGGTCGGATCGATGTCGATCATCCACCCGCTCACCTACGCGCTGCTGTCGACGATGTTCACCGACCTCTTCCCCGCCGGCATCCGCTACACGGGTGTGTCGCTGGCCTTCCAGTTCGGTGGCGTCGTGGGCGGGTTCTCGCCGCTCATCCTCACGGCCGCGCTGACCACCCCGTCGTTCGGCATCCTGATCCCCGGCTACCTCGCGCTGATGAGCATCATCACTCTCGTCGCCGGCATCGCCGTGACGCGGCAGGTCGCGCGCACGCGTCAGCTCGAGCGCGTCTGATCGAAACGTGACGAGGGGGAGGTGCCGAGTCGGCGCCTCCCCCTCTTGCGCTTCGTAACGAACAGTAGTCGCGGACTCGGCACGCTCCACCTCGTCTGGCCGGAGCGATGGGACCGCGCTTCCGCACGACGGAAACCGGCGCTCCGGCGAGTGGCCACCGGTCTCAGTCGAGCAGTAGCGCCGGCTCCTCCAGCACGGATGCCACGTCGGCGATGAACCGCGAGATCCCGTCGCCGTCGACCACGCGGTGATCGAACGAGCCCGACACCGTGGTCACCCAGCGGGGACGCACCTCGCCGTCGACGACCCACGGCTTCTGGCGGATCGCACCGAGCGCGATGATGCCGGCCTCACCGGGGTTGATGATCGGGGTGCCGGCATCCACTCCGAACACGCCGATGTTCGTGATCGTGAACGTGCCGCCGGTCTGATCGGCGGGGCTGGTCTTGCCCTCGCGCGCGGTGAGCGTGAGGTTCTCGAGCGCCTTGGCGAGTTCGCGCGTGTTCATCGACTGCGCGTCCTTGATGTTCGGCACGAGCAGTCCGCGCGGGGTCGCCGCGGCGATGCCGAGGTTGACGTAGTGGCGCACCGAGATCTGCGCGCCGTCTTCGGTGTCGACCCACGCGGCGTTGATCATCGGCGTACGGCGCAGCGCCCAGATCACGGCGCGCGCCATGATCAGCAGCGGCGAGATCTTCACGTCGGCGAAGTCGGGCGAGGCCTTGAGTCGCTTGACGAGCTCCATCGTGCGCGAGGCGTCGACGTCGACCCACACCGACACGTGCGGCGCCGAGTACGCGCTCGAGGTCATCGCGTTGGCGGTCGCCTTGCGCACGCCGCGGACGGGGATCGACTCCTCGCGGGCATCGAGGGCAGGAGCGGGGGCGGATGCCGCGGGGGCCGGCGCTGCGGGAGCCGAGACCGGGATCGTCTCCTCGCGGACGGCACCCCACGCGGGCGTCTCGATGTTGCGGAAGACGCTGGCCTGCTCGGCGTGCTTCACGACGTCGTCGCGCGTCACTTCACCGGCGGGTCCGCTGGGCGTGACGGCCGACAGGTCGACGCCGAGGTCGCGGGCGAGCTTGCGGATCGGGGGCTTGGCGACGACCCCGACGGATGCTTTGACCGGGCGCTCGGCGGGCTTTCGACGACGCGACGACACCGCGCCGCCCGTGCCGTAGCCGACGAGGACGGCGCCGCCGGGGTCGCTGGGCTCGGGGACGCTCACCGGTTCTGCGGGGGCCGGGGTGTCGGCATCCGACGATCCGATCGTGATGATCGGGGCGCCGACCTCGACGGTGGAGCCCTCGGATGCCAGGAGCTCGCCGACCGTGCCCGAGTAGGGCGACGGCAGCTCGACGAGCGACTTGGCCGTCTCGATCTCGACGATGACGTCGTTGACGGCGACGGAGTCACCGGGCGCCACGCGCCACTGCACGATCTCGGCCTCGGTGAGGCCTTCTCCGACGTCGGGGAGAACGAAGGTCTGCTCGGTCACGGTGGTGTCCTTTGCTCGCGAGACTTCATCTCGCTGACGAAACGGTGACAGGCTGTCGCGGGTTTTGTCAGCGAGTTGCAGTCTCGCGGTTCATGGCGGGGAGAGGAAGAGCGGGTCAGTACGCCAGAGACCGGTCGACGGCCTCGAGGATGCGGTCGGCGTCGGGCAGGTAGGTGCCCTCGAGTTTCGCGGGCGGGAAGGGCACATCGAACCCCGACACCCGCAGCACGGGCGCCTCGAGCGCGAAGAAGGCCTTCTCCATGACGGTCGCGGCGATCTCGGAGCCGAGTGAGGTGAAGCCCGGCGCCTCCTGCGCGTAGACCATGCGGCCGGTACGGCGCACCGAGTCGAGCAGGGGGCCGTAGTCGACGGGCGAGAGCGATCGCAGGTCGATGACCTCGCAGCTCGTGCCCTCGCTCTCGGCGAGCGCCGCCGCCTGCAGCAGGGTCGTCACCATCGCGCCGTGGCCGACGAGCGTGACGTCGGTGCCGCGACGCACGATGCGGCTCGCGTGCAGCGGCAGCGCGGGGGCCTCGAGGTCGACCTCGCCCTTCTGCCAGTACTTGGCCTTGGGCTCGAGGAAGACGATCGGGTCGGGCGAGGCGATCGCCTGCTGCATCATCCAGTACGCGTCGTTCGCGTTCGAGGGGCTCACCACGCGCAGACCCGGGGTGTGCGTGAAGTACGCCTCAGGGCTCTCCTGGTGGTGCTCGACCGCGCCGATGTGTCCGCCGTAGGGGATGCGGATGACGACGGGCATGCGCACCCCGCCCTCGTGGCGGTTCGTGATCTTCGCCAGCTGCGAGGTGATCTGGTCGAAGGCGGGGAAGACGAAGCCGTCGAACTGGATCTCGAGCACCGGCTTGAAGCCGCCCATCGCGAGGCCGATCGCGGTACCGACGATGCCCGATTCCGCGAGCGGGGAGTCGATGACCCGGCGCGGACCGAAGTCCTTCTGCAGGCCCTCGGTCACGCGGAAGACGCCGCCGAGCGGACCGATGTCCTCGCCCATGAGCAGCACGCGGTCGTCGGTCTCGAGTGCACGACGGAGTCCGGCGTTCAACGCGCGGCTGATCGGCATGTTGTCGGTCACTGCGCGCCTCCTTCCATCGAGGCCTCGTAGTCGTCGAGCCAGCGCTGCTCTTCGGCGATCAGCGCGTGGGCCTCGGAGTAGACGCTCTCGAACATGTGCACGCGCGGGATGCCGCCGAGCTCGTTCGTGCGCACGCGCACGTCGTCGGCGAGGGCTGCTCCCTCGGCATCCGCGTCGTCGAAGAACTGCTGCGAGGCTCCGCGGCCTTCGAGGTAAGCGCGCATGCGGGCGATCGGGTCGCGCCCGGCCCACGCCTTCTCTTCGTCGGAGGTGCGGTACTTGGTGGGGTCGTCGCTCGTGGTGTGCGCGCCCATGCGGTAGGTCATCGCCTCGATCGCGCGGGGGCCGGAGCCTGCGCGCGCCTCGTCGAGGGCGACCTTCGACACGGCGTAGCTGGCGAGCACGTCATTGCCGTCGACCTGCAGGCTCGGGATGCCGTAGCCCTCACCGCGCTTGTACAGCGGCGAGCGCGACTGCGTCGCGACCGGCACCGAGATGGCCCACTGGTTGTTCTGGAGGAAGAACACCTCGGGCGTCTGGAAGCTCGCGGCGAAGACCATGGCCTCGTGCACGTCGCCCTGGCTCGAAGCACCGTCGCCGTAGTAGACGATCACGGCCTCGTCGCGCTCGGGGTCTCCGGTGCCGCTCTTGCCGTCGAACACCAGGCCCATCGCCAGGCCCGTGGCGTGCAGCGTCTGCGCACCGAGCACGAGCGTGTAGATGTGCGTGTTGCCGTTCTTGGGGTCTGTCGGGTCCCACCCGCCGTGGGTGAGTCCGCGCATGAGGCGGATGATGTCGAGCGGGTCGACGCCGCGGATGCGGGTGACCACGTGCTCGCGATACGAGGGGAAGACGTGGTCCTGCGCGCGGGCCGCGCGAGCGGAGCCGACCTGCGCTGCCTCTTGTCCGAAGGACGGCGGCCACAGGGCGAGCTGCCCCTGGCGCTGCAGGTTGGTGGCCTGCACGTCGAACGCGCGGATCGAGACCATGTCGCGGTAGAAGGTCTCGAGTTCGGCGTCGGTCAGGGCGTCGATGAGCGGCAGGTAGCGCTCGGCGGCGGGCGTGGGCGCCAGCGTGCCGTCGGCTGCCAGAACGCGCACGAGAGCGGGGTCGTCGAGCGGGGTCATGAACCCACGCTAACGCGCGACTTATGCGCGAGACCGCATGAGGTGCACAACGGATGCCGTGATTCGGCGTGGAGGTCGGACAAACAGGTGCCCCGCTCGGCCGCGCGAGGTGGCTTCGCTGCACGAGGTGGCTGAGCCCGTCGAAGCCACCGGGGCCTGCGACGGGCTCACGGCGAAGGCGGCTGAGCCCGTCGAAGCCACCGGGCCACCGCCGGTCCCGGACCCTTCGACACGCTCAGGGACCCTGGGCAGCAAGGTTGCTGAGCCCGTCGAAGCCACCGGGCCACCGCGGGTCCCGGACCCTTCGACAGGCTCAGGGACCTGGGCAGCAAGGTGGCTGAGCCCGGTCCCGGACCCTTCGACAAGCTCAGGGACCTGTGCAGCAAGGTGGCTGAGCCCGTCGAAGCCACCGGGCCACCGCGGGTCCCGGACCCTTCGACAAGCTCAGGGACCTGGGCCGCAAGGTGGCTGAGCCCGTCGGAGCCACCGGCCACCGCGGGTCCCGGACCCTTCGACAAGCTCAGGGACCTGGGCCGCAAGGTGGCTGAGCCCGTCGAAGCCACCGGGCCACCGCGGGTCCCCGACCCTTCGACAAGCTCAGGGACCTGGGCTGCGCGAGGTCAGCGCGGAGCTGTCGCGGCGGCGACCTCGACCACGCGGTCGAGCGACTCCTCTTCGCCGATCGAGATGCGGATGCCGTCGCCCGCGAACGGACGCACGATCAGGCCCGCCTCTTCGAACGCCGCCGCGACCTCGAGCGTGCGCTCACCCGCGGCGAGCCAGACGAAGTTGCCCTGCGCGTCGGGCACGTCCCACCCGGTCTCGCGCAGGCGGTCGACGAGACGGTCGCGGCGCTCGGCGATGACCGAGACGCGGTGCAGCAGCTCGCTCTCGGCGTCGAGGCTCGCGAGCGCCGCCGCTTCGCCCGCCGCGGTGACCGACAGCGGAATGGCGGTGCTGCGGGCCGCATCGAGCACGCGCGTGTGGCCGATCGCGTAGCCGACGCGCAGGCCCGCCAGCCCATAGGCCTTCGAGAACGTGCGGAGCACCACGATGTTGGGCCGGGCGAGAACCGCGCGCACGCGGCCGCCCTCGACCGAGGCCGCGTCGGTGACGAACTCGGCATACGCCTCGTCGAGCACGATCAGCACGTCGCGCGGCACCTCGTCGACGAACGCGGCGAACTCGTCGTAGCCGACGGTCGGGCCCGTGGGGTTGTTGGGGCTGCACACGATCACCAGGCGCGTACGGTCGGTGATCGCGGCGGCCATCGCGGGCAGATCGTGGCGTGCGTCGGCGGTCAGCGGCACCTGCACGCTCGTCGCGCCCGAGACCGCGACGAGCGAGGGGTAGGCCTCGAACGAGCGCCAGGCGTAGACGACCTCGTCGCCGGGGCCCGAGGTGGCCAGCAGCAGCTGGGCGAGGATCGAGACGCTGCCGGCGGCGACGTGCACCTCGTCGGGCGAGACGCCGTACCGCGCGGCCAGACGCTCGCGTAGGCGAGAGGCCGTGGCATCCGGATACCGATTGAAGGCCCCCGTGGCCCGCACCGCGTCGAGCACGCCGGGGAGCGGCTCGAAGGGGTTCTCGTTGCTCGACAGCTTGAACGCGTCGGGGCTCGCCTGGCGGCCCTGCCGGTACGCGGGCAGCGCGGCGATCTCGGGACGGATGCGGGGCAGAACCGACTCTTCACTCACACCCGCGAGCCTAACCGCGAGGGGGCCGCCGATGTCATGGGTGCGTGCCACGATGGGGCCATGCGCTTCGTCGTCCGCGTCGCCGTCAACGCCTTCGCCATCTGGATCGTCACGCTGCTGCCCGCCCTGCAGGTGCGCCTCATCCCGTTCGCCCCGGGCGAGTGGCTGCAGGTGCTGCTCACCCTGCTGCTGGTCGGGCTCATCTTCGCCCTCGTCAACACCATCGTCGGCACCGTGGTGAAGATGGTCGCGTTCCCGCTCTACATCCTCACGCTCGGGCTGATCTCGCTCATCATCAACGGCTTCCTGCTGTGGCTGACGGCGATCATCACCGAGAACTGGGACTGGGGGCTGCGCACCGGCGAGTTCTGGCTCACGGTCGTGGCGGCGCTTCTGATCGGCATCATCAACGCGCTCTTGGGCGGCCTGCTGCGGCCGCGGCGCGAAGAGCGCGACCGCCGCTGATGCGGCCGGTTCCGCGTCAGCGAGGTTCCTGAGCCTGTCGAAGGGACCAGAACCCACTCGTGGCCGGAGGCTTCGACGGGCTCAGCCTCCTCCGCCGCAATCGACGCGTGCGGTCGCGCCGCATCCCCGCCATGATGGAGCGATGACTGCGAATCCCGACGCGCCCTTCCGCGTCGTGTTCGTCTGCAGCGGCAACATCTGCCGCTCCCCCATGGCAGAGGTCGTCTTCCGTCGGATCGCGAATGCCACGGGCCTCGGCTCCCACGTGGTCTCCAGCTCCGCGGGCACCGGCGACTGGCACGTGGGCGAGCGCGCCGACCATCGCACGCTCGCCGCCCTCGACCGCCTCGGATATGACGGATCCGCGCACCGCGCGCGCCAGTTCCAGTACTCCGACTTCGAGCGCAACGACCTCGTCGTCGCTCTCGACCGCAGCCACGAGCGCGTGCTGCGCGGGTGGGCGCGCCACGACGACGACGCCGACAAGATCGCTCTGCTGCAGTCGTTCCTGCCCGACGCCGAGACCCTCGACGTGCCCGATCCCTACTACGCCGGGCCGCCGATGTTCGACGAGGTGCTCGGTATGATCGAACGCGCCAGCAGGGCCCTGTTCCGGCAGCTCGAGCCCGCCATCCGTTCCGCGAGCTGACCGCTCGCGCGACCACCGGGAGACCCGTGTCCTCTCTGCCCCCGCAGCCCCTCAGCCCGCTCGACGGCCGGTACTTCGCCACCGTCGCAGAACTCGGCGACTACCTGTCGGAGGCCGGACTCAACCGCGCCCGCGTCGAGGTCGAGGTCGAGTGGCTGCTCGCCCTGACCGACCGCTCGCTGTTCGGCACCTCGCCCGTCTCCGATGCCGACCGCGCGCGCCTGCGTGCCCTCTACGAGGAGTTCGACGCCGACGAGATCGCGTGGCTGAAAGAGAAAGAGGCCGTCACCCGCCACGACGTCAAGGCCGTCGAGTACCTCGTGCGCGACCGCCTCGACACGCTGGGCCTCACCGCCCTCGCCGAGCTGACCCACTTCGCGTGCACGAGCGAAGACATCAACTCCACCGCCTACGCCCTCACCGTGCAGCGCGCGGTCGAGCGCGTGTGGCTGCCGAAGCTTCGCTCGGTCACCGCCGCCCTCGCCGAGCTCGCGAAGCAGCACCGCGACGCCGCGATGCTCTCGCGCACGCACGGGCAGCCCGCCACGCCCACGACCATGGGCAAAGAGATCGGCGTGTTCGCGTGGCGCCTCGAGCGCGTCATCCGCCAGCTCGACGCCGGGGAGTACCTCGCCAAGTTCTCGGGTGCCACCGGCACCTGGTCGGCGCACGTCGCGGCCGAGCCCGATGTCGACTGGCCCGAGCTGACGCGCGAGTTCATCGAGTCGCTGGGCCTGGGCTTCAACCCGGTCACCACGCAGATCGAGTCGCACGACTGGCAGGTCGAGCTCTACGACCGCGCGCGTCACGCGGGCGGCATCCTGCACAACCTCGCCACCGACATCTGGACCTACATCTCGCTCGGCTACTTCACCCAGATCCCCGTCGCGGGAGCCACCGGTTCGTCGACGATGCCGCACAAGATCAACCCGATCCGCTTCGAGAACGCCGAGGCGAACCTCGAGATCGCCGGCGGGTTGTTCGGCACCCTGGCATCCACCCTCGTCACCAGCCGCATGCAGCGCGACCTCACCGACTCGACGACCCAGCGCAACATCGGCGTCGCCTTCGGACACTCGCTGCTCGCGCTCGACAACCTGCAGCGGGGCCTGACCGAGATCTCGCTCGCCGAAGACGTGCTGCTGGCTGATCTCGACGTGAACTGGGAAGTGCTCGCCGAGGCGATCCAGACGGTCGTGCGCGCCGAGATCGCCGCGGGTCGCTCGCAGATCACCGACCCCTACGCCCTGCTGAAGGACCTCACGCGCGGACGCCGCGTGGGCGGCCCCGAGCTCGCGGAGTTCGTGCGCGGCCTCGACATCGGCGACGCCGCGAAGCAGCGCCTGCTCGCGCTGACCCCCGCCGCCTACGCGGGCCTTGCGTCGCAGGTGGTCGACGCGCTGTAAGCGGCCCGCCCTACCGGGCGCCACGCCCCGTTTGAGTGTCCCCAACACGCCGCACGCTCGCGCCCGCCGCGGCGTGTCGTGGACGCTCAACCGATGACGGCGACCCGGCGCCCTCCCTCGCACTGAGTGTCCGAAACACCCGGACGATTTCGCCGGGCGTCCGGGTGTTTCGGACGCTCAACAGGTATGGGCGCGAGAGCCTGTCGAGTGTCCAAGACACGCCGCACGCTCGCGCCCGCCGCGGCGTGTCGTGGACACTCAACGGGGGTCGGTGCCCGCGGATGCCACGGGCACGACGCGGCAGAATGGATGCCGTGCGCGCGATGATCATGGACGCCCTGGCCGAACCCCTCGAGGTGCGGGAGGTCGAGGCCCCCACGGCGCCCGACGGCGGCGTCGTGGTCGAGGTGTACGCGACGGGTCTGTGCAAGAGCGACTGGCATGCCTGGGTCGGGCACGACGACGTCGCGCTCCCCCACGTTCCGGGGCACGAGCTCGCCGGGGTGATCGTCGAGGTCGGTCCGGGCGTCCAGCGCTGGAGCGTCGGCGACCGCGTCACCGTGCCGTTCGTCATGGGCTGCGGCGCGTGCGAGTGGTGCCTGAGCGGAAACGCGCAAGTGTGCCCCGACCAGCAGCAGCCCGGCTTCACGCAGTGGGGCAGCTTCGCCGAGCGCGTCGTACTGCGCGCGGCCGACACGAACGTCGTGCGCATTCCCGACGACGTCTCGTTCGAGGCCGCCGCGGCCCTCGGCTGCCGCTTCGCCACGGCGTACCGCGCCCTCACCGGCCGCGCGCGCGTGCAGGCCGGCGAGTGGATCACCGTGGTCGGTGCCGGCGGCGTCGGCCTCAGCGCCGTGATGATCGGCGTCGCACTCGGCGCGCGCGTCATCGCGGTCGACCGCACATCCGCGGCCCTCGAGGCCGCCACGCGCCTGGGCGCCGAGCACGTGCTGGTGGCAGACGGCGCCGACATCCCCGCCGCCGTGCACGAGATCACGGGCGGCGGGAGCCACGTTTCGGTCGACGCGGTCGGCAGCGCCCAGACCGCGCGCGACGCCGTGCTGAGCCTGCGCCGCCGCGGCCGTCACGTGCAGATCGGCCTGCTGCCCACCGACGACGGAATGACCCGGATGCCGATGGCCCGCGTCATCGCCTGGGAGCTCGACCTGCTCGGCAGCCATGGCATGGCCGCCGCGGACTATCCCGAGATGCTGTCGCTCATCGAGAGCGGCGCGCTGCGCCCGCAGGAGCTCATCGAACGCGTCGTCGGCCTCGGCGAGGCGGCGGGGCTGCTTCCCTCGATGGACTCGGCGTCGCCCGCGGGCATGACGATGATCGACCCGCGCCGCGCGTAGCGGCGGCCTGCGTCAGGCCTTCGGGGCCTCGGGAGTGCCGTCGGTCGACGAGGCGGGCTTGGCCGGGGCGTCGTGCGTCGCGGGAGCACCGGGTGCGGCGGCATCCGGAGCGTCCTTCGGCAACAGCAGCGGGCGGTCGACCGTCGCGGTCACCTTCGAGGGATCGACGGCCAGCAGCAGCAGCGCGAGCGAGACGAGCGTGATGATGAACGTCGCGCCAGCGGCGACGAGGCCGACGACCAGGGCGCGCTGGATCTCGTCGGCGGGACGGGTCTGGAAGAACCCCATCGACATCAGCGTGACGAAACCCGCGAACAGCGCCGCGATGAAGGCCAGGCCGAGAAGCTGAACGGGCTTCATCAGGTCGCGTCGGGTGGTGGGCTTGTCGGCGGGCTTGTCGGTCACGACGCTGCCTCCTCGGGGGATGCGGCCGGAACGGGTTCGGGACGACGCGGCGAGAAGCCGGCGATCGCGAGGAACACGGCGACGACCGCCGCGTATCCGCCGAAGAGTCCTACGGCGATGGTGATGCCGGTGAGGGTGAACGACCCCGCACCGGCGATGCTGTAGTCGAGTGCGTACTGCTGGAACGGCAGCAGGAGGGCCGCCCCCAGCACGAGGGTCACGATGCCGATGAGCACGCCGTCGCGCACACCCGCCGTGCGGCCCGCCTTGCGATCGCGGATCGCGCCGATCAGTTCGATGAGTCCGGACAGCAGCGCCCAGGCGACCACGACGCCGAAGAAGACGCCGGTGGTGCGCCAGCTGCCGACGCTCGACACCAGACCCGCGAGAACCGACACGGCGGCCAGCAGCACGGGGACCGTGCGTTGTCCGGCCGGGAACACGAGCCACGCCGAGAGCCCGAAGACCAGACCGGTCGCGAGCGCGAAGCCCGAGAAGACGCTCAGGCCGAGCGGCGCGGAGTGGTCCCCCGAGAATGTGATCATCACCGCTGCGAGCGCCGCGAAGAGGGCGCGCGCCAGTTGCACGTGGCGCGCGTCGAACGTGCGAGCGGAAGAAGGAGTGGTCACGGAGGGTCCCGAAGAGACGGTGTCGATACGACCCAGTCTATTCCTCGGCACCTGTGGCGAATATGTGGACGCTCGACGTCGAATCAGTCGACGAGCTGGCCTTCCCTCTGCTGTTCGGCCCGGGTGCGCTCGATCGCGGCGGCGACGTACGAGCAGAGAGTGAACGGCAGATCGATCCCGAGGACGACGCGGATCCACCCGGGGGTGGACGACCGAGCGGCGCCCGATCGCTGGAATGGAACCATGATCTCTTCACCCGTGCTCACCGCCTCCGGCCTGGTCAAGCAGTATGGCGAGCTGCGCGCCCTCGACGGCGTCTCTCTCACGATCCGCGCCGGCGAGTCCGTCGCCGTGATGGGCGCCTCGGGCTCGGGCAAGACCACCCTGCTGCACTGCCTCGCGGCGGTCATCGCCCCCGATGCGGGCTCGATCGTGTTGAGCGCCCCCGGTCTTGCCCCGCGCGAACTCGTCGGGCTGAGCGAGAGCGAGCGGGCTCGGGTGCGCCGCGAGTCGCTCGGTTTCGTCTTCCAGGAGCACCTGCTGCTGCCCGAACTCACCGCGGTCGAGAACGCGGCGCTGCCCCTGCTGCTGAAGGGCATGCGCCGACCGGATGCCGAGCGGCACGCGACCGCCTGGCTCGCCTCTCTGGGACTCGCGGGTCTCGAGGGCCGGCGCATCGGGCAGCTGTCGGGCGGTCAGGCGCAGCGCGTCGCGATCGCCCGTGCCCAGGTGACCGGTGCTCCCGTCGTCTTCGCCGACGAGCCGACCGGGGCCCTCGACTCGGCCACCTCGTCCGAGGTGCTCGACGCCCTGCTGCGCGCGACCACGGGTCAGGGCCGCACCCTGGTGATGGTCACGCACGATGCAGACGTCGCCCGCCGCTGCTCGCGGATCGTGCGGGTGAGCGACGGGAGGATCGTGGGCGATTCGGCTCAGGATGCCGCGACCACCGCGCCTCCGGCGAGCGCGACGGTCCCCACCTTGACGGAGGTGACCCGATGAGCACCGTCCTCCCCCTCGCCCGCCTGCTCTCGCGCCCCGCGCGCCAGGGTCGGGCGGCGATCGCCCTCCCCGTCGTCGCGTTCGCGGTCACCACGGCGCTGCTGCTGGTCGTCGCCGGCGGCGCGCGCATGTTCCTCGTCGATCCCCGAGCCGGAGCCGAGGGCGGGCTCTACGGCATCCTGGCCGTCCTCGCGCTGGTGCTGCTCGCCGTGCCCCTGGTCACCCTGGGCGCCGCGGCGGCCCGTCTGACGAGTCGTCGGCGCAACGACCGGCTCGCGACCCTCCGCCTGCTCGGTGCGAGCACACGCGAGCTGTGGTCGCTGACCGTGCTCGAGGCCACCGCGATCGCGGCCGCCGGAGCCGTCGCGGGGGTCGCCCTCTACGCTGCGCTCCTTCCCGTCGTCGGATTGCTGCCGTTCTTCGGCGGCCCGGTCGGCGTCGGGGCCGTAAGCGTCGATCCTCTGCTGGGCGCCGGGGTGGTGGCATCCGTGGTGCTCATCGGCGCGGTCAGCGCGGCCGCGAGCCTGCGCAAGGTCGCCGTGACCCCGCTCGGTGTGCGCACCCGCAGCGAGGCGCCCGCGAAGAGGACGACCGCCTTCGTCGTCGGCGGCGTCTCGATCGTCCTGGTCGTGGTGCTCGTGTCGAATCTCGGAGCCCTCGGTCAGCTGCTCGGGCCCGCCGTGACCATCGCCGTGCTCCTCGGGCTGTTCGCCGGAGCGCTCGCGCTCCTCAACCTCACCGGCGCGCCAATCGTCGCCGCCCGCGGCCGCGCGATGGCCCGTCATGCCCGCACCGCCGCCCAGTTGGTCGCCGGTCGGGAGCTCGCCGCGCACGCGGGACCGGCGTGGCGCCGGGTGTCGGGCATGGCGCTCGTGTCGTTCATCGCCGTCGTGGCCGGATGCGGCCTCGCGATCGCGGATGTCGCGGGCGATACCGGGCCGCTGATGTCCGACATCCGCACGGGGGTGCTCGTGACCCTCGGCATCGCCTTTGTGCTGCTCGCGTGCGCGGTGGGGGTGACGCAGGCGGCGTCGGTGCTCGAGGAGCGCGAGCTGATCGTGGGCCTCGACCGCCTCGGCATCCCGGATGCCGAACTCCGCCGCGCCCGCCGCATCACCGTCATGGTGCCGCTGCGATGGGCCTCGGTGGGAGGCGCCGCACTCGGTCTGATGCTCGCGTTCCCGATCGTCGGGATGAGTCTGATCGTGGCGCCGCTGTCGGTGCTGACGATCGCGCTGACCTTCGGCGCGGGCTTCGCACTGGTCGCCGCCGCTCTGGCCTCGACGCGGCCGATCGTGACCGGCATCCGGCGCGGCACACTATGACCCGGCCCTCCCCCACTCGAGTGCTAGCGTGCGGGGGTGATTCCGGATGCCACCGCCCCTCGCCGCATCAGAGTCTCGGCCGCGGTGATCACCGACGCCGACGGCCGCCTCCTGGTCGTGCGCAAGGCCGGGACGACCGCGTTCATGCAGCCCGGAGGCAAGCCCGAAGAGGGCGAGACGCCGGCCGAGACCCTCGCGCGCGAGCTCGCGGAGGAGGTGGGGCTGCGGGTGAGCCCCGACGCCCTCGAGCCGCTGGGCGAGTTCTCCGCCAGCGCCGCGAACGAGCCGGGCTTCGAGGTGGTCGCCGACGTCTTCCGGGTGGACATCGGCGATCAGCGGCCGGTTCCGGATGCCGAGATCGCCGAGCTCCGCTGGGTCACCGCCGCGACGGCATCCGGGATCGAGATCGCCCCGCTCGCCCGCGAGTTCTTCCTGCCCGCGTGATGCGGATCGGTGGCTGAGCTTGTCGGAGCCCCCGGCCCTTCGACGAGCTCAGGGACCTCTGCCACGCAAGGTGGCTGAGCATGTCGAAGCCACCGGGGTCACCGCGAGCCCCCGGCCCTTCGACGAGCTCAGGGACCTCGCGCAGCGCAAGGTGGCTGAGCATGTCGAAGCCCCCGGCCCTTCGACGAGCTCAGGGACCTCTGCCACGCAAGGTGGCTGAGCATGTCGAAGCCACCGGGGTCACCGCGAGCCCCCGGCCCTTCGACAGGCTCAGGGACCTCGCGCAACGCAACGTGGCTGAGTATGTCGTAGCCACCGGGGCCACCGCGAGCCCCCGGCCCTTCGACAGGCTCAGGGACCTCGCGATCGCCCAGCCCCCGAGCGTCAGCTCACCAGGAGCTCTTGCGGTAATCCTTCAAGAAGATGCCGAACAGGTCTTCGCCGGCCTCGCCGCGCACGATCGGGTCGTACACGCGGGCCGCACCGTCGACGAGGTCGAGCGGGGCGTGGAAGCCCTCCTCGGCGAGGCGCACCTTGGTGAAGTGCGGGCGCTCGTCGGTGATCCAGCCGGTGTCGACGGCGGTCATCAGAATGCCGTCGGTCTCGAACATCTCGCGCGCGCTCGTGCGCGTCAGCATGTTCAGCGCGGCCTTCGCCATGTTGGTGTGCGGGTGACCGGGGCCCTTGTAGCCGCGGCCGAACACGCCCTCCATCGCCGAGACGTTGACGATGTACTTGCGCTTCGCGGTGGATGCCGCCATCGCCGGCCGCAAGCGGCTGACGAGCAGGAACGGCGCGGTCATGTTGGCCAACTGCACTTCGAGCATCTCGAGGGGTTCGACCTGGTCCACGTGCTGCGTCCAGCTGTTGATGCGGTCTTCGTCGGGGATGAGGCCGCCCGCGTCGATCGCGGTTCCGGTGAGCAGGCGCTCGAGCGACGACGATCCCGCGGCCATGGCCTCGGCGGTCAGCTCGTCGGCGGTGCGCGCTGCCGAGGCGAGGATCGGGTGCGCCGACACCGACTGCGCCAGCGCGAGCGGGTGCGCGTCGTTGGTGTGGCCGAAGGTGAGCAGCTCGGGCAGGGGGCCGTCCGGCAGCGGCGCGAGCTCGGCGTCGACGAGCGGCTTGTACGCGCCGGGCGAGCGGCGCACGGTCTGCGCCGCATTGTTGATGAGGATGTCCAGGGGGCCGTCGGCCACCACCGAGTCGGCGAGCCCCATCACCTGGGCCGGGTCGCGCAGGTCGATGCCGACGACCTTGAGGCGGTGCAGCCAGTCGGCGCTGTCGGGCAGCGACGAGAAACGGCGCACCGCGTCGCGCGGGAAGCGCGTGGTGATGGTGGTGTGCGCGCCGTCGCGCAGCAGGCGCAGCGCGATGTACATGCCGATCTTGGCGCGGCCGCCGGTGAGCAGGGCGCGCTTGCCGGTGAGGTCGGTGCGGGCGTCGCGCTTCTCGTGGCTCATCGAGGCGCAGTCGGGGCAGAGCTGGTGGTAGAACGCGTCGACGAGGGTGTAGTCCTCTTTGCAGATGTAGCAGGCGCGGGCCTTGATCAGCTCGCCCGCGAATGGCATCTCGGTGCGGGCCTGCAGCGGGATGCCGCGGGTCTCGTCGTCGATGCGGTCGGCGGCTCCGGTCGCGGTGGCGGCGACGACGGCGCGGTCGGCATCCGCGATGCGCTGCCGCTTCTCTTTGCGCGACTGGCGCTTGACGTCCTTGTAGAGCTTGCCGGTCTGGCGGCGCAGGGCGATGTAGGCGGGGTCGTCGTGGTCGAGCGAGGAGGCGGTGTCGATGACGCGCAGCGCGATCTCGAGCTCGACCGGGTCGATCGAGGTCGACCGCGACGCCGCGGACGACGCGTCGCGGTCGGGGTTCAGCAGTGTTTCGGGCACGGGGCAGTGTATCGAGGCCTTGCTGAACGGGTCATGGACCCGGGTACGCGACTCCTCAGAACCGCAGGATGGTCTCGGCGGCTCCAACGAGTCGACGTGCGTGAAGCACCAGACGCTCCGCGTCGGCGCGTGCCGGAAGTCGGTCTCCATACGATTGCGTCGACTTCGCCCCGATGAGAACCTCGAGGTGTTTTGCCACGGAGCTACTGGACGCCTCACGCAGGGCGTTCACTGCGACGCGGTGCGATGCAGCCGCGATCTTGTATCCGAGAACGCGGCCACACATGGCATCGCTCGCCCCAATGCCGGCGCTCACCGCGATCTCGGCAGCATGTTTCCATTCATGTGGGCTGTCACCGCTCAACTGCAACTCCGCGGAGTTCAGCCGGGTCTGAGCATCCCTTATCTGGATGCTCACCGCGACGGCATCCATTGCTTGTCGCCGGGGGCTGATCCGCGGGCTCACGAGAGTGTCCACTCTTTCGGCTCCGGGCCGAAGAGATGGATACCGTCCTTCAGCACATTCGCCAGAAAGGCATCACCGTCGGCCTCCCGTCGCGCGAACTCGCCGCGATCCATCGGGTTGACTTGGGCGGCGCTTCCGGTCAGCTCCTCGATGCGCTCTGCGAATCTCAGGATCAGGTCCGCACGAGAATCGTGGTCGAACTCATTCGGGAAGACCAGGAGCACGTCGACGTCCGAGTCTGCTGTCGAGGTGCGACGTGCGACTGATCCGTAGAGGATGGCCGTCACCCGCCATTCGGCGGGCACCTCTTCGGGGGTCTCGTCAGCGAGGAAGAGTCTGATCCCGGTCCGGCAGCCCGTTGCGCGCGACTCGACCGCCGGGACGTTAGCGTTGCCCGCCCTCGACCCAGCGCGTGTGCGCCTTCAGCGCGTGCAGCACCGCGAGGCGCACCACGAAATACAGTGCAGCGCCGATCACGACGAAGCCGAGGCCCCAGACGAGCAGAAGGATCAATGCGTGGGCGCCGAACATCCCGCGAGCCTACCGAACGGCCTCCGCCGCTCCGACCGAGAGGGCCATCGCCCGCCGTGACGGGTCGTACCGCAGCAGCCAGCGCTGCGCCGGGATCTCGACCCACTTGTGCATCGCGAACGCGAGACCGAGCGCGATGCCGAACGCGGCGAGCGCGAGCGGCACGGCCTGTCGCCAGGGCAGCTCGGGGTGCCCGTCGGGCCAGGCCGACGACACCGATGCGATCACCAGCAGGTGCACGAGGTAGAAGGCGAACGACACCCGGCCGAGCTCCTGCCACATCGGGCGGGCGAGGAAGGTCGAGCGTCCCCGGGCGTCCGCCACGGCGAGCGAGGCGACCAGCAGGGCGAAGAAGCCGACGGTCGCGGCCAGCCCCGGGTGCACGTCGGTCCCCGGGATCGCGGGGGCCTCCGACAGGGCGTAGCCGGCGACGGCCAGCGGCACGGTGTAGCGCAGCTGCAGCGGCATCCATGCCCCGCTCTTCACGAGCAGCGCCAGGGTGACGCCGAGCGCGAACTCGGGCAGGCGGAGCAGAGGGGTGGATGCCGACGACATCGGCACCGGCGACAGCGCGGCGATCTGCGGGGCCAGGGCGACGAGCGCCAGGGCGACGCCGACCGTGATGGCCTTGGCGCGGTTCGACAGGCGTACGAGGGGGCGGATGAGGAACGGGAAGCTGAGGTAGAAGAACGCCTCGCACACCAGCGACCAGCTCGCGGGGTTGCCGGCCTGCCACCAGTCGGGCACCCAGCCGTTGACCAGCAGCAGGTTGGCTGCGAGCGGGGCGGCGCCGTCGGTGCGGATCTCGGGCACGAGGGTGGCCGCGGCGATCAGGGCGAGCACGACGCCGACGACGTGCAGGGGGTAGATGCGGGCGAAGCGGTGCCACCAGAACGATCCCGCACTCTGCTGCGGCTTGAATCCCCACGCCAGCACGAAGCCCGAGAGGATGAAGAACAGGGTGACGCCGGTCTTGCCGGCCTCGAAGACGAAGGCCCACACCGTGCCGGCGGGGCCGCCGAAGTACTCGACCGCCATGAGGTGGTGCCCGAAGATCAGCATCGCCGTCGCCCAGCGGAGCCCCGTCAGTGAGGGGAGGTTCCGCACGTGGGCGAAGGGGGCGGATGCCGCGACCCGAGCGGTCGACACGGGAGCCGTCATGGTGGTGATGGTGACCGCCTCCTCCGTCGTCACTGGTGCCGGGGTGGTCGGCGCCACGTGACGCGCGCAGAAGCAACGGTCGCCGCCGACCCGGCGAAATTACTCCTCAGCGTTGAGGAGAAACCTGAAAGGGCCGAGGGCTTGACGCCACAGCGAACGCTTACTCCGCGACCGGCAGCGCGCGCTGCGCGACGAGACGCCGCGCCTCGACGGCGGCCTCGGCGAAGTCGGCATCCGGATCATCCATCACGATCGCGGTCGCCCGAGCGTGCGCACTGACCACGTCGTACGGAGAGGCCGCGGCGCGCTCGACGGCCGGCTCGGCGCGGGGTCCGATCGCCGCGAACGCGCGGCTCAGACTGCGCTGGGTGTCGTGGTCGCCGCGTCCGAACTGGGTCGAGAGCTCTTCGGCGAGGGCCTCGTGCGCGTCGTCGGGAACGAGTCCGGATGCCGTACGCCAGGCCGCCCGCGCCACCTCGGGGTGCCGATCGCGCAGCACGGCCGGGGTGATCGACGCGTACGCCGCGGGGTCGCCGATCTTCGACAGGGTGTGCAGCGACTGGCTCCGCGCCTGGGGGATCTCGGAGGTCACCTCGGGGAGCAACGCCGGGACGACCCGCGCGGGATCGTGGCGGGTGAGCGCCCACGTGAGCATGTCGCGCACGAAGAAGTCGGACTCCACGGCGCACCGGGCGACGAGCTCGGCGATGTAGCTGTCGTCGGGGCGAGTGCCCGCGGCGAGCGCGGTCTGCAGGCGGGCCGACGGGTCGGACAGCGCGAGGGCTGCGCGCAGGCGGTCGGCGGGCGTGGTGTCGGTCATGGCACTTTCCAGCGTCGCACGCTGTCGGGCGGCGAGGGTCGGCGTGACGGCGGGAGTCCGGGTGACGGCGGGAGGTGGCTGAGCTCGTCGAAGCCACCCGACCCGCGAGGCTCCCGGTCCCTTCGACAGGCTCAGGGACCTGGGGTCAGGCTCAGGGACCTGGGGTCAGGCTCAGCGACCTCGCGCGCGTCAACCCCGCCGGTCAGTGCGTCGCGAGCCGGAGCGCCGTGCGCGCCGACTCCGCGCCGAACGCGGCGTCGAGGAACAGGCGCGAAGCACCGAGGATGCCCCCCACCCGCGGGTGCCGGGGAACGGCGACCTCGAGGTTCTCCGTCGCCATGGGCAGGCAGTCCGCCCACAGCTTCGACTTGATCGCGGCGATGAAGACGTCGGATGCGCTGAGCGAGCCGCCGACCACGAGCCGGTCGGGGGTGAAGAAGTTGACGATCGTGGCGAGGACGCCGCCGGTCATGCTCCCGGCCTCGCGCAACAGGCCCGTGGCGAGCGCGTCGCCGGTGCGGGCCAGGTCGATCACGGTCTCGACGTCCGACACGTCGCGGCCGGCCTCCTGCGCGGCGCGGGTGAGGGCCGAGCCGCTGGCGACCGCGTCGAGGCAGCCGACGCGTCCGCACGAGCACGGCACGGGGGCGGCCCCCGGCACGGTGACGTGACTGATGTCGCCCGCGGCTCCACTGCGGCCGGTGTAGAGCTGCCCGTCGGCGATCACGCCCGACCCGATGCCCGAGCCCGCCTTGATGAACACCTGGTTGCGGGCCTCGGGGTCTCCCCCGACGAGCTCGCCGACCGCCATGCAGTTGGCGTCATTGCCGGCGATCGCGGGAACGCCGAGCGTGGCGGCGAGCAGCGCGGCGACGTCGACGCCGTGCCATCCGGGCATGCGCGACGGCGCGACGAGCCGGCCGGTCTCGGCTGACACCGGACCGGGCAGGGCGATCGCGGCCCCCGTGAGCGGGGGCGTGCCCTTCGCCTCGACCAACGCCGCGAGCTCGTCGGCGACGCGGCGGAGCACGGCATCCGGACCCTCTGCCAGATCCAGCACGAGGTGACGGTGCGCGAGGGCGGTGCCGGCGTAGTCGACGAGGCCGATCGTGCTGCGCTCGACACCGAGGTCGATGCTGCCGACCGTGCCGAGGCCACCGCGAATTGCGAGGCGACGCGGGCGGCGGCCGCCCCGCGAGTCGTCGGAGCCGTCTTCGACGACGACGCCCGCGGCGATGAGCGGGTCGATGCGCGCGGTGACGGTCGAGGGCGAGAGGCCGGTGTGCGCGGCGAGCTCGGCGCGCGAACGCGCGGCGCCCGTGCGGAGGGGCGTGAGCACCGCGAGAGTCTGCGAACTGAACGCGGGCAGGGCGACGGGGTGAGGCTGCACAGCTTTACCTTAGTCCAAAGTTGGAGTATCTGTCTCGAATTATCGCTGTAACATGGCCTCGTTAGTTTGATTTCACCAACGACGCGGAAATCACCTCTCCGCGTCGCCAGCTCCGACATCGCGGCGAGTCCGCGGGAAGGATCCACGCCCGTGTCGACGCCCGTGTCTCCCGCAGCCCCCGCCTCCGCGCCTCTCGTGCAGGTCCGCGAGGTGCAGAAGCACTTCGGCGACCACCACGTGCTCAAAGACATCGACCTCGTTATCGCCCGCGGTGAGGTCGTCGTCATCGTCGGCCCGTCGGGCTCGGGCAAGTCGACGCTCTGCCGCTGCCTGAACCGCCTCGAGACCATCACCTCGGGCACCATCACCATCGACGGCGTCCCGCTGCCGAGCGAGGGCCGCGCCCTGGCGAACCTGCGCGCCGAGGTGGGGATGGTGTTCCAGTCGTTCAACCTCTTCGCGCACCGCACCGTGCTCGACAACGTCGCGCTCGCGCCGCGCATCGTGTCGAAGGTGGCGCAGAAGAAGGCCCGCGAAGAGGGACTGGCGCTGCTCGAGCGGGTCGGCATCGCCGACAAGGCCGACAGCTTCCCCGGCGAGCTCAGCGGCGGTCAGCAGCAGCGCGCCGCGATCGCCCGCGCGTTGGCCATGAAGCCCAAGCTCATGCTCTTCGACGAGCCGACCTCCGCCCTCGACCCCGAGATGGTCAGCGAGGTGCTCGACGTGATCACCTCGCTCGCCGAAGAGGGCATGACGATGGTCGTCGTCACGCACGAGATGGGCTTCGCCCGCCGCGCGGCCGACCGCGTGATCTTCATGGACGACGGCCGCATCGTCGAAGACACCACCCCCGAGCGCTTCTTCACGCACGCCGAGAGCGATCGTGCTCGGGCGTTCCTGTCGAAGATCCTCGCCCACTGACATCCTCCCCGCCCCCGACGCGGCTCGTTCCGCACGCACCAGCAAACGAAAGGCAGTACCCGTGATCTCCTCTCGCTCGATCCTTCGCCGAGGCCTCGTCCTCTTGGCGTCCGCGGCCACGGTCGCATCCCTTGCCGCGTGCTCGTCCGGCACCGCGGCCGTCCCCGGCTCCGACCCGAGCGCCTCGGCCAACGCGAGCAGCCTCGACGAGGTCTACTCGAACGCGCCCGTCGCCGACGCCGCGGCCCTCATCCCTGACTCGACCATGGCGAAGATCAAGGAGCGCGGAAAGCTCATCGTCGCCGAGGCGCTCGACGCTCCGCTGCTGTCGCAGCAGGACCCGACCAACCCCGACGACGTCGAGGGCTTCGACGCCGACCTGGCGAAGATGCTCGCGATCTACATCCTCGGTAAGCCCAGCGTCGAGATCGTGCCGCCGGCCTCCGAGACGCGTGAGGCCCTCCTGGCCAACGGCACCGTCGACGTCGTGTTCAACACCTACACGATCACCGAGCAGCGCGCCGAGCAGGTCGACTTCGCAGGCCCCTACCTCGAGTCGGGTCTGGCCGTCGCCGTGCGCAGCGACAACACCGACATCAACGGCATCGACGACCTCGGCGGCAAGACCGTCATCGTCGGCGCGAACACCCCCGCCGTCACGGCCGTGCCCGAGAAGCAGCCGACCGCGAACATCGTGAGCTTCGCCACCGACCCGCAGGCTCTCCAGGCGCTGCAGCAGGGCCGCGGCGACGCGTACGTGCAGGACTTCACGCTGCTGGCCAGCCACGCGATCGACGACAAGAGCATCAAGGTCGTCGGCCAGCCCTTCACCACCGAGGCCTACGGCATCGGTCTGAAGAAGGACGACGCGCAGTTCAAGTCGTTCATCAACGACTGGCTGACCACGATCCAGGACGACGGTTCGTGGGCCAAGATCTGGGAGGCCACGCTCGGCGAGGCCGTCGAGTCGAGCGCTCCGACTCCCCCCGCGATCGGCAGCGTCCCCGGCTCCTGAGCCGCTGACCGACCGGCGCCCGTCCCGCACATGGCGGGCGCCGGTCTCCTTCTCGTTGTTCCGCTGACCCGAGGACCCCATGGACTTCTTCGCCACCAGCGCCGGGCCGATCGCGCAAGCGCTCGGAACGACGATCCTGCTCGCCGTCACGGCGGGCATCGGGTCGATCCTGCTCGGCACGCTCATCACGGCGGCGCGCATCAGCCCCGTGCCGGTGCTGCGGTGGGCCGCGTTCGCCTACGTGCAGTTCTTCGTCAACGTCCCCCTGCTGGTGTTGCTGGTGCTCGCGGTGTTCGCGCTTCCGGATGCCGGGTTCCTGCTGCCCCTGACGCCGACGGCGATCATCGTGCTCACGCTGTACGAAGCCGCGTACGTCGCCGAGGCCGTGCGCAGCGGTGTCAACACCGTGAGCCGGGGCGAGATCGAGGCCAGCCGCGCGCTGGGCTTCTCGCTCGGACAGACGCTGCGCGTGCTGGTGATCCCCCAGTCGCTCCGAGCGGCGATCCAGCCGATCGGCAACGTGATGATCGCCCTCACCATGAACACCGCCCTCGCCGCGGCCGTCGGCGTGGTCGAGCTGACCAGCGCCGCCAACAAGCTCAATCTCGTCGAGGCCCAGCCCATTCTGATCTTCACCGCGGCGGGTCTGATCTACATGGTGCTCGCCCTCGCGATCGGCCTCTCCGCCGGCCGTCTCGAGAAGAAGTTGAGGATCCGCCGATGACCGCCACCCTCTCGCTCTACGACGAGCCCGGGCCGCGCACGCGGCGCCGCATCCTGATCTGGTCGATCGTCAGCGCCCTCGTCATCGTGGGCCTGATCGTACTCGCGCTGATGCAGTTCGCCTCGAAGGGGCAGCTCGACGGCGACCGGTGGGCGCCGTTCCTCGACATCGCCATCTGGGAGTACCTCGGCGTCGGCCTGCTCGGCACGCTGCAGGCTGCGGCCCTCACGGCGGTGCTCGGCTTCGTGCTGGGTCTGCTGCTCGCGCTCGGCCGCCTCAGCCGTGTCGGCTGGGTCAGCTGGTTCTGCACCGCCTACATCGAGATCGCCCGCACGGTCCCCGTGCTGCTGCTGATCTACCTCATGCTCTTCGGCCTGCCCCAGCTCGGACTGAACTTCCCGGTGCTGTGGAAGCTCGTCATCCCCCTGACGATCGCCAACGCGGCCGCGTTCGCCGAGATCATCCGTGCCGGTGTCCTGGCCCTCCCCCGCGGCCAGGCCGAGGCCGGCCTCAGCCTCGGCATGACCCGCTGGCAGGTCGACCGCAAGGTCGTGCTGCCGCAGGCGTTGCGTTTCGTCGCCCCCTCGTTGGTCGTGCAGCTGGTGAGCCTGCTGAAGGACACCTCGCTCGGCTACATCGTGGCCTTCACCGAGTTGCTCTACCGCGGTCAGGTGCTGTCGACCTTCAACGGCCTGCTCATCCAGACGTTCGTGGTCGTGACCGCGATCTTCCTCGCCCTCAACGGCAGCCTGTCGGGTCTCGCGGCCCGCCTGCAGAAGCGCCCCGGTCGGCGCAGCCTCGCGGCTCCCGCCAAGGTCGCCCCCGCGGGCCTGACGACGCCGAACGCACCCGTCGACCGCTGATCCCGCCCTCCCCACGGCATCGAAAGAACCACCCATGACCTCCCTTCCCCCCGTTCCCTCCCCGCTGGCCGACCTGGCCGTCGTCATCCGTTCGGGTGTCGTCGAGAGCCGTCACCTCGGCTCGATCGCGGCCCTGGCCGCCGACGGCTCCGTCGCGTGGCAGACCGGCAGCGGCGAGCAGATCCTGCCGCGCTCCACGGTCAAGCCGGTGCAGGCCCTCGCCTGCCTGGTCGCCGGGGCCGACATCGACGGCGCCGAGCTCGCGATCGCCGCGGGCAGCCACACCGGCGAAGACGTGCACGTCGAGGTGGTGCGCGAGATGCTCACGCGCGCGGGACTCGACGACGCGGCGCTCGGCTGCCCGGTCGACTGGCCCGAAGACGAGCCGACGCGCGAGCGTCTGATCCGCGACGGCGAGCAGCGCTCCCGCGTGCGCATGAACTGCTCGGGCAAGCACGCCGCGATGCTGCTGGCCTGCGCGGTCAACGGGTGGGACACTGCGACCTACCTCGACCCCGCCCACCCCCTGCAGCAGCTGGTGCGCACGACGCTCGAGCGCCTGTCGGGCGAGCCGGTCGCGCACGACGCGGTCGACGGCTGCGGCGCTCCCCTGTTCAGCGTCTCGCCCCTGGGCATCGCCCGCATCTTCCGCGCCCTGGTCACGGCCGAGCCCGGCACGCCGGAAAGGCGGGTGGCGGATGCCATGCGCTCCCACCCCCGTTTCGTCGGTGGCGATCATCACGCCAACACCGACGCGATGCTGCGGGTTCCGGGTCTGCTGTCGAAGGGCGGCGCCGAGGGCGTCATCGGCATGGCGACCGCCGACGGCGCGTCCGTGTCGATGAAGATCCTCGACGGCAACCCGCGCGCCACCACGCTCGTCGCGCTCACGGTGCTCAAGGCGCTCGGCGCCGACATCTCGAACGCGGGCGATCTGGTCGACCTGCCGATCCTCGGCGGCGGTGTTCCCGTCGGCTCGATCGAGGTCGGTGGCGACGTGCGCGCGTGGCTCGACGCCTCGGCAGCGAGCGCCGCGCCGTGACGACCGCCGCAGACCCGGCATCCGTCGACGAAAACACCGCGGCGAGCGCCCGCGCGCTCGTGGAGATCTGCGTCGACGACCTGGCCGGCGTGCTCGCCGCCGAGCGGGCCGGGGCCGACCGCGTCGAGGTGTGCGCCGACCTGCTCGAGGGTGGGACGACCCCCAGCATGGGGCTGATCCAGCTCGTACTGGCGTCGGTCACCCGCATCGGCGTGCAGATCATGGTGCGCTCGCGCGGCGGTGACTTCGTCTACTCGGCCGACGAGCTGCGCGTGATGCGGGCCGATGCCCGCGCGATCGCCGCCCTGGCCGCGGCGACCGACGTGCGGGTGGGCATCGTGTTCGGAGCCCTGACCGCCGACGGACGCATCGACGAGCGGGCCCTCGACGCGATCCGGGCCGACGCGGGCGATGTGCCGATCACGTTCCACAAGGCCTTCGACGAGACCGTCGACCTGTTCGAGGCGTACGAGACGCTCGCCCACCACGGCGTTGAGCGCGTACTCACCTCGGGCGGAGCGGCGACCGCTCGCGAGGGCGCCGACGTGCTCGCCGCCCTGCGTGCCCGGTCGGAAGGGTCGCGGATGCCGACGGTGCTCGCCGGCGGCTCGGTGCGTGCCCACAACGTCGCGGCGCTGCTCGAGAGTACGGGCGCCCGCGAGGTGCACCTGCGCGCGCAGGTCGCGACCGACCGCGGATTCCTCGAGACCGACGAGTCGCTGATCCGCGACACCGTCCGCGCCGTGTCGACCCCCGCAGCGACGCCCCGGACCGCCGCGATCGCCGTCGACATCGGCGGCACCTCGGCCAAGGGCGCGCTGGTCGACGTCGACGGGCGGGTGCTGCACAGCTCCGCTGTCGCGACGGGCTCGGGCTCCGAGACCGTCGACCGCATCGCCGACCTGCTGCGCGAGCTCGTCGCCGCCGCTTCGGCCGAGGGCCGCGCGGTCGTGGGGGCGGGCGTCCTGAGCCCGGGTCTCATCGACGCCGCCACCGGCACCGTGCACTACGCCTCGAGCCTTGGCTGGAAAGACGTGCCCCTCGCGCGGATCCTGTCCGACGCCGTCGCCATTCCCGTCGCCGTCGACCACGACGTGCGCGCGGCGGGAGCGGCCGAGTCGGCGTTCGGCGCTGCCGCGGGCTCGCGCGACGTCGTGTTCGCCGCGATCGGCACGGGCGTCGCTGCCGCGATCACCTCTGACGGGCGCGCCCTCGAGGGAGCCATCGCGGGAGCCGGCGAACTGGGCCACATCCCGGTCGTCCCCGGCGGCGAGCTCTGCACGTGCGGCCAGCGCGGATGTCTCGAGGTCTACTTCTCGGGCGCCGGCCTCGCCCGTCGCTACGCCGCCGCAAGCGCCGAGGTGGGCGACGACATGCTCATCGAGACTCCGGATGCCGCTGCCATCATCGCCCGCATCGACACCGACCCGATCGCCGCGCGCGTCTGGGCCGAGGGCCTGGACGCCCTCGCGACGGGCCTGGCGACCCTCACGCTGCTCGTCGATCCCGAGGTGATCGTGCTCGGCGGCGGCGTCGCGCAGGCCGGGGCCGCGTTCGTCGAGCCCCTGCGCGAGCGCCTCGCTGCCGCCCTCGTGTGGCGTCCGGTCCCGCGCCTCGAGACCGCGGCCCTCGGCACCCACGCCGGCCGCATCGGGGCCGCGATGCTCGCATTCGGGGCCGCCGGGCGCGCCGAGGTCACCCGCTCGTGGGTCGCGCCTGTCATCCTGGCTGAGCCCGCGGCATCCGGAACCGCCCCGACGGCAGAGGAGGCACGCGCATGACCGAGATCGCGATCGTGAAGACGCAGGCCGAGGCCGGTCGCATCGCCGCCGACCTCATCGTCGCCGCGCTCGCCACGCGCGACGAGCCGACGCTGGGCCTCGCGACCGGCTCGACCCCGCTGCCGGTGTGGTCGGCGCTGGCCGAGCGCTCGCTCGATCTGTCGGCCGTGCGCGGTTTCGCCCTCGATGAGTACGTGGGCCTGCCCGCCGGATACCCCGAGAGCTATCGCGCCGTGGTCGATCGCGACATCGTTGCGCCCCTCGGCCTCGACCCTCAGCGCGTGCGCGTACCGGGCGACGACGAGGGTCCGCTGGCCGAGGCCGGCGAGCGCTACGAGGCAGCGATCGCCGACGCCGGTGGGATCGACCTGCAGATCCTCGGCATCGGCCGCACCGGGCACATCGGCTTCAACGAGCCGGGCTCCTCGCTCGCCTCACGCACGCGCCTCAAGGCGCTCACGCCCGCAACCCGAGCCGACAACGCGCGGTTCTTCGACTGCATCGAGGACGTCCCCACGCACTGCCTCACGCAGGGCATCGGCACGATCCTCGACGCGCGGGTGCTCGTGCTGCTCGCGTTCGGCGAGACGAAGGCCCCCGCCGTCGCCGCGGCGGTCGAGGGTCCGCTGACCTCGTCGTGCCCGGCATCCGCCATTCAGCTGCACCGCCGGGCCGTGGTCATCGTCGACGAGGCCGCCGCCGCCCGGCTCGAGCACCGCGACTACTACCGTTTCGCCTGGGATCACCGCGAGATCGCCACGGCATGACCACCGACCTGCTGCTCACCGGCGCCCGGGTGGTCGACGCCCGGCGTGACCTGCCGGACGCGTGGGTGCAGGTGCGCGACGGGCTGATCGCCGCCGTGGGCTCCGGGCCGGCCCCGCACGCCGATAAGCACGTCGACCTCGACGGCGCGACGCTCACCCCCGGCCTGATCGACCTGCACGTGCACGGCGGCGGCGGGCACGCCTTCGACGACGGGGCGGATGCCATCGCGGCCGGCGTCGCCGCTCACCGTCGCCACGGCACCACGGCCACGCTCGTGAGCCTCGTCTCGTCCCCCCTCGACGTCCTGCGGCGTCAGCTCGACGGCGTCGAGGTCGCGCGCCGGTCCGCCCCCGGCATCCTCGGTGCTCACCTCGAGGGGCCCTGCCTCTCGCCCGCGCGGCGCGGAGCGCACGATCCCGCCGCCCTCGCCGTGCCCGACGAGCGCTTCGTCGACCTCGTGCTGTCCGCCGAACCCGGCCTGATCCGCCAGGTCACGCTCGCCCCCGAACTGCCCGGGGCGCTCGACGCGATCACGCTCTTCGCGGAGCGCGGCATCCGCGTCGCCCTCGGGCACACCGAGGCCGATTACGCCCTCACGCGCGAGGCGATCGCCCGCGGGGCGACCCTGCTCACGCACGCGCTGAACGCCATGCCCGCGATCGGCCACCGTCTGCCCGGGCCCGTGCCCGCCGCGCTCGAGAGCGAGCGCGTGACGCTCGAGCTGATCCTCGACGGGGTGCACGTGCATCCCGCGGTCGCCCGCCTGCTGCTGACCGCGGCGCCGCAGCGGGTGGCGTTGATCACGGATGCCATGGCCGCCGCCGCCCACGCCGACGGCGACTACCGCCTGGGTGACCTCGACGTCCGGGTGGCCGAGGGCCGCGCGCTGCTCGACGACGGCGTCACGATCGCCGGCTCCACCCTCACGCTCGATCGCGCGGTCCGTACGGCCATCGTCGACCTGGGCCTGAGCGCTTCGGATGCCGTGGGCGCGGCCACGGCCGTTCCCGCCGCCGCGTTGGGCGAGGTAACGCGCGGACTGTTGGAGCCCGGGATGCGCGCCGACCTCGTCGCGTGGACCGCCGACTGGCAGCCGCAGCGGGTGTGGCTCAGCGCTTCGTGACGCGCCGCTCGAGCAGCTTCTTCGCGACGTCCATGAAGTTGGGGGCGTACTTGGCCCACTCCTGATCGAGCTTGCGCACGTCGATCTTGCCGGTGTGCAGCAGTTCGCAGATCTTCAGCCAGCTCTCGCCCGTCGCCGCCGTCAGGGCACCGGCGACCGCGGCGTTCACGACGATCCCCGCGCCGGGGATGAGCTTGAGGAAGCTCGTCGCGAGCGCCCGCCCCGCGACCTGCACGCCGAACTGCGCGAGCGCGCCGGCCGACAGCATCGTCTTGACCTCGAGGTCGTAGATCGCGGCGATGCGGCCCATCATCGTGAGCTGAATCGGCGCCAGAGTGATCGCATCAGAGACAGGAAGCGGAACCGTCGCCGCTCCCGCGGCCGCTGCGGACGCCGCGGCGATGATCGGCCGCGCCATCTCCCTCTTCCACGGGAGGTTGAGGCGCTGTGCGATGCGAAAGGCGTCCTTGTCACGCTCGGGCGCGAGTTCGAGGGTCTCCGTGACAAGGTCACCGAGGCCGTGCCCCTTTCCCTTCCCGTTCTTGTCGCGGGTGGAGGTGAGGATGACCTTCCGGTACGGGATGCGCAGCCGCTCGCCGGTGTTCGGATCGACCGGGTCGTTCAGCCAGTCGACGAACGCCTCCAGGTCTTTCGCGACGCCCTGGTGCCCCGTGATCGGGTTCTTGATCCAGTCGACCTTCGTCAGCACGAGGATCACCGGCAGCCCCCGCGCGTCGAGCTCGCGGATCATCGCGATGTCGGCGGGGGTGAGCCTGTCGTCGGCGGCCCGCACGCAGTACCAGACGACCGAGATCTGGTGGTCGCCGGGGTGCGCGGCGATGGCGTCGAGGTGGTTGCGCAGCTGCTGGTCGGGCGGGACCGGCGAGCCGATCTCGAACCCCTCGACGTCCCAGATGCCGAGCGAATCATCGCTGTAGAAGTGCACGCCGCGCGTGACCGGAAGACCCCGCCCGACCTTCGCCCAGTCGCGCCCGAACACGGCGTTGACCAGCGACGACTTGCCCACGCCCGAAGCGCCGACGATCGCGAGGTTGAACCGGCCGTACCGCGACTTGGCCGCGGAGCTCGCCTCGATGAACGCCTTGTCGTCGAGGTCGGGCCTGTCGGCGTTCTTCTTCGCCATGGTGTCGTCGTCTCCCCGCAGATGACTCAGCTCGCGATCCGCGGATGCGGATGCATCGAATCTACGTGCCGGGGCGCCGCGGATGGCTTTCGGGGGTGGCCCTTGTGCGCGGGGCGGATGCCGTGGGAGGACGTGCGGGGAGATCATCGCCCAGCCCCGGTGGAGCTTCGATGCGCGTCGATGTCACATACGGGTCGTGCCTGTGAGAGTCACGCCGTCGGCACTCCGAGAGGTGTCATCCCTCCAGCCGCCCTGCGGCGATCCACTTCGCTCAGCGCCGCGTAGAGTGCGCCTCCGCCGATCAGGATGAGACCGGAGATGATGCCGGCCCCGGGATTCCCGTCTGCCGAGTTCAGGCCGGCGACGGGGAATCCCGGGTCGAGTATCGGCACCGCAAGAATGGTCGACATAAGCCCGACAGCAGCGCCGACCCGGCCATAGCGAGGGATGAACCCCACCCCGCATGTGACCAACGCGACGGCCCACGCTGCGGAACGGGCAAGCTCCCACGGCCTTTGGTTGAGAAGGTCGTAGCAAGAGGCGAGATCACCATCGAGGCAGGGCTTCCACGTCAGCCAGCTCGCCACGGCAAGCACGACCCCCACGCCAATCACCAGATACGGAATCCTCTGCACGGCCATGCCCCTTCCGCTGTCCCTGATCGCCTGACGCGCGCACCATCTCACGCACGGGCGCCTTGCGCACAACGTCCTGGCCGCGCCCGCATCAGTCGGGTGTCCCCGCGGCTGATGCGAGCCGCGCGGACCCCCGCGTCACCCCGCCGCCACGGTCTCCCGCGAGTACTTCGCCGCCCGCGCGACCTGCTCCGCCGTCGGCACGACGCCCGTATACGCGACGAACTGCCGGGCCGCCTGCAGCGCGATGACGGCGTCGCCGCCGATCACCTCGGCTCCGGCTTCGCGAGCCGCCGCCAGCAGCGGGGTCTCAGCCGGGAAGGCGACGACATCCATCACCACGGGAGCCGCCCGGATGTGCTCGAGCGGAAAGGCGAGGGCGTCGGCGTGCGGCCCGTTCATCCCGATCGGCGTCGCGTTGATGAGCGTCGCCTCCGCGGGAGCCGGCAGGTCGGATGCCGCGGCGAACCCGTACTGCCGGGCGAGAGCGGTCCCGGTGTCGGCGTTGCGCGATAGGACGGTGACCTGGTCGGCACCGCGAGCGTGCAGCACCGCGGCGATGGCCTTCGCCATGCCTCCCGAGCCGTGCAGGATCACGGGACGGGTGAGGTCGACGTTGTGGTCGGCGATGAGCTCGTCGATCGCGAGGTAGTCGGTGTTCGACGCGGTCAGCACGCCGTCATCGTTCACGATGGTGTTGACGCTGCCGATCGCCGCGGCCGACGGCTCGAGGGTGTCGACGAGCGGGATGACCGTCTCTTTGTGGGGCATCGAGACCGAGCATCCCCGGATGCCGAGTGCTCGCACCCCCGCGATGGTGCCGGCGATGTCGGTCGTGCGGAACGCCTTGTAGACGAAGTTCAGCCCGAGCTCGGCGTAAAGGTAGTTGTGGAAGCGCGTGCCGATGCTCGTCGGGCGGGCCGACACGGAGATGCAGACCGTGGTCTGCGCATCGATGCGGTGCGGTGCGAGGTTCGTCTCGGTCATCGGCTTCTGCCTTCTAATTCGTCGGTGGATCTATACGGCACCGGGTAGCCGCCTACCCAGATACGTTGCCCGAGATACTCCCCGTCCGCGAGAAACTCCGTGTACCTCGTCGCCACCAGCTGATCGTCGAACACCCCAAGTACGTCGAGACCTCGATCTTCGCGATAGACGATCCATACCGTGCCCACAGCACGAAGCTACGCTCCGCCCCCGTAGCGCTCCGCGCTGAATCGGCAGAAATGCGACCCCGCGCTCGCATGTTCACCCGCAGCGCTGCGCCCAAGCCCTCACGGCTGCCGCCGCATCCCCGCCCAGCCGTCCTCATCCCGCGTGAACACGATCCGGTCGTGCAGCCGCGAGGGACGCCCCTGCCAGAACTCGATCTCGCGTGGCTCGACCCGATACCCGCCCCAGTGCGGCGGACGCGGCACGACCGCGTCGTCGGCGAAGCGCGCCGACACCTCCGCCATCTGCTCCTCGAGCTCGACACGGGATGCCACCGGCTGCGACTGGCGGCTCGCCCAGGCCGACAGCTGCGATCCGCGCGGCCGTGAGGCGAAGTACGCGTCGTCGCGCTCGGCCGACAACGGTGTGGCCGTGCCGAGCACGATCACCTGACGCTGCAGCGCGTACCAGGGGAACAGGATCGACACCGCCGGATTTCCCGCCAGCGCCTGACCCTTCCGCGAATCCCGGTTGGTGAAGAACCACAGCGCGCCGTCATCGTCGACCCCGCGCAGCAGAACGGTGCGCGAGGTGGGCCGCCCTTCGCCGTCGACCGTCGACACGACCATCGCGTTCGGTTCTGGCAGGTCCGCGGCATCCGTCAACCACTGCTGAAGCAGCGCGAAGGGCGACGCCGACAGGGCACCGTCGTCGAGCTCGGCGAGCGTGTAGTCGAGGCGGTGGGCGAGCGGGTTCTCGGTCATCGCGGTCCTCCGGTGTGTGGCTGGGCCACCAGCGTATGGCGGTGCGCGGGCCCGAAGGGCGTCGAGCCGCGAAGATATATCGCCCGCGATAACCCCTCGGTAGACTGGGCACATGGACATCCGGGCGGGGCGCCAGGCGGCGGGCATGAGTCAAGCCGAGCTCGCCCGCGCTGCGCGTGTGCCACAGCCGAACATCTCCGCTTACGAGAACGGCCGTCGACAGCCCAGTCCTGAGGTCGTCGAGCGTATTCGCAAGGCCCTCGTCGGCACCCTCAATGAGCGGCTCTTCCGGCACCGCGACGAGATCCATCGCCTCGTCGACGAGTTCCACGCTGCGTCTCCACGCGTCTTCGGCTCCGTCGCTCGGGGCGACGAGACCACGTCGTCCGACGTCGATGTGCTCGTCGACTTCACGCCCGAAGCCGGTCTTCTGGACGAGATCGGCCTGCGTCTCGCCCTCACCGACCTTCTGCACGTCGAGGTCGACGTCGTGGCATCCGACACTCTGCGGGGAGAGTTCGGCGAGAGAGTCCTCCGCGAGGCGATCCCGCTGTGACCGCGGACGATCGAAAGGCGCGCGACGCCGCCGCGCGGGTCATCTCGGTGTGCGAGGTGATCGCGCAGATCGTCGAGCGGGGCGAGCAGCACTTCCTGGACGACATCCAGACGCAGTGGGCCGCGGAGATGGGGCTGATCCGCATCGGCGAGGCCGTCGTGAAGATCCCCGCCTCCGTGCGCGAACGCTTCGATGGGCAACCATGGCGGCAGATGATCGATATGCGTAACTTCGCAGCGCACCAGTACGACGACCTCGACCCGCGTCGCGTGTGGCGCACCCTCACGCGCGATGTCCCACGCCTGCGCGACTATCTGTCCGACGTGATGCTCCCCGCCCTCTAGTAGACCGTTCGCGCACACCCCACGACCGCTCGCGCCGTCCTGCCCGCCCTGCTTCTGATCCCGGATGCCGCTGTGCGAGTCTGAACGCATGAAGCGCGCCGCGAAGATCACCCTCGCCGTCTCAGCGGTCGCCGTCGCGGGCGCGTGCGCGCTCGCGATCTGGGGCTTCTCCCGAACCGAGGCACCCCTCGTCGAACAGGCGGCTCCGACCTCCGCAGCACCGACCCCCACCGCCACTCCGCCGATCACCGAGCTCCCCGCCTGGGCGAAGGACTCCAGCCCGTGGATCATCTATCCCGAGGGCTTCCGCTGCCAGGGCACCGAGGGGTGTCCAAACGACTTCCGCGCTCTGATCGGAGAGCCCGGCGACGTGCTGCCGGCCGGCGTGGAGTACTACGACCCCGCGAAGAATGACTACAACCCCGACGATCCGACCAGGTTCGTCGTCATGCCGAGGCCCGACGACGGCGTCGACCTCGGACGACGCCTCGGAGCCCAGGGGTACGCGGTGGTATCCGGCGCCGACACCAGCCGCATTGCGTCGTACATGGTGGCATCCGGAGACTCCCTAGGCGCCATCGGCGAGCGCTTCGCGATCGATCCCGCCCAGCTGACGCGGAACGGTGAACCCGTCATCCCGGGCGAGACGCGCATCGACCCGGGCGACCTCCTGGTCTTCCCCTGACCCCGCGAGCCGCGGAATAGACCCGCCTTCACCGCCGTTGCGAACTCTCGGCCTATAAACGAACGAGAGGACCCCCTTCGTGAGCCTTTTCAGCCCCACCACCGTCGGCAGTGTCGGCGTCCGCAACCGTGTGTCGCTCGCCCCGATGACCCGCCTGCGCTCCGGCGTCGACGGCGTTCCCGGACCCATCGTGGCGAAGTACTACGCGCAGCGCGCCGGCATCGGTCTGCTCGTGACCGAGGGTGTGTTCCCCAGCGCTGAGTCGCGGGCGTACCCGGGTCAGCCTGGCATCGTGACCGAGCAGCAGGCTGCGGGCTGGGCGAAGGTGGCCGACGCCGTTCACGCCGAGGGCGGCGTCGTCTTCATGCAGCTGATGAACGGTGGACGCGTCACCCACACCGACATCACCGGAACCGACCGCATCGTCGCTCCCTCCGCCATCGCCATCGAGGGCGACACGCGTCTGGCCGATGGCACGAAGGTCGCCTACCCCGTGCCGCACGCGCTCGAGACGGAGGAGCTTGCCACCGTCCGCGACGAGTTCGTGAAGGCCGCCCGCCGCGCGGTCGATGCCGGCCTCGACGGCGTCGAGCTGCACTCCGCGAACGGATACCTCCTCCACGAGTTCCTCTCCCCCGCCTCCAACCAGCGCACCGACGGATACGGCGGATCCCCCGAGGCCCGCGCCCGCTTCGTCATCGAGGTCGCGCGCGCCGTCGTCGCCGAGGTCGGGGCCGATCGCGTCGGCATCCGCATCTCACCCGCCCACAACATTCAGGACGTGTGGGAGAAGGACGAGGCTGAGACCCGCGCCACCTACGAGGCGCTCGTGTCGGACCTCGCTCCCCTGGGTCTTGCGTACCTGAGCGTGCTGCACGCCGACCCCGCGAGCGACCTGATCCAAGACCTGCGTCGCACCTTCGGCGGCACGTTCATCGTCAACTCCGGCTTCTCGCGCATGACCACGCGCGACGAGGCCGTCACCGCCGTCGACGAGAACATCGCCGACCTGGTCGCCGTCGGTCGCCCCGCGATCGCCAACCCCGACCTCGTCACCCGCTGGGAGCAGGGCGCCGGCGAGAACGAGGTCGACCAGGCCTCCGTCTACGGCGGCGGCGAGACCGGATACACCGACTACCCGTTCCTCCAGGACTGAGTTCCGGATGCCAGGGCCTCGCGCGACCAGTTCGCGCGGGGCCCTGTTCTATGCGGTGGGTCGATAGCGCTGCACGACCGCGCCCGAACGGAATGCCCGCTGCTCCACGAGCTCGAGATGGATCTGATCCCGGATGCCATCGAGCAGGCGTGGTCCGCGCCCCGCGACGACCGGATGCACGACGAACGTGTACTCGTCGATAAGCCCATGCGCCGCGAGCATCGCGGGGAGCTTGACTCCTCCCAACGCAATGCCTTGGCCTGGCTGTTCTTTGAGTCGTCGGACGGCGTCGACGACGTCGCCCCGGATAAGTTCGGCGTTCCAGTCGACTGTGTTGAGGGTTCCGGATGCCACGACCTTCCGCATCGGATCCATCACCTCCGAGAACGCGACCTCACTGTCGTCCATCCAGTCGGGCCACTCCCTCGAGTCGGGCCGGCGCCACGCGCCCTCCATGAGTTCGTAGGTGATGCGGCCGTAGAGGAGGGTGTCGGACCGGCGGAGCTCGTCGGTCCAGAACGCCATGGACTCGGGGTCGGGCGGGAGGCCCGCTTCGTGGTGGCAGCAGCCGTCGAGCGTGGTGTTGATCGCGTAGCGGAGGGGCTGGGTCATGCTGGAGCTTTCGTTCTACGGACGACGAGGAGCCCTATGACGTGCGAGCTAATGCAGCAGTCACAAGCTTGATGAGCTCGGACGGCCTATTCGTGGACCCCTGAGCCCCCCTTCTTGTCGCCTCCTCTTTATGTTCGCGGAGGTTCGATCCGGCGTAGATGAAGAAGGGAATGTTCGAACCCTTGCGCCTCAGCTGGGAAAGCAATTCGTAACCAGCGCGGTCGTTGTAATGCCCCGTCTCCTGGCGACCCATGTCGGACACGACGACATCGAACGCGTTGTTGGCGACGAGTTCCATCGCTTGGCGAGTGCTGACGACGAGCGTGACAGAGACACCCAGCTTGCGGAAAGCGTCGGCCACGAACCGATTGTTCTCGGGCCGGTCATCCACCCAAAGGATGGCGGAGCTTTCGACGGTTGCGGCGACCATCGCATTCGGGATTACTTCCGCAAGATCCCGGCGCGCCTCCTGCGCGCTTACCCGCCCACCCGCAACACCCGGCTGGGCGGCAGCTGTCTCAACCAGGACGGAGGCCGCATCGATCTTCCCGCTGAACGAGACCCCCGCGAATGCAATGGACGCCTCACCACCACCACCACTGGCGAGACGATCCTGAACACCTCGAAGGACTGGGCGCGTAAGAGCCGCAAGTGGACCACGAAAGCGCATGACGAGGAAGAGGACGACGATTGGCCAAGCAAGGGCGGCTACCAACGAGGAGACGCTTGCGATGATTGCGGCCAGCGACTCGTCGGACATCTTCTGATGGTACTTAGACGGGCCGCCCTGCGAGGGGAGCCCGTCGATCCGACTGCCCGGCCGGCATCAATCACGCAATATCGTTCGCGAGTGTTCCGGGCGGGCGGTCCCGGTCGCTATTCTCCCGCGGTAGCCGACGACTCCGCCTCCCAAGGTGCGCGTGACGACCCAACACCCCGCCCAAACGCCTGCCCCTGCAGGATCGCACCCAGGTCGACACCTGTCGCCGACTTCACGCTGTCGAACGTCGCGGCCAGACCCGCAGCCTGCTCGCGTGCGATGTGCGTACCCGCAGTGTCGCCTCCGACGAGCGTGACGTTGCCGACGTTCTGATACCCCTTCGCGAACTCCGCCATCAGCGCGGGAAGCTGCGCGATGAGCTCTCGACCCAAGATGGCTTCCTGGTTCTCGCGAAGGGCCTCCGCCTCCGCCTGGATGGCCGCGGCACTCGCCTCACCCTTTGCCCGGATGGCCTCCGCCTCGGCGTTCGCCTGAGCGCGCAGAGCTTCGGCTTCGGCGCTGGACTTCGCGCGCAGAGCCTCGGCCTCCGCCTCGGCACGCGCTCGCACGGCGGCGGCTTCTGCTGCGGCAGACGCCTGCCGGGCCTCCGCCTGTCGCTGCACCGCGTAGGCCTCGGCGTCCGATTCCTGCTGCGCTACCTGACGGTCGGTCTCGGCCTTCTTCTGGCGCCCGTACGCCTCGGCATCTGCTTCGGTCTGACGGCGGTACTTTTCGGCGTCGGCGACGCGCTTGACGTCGGCGTCGAGCTCGGCCTGACGGTTCTCAGCGCGCTGCACGAGCACGGCCTGCTCACGCTCCGCTCGGGCGAGGTTCTCCGCCTGCTCCGCCTCGGCGTTGGCGCGGCCGACCTCAGACTTCGATGCCGCAGTGTTCTTGTCGAACGCAGTCTGCTCGATGAGGTTCGCTTCCTCCGTCGAAAGCTGACGCGCCTTCACCTCGCGCGCCGCTTCGATGCGCGCCACCTCGGCCTCGCGCTTGACGCGCTCGACCTCCTGCGCACCCAGAGCCTCGATGTATCCGTTGCGGTCGGTGACGCCCTGAATGGCGAACGAGTCGAGAACGAGACCCTGAGCGAGCAAATCGCCCTTGATGCCCTCCGCGATCTCGTCACCAAGCTTCTGGCGGTCTTGCATGACCTCTTCGACGTTCAACTTCGCAACCACACCACGCAACGCACCCTCGAGCTGCTCAGTGGTGAAGACGTCGATCGCCTGATCCTGCGAGGCGAAGCGCTCCGCGGCCGCGCGGACCTGGTCGGGCAGCGAGCCGATCTTCACGAGCGCAACGCCGGCCAGGTGAATGGTCACGCCGTTCTTCGTCTGCGCGACGGGCTCCATCTTGATCTGCCGGGAACGCAGCGAAATGCGATCCGACCGCTGAGTGAGCTTGTTCACGAATGCGCCACCGCCGGTGATGACGGTCATATTCGACGTCAGTCCGTCTTCGCCGCGCTGCTTCTTACCGACGATGACGATCGCCTCGTCCGCCTGCGGCACCTGATACCAGGCGCGGAAGATGAAGAATCCGATCAGCAGGATGAGTAGCACCGCCCCCACAGCCAGCGCTACACCGATGATCCAAAACAGGTCACTATTCACGACAGGCCCCCCGGGCTCCGAATTGACGGATTCTAGGAACACGCTATCGGTAGGAATCGGCGTTGCTCCGCCGGCCGCCTCCCCCCGATAGGGCGCAGGTTGACTCGCGCTGGCATTCGCTGATCGAGGGGGCGGAAACGCTGGGCGATCGCACCCGAGCCAAGCCCTCGGCGCTCGACCACTGGAGCTGAATCTGATGTCGAATGCCGGCAAAGCAGGCGTGGTCCATGTTTCTGCAACTACCGGATCCGCTCACGCAGGCCGATGGGCCATGCTCCCCTTTCAGCGCGGGCACATCACTTCCCCGAGGATCGCAAGAGGGGCGACCGTGAGCACGATGTAGGGGTTCGAGCCAGGACGTTACGTCGTGAACCCGGGCAGCTCAATTTTTTTTCCCCTCGTCCGCAACTTAGGGCGGTCACGCGCGATGACAGGTCGACGTCTTTCCGAAGGATTGCCTATGCTCTGAGGAACAGGCTTGACGTATGGTTCAGGCAGGCACGGCCCAAGGAGGCAAGCGATGTTTGCGGCATTCTTTGAAGGCATAATGCCCGGCCTCCGGAGCCTCCGCCCACCAATATTCGCTGGCTTTCTCTGGAGCCTCTTCATCTGGATTTTGCTGGCCCCCCAATTGCCAAGCCAGAGGGAGGCAGAGGGGTGGGCCGCGCAGGCGTACGCGGTGTTTGGTGCCATTGGTGCTGCAGGCATAGCTGTTGTCGCGGCGGTCGTGGCGTTCCTCGTTGGCGTAACAGCTCTTGCATTATCCGAGCCGATCTCGGGTTTTGTCGGACGAGTCGGCTCGCGAGTCCGGGAAACTCTGGCTTGGCAGTTCTGGGCGCGTTCGCGGCGGAAACAACTCGCCACTCAGCGACTCCAAGCCGAGACAGCCCTGAAGAAGATGAGCAAGAAAAAGGACTCCTCATTGAGTGGCCGAAGTAGTCAACAGCGAATCTTCGACCAGACTGAATCGAGCCACGCTTACTACTCTGGTGGCGCGGGTTTCGCTCGAAGATTATTCACTCCTCAGACCAGGCGCGCCGTGGCCGCGCTTGGAGAGAAGTCGTCGCCCCAGTCCTCCGCGGAAGGATCGGTCATCCAGCGCATCACTTCCGAAGCCTTCGCTGCAGCGGCACACAGGGAGGGTATGCTCTTGCGCGACATCGAGTACTAAGGGGACAGAAGCACGAACTCGGACTTGGTGGCCGCTCTACACTCCGAGCTTGGCTCTGACCCTCTCGATGCACTACGCGTGTTGGATGAGAAGCTCTTTCTCGACCTTGATCGCGAGCGCGGGGAACGACTTGTTCGACTCGCAGTTTCCTTTCCTATGATTGCTCTGGGCATTCTGCTGGCTTCACAGTTAAATTTGGCCATCGGAACAATTACCGGAATCGCAGGTGTAGTTCTGCTAGCTCGATATTCGGTGGACCAGTCCGAAGAACGCGCTCGTATCTTGAACCTGCTCGGGTTGCGCGGTGCAACCACCCCGTCGATGAAGGCAGCGATTACCGACGGCGAAGCTCGGTTTCGGGAAGCTCGCGCGGCTTATAGTCGGGATCAGGAGTGGCAGCAGCAGCGAGCAGCCGAAAATCCATGACTCTCTCTCGTCTGGATAGAGAGGGCTTGCGACCCGCCCCGGATGCCTCCGACCCACCCTCTCGACGCTGTAAGGGCATTCACAGGAACCTAGCGACCCGTCGGGATCGAAGAACGGAGTCAGGGAGCGCCGACGTGATGCGCGCCCAGCCACCCGCTCAGCCGCAGCAGAGCGGTGTGTCTGTACGCTGGCACTCATGGCCAACCTGACGTCGATAAACACCGGCAAGCCGAAGGTCCTGGAGTTCTTCGCGGGCATCGGACTCGCTCGTCTCGGCCTCGAGGCCGCAGGTTTCCAAGTCGTGTGGGCCAACGATTACGAGCCGGACAAGAAGGCCATGTACGACGGCCATTTCGGCGCATCGAACGATCACGCATTCCATCTCGGGGACATTGGAGACGTGCAGGCGAGCGACCTTCCGCGCGACGCCGCGCTGGCCTGGGCGTCATCCCCATGCACCGACCTATCGCTCGCAGGAGGTAGAGCCGGTCTCGGAGGTGTCCAGTCCGGGACCTTCTGGCACTTCATCGAACTACTCGACGGGCTCGGACAAGACCGTCCCCCGATAGTTGTTCTCGAAAACGTGACCGGCCTCGCGACTTCACACGGGGGCGACGACCTTGTAGCGGCCATCAGAGCTTTCAACAGACTCGGATACAGCGTCGACGTCCTCGCGATCGACGCGCGTCGGTTCGTCCCACAATCTCGCCCCCGTCTCTTTCTCGTCGGCGCCATCAACCCGCCCCTCAATGACGGGGAGACAGCTTCTGATCTCCGTCCCGATTGGCTGCAGTGGGTGTTCGCAGACGTTTCCCTCCGCACTCACCAGGCAACTATCCCCTCCCCTCCGCCCCCGCGTACCACCGGTCTCGGAGAGCTTGTAGAGCACATGGCGGAGGAGGACGAGAGGTGGTGGAGTCCCGACCGCGTAGAAGCATTCGTGGCGTCGATGTCACCGATACAACGCGAACGATTGTCAGTGCACCTTCGAGCACCGGGCACGGCGTATCGCACTGCCTACCGACGAACTCGAAATGGAGTCGCCGTCTGGGAGGTCCGCCCTGACGATATTTCCGGGTGCCTACGCACAGCACGCGGCGGCTCATCGAAACAAGCCGTCGTCAAGATCAGCAACAATCGCGTGCAGGTGCGATGGATGACTCCTCGTGAATACGCTCGCTTGATGGGAGCCGACGCGTACAACCTGAATCAGGTGCGTAATAATCAGGCGCTATTCGGCTTCGGAGACGCAGTCGCAGTACCAGCGGTCTCTTGGCTCGCAACCAACTATCTAGCTCCGCTGGCCAAAGGAACCCTCGACCGTGCGATCGAGCCATTGAAACTTGTTTCCAGTGTCCAGTAAGAGCAGCGCTACGGTTGGCCTGGCACCACCGAAGAAGCCGGCTAAGAGCCAGCTGCCTGCGACCGACGTTCAGGAGTTTCGTCGACTCCTGAAAGAGTTCTTGAACGTTAGGGACAGCGAAGGTCGAAAGTGGGCTGACGCCAAGTGGGGCGTCTACGCCTTCTACGACTACGACGGAGAACCGATTTATGTCGGTCAGACGAATGAAAAGCTGCGAGTCAGGCTCGGGCGACACCTCACGAACCAGCGGACAGATGCAGCCGCTATGCGCATCCTTGACCTCTTCGAAGTAGCAGCCGTCGAGATTTGGCCAATTTGGGAGTTCGAGGCGATTGATCTCCGCCAGAAGAGGACCCCAGAGGTCCTAGAAGCCAAGCGACGTCTGGACGCTACTGAATATACGGCTTACTTAGACGCAATCGACAACTCCAGATTCAAGGCAATTCTCAATGAGAAAATCCCGCCTAGATCGCCTCGAGTGACGCTACCCCCGTCCCTTCGACGCGACCTCGTCACTGAGGCTATCCGCGCAGATCGCAGCCACCCCGACATCCGAATCGCCCGACGCGCTGAAACAATTTCTCGTCTTGCGGCGGTTGCACGGGAGCGTGGCGAAGTCTCAGAAGGTTTGCGTCGAGTTCTCGTTATACAGGCCGTGCGCCTCGCTTACCTTTCGGCCGTCCGCCTTGCTTATGCTGAGGGTCGGACTGAGCCGGGACCAGGTGCCATCGATGTGAACTCCCTAGTTGGAAGCGTGCTTTACGAGTTCTCTGACCCCGATGGATCTGATGCTCGTATGCTTGACGAGGAGATGGACGCTGAGTAGGGTGTGGGAGCCGACTGAGCGGACGTCGACAGCTGGGACAAGCGCAGATCGAGCCACCCTGTGGATAACTAGGACGGCCGGATCTCGAAAACCGCTAGCTTCGGGTCATGACCGTAACGACATGCCGAAACAGGTGCGCCATCCACGCCGAAACCGACTACTGGTGCGGAACAATTCTCGGAGAGCGTGTGGAGATCGCTGCCACGTTATCGGTTGGCGGAGTGCTTAGCCCCGTCTGGCTCAACGTGACACTGACTGCCCTGGACGGAGGTGAGTGCATCTCGTCTAAGGCTGAAGACACACCAATAATTGATCTAAAGCTCGACATATGTACCGCAAAACGATTGGCCTGGACACTCGACCGCACTCGTGCAAAAAGCGAATGACTGTCGCGACAGGATAGTTGATCTGGCACTTACTCGCTGAGGGTGGCGCAGCCCGAATCGAGCGCGGCGGCATGTGGTCCGCGGCACTCACGCACCGGAGCGTTTCGACGCATACAACGCCGTCAAATAATCATTCCCAGCCTTGGTCAGCCTCAGATAGCTGTCTTTGTCATTCGCACTTCGCTTCTTGACGCCCGTGGCGATCACCCGCAGAGCGCGCAGCTGCGTGAGGACGGCACCCCACGTTGCGGACGATACATGGAAAGACGCCTCCACCTCTTTCGGCCACGATTGGTTCTTTCTGTAGACGTCCTGCGCCACGTGTGTGTCCAACGCCCCACGAAGCATCCTCTCCGAAGCCTCGTCGACCATGAACGGGCCCAACGCCTTTAGCACCTCGTCCCACGTGTAGGTGCTCACCTGCTCAACGCGCTTGCGATTGAAGGAAGTGCCGCTCTCAAATATCCACGCGACCTTAACTTTGTCGGAGCCGTGCTGGAAACTAAGGTCTAACTCGGCCTCGTCGCGAGCAGTTGCGCCCTCGGCTTGCAGCCTGCGAAGCCGCTCGACTTCAGCTCGAAGTTCTGCCAATTCCGTCCGATATTCGGGCGTCAGGGCCTGATCCCCTCGCACCCACCCTGGGCGTGGATGGGATTTCCGGAGCTGGGAAAGCCCTCTCGCGACCTTGCCCCCGAGATCTTCCGCGTTGCGATAGTCCTTGGTTACTCGGCCTTGTACCTTTCGCTGAAAGCTAGCCAACTTGCGGGCCGCCCCATCGTTCTTATCCGTCTTCCCTTGGGGGATATCCTCGGGGGAAGACGGGACAAATCCCATGACAGGGATTCCGCGGGCCACTGCGTAGTCATACTCCTGCTCGGTGTAGCTGATGCCTTCGGACGACATGCTGCCGTATCTCCCACCAATGACCACCAGGTAGTAATCGCATTGGTCTATAACGCCGCGTATGAGTGTCATCTGGTCCTCATTGGCCGCTGGAAAGAGCTCCATCCCTGCCGGGATGCAGTCCATCTCGAGAAGAGATTGAATGATCTCTCGTCGCTCGTCTCTGAGATCCGCGAACGTTGAACTGATGAACACCTGATGCCGACGATCCACCTCCCTACCCTCGCACACCTCCGTCACGCGCCATGACATTTCACGCATACCCAAGTCGGAAACCGAAGCTGCTCACCGAACAGTCGTTCCGTCCGACGAGGCCGTTCCTGGGTGGCGTGTGCACAGTTTGCAATGCCCACGTGTTGCGCTTTGAGGGCCTGAGATACGGCCCCTGCACTCGTCGCGCAAGCCAGTGCTCGGGTTGGATCACCTCCACTGTGCAGGCAGTGAAGCTGACCTCTAATGCCAGCAGCCCTTTCTCGCCCGGGCACCTCTCCCGAAAGTCACCGGCTGCCGATGCGCCGCGCCACGCGACATTGCCACTCCGCCCGTCCAACTTGTGTGGTTCACTCGTCGTCATGGCGAATACTCCGGACCAGGACGTCCTCGAAGCAGCGTTCAAAGAGTGGCGTTTGGCAAATTATCCCGATAAGGGGGAAGGCGAAGCGTTCGAATACTACTCGGCTACTCAAATCCTCAAGGAATACTCTCCATCGACGAGTGAGATTGCCGATGGGGTCGTAAAGAAGGCCAAAGATGGGGGCATAGACAGCTTCTATGTTGTGCTCAACGAGAACGAAATTCTTGCGATCGATAGTCCTGTAGTCACAGGCCAGGCAAGTGCAATTAAGGCAATCGCCCCCGAACCGCGGATCGACGTATTCGTGATCCAGTCAAAGTGGAGCGCGAGCTGGAAGAGTGATCCGATCACACGTGCGCGGGATGCCCTCACACAACTTTTGCCGTGGGGAGCGGATGAAGCCACTCTCGAGAAGGTTTATGAAACTACCCTTCTTGAGCGGACTCGGATCTACCGGTCTCTTTATGCGAATCTGCTACCAAAGTCACCGATGATTCATGTACACTTCTACTATGCCACGAAAGGTGCGCAGGAGTCACTAGAAGCATCTGCCGACCAGGCCAATAAGGCGAACCTACTCAAGTTGGCAGTCGAACCTCTGCTTCCTAGTGGTGGGACCGCAGAGGCCCAGTTACTCGGGGCGACTGGCATGTGTAAGCTACTTCGCTATGCACCCGCGATGAAAGTTCCACTGCAATTCAGCCATGACCTCGTGCGGGCGGCCAGCTCGTTCGTAGGGCTGGTAAAGATGAGTGACTATCTCCGGTTCATCCACCGGGAGGACTCCAGTGAGCTTCGTCCCGGCCTGTTCGAGTCGAACGTCCGCGACTTCGCAGGCGAGACTGCTGCCGTGAATAAGGCGATCAAAGACACCGTCACTTCCGACACCCCGACCTCGTTCTGGTGGCTAAACAACGGCGTTACTATCCTTGCGGATGAAGTTGAGGACGTGCCTCCCCATGCGATTAATCTGACGAGACCACTGATAGTGAACGGTCTGCAGACGACCAACGTGATACACCTGGCGAGCATCGAAAAGTCGATTCCGGATCTGCGCCTGGAGCAGTCTCTTCTAGTTCGAGTCATCACTGCGGCGGACTCTTTTACGCGCGATCAGGTAATCGCAGGGACAAACCGGCAAACGAACATCACAAACATCCAGCTCAAGGCAACCGAGTTCATTCACGTCGAAATCGAAGAGTATCTCGCGACGCGCGGCTGGTACTACGAGCGTCGCAAGAACCAATATCGGAAAAGCAGCCACCCGGCAGCTCGGATCGTCTCGATTAACCAGCTTGCGCAGGGCATGATTGCGGTAGCCCTCGGGCGCCCCGCCGACGCGCGTGCACGGCCGTCATCGCTCATAAGCAAACCTGAAATATACGCGGCAGTATTTCCCGAGGATGCCAAAAGACCCGCTTATGCGGCCGCTCTTGAACTACTCCAGGCCGTAGATGAATTCTTGAAGCTTGATTCGGCAAAGGCCATCATGGACGATTCCACGAATGCACGATTTTACGTAGCGGTCGGATACTTCATGAAGAAGTTGCGTTTGAAGAAGGTCGAGAACATAAACTTCTTCCACAATTTTGCGAGAGTCGACCCCAAGAGTTCAGACCCAACCTTTCTCAAGGTTCTTAATGCATTGTCCGCTTCGTATACCGAGGAGATCACGGAAAACCCGGGGCAGACAAGAGATCAGGTTTTCAAAGGTCCGGGTCTTACGCCCCGATTTCTTGCGGCTTTGTATAAGTCCTAGACGGACTGCCCGTCGTTCGCTGGGAGGACGCTATCCTCCCAGTGAACGACATCCCTCGGGCTGACGCCGTAATGAAGGTGACTACGTGATTACTGTTCTCTGCGTCTGCCACGGAGTACCCTCCCCACCATGAGCCCCGCCACTCTCTTTCTCCAAGCCGACGCCGCGCTCCGCCAGGTCGTCGATCAGCTCAATCCGGCTGACTTCTCAGCATCCGTGCCGAAGGAGTGGAGCCAGCTCGAGTCGCCCACGCTGCTCGGCATCCTGGGTCGCCATGCCTACGACGAAGCGTGGGTGCCCGACGTGATCGCGGGGTGCGCGGCCGCCGACGGTGATCCGTTCGCCGAAGCCGACTTGCTGGGCGACGATCCGATCGCCTCGTATGACGCCCTCAACGACAAGGCGACGGCCGCGGTGCGGGCCGGAGACTTCGCCGACACCTTCCGCTTCACCTACGGCGACTACCCGGCCGACGGGGGCTTCGCGCACCTCGCGACGTATCGCGCTCTCCAAGCGTGGTCGATCGCGAAGGAGTTCGGCATCCCGTTCCACCTCTCCCCCGAACTCATCGAGGGGATGAACGAGCACGTCACCCCGCACGCCGACGAGTGGCGTCAGTGGGGCGTGTTCCCGCCGGCCATCGAGCCGCCGGCCGATGCCGACGACGAGACCCGGCTGCTCTGCACGCTCGGGTTCTGGAAGCCATAAGCCTCCTCGTTACATCCCCGGCGCCATATCCGCGAACCGCGAGTAGTGGCCCTGGAACGCCACGGTGATCGTGTCGGTCGGACCGTTACGGTGCTTCGCGACGATCAGGTCTGCCTCGCCCGCACGCGGGGAGTCCTTCTCATACGCCGCTTCGCGGTGCAGCAGCACCACCATGTCGGCATCCTGCTCGATCGAGCCCGACTCACGCAGGTCGCTCAGGGCTGGCTTCTTGTCGGCACGCTGCTCGGCACCACGGTTCAGCTGCGACAGCGCGATGACCGGAACCTGCAGCTCCTTCGCCATCAGCTTCAGCGCACGCGAGAACTCACTGACCTCCTGCTGACGCGACTCGACGCGCTTACCGCTGGTGAGCAGCTGCAGGTAGTCGATGACGACCATCTTCAGACCCTCGCGCTGCTTGAGGCGACGGCACTTCGCGCGGATCTCGACCAGCGTCATGTTGGGGCTGTCGTCGATGTAGAGGGGCGCGTCGTTGATGCGACCGCGGGTCGCGGCCACGGTGGTCCAGTCGCGCGAGTCGAGGGTTCCCTTGCGCATGCTCTGCAGCGGGATCTGGCCCTCGGCGCTGAGCAGACGCATGGCGATCTCGCTGCGGCCCATTTCGAGCGAGAAGAAGATGCAGGGGGCGTTCGCCTTGATCGCCGCGGCGCGGGCGAAGTCGAGCGCGAGCGTCGACTTACCCATGGCGGGGCGAGCGGCCAGCACGATCATCTGGCCGGGGTGCAGACCGTTGGTCAACTGGTCGAGCCCGGCGAAGCCGGTGGGTATGCCCGTCATCGACCCGTCGCGACCGCGAGCGGCCTCGATCTCTTCGACCGCGGCATCCACGGCCGTCGTGAGGGGGATATAGTCCTCGGCGCTGTCGTCGCCCGACACGTTGTAGATCTCGGCCTGGGCGCTGTTGACGAGCTCGGTCGGGTCACCCTCGCCGGCGTAGCCCATCTGCACGATGCGCGTGCCGGCCTCGACCAGGCGGCGCAGCAGTGCACGCTCGGCGACGATCGAAGCGTAGTAGCCGGCGTTGGCGGCGGTGGGCACGATCGAGGTGAGCGTGTGAAGGTAGTCCGCTCCCCCGGCGCGCTGCAGCTCACCGGTCTTGATGAGCTCGTCGGTCACGGCGACGACGTCGGTCGGCTCACCGTGCGAGTAGAGCGTGAGGATGGCCTCGAAGATCAGCTCGTGCTTCGGCACGTAGAAGTCTCCACCGCGGAGCGTCTCGATGACATCGGCGACCGCGTCTTTCGACAGCAGCATGCCGCCCAGTGCGCTCTGCTCGGCGAGGATGTCGTGCGGCGGCGTGCGCTCGGGACGAGGTGCTTTACCGAGACGTTCTTCGGCGATGTCGGCGATCGACACGGACTCTCCTTCTGCTCTCGGGCCTCCCTCCGCACTCCTCGCGCGCGCGAACGGCTTCGGCACAGAGGGGTGGAACGGCCTCGGCAGCACGTAAACACGAACGTCCGACATCGACGCGTGCACGGGTGGTGAGGCGCTGTCCGAGGGGGCTGCCCCCACGCTAGATACGCGACCGTTCCCATGCAAACAGGCCTGTGGATAACTCTGTGGAGAGATTGCGGGAAACGCCGCCATGTCTGTGCACAAGTGCTGTGGAGAACTCGGTGGATGGATGCCAATTTGGCTCGTGATACCGACCTTGAACTGGGGTTTATCTGTCCACAACTTTGCTGGGTAAAACCCGTGTGAAGTGGGAGTTGAAGGTTGTCTGCTACGGCGTCCACATGTGTACAACCCGGGGGATAACTCCCCGATCGCTTACCGATCCGGAGGCCCCGCTGTCAAATCTTTTTTGCGTCACGGCGTGTCGCCGGTCATCCACCGCTTGCTGATCGACTACCGAAAATTCACCAGACCTCTTTTGCTCTGGTGAAAGCGGGCGTATCGTCGCCGCCCAGGAATCACCTTGGATTCACCTATGGGGGGCGAATCGTGGATGACACGTTGAAGAGTGGGGTGCCGCGCACACTGCGCATCGCCCTCTTCGGCGTGCTCGCGGCCCTCGCGCTCGCGCTCGTCTCGCTCTTCGTCTCGGCCTCATCGGCTTCTGCCGATGACGGCTCCGGCCTTTTCGGATCGATCGGATCGACCGTCAACGACGTCACCGACACCGCGGGCAAAGTCGTCGATGACACCGCGAAGAAAGCCACCGACACCGCCGAGAAGGTCACCGACAAGGTCGAGAAGGCCGCTCCCGCCCCGGTCGCCGAGGTGGTCGAGAAAGCTCCCGCCGCCGTCGTCGAAGCCGTGCCCGCGCCCGTCGCCGAGCCCGTGCAGAACGTGGTGTCGGCGGTTCCGGATGCCGTGGCCGACGTGAACGACGCCGTCACCGACACCCTGAACGACGCAGGCTCCACGGTGAACGAGGTCGTCGACACCGTCACTGACGCGGATGTCGTCGGAACGGTCGTCGAGCCCGTGGTCGACCCGATCGTCGAGGTCGTGGAGCCGCTGCCCGTCGTCGGCGGAATCGTCGCCCCCGTGGTCGACGAGATCACCGACACCGTGGGCGACACGGTCGACGAGACGGTGCCCGAGGTCGTCGGCGAGCTGCCCACGATCGACCCGGTGCTTCCGACCGTTCCCGCACTGCCCTCGCTCCCCGTCGTCGGCGGCGAGCCCGGTGGAGAAGGCGTCGCGCCGAGCCCCGTGGCTTCTCTGCCGACGCTGCCGAGCCCTGTGGTGCCCGTGCCGACGATCCCGAACACCGAGCCGACTCCGGAGGCTGCGGCGCCCATCGCCGCTCCTGCGCCCGCTGAGGCGCCCGTCGCGCTCCCTGCCGTCGTCGCGCCGGCATCTGCCGCCCCGGCTCCCGGCATCCGGTCGCTCGAGGCCCAGACGGTCGACGTCGCCCTCGCGTTCAGCGACGCCGCGGCTCCTGAGGTCACGGCATCCGTTGCCCTTCCCTCGTCCGACGACGGCGCGCCGGCACAGCCCCACTCGCTGATGCTGCCGGGCGCCAGCGCCGGTTCGGCGTCGACGGCCTCCCCCGGCTCCGGAGTGGGTGGCACCACCCCCGCGACCGCCGGTGACGCCGCGATGCAGCCCGCGATCGTGCTTCTCGCGAGCGGAGGCGACGTCGACGACGATCTGCCTTCCGTCCCCGTCTACGACACCGACGTCTCTCCTGACTGAGGCCGGTCTCGCCGTGTTCGACACGGCTGACGACCCCGCGCACACGCGCACCCTCACTCATCTACAGGAGAAACTCTCATGCGCAAGATCTACTCGCGCGTCCTCATGGGCGCGCTCGTCGGAGGCGGCTTGGCCGTCGCCGGATGCGGCATCGCTAATGCCGCGGATACCTCGGGGGCAGACGGACTGCTCTCGGGCGACCAGGCGGCGATCTCGGTGAACGTCCCGGTCACGGTCGGCGGCAACGCCGTCTCGGTGATCGGCGACAGCCACAGCGAGAAGGCCGAGACCTCGGCACCGAAGTCGGCCCCCGCCCCCAAGGCGACCACCGACGGTGATGACAGCCTGCTCGGCGGCAACCAGGGCCTGGTGTCGGTGAACGTCCCCGTGACCGTGGGCGGCAACGCCGTGTCGGTCGTCGGAGACAGCGACACCTCGGACGCCGACACCTCGACCCCCGCAGAACCGGCCCCCGCGCCGGCTCCGGCGGCCCCGGCTCCGGCCCCGGCCGCGCCTGCCCCGGCTCCCGTGGCCGACACCACCACCGACGGCAGCGACAGCGTCGGCGGAGGCAACCAGGCCATCGTGCCGGTCGAGGTGCCCGTGACGGTCGGCGGCAACGCCGTCTCGGTCGTGGGCGACAGCCACAGCGAAGACGCCTCGACCGGCGGTTCCGCGGACTCGGGCACAGGCTCGGGCGCAGGCGAGGCGACCACCGACGGCACCGACAGCGTGCTCGGCGGCAACCAGGTCGGCCTGCCCGTCGAGGCACCCGTCACCATCGGCGGAAACGCCGTGTCGGTGGTCGGCGACAGCCACTCCGAAGACGCCACCACCACCGGCGGCGGCTCCACGGGCGGCTCGGGCGTGGGCGACACCACGACCGACGGCACCGACTCGATCGGCGGGGGCAACCAGGTTCTCGCCCCGATCGAGGTGCCCGTCACGATCGGCGGAAACGCCGTCTCGGGTGTCGGAGACAGCACCACCTCGGATGCCGATGTGACCGGCGGATCGACCGGCTCGGGCTCCGGCTCGGGTGACGTCGCCACCGACGGCACCGACTCGATCGGCGGGGGCAACCAGATCCTCGCCCCGATCGAGCTGCCCGTCACGATCGGCGGAAACGCCGTGTCGGGTGTCGGCGACAGCGACACCTCGGATGCCGGTGTGACCGGCGGATCGACCGGCTCGGGCTCCGGCTCGGGTGACGTCACGACCGACGGCAGCGACAGCGCCGCCGGCGGCAACCAGGTGCTCGCTCCCATCGGCCTGCCCATCACGGTCGGCGGCAACGCCGTCTCGGGCATCGGCGACAGCAGCACCGACAACGCCGACACCACCGGCGGTTCGACCGGCACCGGGACCGGCGCGGGCGACATCGTCACCGACGGCACCGACTCAATCGGCGGAGGCAACCAGGTCATCGCCCCGATTGGCCTGCCCATCACAGTCGGCGGAAACGCCGTCTCGGGCATCGGCGACAGCCACAGCGGAGGCGCCACCACCACCGGCGGCTCCACCGGCGGCATCGGTGACGTGATCACCGACGGCTCCGGCAGCATCGGCGGCGGCAACCAGGTGCTCATCCCGATCAACCTGCCCGTCACCATCGGCGGCAACGCCGTCTCGGTGATCGGTGACAGCGACACGGACGGCTCGAACACCGGAAACCCGGGTACCCCGGGAACGCCTGGCACGCCCGGTGAGCCCGGAACGCCCGGCACCCCGGGAACGCCCGGTGAGCCTGGAACGCCTGGTGAGCCCGGAACGCCCGGTACCCCCGGAACCCCGGGAACGCCCGGTGAGCCCGGAGAGCCCGGAACGCCCGGTCAGCCCGGCACCCCCGGAACCCCGGGGGAGCCGGGAACCCCCGGCCTCCCTGGCCTGCCCGGCCTCCCCGGTCTCCCCGGTCAGCCCGGCACGCCCAGCCAGCCCGGCACCCCCGGCATCTCCGGCACTCCCACGGTGATCGGCTCCGTCGCCTCCTCGGCGTCGGCTCCCCTCGCCACCACGGGCACCGCGAAGGCCGGTTCGTCGCTCGCCATGACCGGATCCGACGGGTCTTCGGCCGCCGGCCTCGGCATCGCGGGTCTCGTGGCCCTGATGCTCGGGGGCGCGCTGCTCGTGGTGCGTCGCCGCCGCGCAACCGTCTGAGTCACGTTCGACGGGCACCGGATGCCAGCTATTGGGGGTGGCATCCGGTGTCGCGGCGTGCCCGGGCCGGTCTACTCGGCGAGACGCCAGTCGTCGAAACTGAAGCCGGGCGACACCAGGCAGCTGACCACGACCTCCGCATCACCGGCAGGCCGCGCGGCCTGCCAGACACCCGCAGGGACCGTGTGCTGCAGAACGTTTCCCGCAGCGAGATCGGGCCCCAGGGTCACGGTCTGCGCCTCACCCGGCGTCTCGCCGTCTCCGCCCAGCGACAACTCGAGGGAGCCAGGGCCATGCCAGAGCCACACCTCATCACTGGTGACGACGTGCCACGCGCTGCGCTCGTCGGGCGTCAACAGGTAGTGGATGCACGTCGCCGCCGGCCGCGCCCCCGCGGGGGTGTCGACGGCGTAGGTTCCTGTCCACATGCGGCGGAACCACCCTCCCTCGGGGTGCGCCTCGAGATCGAGCAGGCGAGCGGTGGCGGGGCGGTCGTCGTTCATGCGCGCACTCCGGTCTGTTCGGTGAAAGCGGCGGATGCCCAGCGCACCTCGCCGTCGATGAAGGTCGCCGCGGCGCGTCCGGCTGCGCCGACGACCAGGTGCTCGATGGTGTCATCAACCCCCGACATCGCCCCCGGCGAGCCCGCAGGCCCTGGGATGTCGAAGAAGGCGAGGTCGGCCACGGCGCCCACGGCGAGGTATCCGGTGCGGGCGGGGCCGGTGTCGAGGCCCATCGCGTGCGCTCCTCCGAGGGTCGCCGCCCGCAGCAGCAGCGCCGACAGGTCGCGGTTGGCGTATCCCTGCGCCCGCGCGAGGCGGTGCAGTTCGGCGACGTCGGCGAGAAGGTCGAGAGAGGGGCTGGATGCCAAGGAGTCGGTCCCCACCGCGATCGCGTTGCCCTCGACGAGGTACGCGGCGATCGGCGGTTCGTCCAACCCGATCACGGCGTTCGATCGCGGACAGAGCGCCACCGTCGTGCCGCGGGAGCGCAGCGTCGCCCGATCACGCGCGGTCATGTAGACGCCGTGGGCGATGTGGCAGTCGGGGCCCAGCACGCCGAGTTCGTCGACGAACTCCGTCGCACCCGTGCCGATGCCCTCGTCGCGCAACGCCATGAAGCTCGCCGGACGCTTCTCTTGCCACGACACCGCCTCGCCGTGCTCGCGTTCGAAGGCCGCCTCGCCCAGGTGCAGGTGCAGGCGACTCCCCCGCTCACGCACGATGTCGGGGATCTCGAGCAGCGGCTCCACGTCGAGCGAATACGGCGCGTGCGGCGACAGCCCGGTTCCCGGAGGTGCCGGCAGCGCATCCAGGCGCGCCTCGACCTCCGCGCGCCCGCGCTCGGCCCAGGCCTCGTTCGTCCAGCTCATCACCTCCCAGTAGGTGATGCCGTGCAGTCGTGCGTCGTGCGGCGCCGAAGCGGCCTCGACGTCGGTGACGATGTCGGCGACGGCGGTCGTTCCGGCGGCGATCATGGCGCGGGCTCCCGCCGCGGCATCCGCCCCCCAATCCAAGCCCCGCTCGTACACCGGCTGGAACGCGTGCGCCCACTCCTCGAAGCCCGCATACCGCCCCTGCCCCACTTCGGCCATGCCGGTGTACTGCAGGTGCGAGTGCGCGTTGACGAGGCCGGGGGTGAGCACGCCGGGCCAGTGCACCTCATCGAAGGCGAGTCCGCGGGTGTCCAGCTCGTGCAGCACCCAGGCGCGGTCGCCCACGTGGCGGATGCGCCCCGCGGCCACCGCGATCGCGCCGTCGCGGATCGGCGGGGCCGTGATGGGCAGCACGACGGATGCCGAGAACACCACCACACGCCCGGATCGCTCTTGCACGGCGTCAGCCTAGGCAGGCGGTGTGTCGGCCATGTGTCGTGTGACGCGCGATGGCTGTTGCGAGGTGGCTGAGCCGACTGCGGTGGCTGAGCCGGCTGCGCTGGCTGAGCCTGTCGAAGCCACCCCAGGGGCCGGTTTGGGGCGCAATCTGTACGTCGGGGCGGACAATTCACGCCCCACACGCAAAAACCTGCCCCAAACCGGGCAGGTCCAACCCGCGGTGCCCCGGGCCCTTCGACAAGCTCAGGGGCCTCGCGCCCCGCGCCCCGCGAACGCGGAACGGCCCCGCCCTGCCGGAGCAGGAACGGGGCCGTTCTCGAGAGTGCAGCGAATTACTTCGCGGCGACCACCTGGAGGGTGATCACGGCAGTGACGTCGTCACGCAGGCGAACGGTCGCCTCGTGCTCGCCGACCGACTTGATCGAAGAGGTGATCTGGATCTTGCGCTTGTCGAGCTCGCCCAGACCGGCGGCCTTGACGGCGTCGGCGACATCGGCGGGCTTGACCGAACCGAAGAGGCGACCCTCGTTGCCGGCCTTGACGGCCAGCTTGACGGTGTTCGACTCGAGCGTGTTCTTCAGCGACACGGCCTCTTCATGGTCGTGGATCGCACGGGTCTCGCGAGCGGCGCGGATCGACGCGACCTGCTTCTCGCCACCACGGCTCCACGACACGGCGAAGCCCTGCGGGATGAGGTAGTTACGGGCGTACCCGTTCTTGACCTCGACAACATCACCGGCGCTACCGAGCCCGGTGACCTCATTCGTGAGAATCAGCTTTGCCATCGGGTGCTCCTTAGCGGCCGGCGCCGGCGTAGGGCAGAAGAGCCATCTCGCGCGCGTTCTTGATGGCGCGGGCGATCAGACGCTGCTCCTGCACGGAGACACCGGTGATACGACGGGCGCGGATCTTGCCGCGCTCCGAGATGAACTTGCGGAGGGTGGGGACGTCCTTGTAGTCGATGACGCCGACGCGGATTGCCTTCGCGGGGGCTGCGTTCTTGGCGCCCTTCCGCGGCTTGCGGCGGTCGCCAGTGGCCTTTCCAGCCATGCTTCCTTCTTTCGTGTGGTTCGGACGCCGAGTCGGTCACGCGGACCGGGACATGGCATCCGGAATTTCAGGGGTCGTCTCGCTCGAGAGCGGGGCGAAGTTCAGAACGGGGTGTCGTCTCCGTAAGAACCAGGAGTGCTCCACGCGTCTGCGCCGCTGTTGTTGCCGCCGCCGTTGTTCGAACCGGGCGTCGACCACGGCTCGTCGTTCGACTGCTGCACCTGCGCGCGCTGACCGCCGCCGCCGCCGCCACCATTGCCGCCACCGGCGGCACGGGTGACCTGGGCGGTCGCGTAGCGGAGCGAGGGACCGATCTCATCGACTTCGAGTTCGATGGAGGTGCGGTTGTTTCCCTCGCGGTCCTGGTACGAACGCTGCTTGAGGCGACCGGTCGCGATGACACGGCTGCCCTTCGTCAGCGAACCGGCGACGTGCTCGGCGAATTCGCGCCACACCGAGGCACGCAGGAAGAGCGCCTCGCCGTCCTTCCACTCGTTCGCCTGACGGTCGAACGTGCGGGGGGTCGACGCGATGGTGAAGTTCGCGACCGGGAGCCCGTTCTGCGTGTACCGCAGCTCGGGGTCGGCCGTGAGGTTACCCACGACGGTGATGACGGTTTCGCCGGCCATCGTCGTTACTTCGCAGCCTTCTCGGCGGACTCGACCTTGCGGGGAGCGGCGGCCTTGCGGGCGGCCTTCTCCTCGGAGCGCTTGGCCTCGGCGGCGACCTGAGCGATCGCTTCTTCGGCGCGCAGGACCTTGGTGCGCATGATCTGCTCGTTCAGCTTCAGCTGACGGTCGAGCTCGTTCGTGGCCTCGCTGGTCGCGACGAAGTTGACGACGGCGTAGATGCCCTCGTTCTTCTTGCGGATCTCGTAGGCGAGACGACGGCGGCCCCAAATGTCGATCTTGTCGATGGTTCCTCCATCGGCCGTGATGACCTTGAGGAATCCGTCGAGCTTCGGAGCGACCTGGCGCTCGTCGACCTCGGGATCGAAGATGACCATGAGTTCGTACTGGTGCGTCACTAACCCACCTCCTTCGGACTAGAACGGCTGACGGGCATTTCCCGGCAGCAGGAGGGTGTGTTGCACGTCATCGCGGGCTTACACGCGCATGGGCGTCGCCGGACAACCTTCGTAGTCTAACGGATGCCGCTGGCAGCGGGGAATCGGTCATCGGTAGCGTGGACGTCCACCGACGGCGAGGGGGGCCGCATGGCAGGGATCCGACCGTTCGACGCGCGAGCTCTGCAGGTCGCTCCCGACCGCGCGGCGGCGAAGGCGTTCACGAGACGGCTGCGCGACGAGGGGCGGCTCCCCGGCAACACCACCGCGACGATCGTCGGCTGGGTGATCGCGTTCGTCTTCCTCGGCGGGATCGGCATCGCGCTGGTGGTGCTGCTCATCGTGCTGTCGACGTGGCTGCGCGAGGGGACCCTCGTGGTGGGCCTGCTCTTCGCCCTTCCGCTGCTGATCGGCGTCGGCGGACTGATCGCCGCCCTCCTTCTGGGCCTGCGCGGGCAGCGCATCGTCGAGGACCGCCGCTGGCGCCTCGCCGGCTTCGCTCGCGACGTGGGCATGGAGTACGTGCCGGCCGTGCAGAACCCCCCGCTGCCGGGCGTGATCTTCGGCATCGGCGGCTCCCGCACGGCATCCGACATCGTCCGCGGGCGCCGCCCGCGCTTCGTCGAGGTCGCAAACCACGCGTACACGGTGAGCGACGGCAAGAACACGACGACCGTGCGCTGGAGCTACATCGCGATCAAGCTCGACGTGCCGCTCCCCCACATCGTGCTGGATGCCACGGCGAACAACGGCATGTTCGGCTCGAACCTGCCCGCCTCGTGGGGTCGCGGCCAGCGCCTGAGCCTCGAGGGCGACTTCGACCGGCACTTCACGTTGTACTGCCCCCGCGGCTACGAGCGCGACGCCCTCTACCTCTTCACCCCCGACGTCATGGCGCGCTTCATCGACAGCGCCGGGGTGCTCGACGTCGAGATCGTCGACGACTGGCTGTTCCTCTACTCCCGCGACGAGTTGTCGACCATCGACCCGGCGCGCTGGGCGTGGGTGTTCTCGGTGATCTCGGTGCTGCTCGAGAAGCTCGACCAGTGGGGTCGATGGAGAGACGACCGGATGCCGGTGGCCCCGCCTCCCGCGGCGGTACCGGCCGCTGCCGGCCCCGGTGGAACCCCGCCGGCCGGGGGTGCGTCGACCGTCGCCGCCGCGCAGGCCGCTCTGCTCGCCCGCCCACCCGCGGGCGTCGCGGTGCCCGGCCGGCGCTTGCGGCGCGCGAACCCGTGGGTCGTGGTGGCCGTGGTGCTGGGGATCTTCGGTCTGGGCGGGCTGATCCTCGCGGTGGTTCCCCTGCTGCTGCTGATGGCCGCGCGATGACCCCGGGCGTCGCCCCGACGATGTCGGACACCACCGCTACGGTCGAACGAGGGGGCCCGACATGAACGCACAGACCCGGCTTGACACCGCGCCGCTGACCGAGCCCGTCGACCGCGCCCAAGTGCGCGCGTTCACGAAAGAGCTGCGGCAGCAGGGCAAGCTCGGCGGCAACGTGGCCGGCATCATCGTGTTCGCGGTGGTCGGCGTGGTCTTCTTCTTCATCATCGGCCCGGTGTTCGTGGGCGTCCTCTCGTCCGTCGTGAGCGACAGCTCGATGAGTCTGGTGGCCGCCGCTCCCCTGCTCGTGTTCGCCGCGGTCATCGTTGTGATCGTGGTGGGGCTGATCCGCGGCGTCGGCGGTGCGGGTGTGCGCCGCTTCCGTCTCGACCGCTTCGCGCGGGCCAACGGCATGACCTGGCAACCGGGGTTCGCGAAGCCGCAGCTGCCGGGCATGATCTTCAGCCTGGGCGGCGACCGCAAGAACTCCGACCTGCTGCGGAGCACGTCTCCGCGTTTCATCGAGGTCGCGAACTACACGTACGAGACCGGGTCGGGTAAGAGCAGGCAGACGCACCGCTGGGGCTACGTGGCGCTCAAGCTCGAGACCCCGCTCCCGCACATCGTTCTGGATGCCGTGGGCAACAACGGCCTGTTCGGCTCGAACCTGCCGGTCACCTTCGGGCGCGACCAGCGGCTCAGCCTCGAGGGCGACTTCGACCAGCACTTCGCGCTGTACTGCCCCGAGGGGTACGAGCGCGATGCGCTGTACCTCTTCACTCCCGACGTGATGGCGCGCTTCGTCGACAACGCCGCCGCCCTCGACGTCGAGATCATCGACGACTGGCTGTTCCTCTACGCCAAGCGCGACCTGTCGACGCTGGACCCTGCGACCTGGCAGTGGCTGTTCACGACGATCGACGCGATCGACGAGAAGTTCGCGCAGTGGGCGCGGTGGCGCGACGACCGTCTGGCCGCAGAGGTCGCCGCAAGCAGGAACGCCGGCACCGCGGCATCCGGAGCCCCCGCCCCGAGCGTGCCGCTGCTCACCCCTCCCCCGGCGGGCGTGGCCGCGCAGGGTCGGCGACTCAAGCGCGGATTCCCCGTCTGGACGATCGTCGTCGTCGCGGCGGTCGCGGGGTGGTGGATCCTGACGTCGGTGTTCGGGCGCTGACGCGGCGGGTGCGCGCGGAAGCTCCGCGATCCGCGCAACCTCAGCCGGTATGCGCCGTATCGCGCTGAGGAAGCGCGGATCGCGGACCTTGTGCAACGCGCCGTGCGATCGCCGCTCCGCGCAACCTCAGCGATCCGCACAACCTCCGCCGGAATCCCCCGCATCGCACTGAAGATGCGCGAATCGCCGACCCTGCGCGACGCGTGCGGGACGGGAACCCCCGCGCAACCTCCGCGACCCGCACAAGCTCAGCCGGAATCCGCCCCGTCGCACTGAGAATGCGCGAATCACTGACCCTACGCAGCGCGTGCGGGACGGGAACCCCGCGCAACCTCCGCGATCCGCACAACCTCAGCCGGAATCCGCCGCATCGCACTGCGAATGCGCAGATCGCTGACCCTGCGCGACGCGTGCCGGACGGGAACCCCCGCACAACCTCCGCGATCCGCACAACCTCAGCCGGAATCCCCCGCATCGCACTGAGGATGTGCGAATCACCGACCCTGCGCAACGCGCGCCCACACGAAGCGGGGCCCCCACCTGCGTGAGGGCCCCGAGTTCGCTAGCCGTCAGGCTCCGCGGGTCGTGCGCCACAGCTCGCGGCGCGCCTCTTGCTCGACGGGGTCGGGCACGGGCAGCGACACCAGCAGGCGCTTGGTGTAATCGTCGCGCGGCTCCGTGAGCACCTGCACGGTCGTCCCCTGCTCGCGGATCACGCCCTGCTGCAGCACCACGACGCGATCGGCTACCTCGTCCACGACGGCGAGGTCGTGGCTGATGAACAGGCACGCGAAGCCGAACTCGGCCTGCAGCTGCGCGAACAGCTGCAGCACGCGCGCCTGCACCGACACGTCGAGCGCCGAGGTCGGCTCGTCGGCGATGAGCAGCTTCGGGTCGAGCGCGAGGGCGCGCGCGAGCGAGGCGCGCTGACGCTGACCACCCGACAGTTCGTGCGGATACCGGTCGCCGAAGGCGGTCGGCAGCTGCACCGCGTCGAGCAGTTCGTTCACGCGCTGGCGCGCGGCCCGAGCGCCCGAGGCGCGCTTGTGCACGACCAGCGGCTCGGCGATGCACTCGGCGATGGTGAGCAGCGGGTTGAAGCTCGTCGCCGGGTCTTGGAAGACGAACCCGATGTCGGGCCGCGTCTTGGCCAGCTGTCGCGGCTTGGCGCCGTTCATCTCGGTGCCGAGCACCGTGAGCGATCCGCCGACGACCGAGGTGAGTCCGACCATCGCGCGACCGATCGTGGTCTTGCCCGAGCCCGACTCCCCCACCAGGCCCAGCACTTCGCCGGGTCCGATCCAGAAGTCCACGCCCTTCACCGCGACGACGCCGGGCGAGCCGAAGCGTCCGGGGTACCCGATCTCGACCTTCTCGGCCACGACGAGGCTCCCCGCCGGCGGCGAGGTGGGCGCGGCATCCGCCAGCGACTGCTGCGAGCTCTTGCCACGGCCCACGTGCGGCACCGCCGCAAGCAGTTCGCGCGTGTACTCCTCGCGCGGGGCAGCGAACAGCTCGCGCACCGGAGCCTGCTCGACGATGTCGCCGCGGTACATCACGATCACGCGGTCGGCGAGGTCGGCGACGACGCCCATGTTGTGCGTAATGAGCACGATCGTGGCACCGAACTCGTCGCGGCACGTGCGCAGCAGGTCGAGGATCTCGGCCTGCACCGTCACATCGAGCGCCGTGGTCGGCTCGTCGGCGATGATCAGACCGGCGTTCAGCACGAGCGCCATCGCGATGACGACGCGCTGCTTCTGCCCGCCCGAGAACTGGTGCGGGTAGTCGTCGACGCGCTTCTCGGGGTTGGGGATGCCGACGCGCCGGAGGATGTCGACCGCCTTGGACTTGGCATCCGCGTTCGACATCTTCTCGTGCGCGCGCAGGCCCTCCGCGATCTGCCACCCCACGGTGTACACGGGGTTGAGGGCGGTCGAGGGCTCCTGGAACACCATCGCCGCGTCGCGTCCGCGCATCTCGCGCAGCTGCGCGGAGGTCGCGTGCACGATGTCGGTCTGCTCTCCGTCGCGCCCGCGCACGATCACCGCACCCGAGAGCGTGGCGGTCTCGGGCAGCAGCCCCAGCAGGGTGTTGGCCGTGACGGTCTTGCCCGAGCCCGACTCGCCGACGATCGCGAGCACCTCGCCGGCGTGCGCCTCGAGCGAGATCCCGTTGATCGCGGCGACCGGCTCGCCATCGGTGGCGAAGGCGACGCGCAGGTCGTCGATGCGGGCGACGGATTCGGTGGTGCCGGTCATGAGGGGCTCCCGTCGGAGGGGGCGGATGCCGGGGGCCCGGCGGGGGACGCGGTGGCCGAGGCGTCGGCGGGAGAGGTCGACGGATCGACCGCCGTGACGGGCGCGGGTGCCCGGCCCGCGCGACGGCGTGTGCGCAGACGCGGGTCGCTCAGGTCGTTGAGGCTCTCGCCCACGAGGGTGATACCGAGCACCGCGAGCACGATCGCGACGCCCGGCGGGATCGCCGTCCACCAGATGCCACTGGTGACGTCGCTCACCGAGCGGTTGAGGTCGTAGCCCCACTCGGCGGCGGCGGTGGCCTCGATGCCGAAGCCGAGGAAGCCGAGGCCGGCGAGGGTCAGCAGCGCCTCGGAGGCGTTCAGGGTGACGACGACCGGCAGCGAGCGCGTCGAGTTGCGCAGCACGTGACGCAGCAGGATGCGCGCGGTGGGCACCCCGATCACGCGAGCCGACTCCACGAAGGGCTCGGCCTTGACCCGCACCACCTCGGCGCGGATCACGCGGAAGTACTGCGGCACGAACACCACGGTGATCGAGATCGCGGTGGCGAGGATTCCGCCCCACAGCGTCGACTGTCCGCGCGTGATCGCGATCGACATCACGATCGCGAGCAGCAGCGACGGGAAGGCGTAGATCGCGTCGCACAGCACGACGAGCAGGCGGTCGAGCCATCCGCCGAAGTAGCCGCCGACGAGCCCCAAGAAGATGCCGAGGAAGATCGAGAACGCGATCGCGCACACGATCACCAGCAGCGCCGTCTGGCCGCCCCAGATCACGCGCGAGAGCACGTCGTAGCCGCCGACGGTCGTGCCGAGGAGGTTCGTCGCGCTCGGCGCCTGCTGCGTGCCGAACTTCACGCCGTCGGCCTCCTGCTGCGCGAAGCCGTAGGGCGCGAGGATCGGGGCGAAGATCGCCGTCAGCAGGAACACCGTGGTGATGACGAGTCCGAGCACCAGCATGGTGCGCTGCAGACCGACGCTGCGGCGCAGGTGCGAGATGACCGGCAGGCGGTCGCGCAGGGGCACCTTGCGCACCGTCACGGCATCGGGGGTCGTGGGGGTCGTGGCATCCGACATGTCAGTACCTCACTCGCGGGTCGATGATCGCCGCGATGACGTCGACGAGGAAGTTGGTGAAGGCCACCAGCACGGCGATGATCACGACGATGCCCTGCACGGCCACGAAGTCGCGGGCCTTGAGGTACTCGCTGAGCATGAAGCCGAGGCCCTTCCACTCGAAGGTGGTCTCGGTCAGCACCGCCCCCGACAGCAGCAGGGCGATCTGCAGACCGATGACCGTGATGATCGGGATGAGCGCGGGGCGGTAGGCGTGCTTGGTGACGAGGCGGTACTCCCCCACGCCGCGCGAGCGCGCCGAGGTGACGTACTGCGCGCCGAGCGTTCCGATGACGTTGGTGCGCACGAGGCGCAGGAAGATTCCCGCGGTCAGGATGCCGAGGGCCACCCCGGGCAGGATCGCGTGAATCAACACGTCGCTGATCGCGTTGCCGTCACCGAGGCGGATGGCGTCGATCAGGTAGATGCCGCTGGGGTTGTCGAGCGTCTGCAGCTTCAGCTCGGTGCGGGTGCCCGCCCGGCCCGCGACCGGCAGCACGCCCAGCCACACCGAGAACACGAGCTTCAGCAGAAGGCCGACGAAGAAGATCGGGGTCGCGTAGCCGAGGATCGCGCCGATGCGCAGCACCGCGTCCTGCCACCGGTCGCGCTTGTAGGCGGCGATCAGACCGAACGGGATGCCGATGAGCAGCGCCACGATGAGCGCGTAGATCGCGAGCTCGAGGGTGGCGGAGCCGTACTGGAGCAGGATCTCGATCACCGGACGGTTGTCGGTGAGCGTGGTGCCGAAGTCACCACGCAGGATGCCCCCGATGTATTCGAAGTACTGCACGATCAGCGGGCGGTCGTACCCGGCGGCGGCGATGCGCGCCTCGAGCTGATCGGGTGGGAGGCGGCCGCCGAGGGCCGCGGTGATCGGGTCACCGGTGATGCGCATGAGCACGAACACCACGGTGACGAGGATGAAGACCGTCGGGATGATCAGCAGGAGGCGGACAAGGATGTAGCGCCAGAGTCCTCCCCCCTTGGGGGCGACGGGTTTGGCGATGTCGGCGGCGTCGACGGCGGTGACCATGGGGGAAGAGACCTCACTCGATGGGGAAACGGCGCCTCGTCGCTCCGCTCTCACCCGACGACCGAGGGTGCGTGACCCCCGGTCGTCGGGCGAACGGAACGCGACGAGACGCCGTGTCGGTCTTACTTGTGCAGCGGCGCGTAGCGGAACTTGAACGAGCCGTCGAGAACGGCACCGTCCACGCTCGAGCCCACGATCGCCACCTGCTTGCCCTGGAGCAGCGGCAGGGTCGACAGGTCGGCGGCCACCTTGTCCTGGATTTCGCCGATCTCCTGCTCGCGCGTGGTCTTGTCGGTCTGCGTCGCCTGGTCGACGAGCAGCTGCTGCACGTCGGCGTTGTCGTAGTGGTTCAGCAGGAAGTTGTCCTTCGAGAAGAACGGGGTGAGGTAGTTGTCGGCATCCGAGTAGTCGGGGAACCAGCCGAGCTGGTACGCGGGGTACGCGTCGGCCTTGCGGTCCTTCGTGTACTGCACCCACTCGGTCTGAGCGAGGTTGACCGTGAACAGGCCGTCCTTCTCGAGCTGCGCCTTGACCGCGGCGTACTCGTCACCCGAGGAGGGGCCGTAGTGGTCGCCGTTGTACTGCAGGTTCAGCGTGACGGGCGTCGAGAGACCGGCGGCCTCGAGGGTCGCCTTGGCCTTGGCCGCGTCGGGCATGCCGCTGCCGTCGCCGTACATGTCCTTGAGCGCCTCGTTGGCGCCGGCGAGACCCTGCGGGACGTAGGAGTACAGGGGCGAGTAGGTGTCCTTGTACACGTCGGTGGCGATGGCCTGGCGGTCGACGAGGTCGGCCGCGGCCTGACGGATCGCGAGCGACTTGGCGGCGTCGGCCTCGGGGGTCTTCGTGCCGTAGGGCATGGTGTCGAAGTTGAAGACGATGTAGCGGATCTCTCCACCGGGGCCGTCGATGACCTTGACGGCGTCGTCCTTCTGCAGGTCGGCGACGTCGGTCGCGCTCAGGCTGCGGTAGGCCACGTCGATCGCACCCGACTGCACGTCGAGCTTGAGGTTCGACGAGTCGGCGTAGTACTTCGCCGAGATTCCGCCGTTGGCGGCCTTGGGCAGCGAGCCCTGGTACGCGTCGTTGACCTTGTACGAGATGAGCTCGTTGACCTTGTACGAGTCGATCATGTACTGGCCGGCGAACGCCTTGCCTTCGACGATCGTGTCGTCGGGCGTCACGGCATCCGCCGAGAAGACCTCTTCGTCGACGATCGGAGCCGCCGGGCTCGACAGGATCTGCGGCCAGACCTGGTCGTTGCCGTTCTTGAGCGTGAAGACGACGGTGGTGTCGTCGGGAGCGGCGACGCTGTCGAGGTTGCCCAGCAGCGACGCGGGGCCGTTGGGGTCGTTGATCGCGACCTGGCGGTCGAACGAGAACTTCACGTCGGACGAGGTCAGCTCGTGACCGTTCGCGAAGGTCAGACCCGACTTGAGCTTGACCGTGTACTCGGTCGGCGAGGTGAACTCGGCCGACTCGGCGATGTCGGGGGTGACCTCCGACGTGCCGTACTGGCTGCTCATGAGGAAGGGGTAGACCTGCGTCATGACGGCGAACGAGCCGTTGTCGTACGAACCCGCGGGGTCGATCGAGGTGATCTTGTCGGTCGTGCCAACGATCAGGGGGTCGGTCGATCCGCCGCCGTCACCCGACGAGGCGTTGTCGCCGCCGCCGGAGCAACCCGCGAGAAGAAGGGCCGAGGCGCCGAGGGTGGCGCCGATGACGAGGCCGAAACGGCCGCGTCCAGTGGTGTGCAGTGTCATGAATTACCTCTGCTGTGAAGATTCGACTGCGACAAACGCCGTAGTCCCTCGGACATCCTTGACCGGGGAGGTGTCCACCGTAAAGCACAGCCGCGCATATTTACGAGACCGAAACCCGCCGGAGACGGCACTGAGAACCACTTCCCACCGGATGCGTTCCTGCAATCACCCGGCGTTTGTCGTAAAACGTCCTGCCCGCTTCTCACCGCCCAGGTCACCCGGCCCCATCAGTGCGCCGACCAGCCGCCGTCCATGAGGTAGCTCGAACCGGTGACCATCGCGGCATCCGGACCCGCCAGCCACAGCGCGAGCGAGGCGACCTCCGCGGGCTCCACGAGGCGTTTGATCGCGGCGTCCTTCAACAGCACCGTCTCGAGCACCTGCTCCTCGGCGATGCCGTGGGTGCGGGCCTGGTCGGCGATCTGCTTCTCGACCAGCGGCGAGCGCACGTAGCCGGGGTCGATGCACACGCTCGTCACCCCGCGCGGACCGCCCTCGAGGGCCGTGGTCTTCGACAGCCCCTCAAGGCCGTGCTTGGCCGTGACGTACGCCGACTTGTACTCCGAGGCGCGGATGCCGTGCACGCTCGACATGTTCAGCACCCGCCCGAACCCGCGCTCGTACATGCCGGGCAGGGCCGCGCGGATCAGCAGGAACGGCGCCTCGAGCATGAGCCGCAGCATGAACGAGAAGCGCTCGGGGTCGAACTCCTCGATGGGGCTGACGTGCTGGATGCCGGCGTTGTTGACGAGGATGTCGACGTCGAGGCGCAGCTCGCGCAGCGCCGCCGTGTCGGAGAGGTCGACGGCCCAGGCCTCTCCCCCGACCTCGGCCGCCACGCGCGCCGCCTGCTCGCCGTTGACGTCGGCGACGGTGACGTGGGCCCCGGCACCGGCGAAGGCGCGGACGATGGCTTCGCCGATCCCGCTCGCTCCCCCGGTGACGAGGGCGCGGCGGCCGGTCAGATCCGTGCTCATCGGACTCCCTTCGCCCCCGTCGTCGCGGGGCCTGCCGCCGCGCGCGCGGCGTCGGCGGCGTCGATGTCGCGCAGCGAGATGCCGCGCGTCTCCTTCAACGACAGCACAGCGATCGAGGTGACGATGCACGCCACGACGATGTAGAGCGCGATCGGCAGCCACGAGCCGAAGTCGCGCAGCCACTGGGTGGCCAGAATCGGGGCGAGCGAGCCCGCCAGGATCGCCGTGACCTGCGCGCCGAGCGAGACGCCCGAGTAGCGCATGCGGGTCGGGAACAGCTCGGCCATGACGGCGGGCTGCGGGGCGTACATGCCGGCGTGGAAGACCAGGCCGATCGTCACCGCGAGCACGATCATCACGGGGTTGAGCGTGTCGAACATCGGGAAGGCGAAGAACGCCCAGGTTGCGCTGAGGATCGCGCCCGCGAGGTACACCGGGCGGCGTCCGATGCGGTCGGACAGGCGTCCGAGCGGCGGAATCACGGCGAAGTGCACGATGTGGGCGATCAGCAGGGCGAGCAGCAGCTGACTGGTGTCGTACGAGTGCACGATCTTCAGGTACACGATCGAGAAGCTGACGACGATGTAGTAGACGATGTTCTCGGCGAAGCGCACGCCCATGGCCTGCACGACGCCCTTCGGGTAGCGACGCAGCACCTCGACGACACCGAATGAGGTGGCTTTTTCCTTCTCGACCTGCGCCTTGGCCTCGAGGAAGATCGGGGCCTCTTCGACGTGGCGGCGGATCCAGAAGCCGACCAGCACGATCACGGCCGACAGCCAGAAGGCGATGCGCCAGCCCCAGTCGAGGAACGCGGCGGGGCTCAGCACGAACGAGGTGACCAGGAGCACGAGGGTCGCGAGCAGGTTGCCCACCGGAACGGCGGCCTGCGGCCAGCTCGACCAGAACGCGCGACGACGGTCGGGGCTCTGCTCGGCTACGAGCAGCACCGCGCCGCCCCACTCCCCACCGACCGCGAAGCCCTGGATGAAGCGCAGGGCGACGAGCATCGCGGGAGCCCAGTAGCCGACGCTCGCGAAGCCGGGCAGGCAGCCCATGAGGAAGGTCGCGACACCGACGATGATGATGGTCGCCTGCAGCGTGGGCTTGCGACCGAAGCGGTCGCCGATCTGGCCGAACACGATGCCGCCGAGCGGTCGCGCGATGAACCCGACCGCGTAGGTGACGAAGGCGGCGATGATGCCGTCGAGCGGCGAGCCCGACGACGGGAAGAAGAATGTGCCGAAGACCAGGCTCGCTGCGGTGGCGTAGAGGAAGAACTCGTACCACTCGACGACGGTGCCGGCCATGGAGGCGGCGACGACGCGGCGGATGCGATTCGAAGTGGGGGCGTCGCTGCTGCGCGGCGCGGTGGTGGGGGGTTCCATGCTGCTCCTTCGGTGTCGACGGTGACGACCGCGCCTCAGTCTGAGGTCGTCTGCGGCGCGCGACAATGCCCAGTACCGCTCCCCGGCTGTGCAGAATTGCACACATGGATGCCGGGAACGTACGCGCCGACGACTTGCTGATGCTGCTGGCCGTGGCCCGCACGGGCCGGTACACCGCCGCCGCCCAGCTGCGTGGGGTCGACCACACGACCGTCGCGCGGCGCATCGCCGCCCTCGAGGAGGCCCTGGGCGGCAGGCTCGTGGCCCAGTCGGGCCGCGGGTGGGAGCTCACGACGCTCGGAACACACGCCGCCGAGACCGCCGGGCGCATCGAGGCGGCGATGTCGCAGCTCGCGGCCGGGGGAGCGGAGCCCGATCCCGTGTCGGGCGTCGTGCGCATGTCTGCAACCGACGGGTTCAGCGCCTACATCGCCGCCCCCGCCATCGCGGGCCTGCGCGAACGGCATCCGGATCTTGTCGTCGAGGTCGTCGCCGCCCAGCGACGCGCGGCCCTGCACCGCCCCGGCCTCGATCTCGAGGTGGTGGTCGGCCAACCGCAGACTTCGCGCGGCATGACCGTCGAGCTCGGGTCGTACGCCCTCGGCATGTACGCCTCGCGCTCGTACCTCGACCGACACGGTCGCCCGCGCAACCTCGACGAGCTACAGACGCACGGGCTCGTCTACTTCGTCGACGCGATGCTGCAGGTCGAAGCCCTCGACCTCCCCCGACGCGTCGTGCCGCTCATGCGCGACGGCGTCACCTCGACGAACGTCCTCGTGCAGGTCGAGGCGACGCGCGCCGGGGCCGGTATCGGCATGCTCCCGTGCTTCGTCGCCGACCGTCACGACGATCTCGAGCGGCTGCTGCCCGAGACGATGACCGAGCGGCTGCCGTACTGGATGATCGTGCGCGCCGATTCGATGCGCATCCCCGCCGTCGCCGCCCTCGCCGACGCGCTGCGTGAGCAGACCCGTCGGTCGAAGGCGATGCTCGACGGGGTGGGCTGACGCGGCGTCAGACCCGGGCGCCGAGCGTGCGGAGTTCCTCGGCGGCGTCGGCGCCCGCGCGCAGGCCGAGCTGAGGGGCGACCTCGGTCGCCAGCAGTTCGATCGACCGGAGAGTCACCTCGTGAGCCGGGTCGACCGAGTGCACTTGGAAGGCGACATCGGTCGCGAGCTCGAGGGTGCGATCCGCTCGGAGCGAATCGACCACCTCATCAACCGTCCCCAGGTGGGTGTTGGTGAGAGTCGCCAGTTCCTGCAGGACACCGTCCGCATTCCGCTGAAGGAATGTACGCGCGAGACGCCGGATTCCGGCATCCGCCCCCGCCCACACCTCATCGAGACGGTCGGCGTCGACGACCACTGCGGTGCGCGACGCGAGGATGCGGGGAGCGACACCGCGGGGGAGTGCGGCGAGGTACGCCTCGACGATCGGCACCTGCACCTCATGCAGGTCTTGGCCGTCGTCGCGAGGCTGCGTGCGCGAGAGCAGCAGGCCGTCGCCGGCGGATCCGGCTCGACGACCCCCCTCGACCGAGAACGTCGCCTGCCACAGCCGACCGCCGAGGTGCGGCGCCGCTGGATTGAGGCGCAGATCGGTGCTCCGGATGCCGCGCCCGGCGAAGGCGTCGCGCAGGACGTCGACGTGCGCGGCGTAAATCACCCGGCGATCGTCGGAGGACCGCTCGAAGGCCGCGAACGACGAGGGCGTGCCGCCCGTGCCGATGCCGAGCTGCACGCGGCCGCCGCTCAGGGCGTCGACGAAGGCGGCGTCCTCCGCCACGCGCACGGGATCGTCGATGGGGAGGGTCACGATCCCCGTTCCCAGCGCGATCCGTTCCGTCTGGACGGCCGCCGCGGCCAGGAACGGGAACGGCGATGGCAAGCCTCCCTCATCACGGTCGAAGTGATGCTGAGCGACCCAAAGCGACGCGAATGCATGCTGATCCGCGGCACGGACCTGCGCGAGCGCCTTGCGATATCGCTCGCTGTCGGTGCCGGCATCCAGCACCCGCGTGAAGAATCCGAGGCGTGCGCCGCTCATCGAACCGAGTCCCTCCGGGGCCGCGCGGCCCGTTATCGCTGTATGCGCGGAGTGGAATACTCCCGCGTCCTCCAGGCTAGAACCGCGTCGGGCCCGTAAGGGCCTCTCTCGGGCACCTGAGACGCGATGCTCAGCCGGCCGCCACCCCGACCGGATCGCCGGTCCGTGCGAGATCCGCCTCGAGCTCGCGCACGATCGGGATCACCGTCTTGCCGAAGTGCTCCAGTTCCTCCTGGAAGTGCAGGAAGCCGAGCAAGAACAGGTCGACGCCGCGCTTCTTGTACTCGATGATGCGCTCCGCGATCTGCTGTGCGTCACCGAAGAGCTGCGTGCGGAACCCGTCGTTGTACTGCACGAGATCCTCCACCGAGGAGTCCGCCCACATCCCCTTCTTGTCGGCCGTGGCGTTGCCCGCCTCCTGCACGCTCTTGCGGAACCCCTCGACGGCGCCCGAGTCGGCGTGGGCGATGATCTCGCGCAGCTGGGCCTCCGCCTCGTCGTGGCTGTCGCGCTGGATGACGAACCCGTTCAGGCCGAAGCGCGTGCGTCGACCATGCTCGGCCGCGATGCGCGTCACGTCGTCATACTGCTCGGTGAATCCGTCGAAGTCTTTGCCGTTAGAGAAGTACCAGTCCGAGAAGGCGCCGCCGTTGAAGCGTGCGGCCGTGGAGTTGCCACCCTGGAAGATGTCGGGGTGGGCCCGCCCCGGCACCTCGTACGGGAACGGCCGCAACGTGAAGTCGGTGATGTCGTAGTACTTGCCGTGGAAAGAGAACTTCTCCTGCGTCCACAGGCCCCGCAGCACCTGGATGAACTCCGCCGCACGCTCGTAGCGCTCGTCGTGCTCGAGCCACTCGAGACCCAGGTCGGTGTACTCGTCTTTGAACCAGCCGCTGACGACGTTGACCGCCGCGCGCCCGTGCGAGAACTGATCGGCCGTGTTGATGAACTTCGCCAAGACGGCCGGATGCCAGATGCCGGGGTGGATGGCGGCGATGACCTTCAGCTTCTCGGTGGCCAGCAGCAGCGCCAGGCTGATCGAGGTGGACTCGTGCTGCTGCGCGGCGCCGTAGCTGGAGGCGTACCGCACCTGGCTCAGGGCGTATTCGAACCCGACGCGCTCGGCCGTGCGGGCGAGCTTCACGTTGTAGTCGTAGTCCCAGTCGGTGCGCTGCTCGATCGAACTGATCACGAGCCCACCGCTGACGTTCGGCACCCAGTAGGCGAACTTCAGTGGCTCGTGGGTGGGGGTGGAATCGGTCATGGGATCCTCCTCGCGGATCGGAACCCGGCCAACCTCCCACCGCGTCGAGCATCGGTCAACGACATGTGACGGACCGTTTCGTCGCGTGACGCCGGGCGACATGCGGCGGGTGAGGATGGAGCCATGACCTCCCCCCAGCGCGTGCGTTTCGGCTACTGGACCCCCATCTTCGGCGGATGGCTGCGCAACGTCGACGACGAGCAGACGCCCGTGTCGTTCGCCCACATCGCCCAGATCGCTCGCGCTGCCGAAGAGGGCGGCTTCGACCTCACGCTCATCCCCGAGCTGAACCTGAACGACATCAAGGGCGTCGAGGCGCCGTCGCTCGACGCGTGGGCGGTGACCGCGGGGCTTGCCTCCGTGACCTCGAAGCTCGAGCTGCTCGCGGCCGTGCGCCCGGGCTTCCACAACCCGTTCCACACCGCCAAGCAGGCGGCAACCATCGACGAGATCAGCGGAGGGCGCTTCACCCTCAACGTCGTCTCGGCCTGGTGGGCCGAAGAGGCCAAGCAGTACGACGGCCTCTTCAGCGCTCACGACGACCGGTACGCCCGCACGATCGAGTGGGTCGAAGTGCTGCGCGGCCTGTGGTCCGAGACGCCGTTCGCGTACGAGGGGGAGTACTACCGCACCGAGGGCACCTACCTGGAGCCCAAACCCCAGGTGCTGCCGCGCCTGTACGCCGGCGGCGAGAGCGAGGCCGGGCGCAACGCGATCACGCGCTTCGCCGACGCGTACCTGACGCACGGTGGCACGCTCGAGGAACTCGAGACCAAGGTCTCCGACATGCGCCGGCGCCGCGCCGAAGCCGGGGCGACGCCCTTCGAGGCGTTCGGCATGGCCGCCTACGCGGTCGTCCGCGACACCGAAGAAGAGGCTCAGGCCGAGATCGACCGCATTACCGACGTGCGCGGGGGAGCGGCCTACGGTTCGTACCAGGACTTCGTCAGCAAATCGAAGCTCGACACCCAGGTCGACCTCAAGGAGTACTCGGTGTCGAACCGCGGTCTTCGCCCTAACCTCGTCGGAACCCCTGATCAGGTGGCGGAACGCATCGTCGCCTTCGCGAACGTCGGGGTCTCGACCCTGCTGCTGCAGTTCTCGCCGCACCTGCCCGAACTGCAGCGGTTCGCCGCCGAGGTGATCCCGCGCGTGCGCCGACTCGAGGCCCAGCGCGACGCCTGACCGCGCTCCGCGCCGCGGGGCGCATACCCGTTGAGTGCGTGAGGGCGCGGGCGCGCGTCCGGGCTGGGGCTCGGGGCCGGGGCTGGGGGCGCCGCTCTCCTCCGCTGAGTGTCCAAAACACCCGGACGAAAACGAGGTGGTCTCAGGTGGCTAGCGCAACACCGTTGATCAGTTCGGTCAGCATGGCATGTGGGCTGCGGAACTTGAGGGTTTCGCGTGGGCGGATGTTGAGGAGCCGTTGGGTTTCGGCGAGGTCGTCGTCGGTGACGGTATTGAAATCGGTGCCTTTTGGATAGA
>NZ_JAMAXZ010000007.1:0-247150 GCF_023712585.1 Microbacterium sp. P26 | reverse complement strand
TGGACCTCCCCCACCGGCCGCACCTACACCGACGAACCCCTCCCCTACTCCCCCGCCGTCCGCTTCACCCCCGACGACCCACCCCCACCCGACCCCGACGACAACGGCACACCCCCACCCTTCTGACCCGTACCGGCGGAGTTTCTCCTGCCCCATTCCGCGCGAGCCCGATGCGTCGTGCACGCACCGGACCGCCGCACGCTCCTCGCCCGGCGACGGATGCGCGCGGCCATCTGGACCCGCCGCGCGGACGGTCGGTAGAAAGAGCCCATGAACGCGCGCCAGGACCGTCTCCCTGATCGCCCGGCCCGACCCGCGGATCTCGACGACGACTTCTCGTCCGGCTCACCCGACCCGGCGATGTGGATCCCCGCTTATCTCCCGCACTGGACCACGCCCGACCGCGCATCGGCACGCTACAACGGCGGCACCGACGGGCTACGGCTCCGCATCGACGAACATCAGCCCGACTGGCGTCCGGAAGATGCACCCCTGCGGGTGTCGAACCAGCAGACCGCCGTCTTCGCCGGACCGTACGGGTCACGCCGGGGAATGCATCGTCATCGCCTCGATGGCCTCACCGTGCGCACACCGATGCCGACGGCTCTGCTCTTCGCACCGTCACGAGGCCGCGTCGACGTCACCGTATCTGCGACGCGAGACAGCGGCTGCATTGTCGCGGTATGGCCGGTCGGCATCGAACATCGATCCCCCGATGACGCCGGCGAGATCTGCCTGTTCGAGATCGACGCACACTCGATCGGTGAGACCGAAACGCGAGCTCGCGTCGGCATCAAGGCGCACCACGACCCGCGCCTCGAAACGGACATGACCGAGCTCTCCGTCCCGATCGACGCGGAACGACCGCACACCTGGACCGCTGTCTGGGGAAACGGGGAGACGATGATCGGCTGCGAAGGCGTCGTCCTCCGCCGGATCGAGCAGGCCCCCGAGTATCCCCTCGCTCTCAGGGTCGACCTCTTCGAGGTCGGCCCGCCCGGCGGTTCCTACCCGAAGTCGTTCACTCTCCACCGCGTGCGCGGCTGGGCGATGTGACGGCATCCCGACGATTCGGTCAGCGGGTCGCGCACGCCGCAACACCCCGTCAGGGCTGGGGCGGCAGAGCCTCGGAATCGATCCAGCGCGACAGCGTCGCCACGGCATCCGCTCCCCCAACGCGCTCGACGGCGCGTCGGAAGTCGTCGGTGGTGACGAGGGCGTGGCGGTGCTCCGCGGTCCACGACCGCAGCAGGTCGAAGAAGGCGGTGTCGCCCAGCTGACGGCGCACCGCGTGAAGGGTCAGCGCCCCGCGCTTGTAGACCCGATCGTCGAACATGTCGTCGGGCCCGGGATCCACCAGCAGCAGATCGCGCGGTTTCGCCGCCAGGCGCGCGTAGTACTCGCCCACGCAGGTCTGCACGGTCGGTCCGCCCGAGTGCTCCGACCACAACCACTCCGCGTAGCAGGCGAAGCCCTCGTTGAGCCAGATGTCGCTCCAGCGCGCCAGCCCCACGCTGTTGCCGAACCACTGGTGCGCGAGCTCGTGCGCGACGAGGCGCTGGGCGGCGGGGACGAGGTGATTCATGCCGAACACGGCGAGACCCTGGGCCTCGAGGGGGATCTCGAGCTCGTCGGCCGTGACCACCAGCGTGCACGCGGGTTGGGGGTAGGGCCCGAACAGGGTGTCGAAGAGCCGCAGCATCTCGGGCACCGGCGCGAAGGCGCGATCGACCGCCGCGGTGAGGGCGGGCGGTGCGCTCACCGTCACGGCGGGAACGACCCCGGTGCCGGACCCCGCGAGCGGGCGCGTGCGATACCGCCCCACGTGCACGGCGGCGAGGTAGGTGGCGGTCGGCACGTCGGAGACGAACGTCGAGGTCACCCGACCGCCGCGACGCGAGCTGACGCTCTCGACTCCCGTGGCGACCGCGGTGTAGCCGTCGTCGACGGTGATCTCGAGGCGCATCGGAGCCCGGTTGTCGGGTCGGTCGTTGCAGGGGAACCACGTGGGGGCTCCGACCGGCTGCCCGGCCACGAGGGCACCGTCGGTGAGCTCCTCCCACCCGACCGCACCCCACCGCGACCGCCGCGGCGCGGGGGCACCCGCGTACGCCACTTCGATCTCGAACGCCTCGCCGACACGGATTGCCCGCGCCGGCGTCACCCGGAGCACACGGGGCCCGGGAGTGAACCGCACCGCCTCGCCATCCACCTTCACGCGCGAGGTGCGGAGCCCGACCAGGTCGAGCGCGAACGACGTCACCGCTTGCCGGGCGACGGCGGAGATCGTGGCCACCCCCTCGAGGCGGTTCGTGCGCACGCGGTATCCGAGCACCAGGTCGTACGACGTCACGTCGTACGAGAGGTCGCCGCTCTGCGGGGCGTAGGCGTCGGCGCTCACGAGGTCGACTGGTAGGCGCGCACCTTGACCGCGCGCCAGGGGCCGATGGGGTTGCCGCTCCACCGCGAACCGACGGGCACCGTCTCTCCGCGCATGACGAGCGACGCGGGTCCGACCGTGGCGTGCGCCCCGAGGGTCGAGGCGGGCAGCACGACGCTGTGGGGGCCGAGCGTGGAACCCGGTTCCAACTCGACGGTGTCCATGCTCATGATTCGATCATGGAACAGATGCGTCTGAACCACGCATCCGCGGTTGACGGTTGACGCGTCGCCCAAAGTGACCAGGTCGGGCTCGGGCAGCCAGTAGCTGTCGCACCACACGCCCCGGCCGATCTTCGCGCCGAGGGATCTCAGCCACACCGCCAGCGCGGGCGTCCCCGCGGCCGCACGGGCGAACCAGGGAGCGGCGACCATCTCGGTGAAGGTGTCCGACACCTCGGTGCGCCAGACGAAGCTCGACCACAGCGGCTGCTCGCCCGCCCGGATGACGCCGACGATCGCCCACTTGGCCGCGGTCGACACCCCCGCGGCCACGGCTCCCGCGGCCAGCAGGACGACGCCCGAGAGCAGCAGCGTCCCCACCGGACCGACCGTGTCCCACAGCGCGGCGAGCGCGAACAGCACGCCGAGCCCGATGGCGCAGGTGACGACGACGGGCACGAAGCGGCACAGCTCCCACAGCGTGCGCGCGAGCCGCAGACCGGCCGTGGGCCGGTACGTGCGCGACTCGTCGCCCTCCGCCGACAGGCGACGCAGGCGCACGGCAGGTGAACCGAGCCACGACGATCCCGCCTTCGCCTTGGGCGGGGCGGCCGAGAGCACCGCGACCAATCCGTCGCGAGGCACGCGGTGTCCGGGGGCCGCCATGCCGGAGTTGCCGAGGAACGCGCGCTTGCCGATGCGCACGGGGCCGATGCGCATCCATCCGCCGTGCAGCTCGTACGACGCGATCATCGTGTCGTCTGCGAGGAACGCTCCGTCTTCGATACGCGCCATCGACGGGATGAGCAGCACGGTCGACGCCTCGACGTCGCGACCCACGCGCGCGCCCAGCATGCGCAACCACACCGGCGTGAACAGCGACGAGTACAGCGGGAAGAGGATCGTGCGCGCGGCGTCGAGCAGTCGCTCGATCGTCCATGCCTGCCAGGCGACGCGACTGCGCACTGGGTGGGTGCCCTCGACGAGCCCGATCGAGAACAGACGCACGAGAAGCACGACGGATGCCGCGAACACGAGCCCCGTCACGGCCACGGCCGGAACGAGCCACGCGAACGCCGCCCCGGCTGCTTGCACGAGTTCCGCGCTGCCGCGCAGCCCCTGGGCGAGCACGAGCCCCCCGACGGTGAAGGCGGCGAGCGGCAGGAGCGCGAGCACGACGGCCGACACCGCGTACGCCCACAACCACCGCGTGGGGGCGGCGGGCCGCTCGCGCGGCCAGTCCCGTGCGATCCCGCCCACCCGTTCGGCGGGAGAGCCGGCCCACGACTGGTCGGCCTTGACCCGACCGAACACCGCGGAGCCCGGCGCGATCTCGGCCCGTCGACCGATGCGGGTACCGGGCGCGAGGGTCGATCGGGCGCCGACCGTCGCCCCGGCCCCGATGCGCACCTGGCCGATGCGCACGAGGTCGCCGTCGATCCAGTACCCCGTCAGATCGACCTCGGGCTCGATCGAGGCGCCGTCGCCGATCACGAGCATCCCCGTCACGGGCGGCAGGGCGTGCAGATCCACGTCGCGGCCGATGCGTGCGCCCAGGGCCCGCGCGTAGTACGACACCCACGGCGCTCCGGCCAGGCCCACGGCATCCACTTGATCGGCGATCTGCTCCGCCAGCCACAGGCGGATGTGCACCCCGCCGCCGCGCGGATAGTCGCCGGGGCGCACCCCGGCCAGCAGGAGGCGGGCGGATGCCACGGCGATGGCCATACGCCCGAACGGGGTCGAGAAGATCAGCAGGCCGATGACGAGCACGGGCCAGGGAACGGAGGGCAGCACCTCGAAGCCGGGCACGGTCTGCAGGACCGCGGATGCCGTGAGCAGGTAGAGCAACCACCGCACGCCCGACAGGATGAACAGCGGGGCTCCGAGCAACGTCTGCACCCACTGGGTCGATCGCGGGGTGGGTGCCGCCCGATGGAACGACGCGGGCGTCTCGTCCTTGAGCTGCGGACCGAGGGCCTTCGCCATCGCGCCCAGTCGCGGGACGTCGTAGATGTCGGCGACCGAGAACTCCGGCACGCGCACGCGGATGCGCGACACCAGCTGCGCGGCGGCGAGCGAGCCGCCCCCGAGGTCGAAGAAGTCGGTCTTGCGGTCGGTGACGGCGAGCCCGAGCACCGCCTGCCATTGTTCGGCCAGCCAGGCCTCGTCGGCGGAGAAGTCGGTCGTCGCAGGCGCGTCGACCCCCGGCAGCGGCCACGGCAGCGCGGCGCGGTCGACCTTTCCGGAAGTTCGCACCGGCAGGGCGTCGACGACGCCGAGCAGGGGGATGGTCGCCGCGGGGAGTCGCTCGGCCAGAGCCGCCCGCGCGGCGGACCGGTCGAGCTCCGCCCCCTCCTCCATGACGAGGTAGCCCACGAGCACCGGCACCCCGGCCTCGGTGGTGCGCACGGCGACCGTGGCAGCGCTGACGTCGGGCAGGTCCTGCAGTGCCGACTCGACCTCGCCGAGCTCGATCCGTCGACCGCCGACCTTCACCTGGTCGTCGGCGCGTCCCTGGAACACCAGGCCCGCCGGGTCGAAGCGCACGAGGTCACCCGATCGGTAGGCGCGCTCCCACCCCAGCGTCGGCATCGGCGCGTATTTCTCCGCGTCCTTCGCGGGGTCGAGGTAGCGGGCGAGGCCCACGCCACCGATGATGAGCTCCCCCACCTCGCCCTCGCCGACCGGCAGGCCCTCGGGGTCGACGACCGCGAGCGACCAGCCGTCGAGCGGCAGGCCGATGCGCACGGGGAGCGATCCGTCCAGAGGCGCGGCGCACGCGACGACGGTGGCCTCGGTGGGGCCGTAGGTGTTCCACACCTCGCGCCCCGTCGCGACGAGTCGGGCCGCCAGCTCGGGCGGGCACGCCTCCCCGCCGAAGATCAGCAGGCGCACGTTCTCGATCGAGTCGGCCGGCCACATCGCCGCGAGCGTCGGCACCGTCGACACGACGGTGATGCTCTGGCGCAGCAGCCAGGGGGCGAGGTCTTCCCCCGAGCGCACGAGCGAGCGCGGCGCCGGCACGAGGCACGCGCCGTGCCCCCAGGCCAGCCACATCTCCTCGCACGAGGCGTCGAAGGCGACGCTGAGCCCAGCGAGCACCCGGTCGCCCGGTCCCAGCGGATCGCCCTGCAAGAAGATGCGTCCCTCCGCCTCGACGAACGCCGCCGCCGACCGGTGGGTGACCGCGACTCCCTTGGGCACCCCGGTGGAGCCGGAGGTGAAGATGATCCACGCGTCGTCGTCGACGCCCGGGGGCGCGACCACGGGGACCGCGTTGGTGCTCGGGTGGGGCGCGTCGCCCTCGTACAGGCGGACGAGGTCGGCATCCGGATCACTCGCGACGAACTCACCGTCACCGGCCACGATGCCCTTCACCCCCGCCTCGCCGAAGACCAGGCGCGCGCGCTCGTCGGGGTCGTCGGCGTCGACCGGCACGTAGGCCGCGCCGGCCGCCATCACCGCGAGGATCGACACGTACAGCTCCTTCGAGCCCGACGGCATGCGCACGCCCACGCGATCGCCCCGGCGGACACCGGCCGCGTGCAGCGCCGCGGCGGTGCGCCACACGCGCGCGAGCAGTTCGCGGTAGCTGAGGGCGCCCGACCCGTCGTCGATCGCCGAGGCTTCCGGATGCCGCGACGCGACGTCGCTGAGAAGGTCGATCAGCGTGCGGGCGGGGGCGGCGGCGGCCGTTCGATCGAGCGGGGCCTGTGCGGCGAAGGCGGGTGTCGTCACGGGCGAACAGTACAACGCCCAGGAAAACGCCCCGGGACGGCGGACCCGGTTCACCTTCCGTTCACCCGCACAACGCAGTCTGTTAGCAGTCGCTGTTTACCGTGCCGGAGAGCCCTGCACCGGGTTTCCAGTTCCCGACATCCGAAGGATTCACACAGTGAAGATCTCCCGCCTCGCCCAGCTGGGCACCGTGGCCGCCGTGGCCTCTCTCGCGCTCGCCGGTTGCGCCGGCCCCTCGGCCTCCGGTGGCGACGCCGCCGGCGCCTCGGCCTCCCCCTCCGACTCCGGCGTGGCCTTCACGGTCGACACCAGCCTCTCGGGCACCATCACCTCGGGCGGCTCGAGCGCCCAGGCCAACGCACAGGCTGCATGGACCGCCGCGTACAACGCCCAGGCCAAGGGCGTCACGATCAACTACGACAAGTCGCAGGGCTCCGGTGGCGGTGTCACCAACTTCCTCAGCGGGGCGTATGACTTCGCCGGATCCGACTCGCCCCTCAACGCCGACCAGACCACCCAGTCGAAGGCGCTGTGCACCGACGGTGGCGTGAACATCCCGATCTACCTCGACGGTGTCGCGATCATCTTCAACATCCCCGGCGTGACCGATCTCAAGCTCTCGGGCGAGACCATCGCGAAGATCTTCGCGCTGCAGATCACCGACTGGTCCGACCCGGCCATCACGGCCGACAACGGCACGGCTCTCGCCGCCGGCCCCATCACCACCGTCGCGCGTTCGGACGGCTCGGGCACCACGCAGAACTTCACCAACTACCTCGCCGCGACCCAGTCGTCGGTCTGGACCTCGCCCGCGGGCAAGGACTGGCCGATCGAGGGCAACGTGTCGAAGCAGAAGGGTGGCTCGGGCGTCGTCGAGGCCGTCAAGGCCGGTACGGGCACCATCGGCTACGCCGACCACTCGGCCATCGGCGACCTCAACGCGGCGTCGATCGTCCAGGACGGCACGGCCATCGCGTACAGCGGTGAGGCCGTCTCGAAGACCTTCGACCTCGCGGCCGTCGAGGCCAGCAACGGTGTGACGGGTGACCTGTCGAAGAAGTTCGACTACTCCAAGCTCACCGCCGAGACCTACCCGATCCCGCTCGTGTCGTACGCGATCACCTGCACCTCGTTCAAGGACGCCACGCAGGCCGAGCTCGTGAAGTCGTACCTCGGCTTCATCACGAGCACCCTCGGCCAGGAGGTCGCCGCCAAGAACGCCGGCTCGGCTCCGCTGCCCGAGTCGGTCCTCGAGGCCGCGCAGGAGACCCTCTCGGCCATCAAGTAAACATCTCGTCGGACTCGGCCCGGCTCGCAATCACCTGCGGGCCGGGCCGGGCTGATCGGAACGGTCGACCATCGTCGAACGCTCCGCTGAGCCGAAATCCTCAGAGAACACCCGATCGAGGAGAACCCATGACCCGTGCCGAGCGTGAGGTCCCCCGTGACTGACACCGTCACCGAACCCGAGACCTCGCCCGCCTCCCCGCCGCCGTCGCCGCCTCGCTCGAGCATCGTCGGCAAGCGCCGCGTCGGCGACTCCGTCTTCCTCGGTCTGTCGACCACCGCCGCGGTGTCGATCATGATCATCCTCGCCGGCGTCGCGATCTTCCTGATCCTGCGCGGCCTCCCCGCCATCACCGGCAACTGGACCGAGGGTGACCTCGCCGGCTACCAGAACGGCCAGTGGACCAACTTCTGGCAGTACGTCGGCCCGCTCCTGTTCGGCAGCATCTGGGCGGCGCTCATCGCCATGATCATCGGCGCTCCGGTCGCGATCGGCATCGCGCTGTTCATCTCGCACTACGCCCCGCGCCGCATCGCCGGATTCCTGGGCTACATCGTCGACCTGCTGGCCGCGGTCCCCTCGATCGTGTTCGGCCTCTGGGGCATCATCGTCATGCGCCCGCTGCTGCTGCCGGTCGGCGAGTTCCTCAACCAGTACCTCGGCTGGATCCCGCTCTTCCAGGGTCCGGTCTCGTCCACCGGCTCGACGATGCTCACCGGTGGCGTGGTGCTCGCCGTGATGATCCTCCCGATCGTCACCTCGATCACCCGCGAGGTGTTCCTGCAGACCCCGCGCCTGCACGAAGAGGCGGCCCTCGCCCTCGGCGCGACGCGGTGGGAGATGATCCGCCTGTCGGTCTTCCCCTACGCCCGCAGCGGCATGGTCTCGGCCACGCTGCTCGGCCTGGGCCGTGCGCTCGGCGAGACCATGGCCATCGCGCTGATCGTGTCGCCCAGCCTCATCTACTCGGTGCTGCTGCTCACCGACGGGTACAACTCGCAGACCATCGCCGCCAACATCGCGCTGAACTTCCCCATCGCCACCGACCTGCAGCGCTCGGCGCTGATCGGCACGGGCCTGATGCTGTTCGTCGTGTCGCTTGCGGTCAACATGTTCGCCCGCTACATCATCGGTGCGACCGGACCCGGGTCCAAGGGCCGCAAGAAGGGCAAGCGTTCATGACCGTCACGGCCCCCTCCGCTCCCCTGGCGCTGACCAGCGGGCAGCTCCCCCGCTACATCGAGCCGATGATGCTCGTGGGCGTCGCGATCGTCGTCGCCGGCGTGCAGCTGCTGCTCGGCGGTTTCAACCTCGCGACCTGGCTGATCCTCTCGGCGATCATTTACCTCATCGCGATCGGCGTCGGCTCCACCATCGTCGAGAACCGTCGCAAGGCGGTCGACCGGGTGGTGCGCGGCCTCGTCACCGCCGCGTTCCTGCTGGCCGTGGCCCCGCTGATCTCGACCCTCTGGACGGTCGTGTCCAAGGGCCTCGCGGTCGTCAACTGGAACTTCATCACCCAGACCGGCGGATCGACCTTCGACCCGAACACCCTCGAGGTCGTCGCCACGGCGGGTGCGTGGCAGGCCATCGCCGGAACGCTGATCATCACGGGCATCGCCGCGCTCATCTCCGTGCCGGTCGGCATCCTCGCCGCGGTCTACCTCGTCGAATACGCGCAGCCGAACAACCCGCTGCGTCGCGCCATCACCTTCCTCGTCGACGTGATGACGGGCATCCCCTCGATCGTCGCCGGTCTGTTCGCGTTCTCGCTGTTCAGCCTGATCATCGGTCCGAAGGCGTTCAGCGGCTTCTCGGCATCCATCGCCCTCTGCGTGCTGATGATCCCCATCGTCATCCGCTCGACCGAAGAGATGCTGCGCCTCGTGCCCGCCGACCTGCGCGAGGCGTCGCTCGCACTGGGCGTGCCGCGTTCGGCGACGATCATCAAGGTCGTGCTGCGCACCGCGGCATCCGGAATCATCACCGGCGTCGTGCTCGCTGTGGCCCGCGTCGTGGGTGAGACCGCGCCGATCTTCATCGCCGCGAGCTTCACCGACAACTTCAACGCCAACCCGTTCGACGGACCCATGCAGACGCTCCCCGTCATGGCGTACACCGCGTACAGCTTCCCCGGGCAGGACATCGACGCGTCGCAGGCCAACGCCTGGGGTGCGGCCTTCCTGCTCGTCGTCCTCGTCGTCATCTTCAACCTGATCGCCCGTATCGTGGCGGCGGTGTTCGCGCCCAAGGCGCGCTGAGCCCAGAAAGGCACACACTCGTGTCCAAGAGCATCGAGGTCCAAGACCTCAACGTCTACTACAGCGACTTCCTCGCGGTCGAGGGCGTCTCGATCGACATCGAGCCCCGCTCGGTCACCGCCTTCATCGGCCCGTCGGGCTGCGGCAAGTCCACGTTCCTGCGCACCCTCAACCGCATGCACGAGGTCATCCCCGGCGGTCGCGTCGAGGGCCGGGTGCTCATCGACGGCGACGACCTCTACGGCCCCGGCGTCGACCCGGTGCTCGTTCGTCGTCACGTCGGCATGGTCTTCCAGCGCCCGAACCCCTTCCCCACGATGTCGATCCGCGAGAACGTGCTGGCTGGCGCGAAGCTCAACGACAAGCGGATGCCGAAGAGCGACGCCGACGCCCTGGTGGAGAAGTCCCTCCGGGGCGCCAACCTCTGGAACGAGGTCAAGGACCGTCTCGACAAGCCCGGCGGCGGCCTCTCGGGCGGTCAGCAGCAGCGTCTGTGCATCGCTCGCGCCATCGCCGTCTCGCCCGACGTGCTGCTGATGGACGAGCCCTGCTCAGCCCTCGACCCCATCTCGACGTTCGCGATCGAAGAGCTGATCGGCGAGCTGAAGAGCGAGTACACGATCGTGATCGTGACGCACAACATGCAGCAGGCCTCGCGCGTGAGCGACAAGACGGCGTTCTTCAACATCGCCGGCACCGGCAAGCCCGGAAAGCTCATCGAGTACAACGACACCGCGTCGATCTTCACCGCCCCCAGCGTCCAGGCGACCGAGGACTACGTCTCGGGTCGCTTCGGATAAGCATCCCGCGCACCGCGAAGGCCCCGCTCCGGCGGGGCCTTCGTCGTTCGCGCGTCAGTCCCGCGGGCTCAGCAGGAAGGCGTTCAGCTCGTCGGTGAACGCGCGGTCGACCGGCACGGGCGTGCCGTCGACGGAGCGGATCGGGGCGGCGAGCCGCACGCTCGAGAGCAACCAACCGGCATCCGCCGTCGCGAGATCGGCCACCGGGACCGTCTCGTACGCCGTCGAGAAGCCACGGGCCTCGAGGAACGCGAACAGGCTCAGCTGGGTCGTCCCGTGCAGAATGCCGGCGGCGGGCGACGGCGTCACGAAGCGATCACCGACGCGGAGGACGACGGATGCCGTGGGGGCCTCGAGCACAAACCCGTCGGTGGTGACGAAGACGGCGTCGTCTGCTCCGCGTCGCTGGGCCTCGCGGATGGCCGCCATGTTCACGCCGTACGACAGCGTCTTGGCACCCAGCTGCAGCCACGGCGCGTGCGCGGGGGCCTCGAGGGCGTAACCGCGGTCGAGGGTGACGACGTCGACCCCCTCGCGACGGGAGCGGGAGTTGTCGGGCGCCGTGGCGAGGGTGATCCACGCGGTCGGGGTCGGGCCCTGCTCCACACCGCGGCTCAGGACGAGCTTCATGACGTTCTCGCCCGAGCCCGCCTCGGTGGCGACGCGGGCGATCGCCGCTCGCCACTGCGTGGGGTTCGGTGCGGGCAGCTCGCAGAGCTCGGCGGAGCGCGCGAGGCGGGCCAGGTGCGGCCCCACCTCCTGCACATGTCCGTCGACGACGCCGAGCGACTCGAAGATCCCGTCGCCGCGCTGGGCGCTCAGCTCTCCGAGCGGAAGGACGGGCCCGTCGGGGTCGACGACGCGGAATGTCGCGTCCCATTCCTCTCGGGTGTCGTCGGATGCCGCGGGGTCGAGCACGAGAGCGGAACGCCAAGCCATACCGCGAGCCTAGACGCGGGAGACGACACGCCCGGGGCTTGTCAACAGGGCCGTCGGAGGGAATGCCTTCGCGTCGGTCTTGTTACACTCTTCATGCCGGGCCGCAGTAACCCCGGGCTCCATCTTCTGCCGCTCTGAGCGGCCTTGCGCCGAGAGGCGTTCTGCGGTCCGGCACTTTTCTTTTCCGCGGTGGGTTCTCCCGCGGATCGCTCAGGTGAGCGCGTCGCGGCGCCACAGAGCGGCGGATGCGGAGAGGTCCTCGGCGTAGGTCGCCAGTCGCAGGGCGCGCGTGGTCAGAGCGCTCGCCCGCTCCGACTCGGTGTTCTCGTAGTCGTCAGCGAGGTGGGTGGACCCCGCCGCCTGCACCCGACAGAACGCCGCCGCGCGATCGAGGGCGACGGCGAAGTCCCCCTCGAACAGACCGCGCAGGATGGTGTCGATGAGCGCCACGAGCTCTTCGGGTCCGGCCGGAGCGGGGGCCCCGGCCACCACGGCATCCACCGTCGCCATCTCGACTCGGCCGCGCTCGTACAGCAGGGCCGCGGTCGCGGCGTCGTCGTGGATCATGAGCTGCAGGAGGTAGAGCCGCCACAGCGCCCCGGGCAGAGACCGCGCCGGCGAGCGCGACCAGAGCTCGGCGATGTCGTCGATGCCGTGATCGTCGGTGAAGGCGACCAGTCGCTCGACGACGTCGACGGTCGGATCGGCGCGAACGCGCGACAGGAGAGCCTGAGCGGTGCTGTGCGCGACGCGCGACACCTCGGCCGGATCCTCGGCCGAGAACAGACGGTCGAAGAGCTCGGCGGGACGCCGGACCGGCTTGTGGAACTCGCGGGGGGAATCGCTCATGCATCCAGGCTAGAGCGTCGCCCCGGGAGACCGGGCCGGGCTCAGGCGGGGAAACTCAGGCCGTCGCGACGGCGAGCACGGGGGCCGAACTCGGCGTGCCGTCGGGAGAGCCACCGGCGGGTTCGACCGTCACGGCGATCACGTCACCGCTGTGCATCTCGCCCGAGAGCTGGGCCGTGGCGTTGCCATCGGCATCCGGCTCGAAGATCCCGGCCGGGATGGCGATCTGGTCTTCGCCGCGCACGAACCACAGCTCGTAGGTCTTGCCGTCGGGCAAGGCCGGCATGCCGTCGGCGACCAGCACGCTCTTGCCGCTCGAGGGTGACCAGTGGGCCGTGGCGACCGTGCCGTCGGGCATGGTGGCCGACGCCGACTGCGCGTCGGGCGCGTCTTCGATCTGCTGGAGGGCGACGACCGCGGCGGGCGGGGCGAACAGCTGGCTGACGGTGACGGCCCCGAATCCGAGCACGAGGACGGCGGCGAACGAGGCGGCCAGCGCGAACCAACGGCGAGCGCCCCACCCCGAGCCGACGGACGGGCCGACAGAGACGGCCTCGCGTTCGGGCTCGACGACAGCGGGTCCTGCCGCGGCGTAGTCCTCGTCGTCGACGGCGGTTTCACTCGACGTCGTGGATGCCGCTGAGTCCTGCGGGAGCTCCGAGATACGGGCGAACAGTGACGCACGCACGGACGTCGGGGGCTCGACGGGCTCGACGGAGTCGCCGATCGCGGCGGCCGCGTCGACGGCGTGGCGCACGTGGTGGTCCCAGTGCGGGTTGCCCGCGAGAGCCTCCTGGTACGCGCGCTCATCAGCCTCGGAGAGCGCATTCAGCGCATGTCCGACGGCGAGGTCGGCGAAATCCCTCTCGTTCACTTGTCCACCCCCATTTCCATCCTCAGTCGCGACAGACCGTCGCGCATTCTCGTCTTGACCGTTCCGAGCGGCGCCCCGACGAGGGTCGCGATCTCACTTTGGCTGTACCCGCCGAAATAGGCGAGCGTGAGTGCTTCCTTCTGGGCCTCGGGAAGCGCCGCCAAAGCATCGACGACGCGCCGCCCTTCTATTTTCATCTCTACTTTTTCCGATACGGCGTCGTAGGCGACATCCATATCGCGGAATCCTGCGCGTACGTCACGATCCACGCTCGACTGCGACGACCGCACGCGGTCCACCGCTCGTCGATGCGCGATCGTGAGAACCCACGATCTTCCCTGCCCTCTGTTCGGAGTGAAGCGCGCAGCGGATTGCCAGATTTCGAGGAAGACCTCCTGCAGAACTTCTTCACTCTGCGACCGGTCGACGAGCACGCGCAGGATGAGACCGAACACGCGAGCGGAGAGCGTGTCGTACAGCTCGGCGAAAGCGGGGCGGTCGCCGTCGGCCACGCGACGCAGCAGGGCACCGACGTGATCGGCAGGCGCAGGCCCCTCATCGGGGAGGTCGAAGCCGTCGATCACCATGCGTCCCATCATTGCGTACGTCCCCGCGTGGGCACGCGTGGGTGCGCGCGCGTCGCGCGTGAGGTAGCGCCCGCGGCCATCCCGCCCCCTCCTCCGGCGCGGACCGAACTCGTCCAAAAATATTCTCGAGAATATTTTCAATCCTCTGATCTGGTCTTTATCGCTATCCGGATGCCGTTACGCCGGGCGAATCGCAACATTCCGCAATCCGATGCGCCGGGGGTCCCGAATGCCCTGTGTAAGCCGCTCCACGGCGAACCGCCCCTCGCACCGGGGTGTCCCTGACGGGTCGCAGACGCGATCCGGACGATTTCGGAGGAATGTCATGCTCACCAACAAGAAGCCCGTTATTGCTGGTCTCGCCCTCGTTCTGGGCTCGGCCTTCGCACTCACCGCCTGCTCGGGCGGCTCCACCGCCGGCGGCAGCACCACCGACGAGTCCTCGTCGATGCCGTCGATGTCCGCATCGCCGTCGATGTCGGCTTCGTCCAGCGCCATGGACCCCGCCTCCAACCTCGTGGGCCCCGGTTGCGCCGACTACGCCGCCGCCGTTCCGTCCGGTGCGGGTTCGGTCGAGGGCATGGCCGCTGACCCGGTCGCCGTCGCCGCGTCGAACAACCCGCTGCTCAAGACGCTCACCGCAGCCGTCTCCGGCCAGCTGAACCCCGACGTGAACCTCGTCGACACCCTGAACGGCAGCGAGTTCACCGTCTTCGCTCCCGTCGACGACGCGTTCGCCAAGATCGACGCCGCGACCATCGACTCGCTGAAGACCGACTCGGCCACCCTGACCAAGATCCTCACGTACCACGTGATCCCCGGCCAGCTCTCGCCCAGCGAGATCGACGGCACCCACGCCACGGTCGAGGGCCAGGACGTGACCGTCGCCGGCTCGGGTGACGCGATCACCGTCAACGGCACCACCAACGTCATCTGCGGTGGCGTCCAGACGGCCAACGCCACGGTGTACCTCATCGACTCGGTGCTGATGCCCCCGATGTAAGTCCTCGGACGCGCGACGATCGCGCATCCGACCGATCACTGAGTGATCGATCCTGACGGCGAGCGCCGGACCCCAGGCGAGGGGGTCCGGCGCTCGCTTTGGTTCGTCAGGAACCCAGCACGCGGACGATCTCGTCCTGCACGAGACGCGCGGCGACGGGGCCTGCGTTCATGAACCAGGGGTCGAAATCGACGGTCGTCGTCTTCCCGTCTGCGACGGCGGAGAGGGTCGACCACAGCGGCGCGTCCTCGATGAACGAGACGCCCTGCCCCGTTCCCCCGTAGAACACGTGATCGGCATCGGCGAGGTCGATCTGCTCGGCGCTGATCTCCTGCGAGGTCTCGTCGAACCGCTGCGACTCCGGGCGTCCGAGACCGAGGTCTTCGGCGATCCCGCCCGCGAAAGAGGGCACGCCCATGATGCGCGTGCGATCGCCGGTCGACTGCAGGAACGACACCGTCGGCTCCCCCGCGGCGTGCGTCGCGGCGAAGTCCGCGCTGTCGCTCTGCAGCGCGTCCAGCACGCTGCGAGCCGTTCCCTCATCGCCCAGGGCGTCGGCGATGAGCAGGAAGTCGCTCTTCCAGTTCACACCGTTGCCCTTCGTCACCACCGTCGGGGCGATCGCCGAGAGCGCGCCGTAGAGCGCCTCGCCGCGCGTCGAATTGATGAGGATGAGGTCGGGCGCCGCCTGCGCGATGGCCTCGAGGTCGGGCTCGGTGCGTTCTCCGATGTCGGTCATCGCGTCGAGCGACGCGGCGTCGTCCGCGAACGCGTCGCGAAGGTACTGCGGCACGAGCCCGCTGTTCTCGGCCCGGGTCGCGGCGATCGGCACGTCGCCGAGCGCGAGGAGCGCGTCGAGCTGCCCCGTCGAGACGACGGCGATGCGCGCGGGCGCAGCCGGGACCTCGGTGAACCCGGCGAAGTGGGTCACCTCGCGCGGGAAGACGCCGTCGGCCTCGGCGGAGCCCATGCCCGGCTCGAGGTCGCGCGAGACGACCCACTCCCCGGTCGCCGCGGCTTCGGCATCCACCTGCGGGGTGGAGGCGGCGGGGCCGGCGCAGCCCGCGAGGGCGACGACGGCGACGACACCGAGAGCGGCGACGAGGGGACGGAAACGATGGCGGGAAGACAGGGAACGAAAAGCAATCACGGGTTTAGGTTATCCTTACCTTTGTGCTCGACATCCACCCAGCCGTGTCTGCGGATGCCGACTCCTCGGCGCGCCTGCGTCGCCGCTCGAGGGCGCGCCTCGCGGTCGTCACGCTGGGCCTCGCCGTCGTCCTGATGGGCGTGATCGTGGCGAGTCTCGCCGTCGGATCGCGGGCACTCTCACCGGCTGAGGTCGTCTCGGCGCTGTTCTCGGATCGCACGGATGCCGCGGGCGTCATCGTGCACCAGCTGCGCCTGCCGCGCACGGTCACCGCACTGATCGCGGGTGCGTGCCTCGGTGTGGCCGGAGTGCTCATGCAGGCGCTCACCCGCAACCCGCTCGCCGACCCCGGACTTCTCGGGGTGAACGCGGGTGCCGCCCTCGGCGTCGTCGTCGCGATCGCCGTGTTCGGCATCGGTACCGCGAGCGGCTACGTCTGGTTCGCCTTTGCGGGGGCAGCCGGCGCGGCCGTGCTCGTCACCCTCGCCGCCCGACCCGGGCGACGCAGCGACACCGTCGGGCTCGTGCTCGCGGGGGTCGCGCTCAGCGCCTGCCTCGGTGCGCTGGTGCGCATCATCACGCTGGCCGACGACGACACGTTCGAGTCGTTCCGCTTTTGGGCGGTCGGGTCGTTCGAGCGACGCGATCCCGACGTCGCCGTGCAGCTGCTCCCGTTCGCCGTCGTGGGGATCGTGCTGGCGATCGTCGTCGCGCGCGGCCTCGATCAGCTGCGTCTCGGTGACGACCTCGCCCGGGCTCTCGGCGTCTCCCCGCTCCCGGTGATCCTCGGCGCGGGTGCGGCCATCACCATCCTTTGCGCGGCGGCCACCTCCGCGGCCGGTCCCCTCGCGTTCATCGGGTTGCTGGTCGCGCACCTCGTGCGCGGATCGGTGAGCGGTGGCCTTCGGTCCTCGCTCACCCTCGCGGCGGTCGGCGGCGCCACCCTGACGCTCGCGAGCGACGTCGTCGGTCGCGTCATCGCGCTTCCCGGCGAGGTGGAGGCGGGGATCGTCGCGGCCTTCGTCGGTGCTCCCCTGCTGCTCTGGCTGATCCTGCGGAGGGCGACGTGACCGCGCTCGTGCGGCGCCGTACCCGCCGTCCCGTCATCACCCTCTGCGTGACGCTGGCCGTCGCCGTGGTGGCGGCGGTGGTCGGACTGACGACCGGCTCGTTCCAGGCGTCGGTGGGAGACGTGGCATCCGCCCTCTCCGGCACAGGCGACGCACGCACCTCGCTCGTCGTGCTGGGCCTGCGGGTTCCCCGGATCTCGGCCGCGCTCGCGATCGGCGCCGCTCTCGGGCTCGCCGGGGCGGTGTTCCAGACCCTCGCCCGCAACCCGCTCGCGAGCCCCGACATCGTCGGCTTCAGCGCCGGCTCGGCCACCGGGGCGTTGATCGGGCTGACCCTCATCGCGCCCACCGCGTCGCCCGCTGCGGGCGCGTGGATGGGCGGGCTGCTCACGGTCGTGGTCGTCATGATGATCGCCCGGCGCGTCGGCGTGTCGCGCGAGAAGACGATCCTCGCCGGAATCGCGCTGAGCATGCTGCTCTCGGCCCTCAACGACTACCTGCTCACGCGCGCGCCACTCGAGATCGCCCGCAACGCCACGCAATGGCTGCACGGCAGTCTCGTCGCCGCCTCGGCATCCGACGTCGTCCTGCTCGTCGCCTCGCTGGCGGCGCTGTCGACGGTGCTGGTCGTCGTGCACCGCGACTTCCGCGCGCTCGAGTTGGGCGACGACACCGCCCGCTCGCTCGGCGTGCGCACGGGTCGCGCCCGGCTGGTGCTCGTCGTCGTCGCGGCGCTGCTGACCGGCACGGCCACCGCGGTCGCGGGACCGATCGGCTTCGTCGCCCTCGCCGCACCCCAGCTGGCGAGGCGGGTGATGGGCACGAGCGGCATCCCTCTCGTCGGGTCGGCTGCCATCGGCGCGACGGTGCTGCTCATCGCCGACGTCGTGGCGCAGCGGGCGCTCGCTCCCCTGCAGATCCCGGTCGGGCTCGTCACAGGCGTGGTGGGCGGGGCGTACCTGTTCTGGATCGTGGCGCGCACGCGCCGGTGAACACGCGGGCCCGTTCGCGCCCGGTACGCTGGAGACATCAGGGCCTGTAGCTCAGTTGGCAGAGCATCGGACTTTTAATCCGCGGGTCGAGGGTTCGAGCCCCTCCGGGCCCACCATACGAATACTGGGATCGCGAGTCTTCGGCGTGCTCCGGCGAATGGAAATCCCGGCGCGAACCCGTCCGCCATTATTGTGTCGGTGTGGACTTGGGACCAGTGATTTAGACCGCGGCGAGGGGATACTGGCTCAGGACGTCGTTCAGCGCCTCGTCAACCGAGGTCAGGTCTTTGAGAATCTGATCGACCAGATCGCGCTCCTGTTTCGGCTCACGCATGGACTTCGCCCTGTTGACATGACCGTGCGAGGCAGGGTTTCGCCGGTCAGAGAGGGTCTCAAGACTCGCGATGAGCGTTATCGGAACCGCGCCCTCTCGAAGCCCGATGGGATAAGTCAATTTGAGGAAGTCTCGGGAATCGATCCCGTGGCTGGACTTGACCATCGACCGGTAAGCCTGAAGAGCATCCCAACACAGGTGACGCGCGAGATGAACGTCACTCTCGTGGATCAGTAGAGCAGCATCGGTCCGTCGCGTCGTGTGCCAAATCAGAAGAGCACGACCAGAGGCTGTGTCTTGACCTTTGAGAAAGCGGTCGATTCCTCCTGACGCAATCTGCTCGCATCGACGTTCTACGAAGAACTCCAACTCAGCGCTTGCCAACATAGTGAACGCCAGGGCACGAGCGTGGTCTTCGTCGGTGTACTGACTGAAGTCGTCCTTGCGCACGAGGAAGAAGCGGTCGAGTTTCTCGATCTGGCTGAGAAGGCCGGTCAGAAGAGGGGAGCTCACGGATCACCTAGTGAGCAGCGCCTCGGCACGACCGACGATGTCCAAAGGATGACCCACAAGCTCCGCGACTCTCACGCCGAACCGACGAAGACGTTCGCCAGTCGCGCCAATGGACTTTGTGGTGCTCTGGAGGCTGTCGGCAAAGACCGTGTCGGTGGTGCACAGATCTTCGAACGCAAGCTTGATCCCCTCCCGGTGAGCGACGAGTTCGTCGTCGCTCAGAGCGGGGTCACCCAACACGGCCGTCATTGTGTCGAAAACTGCGATGTTGAAGCGGCGGTTGTAGGTGTCACGCTCAAACCTCATGAAAGCCTCACGGTCGAACACCGCAAAGGTCCTCTCAATTGCCTGCTCACATCGCGATGCGAGGTCGTTGTAGAAGTCGGATCCGTTCTTGGCCCAGTTGCTACCTTCGCGCTTACAGGCGTCATCCAGAAACTGGCGCAACACGCCACGGTAGCCCTCGAGGTCCAGTTGGAAGGCGAGATAACGGAGCAGCATCTCCGCGTCACGCATTCGGAAGTCGGCCTTCTTCGTACGACGCGCCCGATGAATGGGCTCGCTCTCGGCGGAGCGTGTATTGACCCATTCGGTGAACTCGGATGGGAACAAAGCCTGGCGCAGTTCTTGCGGCGAGAGCGCCACGCTGCCCTGGTTCAGCCGCACGAACACCTGATAGAGCACCGCTGGATCACGCCAGTTACGCACCACTATCGTGCGAATGGGTTGGGCCAGGAAACTTTCTGCCAACTCCGATGCCGTGAGTGATTCCTGCATGTCTTGGAAGTTCATCCCCGCTGCGTCACGCGCAAATTCGAGCTTGCGCAGTTTGAACCCGGGGTACTTCTCGTCGGGCGCAGCGAACTGCTTGATCGTTATGAGACGTTGCTTCCCATCGAGGACGATGAACCGCCCCTTATGCGCGGGGTCCTCCGCGAGCACGATCTGTGGCACCGGAAGGCCAACGATCAGGGACTCAATGTAGAGGCTCTTACGCTCCGTGTTCCAAGCATCACGGCGCTGGAACATCGGATTGATGTCAAAGCTCGTACCAATGCGTTCGAGCAGGGAGGCAACGCTCCAGTCGAGCGTGTACAAGACGAGATCAGCAATTGTCTCTAGAGTGAGCGACTCACCCTCGTCGAGATCGTAGTCGGAAACGTCGTCTTCAAGCTCGGGAGGGTCGATCGTTGCGCCGGTCATATGCCGACCCTAGCGCTAGCCCTGTGCGGCGAACGCTTCGAACTTCGCCACGTGCTGCGCGTAGTCGGTCGGGTACAGGTGCGAGTAGATCGTGTCTGTGGTGACGACGCTGGCGTGGCCGAGCCACCGACTCACTTGGTACGGAGGGAAGCCTGCTGCGAGCCAGAGCGAAGCGGCAGTGTGTCGGAGGTCGTGGACGCGGATCGCCGGTAGCTGCGCGCGGACCAGCGCGGGCTTGAAGTAATTGCGGCGGAACGTGGCGACGTCCCAGACGCGGTCGTAGTCCACTCGGTGCGAGCCCGGCATCCGTCCCGGCCAGAACAGTGCGTCCCCGTCGCCCGAGCGCGGGTGCTGCATGGTCAACGCCTTGAGATCAGCCAGCAGCCTTCGGTTGAGGATCGGCACCTCGCGGGATGAGCGGCGAGACTTGGGCGTCCCGAATACCCATTCCCCCGTCTCGCTCTCGACGCGCTTGATCCACTGCGCGGTCTGCCGAACGGAGACGTGGCCCGCGTTCAGGTCGATGTCGCGAACGCGCAGCCCAGCGACTTCGCCCGCCCGCAGCCCCGTGTAAGCCATGAACCGAACGAGCACGTCGTACGGCTTGAAGTTCGCGAGCTCGGCGGCGGCGGCTTCGACCTGTGCCACGGTCAACACCGAGAGTTCGCCGTCGTCCACGTTCTGCGACTTAGGCAGGTCGATGCCGTCACATGGGTTAAAGGCGATGCGCCGATCCCAGACCGCGTACTTCATCACTTTGCGTAGCGCTACGTAGCAGTGGTGAACCGTCGCGGGTGCCAGCCCCTCTGCCGCGAGCTCGTTGATCCACGTCTGCACCTCTGCGCGCGTCACGGTCGAGATACGCCGTGACCCGAACTTCGGCAAGACCCGACCCGCATAAAGGCGCTCGTTGCCGTGGAAGGTCCTCGGCTTCAGACGTGGGCGAGACGCCTCCAGGGATGCAGCCACCATCTGCGCGACGGTGGTTGTGTCCTTCACGAGGGAACGCGTCGTGTCCCCCAGGTCTCTTGCGGCTTCCACCTTCACTGCGAACCGCTCTGCCTCTCGCTTGACGGAAAAGGTGCGCTGCAACTTGTTGTCGCCGTCACGCCACAGCACCTCGTACGCGACACCGTTGGGCGCCTTCTGCCTGGCAACCTCGCGGATGTGTGCCATGTCAGTACTCGCCTTTCCGTGCGCGTTCGATGAGGTGGTTCTTGTCGTATCTGCCCATGAGCCAGGGCTGCTCGTGGTCGGCCTGCCAGATGTACCGGGCGCGGATGAGCCAGCCGAAGCTACTCATGTGGCTCTCGACCACGCGGGCGGGGTGGTCTGGGCCTTCGAGAACGACATCGCCCGCGCGCACGCTCCGAACCGGGACGGCGTCGGTCTCGGGCCGGAGGTTGTAGGGCGTCCCGAGGGTCTTGTGTCGGGGCAGGGGTCGCCCGGCGCGTCCCACGGATCAGCCCTCCGAGCCGGCCACGGCCAGCGCGGGCTCCGGCGCGGGGTCTCGGGCGATCTGCGCGGAGGGGACGGGCGGGCGCGACAGAATGCGCGACACGACAGGGCTCGTCCATCGCCCTCCACGCTTGGTCGGGTAGCCCTCGTGGGAGAGCGCCGCCGCGATGAAGGCGCAGGTCTGCCCCGCGGCGCGTAGGTCCCGCATGAGGGTGAGGGCTTCTTGCTCGGCGGGGATGGGGTGGAGCATCCCGGATCGCGCGCGATAGCCGTAGGGCGCGGGGCCGACAGCCCTCCCGCCGTGGGCGGCTTTGGCTCGGCGCCCATCGCGCATGCGCTTGACGACCATCCCGCGGTCTAGCTGCGCGAAGACCCCGGCCATCTGCCGCATCGCTGTCCGCATCGGGTCGTCGGGGTCGTCTCGCATGACCTCTCCGACATCCACCGAATGGACGGCGCGGTGGTGCTTCCAGACCTGCGCGAGTACGGCCTCCTGCACCGTGAGCGAGCGGGCGAGGCGGTCCAGGCGAGCCACCAGCAGCGCGTCTGCGTCGCCGTCGCGAAGGCGAGCCAGAGCCGACATGAGTCCGTCGCGGTCGGTGGCCTCCAACGTGCCGGACACGCCCTCGTCCCGGAAGGTGGCGGCGACCTGGAGGCCGTTGGCCTTTGCATAGGCGAGACAGGCTTGCTCCTGCACGTCCAGCCCGAACCCGTCGAGCTGGCCCAGCGTGGACACGCGGAGGTAGACGACGGCGTTCACGCGACGACCCCTGGCTGTCGTCGCCTGCTAGCGTGCATGCCTGTGTGGGAAGTACTTGGGTCCTTCTTCGCGTCGTTCGACGGGCCAGCTATCGCGACAGCGCTGCTTTCCGCCGCAGCCGTCGCAGTGTCCGTCGTCGCCCTCGTCCGATCAAGCAGCCCGAAGCCGCACTGGCAAGCCGACGAGCCGCTAGTTATCGAGGTCCGCGACCGGTCGACGTACGACAACGAGACGGGCAGGCCTTTTTGGGGCAAGAAGAAGAAGTGGGTCGTCGACGTGAGGCAGCACGGCGCTGGCGTGGCGGAATCCATCACAACCCAGGTTCGGCCTCCCGACGGAAGTTGGACTGTCGAGCACGCCATCGCAGACCCGATGACCGTCGGCCGTATGGGGCTCGTTCGTGTGCTTCTCTGCGACGGCGAGAAGCTCCCCGGGGTGTATCGCGTTCGGGTGCGGTACCGGTACCTGCCCAAGACCCACAAAGTGCGTACATGGACCGGGACGGTCCGCATCAGTTGACAGCGCATGTCCTTCTCCTTGGTTTCTCGGGGTTGCCGCCGATTCCGTAGAACTGGCGGCAGGTGACGAGAGGGAAGCGAACCCTGAGATGCGGCAAATCACTACTCCACTCGGAGGATCCGATTTGCTGGCCCTACATCGGAGTGGATCGGCCCGGGGGCTCCCGGTCTACCCGGGGACCGGTTCCGCTCCGATGTAAGGGCTTGTAGCGACGCTCCGGCTACTACCGGTCGAATCGCGCCGGGCGGGTTCCGGCGCGGCGTCGGCGAGGACGCTCGGGTTCGGGCGGTGCGTCGGCGTAGCGCTGCGCTTCGGCCTCCATGACCTCGCGAGCGATGCCCCGACCCATCATCCGCGCGTAGGCCTCGCGGTAGCGGCGTTCCTTGTCGAACATGCCCGCGCGGGAGAGAGCCTCGGTCTCCTGCTCCGCCAGGATCGCGTCTTGCGCGGCCTGCGCCTCGGCGTTCCGCGTGAGCCCGACCGGCGCACGGCGCCTCTCCCGCTCAACCTCCGCGAACGCCAGGCGGTCGTGGCGGTTCATCAGGGGCGGCTCGTCCACCAGGTCGGCGTCCACCACGTCGGCGTCTGCGGGGGCCGCTTCGAGCGCGGCCTGCTCGTCGTCCGGGTAGATAACGTCGAGGTCCACGATCGCGTCCCCGACGAAGTCCTCAAACGACCGCGGCGCCACCACGCCGACCTCAATGGTCTGCTTACCGCCGAGGTTGGCTCGGTCGAGCAGGTCCTTCACGGCGAGCAGCTTGGTCCGGTCATCCACTTTCTTGGAGTGGATCATCTCGATCAGCTTCGCCGCTGCCGCATCCGCCGACATAAGGATGCGCGTCTGAGCCTTCGCGCGAACCTGAGGGGCTGCGCCGCCGTGCGCTCTGCAGACGTTGCTGCCTTGTATGGGTGGTCTCTTGCAAGGGACACCGCTAACGGTCCGAGCCGAGCACGTCACCTTGGGCGACCGCCCGTCCTTCCACGTTTGACTCATGGCCTTGCCTCTCTGTTCATGCTCTCTGAGCGGTAGTCGTTCATGGACCTGTTTGCCTGGGGGTTTGTACTCACTGGTTCAGTCCGTCCCATCCGAGTGAGTACCCTCCCTACGGGAGAGGGGCTACTACTCGGGAGTGAGAACCCCGGGCGTCGGTTCGCACTAGTTCTCACTGGTTCTCACTCCCCTCGGTCGTCAGCGAAAGCCGACGCGGATCAACCGGTCCGACCGAGTACAAAACCGAATTGCGCGGGCCGTCTTCGGCAACCAGCCAGCGCTGCTCAACGGCATACGCAATCGCGCGGCGCTTCGGGTCGGGCTTTTTGCCGGGGAGCCTGTCTTGGAGCTCGCCCGCCTTGAGCGGTCCCGCCTCCGACGCGGCCTTGACAGCGTCAAAAGCCTCGAGCGCGGATGTGTGTCGGCGGTCCTGGGTTGGGGTCATCCGCTTCCCGTTCCAGCGGAGCATCCGCGACCCGGGGTTCATCGTCAGCCCACCAAACGGGGCCATGTCCACGTCGCGGCCTAGCGCCGCCAGATAGCGCGGCTCGCTGAAGCGGCCCGAATACGACCAGAGCACGTCCGCCCAGCCCGTCAATCGAGAAGCACCCCGACCCTTCAGCAGCCGGCCAGCATTGGGGTCGTCCGACTCCTCGGGGGCCGACTCTGCGACGTGGTGAACAAGAAATACGGTGTCGACGCCTGCGCGGCGTTTGATGCGGTCCACAGCAGCGAGCCACGCGCTCATCTCCGTATTGGAGTTCTCGTCGCCGGTGTAAAGCGCAGACATCGGGTCCAGCAGCCACACCGAAACATTGCGCTCGCGCAGCCACGACACCGCCCAGGATTCGACCTCGGCCACGTCGAATGGGACGGCGTACCCGCGCAGGTGTTCGGGGAAGAACGCCTCGGCGCGAGGCATGTCAAAATCTCGGAGCCATGCCCGCGCCTGACGGTCGAATAGTTCGGCGTTCCACCAAGCGACGCTGCGTCCCTGCGGGATCGGCTCCACACTGAAGTGACCGAAGAGTGGATCACCCGACAGCAGCGAGTGCGCGACGTTGAGGATTAGTGAGGTCTTACCCGACTTGGCCTGCGCGTTGACAACCACATTGGCCCCTTGGAATGCGAGCTCGGGGATGAGCCAGGCGATCTCTTGGTCGGGCTCGTCTTTCTGCACGGCCCAGGAACCCTGATCACCGGGCGGCTCCCAGCCCTCTGCCGAAAGCACGGCGCGCGCTTCGCGCTGGATGCGGAGCCACTCGGCCTGCTCGTTGATCTTGGCGGTGCGCTCGTCGGCGATCTGGTCGCTTGCTGACGCCGCGGCGTCGAACGCCTCCGCGAGGTCATCGGCTGTCGCGTGCCAGAGCAGCAAGTCCGTCACGTCCTCGCCGCTGTCCGGGCTGAGGCCGAGCGAGGTCAGGTCCACGATGCTCGCAGAACCGCCCAACTCCCGTAGCTGCTTGCTGACCTTCGCGGCGCCCTCCCGCCCTGCCTCGTCGCAGTCGTACCCGATGTAAACCTCGCGGCCCACGAGAACGTCGAGGTCCGCAGGGACGTTCTTCGCTCCACCCGTCCCCGACACCGCGACGTATCGCCCGTCTGACTCCTGCTGCGCGAGTAGACGGTCGAACTCGCCCTCCGTCACGAACACCGGCAGGTCCGGGTGCGCAGCAAGGTCATCGACGCCGTAGAGGAACGAACCTGTGCCGTGCCCCTGGATCGAAATGATTTTGTTGGCGGCGTTGGGCGCATCGACGAGATATCGGCGGACGTTGATGATCGTCCCGTCCTGGATAACGGGAATCAGGATTCGCCACTCGTTGTCGCGTTCGTTGAACTCCAGGCCGAGCCGAGCCTCCTCGATGGTGTCGAGGCTCAGCCCGCGCCGATCCGTGAGAAACCGAAGGTAGTCGTCGGACACACCGTCTTCTTCCCATAGCCGAAGCTCCGCGCGGTCCACTCGCAGGCGTGTGGCTTTGTCAACCTCCCGAGGCTTGGCCCGCGGTTTCGGCACAGGATTGCGCACAGCTCGCATGGCGGCGTCCGAGAGAGGCGCGGCCGTGATGCCCCTCGCCGTCATCAGGCGGCGCAGCTTGGCGATGGAACCGCCGTGCTCGCCGTCTGATTTCAGGCAGTTGTACTGACCCGTATCCAGATTGAGCATCCCGCTGGGGCTGCGGCTGGTGTGCGGGCTCTCGCAGGCGGGACAGTACAAGCGCTGTTCGGTGCCGGACGGCTGGCCGTGAATATAGCCAGCCGCGTCGAGGGAAGCCCGCAGGCCCTCGACATCGGCCCTGATTGATTTGGAGTTGTTGCTCACGAAAAGTTCCTTCAAAGTCGGGTGAGCGCGTCGAGGCCTTGGTGTGACGCTCGGCTTGCGAATGTGGACGGCGCTAGGCCCGGGGAAAAGAACGGACGCTCACCTGATGGCCCGCACAGTGAAGGACTCCACGAGAGCGTCAAGCTGTTCGTCGGTGAAGAAGACGCGGACGCCGATTTTCAGGTGTTCAATGCGGCCCGCCTCGACGCGGCGCTTGAGCATCTTTGTACTGATGACGGCGATGCCGTGGCGCTCACGAATGCGATCTGGGGCGGTCTCGTAGGTGAAGAGAGAACGCGAGGCGGGGTGCTGCTCACGGCTGGACTTGCTGGACATTTGCGGACCTCCTGGGGTGCCGGGAGTGACCGAACCCCGGAGACCACAAAGGACCTCTACGGCAAGGCCACCACCCGAATTGGTAATGGACTCGCCGGAGGTCCTTTCTCCGACTTGCCAGTTCTATGCACTGGCCGCGCTATTTGTCGTATCGATCCCGCGTCATTGAGAGACCGTCACGAGCTAAGTTGTGGTGCCGGATCGCCCGGCGAGAGAAACTTACCCTGAGTAAGCCCCGCGCGCTACTCAACTGCCCCGGCATGCCCCGCTGTCGATGAAGCAATCTGAGCGAGTGCATCTGTCAGGCGGACGGTCTGAAACCTGCGCCAGTCCACAGCGCTCGGGACGTCGCAGTACCACCCGATACCCCCGCAGCCGAGCTCGTCCACGGCTCTAATAAGGTCTAGACCTTTGCGAGGAACGCGCCGGTACGGGTCCAAAGAGCGTCCGTGGCCAGCGGTCCGTCCGCTGAAATAGATCTCCTGGAGCTCCTCGGCTATGTACCAGGCTGTGCGCTTCCGGCCCTGCCAGCGCCAATGCGCCAGCCTGATCGATGCCTCTGTAACGACTCCGCGCGTCTGCGGGTGCATGCTGGCCACCGATGCAGCCTCGTAGCGAAGCGTGGCCAGCGAAACCATTGGCAGCCGCAGCATAGGCGTGTCGCCGCTGATCCCGAATTCGGGTTCCTTAGGCAAATCTGGAGCTTGGGCGAGATAGTGCGCCAACGGTCCGCCTAGCGGCCGCATTGCTTGAACGGGTAGGCTTCGAATGGTAGTTGTTATGCTCACGGCAATTCCCTTCCCTTCGGTTGGTCGGGCTCTCGTTATTGGTGTGACGAGAGCCCGACCTATCTGCTGACTATCGGCTTTCACCAGTTCCGAATTCCGAGCGGGCGCCAATTGCCGAGGGGCATTTTGTGGAGAACCTTCTGCACATGACCCAAGGGGTCAGACAGGCGTCCCGACAGACTCTTGGCTTCTCGGGCGCGGGCGACGATCGCATGTCCGTCGCCGTGCTGAACCGCCCGCTGCACCTTCTTGTACCTCTCGGCCAGCTCGGCGGTGGATGCCTTGCCCTCGCGCAAGGCGAATCGAATGGCGTCGAGTTCCGCCAGGTGGCCCTCGATCACCTGCACGGGGTTGCCGACCGGTTGGCCGTTGGCGTTGCGTTGCCCGGGCTCGGTGTCCTCGATGAGAGCCTTGGCCCGATCAATCGCGAGCATCTCTAGCGGGCGCACGCGGTCGAAGATCGCCTGGTCCACGGCAGCGATGGTCTCGCGCTCCTGCACGGTGTTGTCGTACTTAGCCGTGCGCGCCTCGGCGCGAATGCGGTCGAAGATGCCTTCGGGGATGTAGCTCGGCATGTAGCTCGACGAGATTCGCACACTCGCCGGAAGCGGACTGGCTTCGTGCTCTTCAGTGCGAGCATCGTTCGGTTCGGTCGAAGTGCTGGCCTTCTTGATAGTTCCCATGATCTGTACTCCTTCAGCCTCGGCGGAGGGTGCGCGCGGCCTGGGCGCGGCTGGACGGGGAGGCGGCGTCAATCCGGCTGTGCACGGCGGCCCGCGCGTCGTCGCGCGCGAAAGCCTCGGCGAACTCATCTGCGACCTCTCCGAGCGCTCGGTCAAGCGACTCGAGCCCGGTGAAGAGTTCGTCGTGGCGCTCGTTGAGTTTCTGCTCAAAGTGCGCGCTGCGGCCGTCGCGCGGGTAGGGCGTGAGGCTCGCGGCCAGCGCTTCCTCACGAGCCCGCTGGCGAGCGCGCGTTTCCCGCGCCTGCTGGGAATGGAACATGCTCATTGGGTTTTCCTCTCATACGGAATTGTGGGGATCGAGGCAACGGCTTGGGCCGGGATGACGTCCAGGGCGTGAAGCCCCAGCAACAGCGCTTGCCGGAGCAGCGTGCTCTTCGACACCCCACCCGAAGTCGCTACAAGCGAATTAATAGCATCGTCAACATTGGCAGGAATGAACGTCTTCACGTACACGCCGTCCTGAATTACTGCCGGTCTTCCGCGCTTGATTGCCATTAGCCTCTCCTGTTGCCGCGTTCTTTATCGGCTCCGTTAAAGCTACCGCGATTCTATCCACCCTGATCTGAGGGGGGCGTTCTGAAATGACAATTCCGAGTGCATGAATTAGATCGAGAGTTTGCATGTTTCCTCTGGAGAAATTTGCGCGCGGGTGGACCATGGCGAGGTTCAATAGAGAGAAAGGAAAGGAAGCGACCATGACAACGACACCCCGATACGCCGATCCGAGCGAGTTCGGCGGGGGCCGCAACCAATACCGCACGCCCGACGGCGTCGAGCGCGACCTCGACGTCAGCGAGCGAGCGCGGCTCCTGCGGCGATCTGGCATCCGCGACGCCATCGAGCCTTCTCCGGGCGAGCCGTTCGAGATGGGCGAGCGGGTCGGTTAGCCCTGCGCGTCGCCTGCGCTCACTACAACAAGAGAACGGCCCAGACTCCCTACAGCGGGAGGGTGGGCCGTTCCGTTGGCTTACACCGGCGTATACCGGGGCGGGTCAGAGCCCTTGGAGCTGGTCTTTCACGAACTGCCGATAGAGGCGAGCGACTTGCTGCTCGAAGTCAAGGCGAGCGGGGCGCTGGCCGATCATCTCGGCGTAGTACTCGCGCACCGCCCTGCGGGCCTCTTCAACCGCCAGGATGAGGTGTTCGGTCACGTCGTAGGCGTCATCCCACGCGTCTACGTCCTCGGGTGTGATCCATCCGTCGGTCTGCGTCTGGTTCTGAGTGGTGGTGGGCATGTCGTTCTCCATCGATTGGGCCTCTCGTTGCGGGCCAGTGCACCGAGGATGCGACGAGACCTCAGGGGTCCACAAACAGGGCCGAAAACCCGGCGAGATCCCGTCGCCCCGCGCCGGGACCCCTATGCCCCACGGTGAACTCCGGCACCCCGCCCAGACGTTCTAGACGTGGGGCGCTCGGCGGTGTGCCGTATGGTCACAGCGGGGCAACACGGGCCATCGTGGGGCGAACATAATTTCGTTCCCGGCCGTCTTTTAATCCGCGGGTCGAGGGTTCGAGCCCCTCCGGGCCCACCAAACTTGCCTTACTCGAACAAGCTGCCCAGAGGCAAAGATTGATCGGGGCGGAGTCCAGAGCGTCAGCGACAATGCTGACGCTCTTTGCTTTGGTCGCCACCCATTCGGCGGCAGCCTTCTGAATGAGACCGATAAGTTCCTGAAGCTCACCGCGAGCGCTGACCCGGTGAGACTCGTCCTCGACCCGGGGGTTATTGAAGAACGCTTCCAGAATCCGCCACTTGATCGCGTCCGATGCGGAGACAGGAATCGCGGTCTCCTCTGTGCCCATCGCGAGATAACCTCCGTATTACATACGTACTACACTTGCTCCATGGCCACCGTCACCCCTGAGCAGCGACTCCTCGATGTCATCGAGGGCAAGTCGCAAAGCGCCGGCGTGACCATGAGAGTCAACGCCGAAGACGCCCGCATCCTGGTCGAGCTGATGAAAGACAGTCGATCGGGCGTCACCGACGTGCTCCGGCGTGGGATCCGGCGCGTCCAACAGGAGCAGTGGGAAGACCAGCTGCGCCGCGAGGCTGCGACGCTGACCGACGAAGATCTGAACGACGAAGACGACGCCTGGTGATTCGCGGAGGGATCTATCAGATCGACCTCGGCCAACCGCGCGGACATGAGCAGGGCGGCAAACGGTACGGCGTCGTCATCTCACCCTCCGACATCGGCCTCCCGGTGGTTACGGTCGTCCCCACCTCGAAAAGCGCACAGTCATCTGTCGTGCGCCCAGAGGTCGAGATTCTCGGCGACACCACACGCCTGCTGATCGATCAGATCCGGTCGATCGACGAGAACTACGTCGGCGAGCTCGTGGAACTGCTCCCCCGCGACGACTATCGCGCACTGATGGCCGTCATCGTCCGCTACTACGACATCGAGCTCTAACCCGAGAATCGCCGGCCAGCTCAGCGCACCGTGCCGCCGCGACCGTACGCGCCGACGACAGCGGCGGACGCCCGATCAGCCCCCCGCTCTGCGCCCACGACGCATTCGCTCGACAGTCTCGGCCGCCGCCACACCGGCGAGGAGAACCGCGGCCGCGATCGACAGCCCGAGCGCGTCGAAGAACGGGAGGAAGAGGGCCGCCCCCGCCAGCACGGCCAGACCCACGAGTCCGAGAAGCTGAGCTCGCGGCCACCGCCGCTCAAGGGTCCGCCGGAACAGCACGGTTCCGGCGAGAAAGAGGAGGGGCCCGCCGACGATGACGATCGTCGCGGCGGCACTTCGCTGGTCGGGGTGCGACAGCATCTCCTTATCGCCCACACTCAGCAACACGATCCCGCCGATGATCGGAAGATGCACCCAGGTGTAGGCCGTGCGCGCCAGTCGCCCAGGTTCGTCCGACGCCTCGATTGCCTCCGCGCCGACGCGCTCGCCGTGATCGAAGTAGATCCACCACGCCGCCGCGGCGGCGACGAACGCCGTCACCAGCGACGCCACCGAAGACGCGGACGACTCCTTCTCGACGAACGCGAGGCCGGTGACGAGCAACCCCTCGCCGACGGCGATGAGGACGAACAGCGCCGTCCGCTCCGCGATGTGGGGACCGGACAGGTCCCACGATTGCAACAGCACTTTTCCTCGACCCGGTATCGGGTACCCCAGGATCGTGCCGAGCAGTTCGAGAGCGAGAGCCGCGGTCCACAACGGCAACTGCCCGCCGGGCGGCAGCACGGCACCGACGATCCAGAGGGCACCGCCGACGACGGTCCACCCGAGGATCAGAGCGAAATCATGCGCCACCCGCCGGTCGTGACGAACGGTCGCCCACACGATGAATCCCGTACGCCCGATCTGCAGGACGACGTACGCCACAGCGAACGCCCACGCTCGATCACCGAACGCCTCCGCGATCGAGACGCTCATCACGAGCGCGACGAAGCCCAGAGCGACGACCGCTCCGCGCACGGGAAGCTTCACGGGGTCGAGCCAATTGGTCACCCAGGTGGTCGACACCCACGCCCACCACAGCGCGCACACCATGATGACGCCCTCGAAAGCGCCGAGCGGAGTCTGGTTCTCGAAGAGGTAGGCGGACAACTGCGTCAGCGCGAAAACGAACATCAAGTCGAAGAACAGCTCGACGTACGTCACCCGGTCCGCGCGCGAGGAGTCCGTGGGGCGCAACACGTCGCGGGCCATCCCGAATGCCATGCCTCATCCTGGCACCGACGCGTCGCGCACCGACGGATCTCCGACAGTTGCGTCCGGTGGGCTCGAGACCGCGATCCTCGCCGTCAGCGCGACCGAGGGCGCGACACGCGTCTCACCGCAAGCGCGCCGCCGTCCACTCCCAGCTGACCGCGGCGCTCGCGATCGGGTCCATGCTCGCGCGGTCGACCTCGATGATCGTCCAGCCCGCCCACTCCGCGGGGAGCGCCGCCAGCACGGCATCCAGGTCGAGATCGCCGAGACCGGGTTCGAGGAAGATCCCGGCATCGGTCGCCGCTCGATACGGCGTGGGAGTCAGGCGCGAGCGTTCGGCGACCGACAGGTCGAGGTCTTTCAGGTGCAGGTCGAGCACGCGATCGGCATGGCGGCGCACCATCTCGACCGGGTCGATGCCGGCCCAGGCCAGGTGCCCGATATCGAACGACGCTCCGAGCAGATCGGCGGGGATCGCCGCGAGGGTGCGCTCGATCTCGTGCTCGGTCTCGATCCACGTTCCGATGTGGTTGTGCAGACCGGCGCGCACACCCTCGGCCCGCAGCACCTCGGCGGAACGACCGATCATGTCGATCACGCGGTCGAGGCGGCCCGCATCGAAGCCCGCTCCGACGGCGACGCTCACGTTGTTCCGCACCGCGGTGTCGCCCCACGACATCTCGGGGGCGAGGAAGACGGTGTCGAGGCCGAAGAAGTTCGACTCCTCGGCCTTGCGACGGATGCCGTCGAACCAGCGCACCTCCTCGGCACTCCCCGCAGCGAGGGTGACGCCGTGGTCCTCGGGCACGGCGATGCTCGCGTAGCCGGGGGCCAGGGTGAGCCCGGCATCCGCGACCATGCGCGCGTAGTCCTGCAGGGTCTGGGTGTCGAGCACCTCCATCATCACCGCCGCGAAGCCGGCCTCGCGGATCGCGCGCAGGATGCCGGGATAGTCGGAGCGGAATGCGGGATCCGCGAACAACCACAGATCGTCGCTGTCGGGGTCGCTCGGGTCGGCCTTGACGTTCGCCCACTGGATCGGGTTGAGCGCGATGCGGTCGGCACGGACGCTCATTCGGCACCGCCCCGGGCGTTGTAGACCAGGGCCCCGCCGGCGTCCACCATTGCTCGGTAGTCGCGGAAGACCTGGAGGGCCTCGTCGCGCAGCACGTCCTGAACGACCTCGATCCCGCGCGCCTCGAACTCCGCTGCCCAGTCGGCCGTCAGCGGCCCCTCGTCGAACGTCGTGATCTGCTCGAGCTCGGGTCCGTCGCCGGCCACGACGAGCGTCCGCACGCCCGACCACATCGTGGCGCCGTAGCACTGGATGCAGGGGCGCCAGTTGACGACCAGCTCGTGTCTCGGCATCCCCTCTCCCCCGAGGTCCCACGACGCCAGCGCGGTCTGCGCGAGGCCCAGCGCGGTGACCTCGGCGTGACCGCTCGAGACGTTGCTGGCCAGCACGACGTTGACCCCCACCGAGACGATCCGCCCCGTGGCGGTCTCGGCGACGAGGGCTGCGAACGGACCGCCGTTGCCCTCACGGAAGTTCCGCGCGGCCAGGCGGTGCACGAGGCGCATGCGGTCGGCGCGGTCAGGGATGACGTCGGGGACGTCGGCGAGCTCGTCGTCGATCCACGCGGGCAGGTCGATGCGATACGAGGTCGCACGGGTGGCGAGGTGCATGGAGTCCTTCTTTCGGGAGGGTGAGGCGGGTGTCAGAGCGAAGCGGGCGCCGTGAGACGGCTGAGCGCGCGGGCGGCGCGGACGGCCGTGATCGCGCCGGTCAACGTGGCATTGGCCACGACGGGGGTGGGGATGGCCCCGTTCCCGGCGACGAAGAGGTTCTGCCAGCCCCACACGCGCCCCTCGGGGTCGCACACACTCGCGCCGTCGTCGGTCTCGCCCGAGCGGACGGTCCCGGTCAGGTGCAGGGACGATCCGGGCTCGAGCAGGGCCGACTCCGTGGCGGGGTCGAAGGGGCCGAGCTTCTCGGCGATGCGTTGCAGCTGCGCCCGAGCGCCGTCGATGTGGGCGAGATCGCGCTCGGAGTACGAGAAGTCGAACGTGACCCGCGGCATGCCGAACACGTCGACCTCGGTGTCCGAGAACGCCAGCCGGTTCTCGGGCCGCGATTCCACGGGCGTGTAGAGCGAGACGCCCACCGAGTAGGCGAGGGGTTCGCCCGCGGCATCCGCGTATGTGGTGTTCATGATCTGGCCGTGCAGCGGCTGGTCTGCACCGTTGTGCGGCAGCCACAGCGAGTCTGTGCAGAACTCCCCCGGCTGCAGCGGCGGCAGGTCGGCCAGCTCGAGGCCGAACGCGTCGAGGTCCAGGAGTACGCGACCGGTCAGGAAGGCGTGCTCGTTGAGGTAGCGGCCCAGGGCATCGGGGCGGATGCCGGAGGCGAAGAGCAACTGCGGGGTGCGCACGGCGTCGGCGCAGACGATAACGGCGTGGGCGAAGAGGTCGCTCTCGATGCCGGTGGCGACGTCGCGCACGCGTGCGCCCAGGACGCGTCGGGAGTCGTCGTCGAGGAGCAGACGCGTCGCCAGGCTCCCGGTCATCAGCGAGAAGTCCGCATCGTCCACCCCGCCGATCGGCGGGAAGATCGTCGCCGGCCCGGTACGCGCGAGCGAGCCGTTCGCCGCGCGGTGCACGGCCATCGGCATCGGCTGCGGGCGTCGGTCGTCGGATCCGACCCCCGCGAAGAGACCGCGCAGCACGTCGAGCACGATCGCGCCGGGCGCCGTCGGCGGGAACGCGACGGGGGCGACCCCCAGCGCCTCGCGCGCGGTCGCGAGATCCGCCGCCCACGCGTCGTCCCCTTCCCCGGCGAACGTCTCGAACCCGGAGGGCCAGGGAGTCGCCGCCGTCCAGTGGATGCCCATTCCCCCGGCGTTCCACGCGAGGGCGCTCGCGGGCATGGCGTCGGCGTCTTCGCCGAGCGCCAGGGCGTGGAACATGCCGGGCGTCAGGTCGGCGGCATCCGGAGCCACCTCGCGCACGACCTCCGCGCCGGTGTACATGCCCTGGATGCCGGAGGACACCCGCTCGTTGTAGCGGTCCCACAGCTCGGGATCGGCGACGTCGTGAAGGTGCAGGCCCGGGGTGTCGCCGATGGGACTGCCGCCGTCGATCATGACGATGCGCGCTCCGGCGTCGTGCTGCCGCAGCAGACGGGCGACGATGGCGCCCATGATGCCGCTGCCCACGATGAGGACGTCGGGGTGGCTGGTGGGGGTCATGCGTTCTGCTCCTGGGGGGTGCGGGGTGCGGCGGACGACGTCTGATGGTCGGATGCCGCGGGGAGGACGGGGCCGAAGAGTTCGGTGTCCATGCGGTCGAGCACGAAGCGCAGGGCACCGATCAGCGGGCCGTCGGGGCCGATGGTGCTTGCGCGCAGTTCGATGTCGGGGGCGCGTGCCTCGGCGAGCGCGGCGCGCAGGCGCGGCAGCAGCAGGTCGGCACCGGCCTCGAGGCCCCCGCCGAGCACGATGAGAGAGGGGGCGATCGTCCACGACAGGGTCGTGAGGATCGCTGCGACGTGCTGAACGAAAGCGTCGACCTCCGCGACCGCATCGTCGGCGCCCGCGCGCGCCCGGTCGAGTACGTCGGCCGCGAGGAGGCGTTCCTCGTCGTGGGGCGAGGTGAGGTAGCCGATCGGCCGGTCGGCGAACGACTGGGCGTCGAGCTGCGCAGCCTCGACGATCTCGCCCGCCGCTCCGCGGAAGCCGCGGTGCACGGCGCCGCGGATGAGCGTGCCGAGACCGGTGCGGTTGCCGAGGATCGCCCACACGATGTCGCGGTGATCGCGCGCGGCTCCCCGCCACTGCTCCGCCAGGGCGCCGAGGTTGGCGTCGTTGTCGGCGAACCACGCCACCGGCACGCGGCGGGCGAGCTCGGCCGGAAGGTCGACGCCCACCCACGGTTCGGCGTGCACGAGGCGGCGGATCACGCCGTTCTCGTCGATGGCTCCACCGGCGGCGATCGCTCCCGCTCGCAGTCGGTCGGCCGGGACTCCGGCGTCGGCGAGCGCATCATGGACGAGGCGTGCGGTGAGGTCGAGGCTCTCCGCGGGGTCGAGGTAGTCGGTGAGGGCGTCGTGCGCACGGCCGAGGATGCGTCCGCGCGCGTCGGCGATCACGGCGGTGGCGTCGAGCGTCGTCACGCGCACCGCGACCAGCACCGAGTGCTCGGCCCGCAGTTCGAACCGGCGCGGCGGCCGGCCCGCCCCTCCGCTGGTCGGAACGCGCTCGAGTTCTACGACCCACCCCGCCGACACGAGGTCGTCGAGGATCAGCTCGATCGTCCGGCGCGACAGGCCCGTCACCTCGGCGAGGGCCGACATCGACACGGGGTCGGACTCGATGGCCAGCGCGCGCAGCGTCACCGAGGTGTTCAGCCGGCGCAGCGCGCTCGGATCGACGCCGCGCATCGGCATCCGCCGCGTCGAACGGCCCGCGGCGGCGGGGACGCGGCCGCTCACCGGATGCCCGTCGCGGCGATGCCCTGCACGAAGTAGCGCTGCAGGAAGAGGAACAGCACCAGCACCGGCAGCATGACCACGAGCGCACCGGCCAGGCTGAGCCCGTAGTCGGTGAGGTTCGCGGCCGCCTTGTTGGTGGCGGCGAGCCCCACCGGCAGCGTGTAGGTGCGCGTGCTCTGGGCGACGATGAGCGGCCAGATGAAGTTGTTCCACGAATTGAGGAAGGACATGATCGTGATCGTCGCGACCGCGGGCCCCGCGAGCGGGAGGAACACGCGGAAGAACGTGCGGAATTCGCCCGCCCCGTCGAGCCGGGCGGCCTCGAGCAGCTCGTCGGGCACCGACGAGGCGTACTGGCGCATGATGAAGATCGACAGGGGAAGGGTGATGCTCGGCCCCGCGATGCCGGCCAGCGTGTCGATCAGACCGAGGTTCACGGTGACGACGAACTGCGGCACGAACACCGCGGTGTAGGGCACCATGAGCGCCGCCAGTACCGCACCGAACGCGAGCTTCTTGCCGCGGAACTCGAACTTCGACAGGGCGTAGCCCGCGAGCGAGGCGGTGACGATGTTGCCCACCACGACGATCGCCGCGACCACCAGGCTGTTCACGAGGTAGACCGCGAACCCCTCGCCGGTGAACAGGCGCACGAAGTTGTCGAGCGTCGGAGCACTGGGCAGCCAGGCACCTGGGTCGGAGCGGATCTCGTCGAGCGAGCGCAACGATCCGCTGACGACCCACGCGAACGGCAGCAGCGTCAGCACTGCGGCGAGCGCGAGGGCGCCGTACAGGGCGATCGCGGGGAGGCGGCGCGGGGCGCGGCGCGGCGACTCGGGCGTCGCGGGCACGGGAGCGGTGCCGGACTCCGCCGACGGCGCGAGCGAGGAGCGTTCGGGGGTGCGCAGGAGTGTCATGTGCGGGGCCTCAGCAGACGGAATTGCACGACGCTGACGATCGCGACGAGCAGCAGGATGATGACGGAGGCGGCCGACGAGGTGCCGAAGTTGCCGAACCCGAATTGGTTGAACGTGTACAGCGCGAGCGACTCGGTCGATCCGAGCGGTCCGCCGTTCGTGAGCAGATACGGCTCGTCGAACACCTGCAGGTAGAAGACGGTCAGCAGCACCGACACGAGCAGGATGGTCGGCATGAGCAGCGGCACGGTGATCAGGCGCAGTCGCCGCCACCCGTTCGCCCCGTCGAGCGCGGCCGCCTCGTGCACGTCTTCGGGCACGGCCTGAAGACCCGCGAGGAAGAGGATCATCGCGGTGCCGAAGTTGCGCCAGACACCCAGCAGGATCACGACCGGCATGGCGAGGTTCGGGTCGTCGAGCCAGTTGGGCCCGGCGAAGCCGATCGCCGCGAGCACCTCGTTCACGGTGCCGTTGGCGTTGAAGGCGTACTGCCAGATGAGCGCGACGGCGACGATGTTCGTCACGACCGGCGCGAAGAAGACGGCGCGGAAGGTTCCCCGCAGGTGCCGGATGCCGGTGTTCAGGGCGAGCGCGAGCACGAAGCCCACGGCCATGGTGAGCGGGACTCCCACGACCACGAAGAGCACGGTGTTGCCGATGTCGCGGACGAAGCGCTCGTCGGCGAAGAGGCGGAGGTAGTTGTCGAAGAAGACGAGGTTGACCGAGAACGGGTCGCGAAGGTCGCGGCCGTGCATGTCGGTCAGGCTGAAGGCCAGGGCGGAGATGGCGGGGATCGCGGTGAACAGGACGAACAGCACCGCGAAGGGAGCGAGGAAGAGCCAGGCGGCGCCGGTCTGGCGCCGCCCCCGGGGCCGCCGCGTCGCGCGCGGCGTCCCCAGGGTCGACGACGAGGTCATGGGCGTCTCACTTCCCCGTGCCGAGGTTCTCGGCGAAGGCCTGGATGTCGGATGCCGCGGCCTCGGGCGTCTCGGCACCCTTGGCGACCGACTCCATGACCGTGCCCATGTGCGTCGCGATCTGCGGCCACGTGCTGTTCTGCGGGTAGTTGCGCGCGGTCTGCAGCTGCGTGAAGAAGGCGTCGAGGAGCGGCTGGCTCGCGATCGCCGGGTCCTTCCACGCCGCCTGCACGGCCGGGAGCGAGGCGATGGCGCTGAACTGCGCGACCTGCGTCTCGGGGGCCGCCAGATCGCGGATGACCTTCCACGACGCGTCGGCGTTGTCGCTGTTGGCGAGGACGCCCCAGCTTCCGCCGGCGACGGCTCCGATGCTGCCGCTCGCACCGCCGGGGACGGGCGCGGTGGCGACGTTGGCCGCGGTCCACCCGTCGGTGCCGGCGACGGCGTCGAGCTGGCCGATGACCCAGGGGCCGGTGAACATCGACGCGGTCTTGCCCTCGACGAAGGAGGGCTGTGCGTCGAGGAATCCGGGACCCGAGGTGTCGGCCGTGCCCTCGGTGAAGAACGAGGCGTTGTAGCGGATCGCGTCGATCATCTCGGGGGTGTCGAGCGTCCAGGCGCTGCCGTCGGCCGAGAGCAGGTCTCCGCCCGCCTGCCAGACGTACTGCGCGAGGTCCTGGCCGTTGTAGCTGTCCCAGCCGACGTCGGCGCCGAGGCCCTTGACCGCACCCGCGCTCTGCAGGCCCTTGAGGAACCCCGACAGCTCGCTCCACTGGGTCGGAGCGGTCACGCCCGCCGCCTTCGCGAGGTCGGCGCGGTAGACGAGGGCGTAGGTGTAGGCGTACCACGGCACCGAATAGGCGACGCCGTCGATGACCCCGGCCTCCCACGATCCGGGGAAGAACGCGGCCGGGTCCACGAGGCCGTCGGGAACGGGCGCGAAGTCTCCCCCGTCGGTGAACTGCGTCTGCGCCTCGGTGTAGACCTGCGCGATGTCGGGGCCGGTGCCCGAGGCGAGCGCCGCCTGCAGTTTGGTGTTGTAGTCGCTCGAGGGGATCAGGGTGATCTCGACGTCGAGATCGGGGTTCGCCGCCTCGAACGGGGCGAGCACCGTCGACAGCGCCTTGGCGTCTCCGTCGGGGGCCCACAGCTGCACGGTGCCGGTGGCCGGCCCGTCGTCGATCGAGACCGCCGAGGCGGCGGGGGCGGCGGTGTCGGCGCGACCGCACCCCGCCAGCAGGACGGTGGCGGATGCCACGACGGCGAGGCCGACGACGGCTTTGCGCGCGGTGGGTGAGGGGAGGAAGGACACGGTGGCTCCGATCTGATTCGTACGCTCAGCCGCTTCGGGGAGGCCGATTAATGCGTAGAAGTAGCGAAATAGGGTGGAGGTGCTCGACTCGAAAGTAGGGACGAGGCGTTTCCGCAGCGTGACACGACCGTGAAGGATAATTTCGGCGGATGTAGCGATATTCGGACGCCACCGACCTCGGCATCCGGTCGCCCCTCTCGACCCGCAGGACACGGCCCTCAGCCGATCAGCTCGACCCCGAACTCCGCCACCACGGCGCGCATCTCGGCGAGGTAGCGCTGCGCCTGCTCGGTGAGGGGGATGGCCGTGCGACCGATCCAGCCGATCTCGATGCGCTCGTCGACCTCGAGGGGCACGGCGACGATCTCGGGGTCGAGGTCGTCGCTGATGATGCCGGTCGAGATCGTGTAGCCGTCGAGGCCGATCATGAGGTTGAAGATCGTGGCGCGATCCGAGACGCGGATCTCCTGGCGGCTCGACAGGGTCGAGAGGATCTCCTCGGCGAAGTAGAACGAGTTGTTCGCGCCCTGGTCGAAGGTCAGGCGCGGTAGGTCGGCGAGGTCGTCGAGACTCGCACGCTCGCGACCGGCGAGGGGATTGCGCCGCGAGACGAAGATGTGCGGTTCGGCGCGGAAGAGCGGATGGAAGGCGAGCCCCGAATCCCGCAGCAGCTTGTCGAGCACGTTGCGGTTGAAGTCGTTGCGGAAGAGCACGCCGATCTCACTGCGCAGGGTGCGCACGTCTTCGATGATGTCGAAGGTGCGGGTCTCGCGCAGGGAGAACTCGTACTCCGCGGCATCCGTCGCCTTCACCATGCGCACGAACGCGTCCACGACGAACGAGTAGTGCTGCGCCGAGACGCCGAGCAGGCGGCGCGAGGGCGGGCGACCGAGGTAGCGCTGCTCGAGCAGCTCGGCCTGCTCGACGACCTGACGGGCGTAGCCGAGGAACTCCACACCGTCGACGGTCAGCGTGACCCCGCGCGCGGAGCGGGTGAGCAGGTCGCGACCGACGCGCGTCTCGAGGTCGCGCATCGCCGCCGACATCGTGGGTTGCGCGACGAACAGCAGATCGGCTGCCGCGCTGATCGAGCCCTCGGCCGCGACCTCGATGAAGTACTGCAACTGCTGCAGGGTGATGCCGCTCGACCGCCTTGCCATAGTCGAAGGCTATACCTCCGCATAGTTGAATGGAATTACCCGATGACTCCAGTCGAAGCGCACCATGAAGGAACGATCACCGCACGGCCCACCCGGCCCTTCTCGATTGGCTTGTCATGGCGAACGGCATCACGTTCCGCATCTCCACCACCCGCTTCGACGAGGACTACGCGCCGTCGAGCAGCTCGCGGATCACCACCAACTTCGCCAACCTCGCCCGGGGCGAGCACCGTCAGCAGAACCTGCGCAACGCCCTCGCGATGATCGACCGCCGCGTGAACGACCTCGTCGGCGGCGGCGCGGACACGTACCGCGTCGAGCTCGACATCGTTTCGGCCCACCTGCAGTTCGACGACGACGCCGGGGCTGACCGCGAGTTCCCCCTGCTCGAGGTGCTCGACATCCACGTCATCGACACCGCCACCGGCGAGCGCCACCAGGGCATCGTCGGCAACAACTTCTCGTCGTACCTGCGCGACTACGACTTCAGCGTGCTGCTGCCGGCGGCCAACGCGGACGGCGGACCCTTCACCCTGCCCGAGGACTTCGGCATCCTGCACGGCAAGCTCTTCCAGCACTTCCTGGGCTCCACCGCCTACCGCGAGCGCTACACGCAGTCGCCCGTCGTGTGCATCAGCGTCTCGACGAGCCGCACCTACCGCCGCACCGGCGTCGAGCACCCCGTGCTCGGCTTCGAATACGAGCAGGACAGCTTCAGCCTCACCGACGAGTACTTCGGCAAGATGGGCCTGCAGGTGCGCTACTTCATGCCGCACGGCAGCGTCGCTCCCCTGGCCTTCTACTTCGAGGGCGACCTGCTCGCCGACTACTCCGACCTGCAGCTGGCCGGCACGATCGCCACGATGGAGACGTTCCAGAAGATCTACCGGCCCGAGATCTACAACGCCCACTCCCCCGCCGGCGAGGTCTTCCGCCCGACCCTCGAGCACGACGACTTCACGCGCACCGACATCGCCTACGACCGCGAGGAGCGCAGCCGCCTGGGCATCACGCAGGGGCGGTACACCGAGGAGCACTTCGTGACCCCGCACCGCGCCGTGCTCGACGCCTGGCTCGTCGCCGACGCCCTCCCGACCCGATGACTCCCCCGGAGACCCCCACCGTGAACTCGTTGATCCCCACCGCCCTCGTCGGCAGCCTCCCCAAGCCCTCGTGGCTCGCCCGCCCCGAGGTGCTGTGGTCGCCCTGGGAGCTCGAGGGCGACACCCTCGCCGAGGGCAAGCGCGACGCCCTGCGCGCCGCCGTCCAGGAGCAGGAGCGCCGCGGCCTCGACATCGTCAGCGACGGCGAGCAGACGCGTCAGCACTTCGTCACGACCTTCATCGAGCACCTCGAGGGCGTCGACTTCGAGAACCGCGAGACGGTGCGCATCCGCGACCGCTACGACGCGAGCGTGCCCACCGTGGTCGGCGCGGTCAGCCGTCGCCAGCCGGTGTTCGTCGCGGATGCCGCTTTCCTGCGGCAACAGACGGATCGCCCGATCAAGTGGGCCCTCCCCGGCCCGATGACCATGATCGACACCCTCGCCGATCGCCACTACCGCAGCCGCGAGAAGCTCGCCTGGGAGTTCGCGACCATCCTCAACCAGGAGGCCAAGGAGCTCGAGGCGGTGGGCGTCGACATCATCCAGTTCGACGAGCCGGCGTTCAACGTCTTCTTCGACGAGACGAAGGACTGGGGTATCGCCGCCCTCGAGCGCGCGGTCGAGGGCCTGCGCGCCGAGACGGCCGTGCACATCTGCTACGGCTACGGCATCAAGGCCAACACCGACTGGAAGGCCACGCTCGGAGCGGAATGGCGCCAGTACGAGCAGTCGTTCCCGTTGCTGCAGAGCTCGAGCATCGACATCGTGTCGCTCGAGAGCCACAACTCGCACGTGCCGATCGATGTGATCGAGCTCATCCGCGGCAAGAAGGTCATGCTCGGCGCCGTCGACGTGGCCGGCCACGACATCGAGACGCCCGACGAGGTCGCCGACACCCTGCGCCGCGCCCTGGAGTTCGTCGACGCCGACAAGCTGATCGCGAGCTCGAACTGCGGCATGGCCCCCCTGCCGCGCCAGGTCGCGTTCGACAAGATGAGCGCGCTGTCCGCCGGCGCCCGCGTCCTGCGCGACGAACGGGCGCGCGTCCCGGCCTGACGCGCGAGCGGGGTCATCCGTGGCAGAGTCGGTCCATGCCCATCGCTGCCGATGACCCCCGCCTGACCTCCGCCTTCTCCGCGTCGACCGCACGCTACGACGACGTCCCGTTCGCGCGGGCGGGTGCCAGCGGCATCCGTCTGCCCCGCATCTCGCTCGGTCTGTGGCAGAACTTCGGCAGCGGCCGCACGCTCGACTCGCAGCGCGAGATCCTCCTGCACGCGTTCGACCGCGGGGTCGTGCACGTCGACCTCGCCAACAACTACGGCCCGCCCTACGGCGCCGCCGAGTCGACCTTCGGCACCGTGCTCGACAGCCACCTGCGCCCCTACCGCGACGAGCTGTTCCTCTCGACGAAGGCCGGCTACGACATGTGGCCCGGCCCCTACGGCGACGGCGGATCCCGCAAGTACCTGATGCGCTCGCTCGAGCAGAGCCTGACCCGCATGCGCACCGACTACGTCGACGTGTTCTACTCGCACCGCGTCGACCCCGAGACGCCCATCGAAGAGACGGTCACCGCCCTCGCAGACATCGTGCGCAGCGGCAAGGCGCTCTACGTCGGCATCTCGAACTACCCCGCCGAGCTCACCCGCCGCGCGCATGAGCTGCTCGCCGCCGAGGGCGTGCGCCTGTTCGTGCACCAGCCGCGGTACTCGCTCTTCGACCGCACACCCGAGGCCGACCTGTTCCCCACGCTGCGCGACCTCGGCGTCGGCAGCGCGGTGTTCTCACCCCTCGCTCAGGGGCTGCTGACGGCCAAGTACCTCGACGGCACCGTGCCGGCCGACTCGCGCGCCGCCGACAGCCGCTTCCTCGACGGCAGCGCCCTCACCGACGACTACCTCGAGCGCATCCGCGGCATCGAGGGCGTCGCCCGCGAGGCGGGACTGTCGATCCCGCAACTGGCGGTGGCGTGGGTGCTGCGCGACCCCGTGGTCACCACCGCGATCATCGGCGCCTCGCGTCCGAGCCAGGTCGACGACGCGGTGCACGCGAGCAAGGCCACGCTCTCCGACGACGTCATCGCCGCCCTGGAGCCGTTCGCCGCCCCCGTGGGCGCCGCCGTCCGCTGAGCGCAGGCACATCGCCCGCGGTGACGCAAGCGGCACGGCATCCGCTGCTCGATCGTGTGGGGTGGACACCTCACGACGCGAGCAGAGGAGTCACCATGGGAGTCGGACGTTGGATCGGGACCGGAGCGGTCGCCCTCGCGGGGGCCGTCATCGCCCGCACGGCCATCGGGCGCGCCGCCGCCGCGGGGACGGTCGCCTACCGGGTCTGGAAAGACCCGAAGGTGCAGAAGATCCGCCGCAAGGTGATCGCGAAGATGAGCAAGCAGCGCGGCAACCGCACGAACACGCGCTGAGTTCTCCCAGCGTTCACGCGACCCTCGTACCCTCCGGGTGAGGAGGTCGACGGATGCCGAGGAGCCTGCGGTCCCGCATCGCCGTCGTCGCCGCTGCGACGGCGGCGATCGCCGTTCTCGGCGGGGGCGTGATGATGTTCGGCCTGATGGCCGACGAGACGCGCTTCCCGCGCTCCGACCCCGCCTTCGACGCACTCAGCGCGCAGGTCGCGTCGATCCCCGGGGTGACCGACGTGCAGAGCGAACGCTGGGTCGAGGCGCCGTTGTTCGTCCACCCGCACGCGTACCTCTCGGTGACCGTCTCCGATGACGACCTCGACGAGGTGTGGCGCCTCGCGTGCTCGTCGGAGTATCCGGATGCCGTGTCGTGGGGTTTCGACATCGTCACCGTCGCCGACACGCACGTCTCGTTCGCGGGCGAGGCCGAGAGCGGGTGTCCTGACGTCGGGTTCGATCCCGCCCCGGTCGTGACCGAGATCGGCCGACTGGCTCCCGGTGAAGCCGTGCAGGCCGCGATCTGGGACGACGCACGCTTCGCCGTCTCGACGATCGACGGCCGCGAGACGGCGGACCGCCTTCTCCCTCTCGTCGCCGGTGCTGACGCGCTGCGGACGGCCGCGGGCGTCGACCCCGGCACTCCCGTGGAGGTGAGCGGCCCGCAGCTGGGCGTGGTCGTCGGCCCCGGCGAGGCACAGCGCTACCACGACCTGCTCACCCGGCTCATCGACACCCATGGAGCCACGGCGCTCTTCCTCGGCGGGGGCGGGACGCCCACCGACGGGATCGAGAAGGTGCAGCTCGCCGCCCCCGTCGAACACCACGCGGCGATCGAACGCGAGATCGCCGCCTCGGGTCTCCCGATCGCCGACCTGCCGGTGGCGTTCCTCTCCTGATCGAGCGTCCGGTCGATCCGCTCAGCGGCGCGCGGTCTCCTCGCCGAGCGGAAGCGGCGAGAGAGGCTTCGTCTCGGCGAAGGCGAAGGTCGTGTCGATCGAGGCCAGCGACGGGATCGCCCGCAGGTGCTCGCGCAGCAGGCGCTCGTACTCCGCGAAGCTCGGCGTGACGATCCGCACGAGGTAGTCCCAGTCACCGGCCAGCAGGTGCGCCTCGACGATGTGCGGGATCGCGCGCAGGCGCTGCTCCACGGCATCCACCGTCGCGCCCTCGTGCGTCGCCAGGCGCAGTCGCACGAACGCGGTGATGCTCAGCCCGACGACCTTCGGGGCGACGACGGCGCGATAGCCCTCGATCACCCCTTGCTGTTCGAGGTGGCGCACGCGCCGCAGGCACGGCGAGGGCGAGAGGCCGACGCGATCCGCCAGCTCCTGGTTCGTGAGACGGCCGTTCTGCTGCAGTTCGTGCAAGATTCGCTTGTCGATGCCATCGAGAGCCGCCATAGGGCAGATTCTGCCAACATCGACGATTCTCGGGCAACTTTCGCAAGCGCCTGCCACCGGCGAATCCCTACGCTCGGCGAGTGACCACGTTCGCCCTCCCGCGCCGCTCCGCGCTCGCTCGCACCACCGTGATCGGCCTCGCGGCCGTGGCCGCGGTCGTCGCGCTCTGGTCGTCGTTCGCCCTGTCGGCTCGGGCCCTCGAGGGAGCAGGACTGACGATGGCGGATGCCGCGATCGTGCGTTTCGCGGTGCCCGCGCTCGTCCTGTCGCCCTGGATCCCCCGCACCCTCCGCGTTCTCCGCCGGGAGCGGGCGCTCGTCGTCGCACTGGTCGTGCTCGCCGGCCTCCCCCACTACCTGCTGTTCGCGTGGGGCGCCCACCTCACCTCCGCCGCGCTGACCGGCCTGCTGGTGCCCGGGACGGTGCCCCTGTTCGTCACGCTCCTGCTCTTCGCGCGCAGCCGGCGCGGCATCCCCCGCCGTCGGGCCCTCGCCCTCGCTGCCATCGTCGCGGGCGTCGCCGCCAGCGCGGTCTTCACGGGCGGGTCGGCCGGCCCCGGAGGCATCGTCGTGTTGCTGGCCGCGGGGTTCGTGTGGGCGGCGTACACGGTGGGGCTCGCTCGCACGCGCCTCGACCCCATCGGGGTGATCGTCGTCGTCTCGCTCAGTTCGCTGATCGGCGCCGCCGTGCTCGCCGCGACCGGCGCCCTGCCGTCGCACCTGTTCTCGGGCTTCATCGACCTGCGCGCCCTCGGCGGCTACGCCCTCGTGCAGGGCATCGGCACAGGCCTGCTCTCGACCGCCTGCTACGTCGTGGCGGTGAAGAACCTCGGCAGCAGCATCCCCGCGGCCGCCGGCGCGCTCAGCCCCGTGCTCACGGCGGTCGTGGCGGTCCCCCTGCTCGGGGAGCCGATCACCGCGGGTCTCGCCCTCGCCCTGGCCCTCATCGTGTCGGGCGTCGCCCTCTTCGCACTCACCCCCACGGCATCCGTTTCCCCTTCCGCTCCGAATGAGGTGTGAGGCCTCGTCACGCGTGCGCGACGGCCAGGAATGAGGGATGCCATGACCACCGACACCACGGCGAAGACCGACCGGAAGACGTCGCTGCGCCGCCCCCACGCCTGGATCTGGGCCGCCCTCGCCGGAATCGTATCGGCGGCGGCCCTGCTCGCCGTCGCGGAGGCCCTCGCGGCACTGGTCGCCCGCTCGGCGAGCCCGATCCTCGCGGTCGGCTCGTTCATCGTCGACATCGTCCCGCGCCCCCTGAAAGAGCTCGCGATCACCCTGTTCGGCGAAAGCGACAAGATCGCCCTCCTCGCCGGCGTCGGGCTCGGCGCCGCCGTGGCGGCCGCCGTCGCCGGTGTCCTCGAATACCGCTTCCGCTTCGTCGGGGTCGTGCTGCTCGGCATCGGCGGAATCCTCGCCACCGCCGCCATCGTCACGCGCACCGGAGCCGGCGCCCTCAGCTGGCTGCCCCCGATCGTCGGCACCATCGCCGGCGTCCTCGTACTGATGCTCGCCATGGTCCGCCTGCGTCGCTGGGTGTCGGCCGCCACCGCTCAGAACATCGAGGCCACGGGCACCGACCGCCGCCACTTCCTCCTCTTCACCGGCCTCACCGCCGTCGGCGCCGTCGTCGTCGGAGTGGGCGCGCGTGTGCTGAACGCAGCGACCTCGTCGGTCGCCGCCGCTCGCGACGCCCTGCGTCTGCCGGCCGCGCGATCGACCGTCACCGTCCCCGAGGGCGCCAACTGGGAGATCGACGGCCTCAGCCCGATCATCACCCCCAACAGCGACTTCTACCGCGTCGACACCGCGCTCAGTGTTCCCAACGTCGACCCCACCACGTGGCGCCTGTCGATCGAGGGCATGGTCGACAACCCCATCGAGCTCAGCTTCGACGACCTCGTGGGCATGGGCCTCGACGAGTACGGCGTGACCCTCACGTGCGTGTCGAACGAGGTCGGCGGAGACCTCGTCGGCAACGCGATCTGGACGGGCCTGCCGATCCGCGACGTGCTGCGGATGGCGGGCGTGCAGGCGGATGCCGACATGGTGCTCTCCGAGAGCGTGGACGGCTTCACGGCATCCACTCCCCTGTCTTCGCTCACCGACGACAACCTCGACGCGATCTTCGCGGTGGCCATGAACGGCGAACCGCTGCCCTTCGAGCACGGGTTCCCCGTGCGCATGGTCGTTCCGGGACTGTACGGCTACGTCTCGGCGACGAAATGGGTCACCAAGCTCACCGTCACGCGCTTCGACAAGGACGAGGCCTACTGGACCCCTCGCGGGTACGCCGCGCAGGCGCCGATCAAGATGTCGTCGCGCGTGGACACTCCCAAGATCGGCACGCCGATCGCCGCAGGACCCGTGGTCGTGGCCGGCATGGCCTGGGCCCAGCCGGTCGGCGTGGAGAAGGTCGAGGTCAGCATCGACAACGGCGAATGGCAGGAGACGCAGCTCTCGACGCCCATCAACGCCCAGTCGTGGGTGCAGTGGAAGTTCGACTGGACCGCCGAGGCCGGCGCGCACTACATCGCGGTTCGGGCGACCGACTCGCAGGGCAACGTGCAGATCCAGGACCAGGCGCCCATCGCCCCCGACGGCTCGAGCGGCTGGCAGCGCACCCTCGTCACCGTCTCGTGACAAGGGAGCGGACCGGTTCGGCGAATGTCAATCGCTGTCGGTCCGCCCCTCCCGAGGGCCATGATCGAGGCATGGCTTCAGCGAGTATCCCGACCCGCGCCCGCGCCGTCCGATGAGCAGCGTGCCCGAAGAACCCCCGACTCCGCCCGTCGCGCCCGGAGTCGATCCGGCGCACCCGTTGACGAGCATCCGACGCGCGATCCCGCAGGACTGGGACGAGCAGGTCGACCTCTTCGCAATCGTCAAACTCGACAGCGGCGGGTTCGTCCGCGGCTGGAACCTCGGTGCGGAGCGCATCAAAGGCTACCGCGAAGACGAGATCCTCGGATCGCACTTCTCGCGCTTCTACCGTGAAGAAGACCGCCGACGCGGGGTGCCCGACTCCCTGCTCGCCGCCGCACAGCGCGACGGCCACGTCGAAGACACCGGCTGGCGCGTGCGCAGCGACGGCTCCGAGTTCTGGGCCCGCGTCACGATCTCGGCGATCCGCAGCGACCAGGGCCAGGTGCTCGGATTCGTCAAGATCGTGCGCGACCTGACCGGCGAGAAGAAGGCGGCCGATGAGCGGGTCGCGCTGCAGCGCACCTTCGCCCACGACCTGCTCTCCCCCGTGACGGCGCTGCGCGGATACCTCGACCTCATCGGTGAGCAGGTCGGCGACGACAACCGTCTCTTGCAGCTGGCGGGCGAGGCCAGCGACCACATCGTCGCGATGGCCGAGGCGCTTATGGCCAACGTTAACCCGGAGTCGGCGCGTGGTCGCCACCGCGCCACCTTGGATCTCGTGGCCCGCGGTGCCGTCGCCCTCGTGCTCCCCGGAGCCGCCTCCGAGCGCGTCGTCTACGCGCAGATGGATCCCGTCCCGATCTGCGGCGACGTTCTGGGCCTGCGCCGCGCCGTCGCGAACGTGCTCGAGAACGCGGCCAAGTACTCCGACGACCAGATCGAAGTGGCGGTGTTCGAGACCGACGAAGGGGCCACCGTACGCGTGCGCGACACCGGCCGCGGCATCCACCCCGACGACCTTTCCGTGATCACCGACGACGGCGAACGCGGCCGCTACGCCGCGAAGGGCGACGGCGGTCAGGGCATCGGACTCGCCAGCGTGCAACGCGTGGCCAACGCCCACGGCGGCCGGCTGCGCATCGTCAGCGCATCCAGCGAGGGCACCACGGTGACCCTCTCGATCCCCCGCGTCGACGACGACGACCCGACCGGGTGCGTGTAGTCGAACTCACTCCGCCGAGCGGGTCAGCCGCGCACCGGCCGCCTCGAGCTCGGCGAGAGCTGCAGCGCTCGAGTCGGGGTGCACCCCCGCGATCAGGTCGGTGAACACCCGCACCCCGCGACCGGCCGCCAGCGCGTCGAGGGCCGAGGCGCGCACGCAGTAGTCGGTCGCGATGCCCGCGAGATCGATGTCGCGGATGCCGTGGGCCTCGAGGATCTGCGCGGCGGTCTCGCCCTGGTCGGACACTCCCTCGAAGAGAGAGTAGGCGGGCTTGCCCTGCCCTTTCTTGAGGTGGTGCGTGACGCGCGAGGTGTCGAAGAACTCGTCGTAGTCGGCGCCAGGGGTGCCACCGACGCAGTGCACGGGCCACGAGTCGACGAAATCGGGGGTCGACGAGAAGTGCCCGCCGTTGTCGTCGTCGCCGTGATGCCAGTCGCGCGAGGCGACGATCACGGAGTACTCCCCCGCATGACGCTCGAGGAAGCGCGAGACGCGCTCGGCGACCGCGTCGCCTCCCTCGACGCCCAGGGCGCCGTGCTCGGTGAAGTCGTTCTGGACGTCGACGATGAACAGGGCCCGGGTCATGCCTCGAGCCTAGGCGCGTCGGCATCCGCCCGCTCCTGCCGGCCGAGCTTCGAGGGCCACCAGATGCGTCGACCGAGGTCGTACGCGAGGGCGGGCACGAGCAACGAGCGCACCACGAAGGTGTCGAGCAGCACGCCGAAGGCGACGATGAAGGCGATCTGCGCGAGGAAGAGGATCGGGATGACGCCGAGGGCCGCGAACGTGGCCGCCAGCACGAGCCCCGCCGAGGTGATGACGCCGCCGGTGGCGACCAGACCGCGCAGAATGCCCGCGCGGGTGCCGTGCGCGAGCGACTCCTCCCGCACGCGCGACATCAGGAAGATGTTGTAATCCACCCCGAGCGCGACGAGGAAGACGAAGCCGTACAGGGGGACGGCGGGATCGGCGCCCGGGAAGCCGAAGACGCCGTCGAAGACCAGCGCGCTGACGCCGAGAGCGGCCCCGAACGACACCACCACCGTTCCCATCAGCAGCAGCGGAGCCACGATCGAGCGCAGCAGCGCCATCAGGATGAGCAGGATCACCACGAGGACGATCGGAATGATCAGCGAACGGTCGCGGATGGACGTGTCGATGGAGTCGATGTCGGTGGCCGTGACGCCGCCGACCAGGGCCGTGCCCTCACCGAGCCGGTCGGTGAGATCGACGCGCAGCTGCCGCACGGCCTCGTCGGCGGCGGGCGAATCCGCGGTGTCCGAAAGCGTCGCCGCGAGCAGCACGTCGCCGCTCGAGACGGTGGGCGCGGGGGCCGGCGTGCCGGGAGGGCCGAACGCCGTGGTCTGCAGGGCGCCGTCGACGACGCTCACCGGCGACTGGCCGCCGGGCGCGTCGCCGCTGAGCACGGCCAAGGCGTCGACCCCCGTCGCTCCGTCGAGCACCTCGACGGCCTGAGCCGCCTGCGCTTCGGGGACCAGCACGTACGCGGGGCTTCCCGACCCGCCCGGGAAGTGCTCGGCGAGCGCGGCCTGGCCGTCGCGCGCCTCGGACGCCCCCAGCACCAGGTCGCTCGCGGGCACGCCGTCGGCCCGGAGCTGCGTCACCCCGACGCACGCGGCCAGGAGCACGAGCGTGCACACGATCCAGACCGGGCGGGCCCGGCGCGCGACGAAACGTGCCTGCCGCGGCCACAGGCCCTTGGCGGGCTGCGTGAGGTCGTCGGGCAGGGCGGTGGTGCCCGGCTTGGGCAGGAAGGGCCAGAACGCCGCACGACCCACCAGGGCGAGCAGGGCCGGAAGGAAGGTCAGCGCCGACAGCACCGCGAAGGCGATGCCGATCGAGGCGATCGGGCCGAGCGCCCGGTTGGTCGCCAGATCCGACAGGAGCAGGCAGAGCAGGCCCGCGATGACCGTGCCACCCGAGGCCAGGATGGGTTCGAACGCTCCGCGCCAGGCCCGGGTCGTGGCATCCCATCTCCTGCGACCTTCGCCGATCGCCTCGCGGAACCGTGCGGTGTAAAGCAGTGCGTAGTCGGTCGCGGCACCGATCACGAGGATGAACAAAATGCCCTGGACCTGGCCGTTGAGCACCACGATGCCCGCGTAGGCGAGCCACCAGACGGTCAGCAGCGCCACGCACAGGGCGAACACCGAGGTCAGCAGCACGAGCACCGGCAGCAGCGGCGACCGGTAGACGATCACGAGGATGACGAACACCGCCATCAACGCGACACCGAGCAGCAGTCCGTCGATGCCGAGGAAGCCCTTGGCGAGATCGGCGGTGAAGCCGGCGGGGCCCGTGACCCACGCGTCGACACCGGCGGGCGCCTCGGCGGACACCTTCTCGCGCACCTGCTCGACGACGTCGCGCACCTCACCGGAGCTGTCGATGGCCACGAAGATCTGCGCGGCCTGCCCGTCGTCCGAGACCACAGGTGGCGACGCCTCTCCGCTGACGCCGTCGAGACCCGCGATGTCGGTGGCGAGGGTCTGCAGGTCGGTCACCTGGGCGTCGGTCAGGGCGCTGCCGTCGGCGGACGCGGCCACGACGATGGCCGGAATCGTGTCGCTGCCGACGAAGTCGGTCAGGCGCTCGCTGACCCGGGTGGCATCCGCCGACTGGGGAAGGAACGACGACTGGTCGTTGGTGGCGACCTGGTCGACCTTGCCGAAGAACGGTCCGCCGATCGAGCCGCCCACCACCCAGAGGAGCACGAGAAGGCTCGGGATGCCGACGCGGAGCCAGCGCGACACCGTCGGTCGATCGTCGAGTCGGCGTGAACGGCGGCGAGTGGGCGCGGGAGCGTCGGGCATATCGCTAGCTTATCTAGCGATATGGTCTGCTCGTCAAGTCCGATCTCCCCACGCCGCGCGTGAGCCGGCGACGGATCACCCGCGCGCGAAAAGCAGCACGATCGAGATCACGAACGCGATGGTCCCGAGCGAGAGCACCCCGGCCGCCAGCAACGAGACGAACCGCACGAGCGGCGACGACTTCGTCAGGCGCATGCGATGCGCACTCCCCCGGCGATAGAAGATGTCGGTCATGTCCGCGGCCCCGACCTTGGTGTCGTCGTGCGCGGACAGCGGCGCCTCGTTGACCCCGCCGTCGTCGTCGAACCACCGCACGACGCGCCCACCCTCGACGTGCTCCACGACGGCGCGTGCGGGCAGCCACGTGCCGTCGGCGAGGAAGAGGAACACCGCCGCGAAAGCGAGGAGCAGACCACCGCCGAGGCCCACCCACGTGAAGATCTCGATGACGGCATCGAGGGCGTTCGACACGGGGGCTCCTGCGGGGTAGCGGGCGGAAAGACGCCGTCGCGCGAGCGCGGAACGAGGCGCTCCTCAGCCTATCGGCCGCCGCCACCGACCCCCTGCTCGTCGCGCGCGATGCAAAAAGGCCCCCACCCGGTGGAAGCGGGTGAGGGCCTTCGGAGCCGCCTAAGGGAATCGAACCCTTGACCTATTCATTACGAGTGAATCGCTCTGCCGTCTGAGCTAAGGCGGCACGTGCGCGCTGTCGCGTGCACGATCATCGATCTTACATGCTCCAGCGGGCCTCGCGGTACGCGGGTCAGTAGTCGCCGGTCGCCGAGCGGTCCGCGAGGATGTCGCGGCTCGACGACAGACCGAGGCGCGTGGCTCCCGCCGCGATCATCTCTTCGGCGGCGGCGCGGGTGCGCACCCCGCCGGATGCCTTGACCTCGGCGCGATCGCCGACGGTGCGCTTCATGAGCTCCACGGCGTGGACGCTGGCGCCGCCGGCGGGGTGGAACCCGGTGGAGGTCTTGACGAAATCGGCACCGGCGGCGACCGCCGCCTCGCACACGGCGACGATGGCCTCGTCGCTGAGCGCGGCGGACTCGATGATGACCTTCAGCACCGTGGGCGCCGGAGCTGCCGTGCGCACGGCGCGGATCTCGGCCTCGACCACGTCGTAGGAGCCCGCGATGGCCGCACCCACGTCGATGACCATGTCGATCTCGTCGGCGCCCTGGGCGACCGAGAGGGCGGCCTCGGCGGCCTTGACCTCGGCGTGGTGCTTGCCGCTCGGGAAGCCGCAGACGACGGCGAGCTTGAGTCCCGCCGGCAGGTCGACGGGCAGGAACGAGGGCGAGATGCACACGCTGTAGGTTCCGAGCTCGGCGCCCTCGGCGATGAGGCGCTCGACGTCGGCGCGGGTGGCCTCGGGCTTGAGCAGGGTGTGGTCGATGTAGCTCGCCAGGTCGGCGATGGGCGCGGTCATAGGGGTCTCCTCGAGATGTGACGTGACAAGCCTAGGCGGGTGGGGGTCGCGACGCTGCGCCGCTACTCGCAGCGGAGCCCCGCCGCGGGGACGGTGCCATCGACGAGGTAGTCGTCGACGGCCGAGTTCACGCAGTCGTTGCCCTTGTTGTAGGCGAGGTGGCCCTCGCCCACGTAGGTGACGAGGACGCCCTGCTCGAGCTGCTCCGCGAGCGCCTGCGCCTCGGTGTACGGCGTGGCCGGGTCACCGGTGGTGCCCAGCACCACGATGGGCGGGGAACCCGGCGCCGTGATCTTCTCGCGGACGCCGGTCGGCGGCGCCGGCCAGGCGGCGCACGCGTCGGGTCCGATCCAGTAGGGAGCGACGACGGGGGCCTTCTGCTCGAGCTCGGCCAACAGCTGCGGGTCGTCTTCGTCACCTTCGTCGGGGTAGTCGACGCAGTTGTAGGCGCGCAGCGCCTGCATGGTGTTGTCCTGATAGGTGCCGTCGACGCGTCCGTTGTAGAAGTCGGCGAGCTGGAAGGCCACCGTGGCGTCGCCGTTCTGCACATCGGCCAGCGCCTGCCGCAGGTAGGGCCAGTTCTGGTCGCTGTAGAGTGCCGCGACGATCGAGGTCACGAGCGTGTCGGCCCCCAGCTGCCGTCCGTCACCGGCGGCGAGGGGGCGCGCATCGACACGGGACAGCAGCGACGACAGGTCGTTCATCGCGTCGTCGACCGAGCCGGTGAACGGGCACTCCGACGAGGTGAGACAGTCGGCCATGAAGGCGCGCAGGGCGTTCTCGAACCCGACCGCCTGGGCGATTCCGCTCGCGCTCGACGGAAGGCTCGGGTCGATCCCGCCGTCGAGCACCATGCGTCCGACCCGCTCGGGGAAGAGTCCCGCGTACGTGGTACCGAGGAACGAGCCGTACGAGAACCCGAGGTAGTTGAGCTTCTCATCGCCGAGCACCGCCCGCAGCAGGTCCATGTCGCGCGCGGCGTTCGCGGTCGAGACGTACGGCAGGATGCCGTCGCTGTTGTCGGCGCACGCCTGGGCGAAGTCGGCCTGCCGCTTCTCGAGGGCGGCGTTGCGCTCGTCGCTCCCCCGCTCACCGGGCGGGATGTCGTACAGGAAGGCGTCCATGCCGGCCGCGTCGAAGCAGGTGACGGGCGCGGACTGCCCGACTCCGCGCGGGTCGAACCCGATGACGTCGTAGTCGCGCGTCAGCGTCTCGTCCGCCACGAGCGAGAGGGAGTCGCGCACGGTGTCGACGCCGCTCACACCCGGGCCGCCCGGGTTCGTCAGGAGCGACCCGAGCGGTTGGCCCGACGTCGCGCGGTGGCGGATGACGGCCAACTGCAGCTCGCCCGCAGAGGGGTCGGCGTAGTCGCGCGGCGCCGTGACGCTCGTGCAGTCGAAACCGGCGGATCCGCAGGGTTGCCAGTCGAGCGTCTGACCGTAGTACGGCAGCAACGAGGAGTCGATGCCCTCGGTCTGAGGCGTGGGCGACGGACCGTCGACGGGGGCCGTGGGCGGGATCTGTGCGTAGAGGCACCCGCTGAGAACGAGGGCGAGGCCGGCGAGACCCGCCGCGGCGGCGGTGATGCGCCTGCGCAGGCTCACGGGGTCGATCCGTTGGCGACGGTGATCATGAGACTCTCCAACGCCAGCACCGGGGCGGCGTTCTGCTCGAGGTTGCGGCGGGTGACCGAGATGCGGTCGAGCACCCCGAGGGTGCGGGCGGGCGACCACTCGGTCGCGAGGGCGCGGAGCGCGTCGATGCGCTCGCTGTTGACGAGGTCGCCGTCGCGCCCGTACTGGATCATCACGACGTCGCGGAACAACGACTGCAGGTCGGTGAGCACGCGGTCGATCCCGTCACGCAGGCTGCGCGTGGCGCGACGCTTCTGATCGTCTTCGAGCGCGTTGACCTGACCGCGCACCGAGGGCGGCACGGCGGCACCCTCGGCCACGCCGAGCATGCGCAACAGAGAGCGGCGCTCTTCTTCGTCGCGGGTCGCGGTGAGCGCCTTGGCGTCGTCTGTCGCCAGTCGCACGATGCGGCTCGCCACGTCGACGGCGTCGCCGATGCCCCGCACCGCGAGCACCGCGGCGAGCGTCTCCGCCCGCCGGGCGCGGGCGTCGTCGTCGGTGGCCAGGCGCTGCGCCATGCCGATGTGGCGTTGCGCGTGCCGAGCGGACTCCTCTGCGACCTCGGGGGTCACTCCGGTGCGTTCGACGATGAGCGCCGCGACATCGGCGACGCTGGGCTCGGCCAGTCGCAGCACGCGGACGCGCGAGCGGATGGTCGGCAGCAGGTCGGCGTCGCTGGGCGCGCACAGTACCCAGACGGTCTTCTCGGGTGGTTCCTCGAGCGCCTTCAACAGCACGTTCGAGGTGCGCTCCGACATGCGGTCGGCGTCTTCGACGACGATCACGCGGTGTCGCCCGAGCGAGGGGGCGAACGAGGCGCGCTCGACGAGACGGCGGGCCTCGTCGATGCGGATCACGACCTGCTCGGTGCGCAGCGCGGTGAGGTCGGGATGGGTGCGCGCAAGCACCTGCCGCTGGGCCTGCTCGTCACCGGGGTCGGCGATCAGCGCGGCGGCGAAGGCGTAGGCGAGGGTCGAGCGACCCGACCCGGGCGGACCGGTGATGAGCCACGCGTGGGCGAGGGCGGAGGGATCGGATGCCGCGGTGCGCAAGCTCGCGACCGCTTCGTCTTGCCCCCACACGGCGTCCCACGGGAAGGGCGCCGGACCGGCGGTCCGGGGCGACGGCTCGATCACGACGGACATGCGCCCAGCCTATCCGGGGGGTCGGACACCGCCGTCGGTGCGCGGCTGTGCATCCCCTGCTGACCCGCGGTCAGCCCAGTCGTCGGCCGACGGCCTCGCGCACGCGCGCCGCCAGTTCGTCGGCCGGGCGCGCGGCGTCGAGCACCAGGAAGCGCTCGGGCTCGTCTGCGGCGAGCGCGAGGAACCCCGCTCGCACGCGGGCGTGGAACTCGCTCTTCTCGGCCTCGAGGCGGTCGAACGGCTTGTCGTCGGCGTCGAGGCGCGCCCGTGCCGCCGCGGGGTCGAGGTCGAGGAGCACGGTCAGGTCGGGGAGCAGCCCTTCGGCCGCCCACAGCGACAGAGCGCGGACGTCGTCGGCGTCGAGCACCCGCCCCGCGCCCTGGTAGGCGACCGAGGAGTCGAGGTAGCGGTCTTGAATGACCACGTCGCCCCTCGCGATCGCGGGCCGCACGAGGGTCTCGACGTGGTGCGCGCGGTCGGCGGCGTACAGCAGGGCTTCGGCACGGGAGGCGACGTGACCGCGGTGATGCAGCACGATGTCGCGGATGCGGACCCCTACCTCGGTCCCCCCGGGCTCGCGCGTGCGCACGACCTGTCGGCCCTGATCGGTGAGCCACTCCTCGAGTAGCGACGCCTGCGTGGTCTTGCCCGCACCGTCGCCGCCCTCGAACGTCACGAACAGGCCGGGCCCACCGGCCGCCGCGGCCCGAGGGACCTGCAGCGGCCGGGTGGAGTCGCCGGTCACGACGTCTTCGCCGGCGCCTTGCGCGTGGTCGTCGCCGTGGCGGCGGTCGTCTTCGCCGCCGTCGTCTTGACCGCGCTGGACTTGGCCGCCGTGGTCTTCGCCGCGGTGGACTTGGCCGCCGTGGTCTTCGCCGCCGTCGTCTTGGTCGCCGTGGTCTTCTTCGCCGCGGTCGTCTTCGCGGCCGTGGTCTTGGCCGCGGCGGTCTTGGCGGCCGGGGCCTTGCGCGCAGCGGTCGCCCGCTTGGGCGCCGGGCCCTTCGCCCGCTTGTCGGCGATGAGCTCGACGGCGCGCTCGAAGGTGATCTCCATCGCGTTCTCGCCGCGCGGCACCGTGGCGTTGGTCTCGCCGTCGGTGACGTACGGACCGAAGCGGCCGTCCTTGAGCTTGAGCGGCTTGCCGCTGACCGGGTCGGCGTCGAACTCCTTCAAGGCGCTCGAGGCACGGCGAGCGCCGTACTTGGGCTCGGCGTACTTGGCCAGCGCCTCCTCGAGGGTGATGTCGAAGATCTGCTTCTCGTCGTCGAGCGACCGCGAGTCGGTGCCCTTTTTCAGATACGGACCGAACCGACCGTTCTGCGCGGTGATCTCCTCGCCCGACGTCGGGTCGGCGCCCACGACGCGCGGCAGCGAGAGCAACTGCAGGGCGGTGTCCAGCTCGATCGTGTCGACCGACATCGAGCGGAACAGCGAGGCGGTGCGGGGCTTGGGGGCCGCGTCCTTCTTCGCCGTGCGCTTCTTCGGCTGCTCGACGACCTCACCCGTGGCCTGGTCGACCTCCTCGGGCTCCTCGGCGTCGACCTCCTGCACGTAGGGACCGAAGCGGCCGTCCTTGACGACGACGAGCTTGCCGTTCTCGGGGTTCTCCCCCAGCACGCGGTCGCCCGCGACCGGAGCGTCGATGAGCTCCTGCGCCTTCTGGGGCGTGAGCTCGTCGGGAGCGAGGTCTTCGGGGATGTTGACGATGCGCGGCTTGGCCTCGGCGTCGGCCGTCGGGTCGGTGACCTCGAGGTAGGGGCCGTACTTGCCGAAGCGCAGGGTCGCGGTGTCGGTGATGCGCGTGGAGTTGAGCTCGCGCGCGTCGATCTCGCCGAGGTTGTCGACGATGTGACGCAGACCCACCTGCTTGTCGGAGCCGAAGTAGAACGACTTCAGCCACTCGGTGCGGCGCTGCTCCCCGCGGGCGATGGCGTCGAGGTCGTCTTCGAGGGCGGCGGTGAAGTCGTAGTCGACGAGGTCGGCGAAGTGCTCCTCGAGCAGTCGCACGACGCTGAACGCGAGCCAGCTCGGCACGAGCGCCTGGCCCCGCTTGGTGACGTACCCGCGGTCGAGGATGACGCCGATGATGCTGGCGAAGGTCGACGGGCGGCCGATCCCCTTCTCTTCGAGGGCCTTCACCAGGCTCGCCTCGGTGTAGCGCGGCTTCGGCGAGGTGCTGTGCCCCTTGGGCTCTACGTCGCTGACGGCGAGCTCGTCGCCGACGGCCACCGCGGGCAGCGACTGGTCGGCGTCGTCGTCGTTGCGCTTCTCGTCGGCGCCCTCTTCGTACGCCTCGAGGAAGCCCTTGAAGGTGTAGACGGTGCCGGATGCCGTGAACTCGGCGGTCTGCGCGCCCGCCTGCACGGTGAGCGTGACGGTGGTCGTCTCGTACTTGGCATCCGCCATCTGGCTGGCGACGGTGCGCTTCCAGATGAGGTCGTAGAGCTTCTGCTCGTCGCGGTCGAGCGACGAGGCGAGCGAGGCGGGCGTGCGGAAGGTCTCACCCGAGGGACGGATCGCCTCGTGCGCCTCCTGCGCGTTCTTCGACTTGCTCTTGTACAGGCGGGGGTTGGCGGGAACGGCCTTGTCGCCGTAGAGCGCCACGGCCTGCGCACGGGCGGCCGAGATGGCCTGGCCCGACAGCGCGACCGAGTCGGTACGCATATAAGTGATGAAGCCCTTCTCGTAGAGCCGCTGCGCGACGCCCATGGCGTGCTTGGCGCTCATCGAGAGCTTGCGACCGGCCTCCTGCTGCATCGTGGAGGTGGTGAACGGGGCGCGCGGGCTGCGGGTGCCGGGCTTCGCCTCGACCTTGGCGACCGTCGCGCGACCTGCGGCGGTGATGGCCTCGGCCAGTCCTCGGGCCTGCTCTTCACCCAGCACGACGACGGCCTTCTTCAGCTGTCCGTTGTCGTCGTAGTCGCCACCGCGGGCGATGGGGGCACCGTCGAGACGGTTCAGGCGCGTGCGGAACGACGACCCCGCCTGCGAGGCGAGTGCTTCGACGTCCCAGTACGAGGCCGACACGAACGCCATGCGCTCGCGCTCGCGCTCGACGACCATGCGGGTGGCGGCGGACTGCACGCGGCCGGCGCTGAGGGCGGTGCCCTCGCGACCCGAGCCGACCTTGCGCCACAGGACCGGCGAGACGTCCCAGCCGTAGAGGCGGTCGAGGACGCGGCGGGTCTCCTGCGCGTCGACGAGCGAGACGTCGAGCTCGCGCGTGTGTTCGGCCGCTTCTTTGATGGCGTCTTTGGTGATCTCGTGGAAGATCATGCGACGCACGGGGACCTTGGGCTTGAGGACCTCCAGCAGGTGCCACGCGATGGCTTCGCCTTCGCGGTCACCATCAGTGGCGAGCAGGACTTCGTCGGCCGTCTTGAGCGCGCGCTTGAGCTCGGCGACGGTCTTCGTCTTGCGATCGTTGACCACGTAGAAGGGGTCGAAGTCGTTCTCGACGTCGATGGAGTACTTGCCGTACGCCGCCTTCTTGTCGGCCGGGATCTCCTTCTTCGACGCGAGGTCGCGGATGTGACCGACCGAGCTGAGCACCTCGTAGTCGTCGCCGAGGTATCCCTGGATCGACTTCATCTTCGTCGGGGACTCGACGATGACGAGCTTCTTTCCGTTTGCCACTGGGGTCCTTTCTTCGATGCACACCATACACACGCCTCCCTGTTCGGGTTCCGGGAGGTCTCAGGGGCTCACCGGATTGGGGGTCCGGCTCGCGAGCGCGCATCGAGGGAGATTCCACCGTACGCCCCGCCGACGGTGACGGTGGCGACGAGGCCCGCCACATCGCACTCTCGCAGGGTCGCTCCGCCGGCCGCGGCGATGCGTCCCGCTTCGTCGCACGGGGTGCCCGTCACCGCTCCGCTCGCCGCGTCCGCCGCGGCGAGCGCGGCCGCATCGGCCGTCCCCGCCAGGCGCGACGCGGTGATCGCGGCTCCGCCGACGGAGCCCAGGCCGACGGCCAGGGCCGCCACGGCGGCGATCACCCCCACCGTCGCCGTCGCTCCGGCCATCAGTGCCCCCCATCCAGGGCGCACGCCCGGGCGGCGACGGGAGGGAGAGGCAGGTGCAGCGGCACGGGGGCCGAGGCCTCGACGCACACCAGGTGGTCCGAACGCTGCACCGTTGCGGTGGCCCCGACCTCGGCGACCCGAGCGAGCCCGCTCTCGTCGCCGCGGCCGAGGAGCCGCGCCGCCTCGGTGGTGGCGTGCTGCACGCGGATGGTCGCCGCCGCCGTGCCCAGCGCACCGACCGCCAGGGCGAGCACGACCAGCACGGCGGGCAGGGCGACGGCGAACTCGGCCGTGACCGACCCCCGTTCACCGAGCCGTCGGCCGGTCTCACCTCTCGATGCGCCCGCCACCGCGATGCGAGGACACCCGCTGCGCGACCAGGGCCTCGTCATTGCACCGTCAGGGCGCGGCGCACCAGGTCGGTGAGGATGCCGCGCACCTCGTCGCTGCGCATGATGATGACGAGCAATCCCGCGAAGGCGACGGCGGCCATCGTGGCGACCGCGTACTCGGCCGTCGCCGCCCCCCGTTCATCGAGGAAGAGCGCACCCGCCCGCGCGGACGTGAGGAAGGGAAGAGGGGGCGTCGACGAACCCGAGGCGCGGTGGGGGAAGAAAGGCATGTCGTTCTCCAGGGGTAGAGGTGAGGAGGGATGACTCCACGGGCCGACGGCGAGCGGAGGGCGCGGTCGCGCTGGACCGCGGGTCAGGGGAAGGCGTTCGATCGGATGATGCCGAGCACCAGCGGGATGACGGCGAGAAGTAGGAACGCGGGAAGGGTGCAGACGGCGAGCGGAAGCAGCAGCCGTGTCGACAGCCGCGCCGCGGCCGTCCGCCCCTCGGTGCGGGCGCGGTGGCGGGCGAGCCACGCGTCGCCGCGCAGCAGTTCGACGGCGGGGACACCCGCCCGGGTCGCCAGATCGAGGGTCCGCTGCACGGCGGCCGTCGCCTGGTGCTCTTTCCCGACGTCGGCGAAACCGCCCACGAGCGTGCTCGCGCGGTCGACCGACACTCCCGCCGACAGCGCGACGGCCCACAGCTCCGGCTCCAGACCCGGGATCCGTGCGGGCGGGCGAGCTCGGCGCGCGAGCGCTCTCGTCCACAGTCGCGCCCCGACCATGAGGACGCCCCCGATGACCAGGCAGGGCGGTCCGAGGGGATCGGTGAAGAGGATGCCCACGGGAGCGAACCCCATCGCGTATCCCAGCGGCACCCCGAGCACGGGCAGCCATCCGAGCAGCCGGGCGGTCGAGGTGGGCTCGGCCAGCGCGACGGCCACATCGGCCGACACCTCCGAGACATCGCGCAGCGCCACGACAGCACCGCGCAGCGTCTCCGCGAGGGGAGCTCCGGTCTCGACCGCGACGCTCCAGATCGCCCCGACCCCGACCCAGGAGCCACCCGCGGCGACCAGTACGGGTCCGACGTCGACGCCACGTCGCGCGGCCGCCGCCGCGGCGTTCACGACGGCACCGCCTCCGGCCGCGAGATGCGACCACGCCGCCGCCGGCGCGGACCCCCCGGCCATGAGGGTCGCCAACCGCGCGATGGTCTCGATCGCGTCGTCCGCGGCCGGACGGACGGAGGACCGCGTCACTCCCACGCCCGCGCCTCGATCAGCAGTCGACCGTCGCGTAGCGTGGGTCGCCCCCATGCCGCGACACGGCGGCGTCCGGCGACACGCTCCACGTGCACGATCGCCGTGATCGCCCCCGCCGTCTGCCGCGCCACCGCCACGGCATCCATCCCCGCGAGAGCGCCCAGGGCCTCGAGCCGAGGCGCGACGTCGACCAGGCTGTTGGCATGGAGCGTCCCGGCTCCCCCGTCGTGGCCGGTGTTCAACGCGAGCAGCAGCTCGCGCACCTCTTCGCCGCGCACCTCGCCGATCACGAGCCGGTCCGGCCTCATGCGCAGCGCCTCGCGCACGAGCCGCGACACGGGGATGGCTCCGACGCCTTCGATGTTGGCCTGGCGCGCTTCGAGCGCGACGTGGTGGGGGTGAGCGGGTCGTAGCTCGGCGACCTCCTCGATCGTCACGATCCGTTCGGTGTCGGCGACGCAGCCCAGGAGAGCGGCGAGGAGAGTGGTTTTCCCGGCCCCCGTCGCGCCGACGATCAACAGGTTGTCGCGCCGCGCGACGAGACCCTCGAGCCGGGCCCTTTGCGCGGCGTCGAACATGCCGGCGCCTTCAAGGCTCGCCATGTCGGGCACGGACCACACCGGCACGCGCACCGAGATGGACGTCCCGCTTGCGGCGACGGGCGAGAGCACCGCGTGCACGCGCACCCCTCGCGTCCACCTCACGTCGACGCACGGAGATGCGTCGTCGAGGTGGCGCCCTCCGCGCGCGATGAGGCGGACGGCGAGTCGTCGCACCTCGGCCTCGCTCGCCCGCCACGACGGCACGCGGACGATGCCGTCTCCGCGGTCGACGAAGAGGCCGCGATCGCCGTTGACGAAGAGATCGGTGACCGTGGGGTCGTCGAGGAACGGACGGAGGAACGCCAGCGCAGCGTCGTCGCGATCCGCGTCCGTCGCGTCGACGACGGACGGAGCGGGGAGGGAGGGAGTCGACATGACGACGACCGTAGGGACCGATGGACCGCGTCCGCCGACCGGATCGGTCGATCGGTGGACAGACGGAGCGATGAGTCATCTGGGGAGGAACCCCGCGCCGCGTCGCGCGGGAGGACCGTCCGAAAAGGAAGGGGGCGGCATCCCTACAGTGGGGGGCGAGGGATGCCGCCACGCGCCGGGGAAAATTGGGGGGCTCCCCCGACGCGGTGCCGGAAGCGATGTTCGGGCGGTAGACAGCGTACGCGCGCCGGAGGGCGCCACCAACTTTCCGGACCGATGCATCGCGATATATCAGTTGTTTCCCTGCTGCGCCGACCGATCACCGCGATGCCAACTATCGGAGGTGGCCCGTGTCGGAGGGTGTCGCTAGCGTGACCGTCGTGACGACGCTGCGCATGGGCGCCGGCGTCCGTGAACGCGAAGGAGCGCCGCGATGAGCAGCCAGATCGACCACCTCCTCAACGAGACCCGCCGTTTCGCCCCGTCGGCCGCATTCGCCGACGCCGCGATCGGCGACCGCGAGCTCTACGAGCGCGCCGCAGCCGACCGCGAGGGCTTCTGGGCCGACCAGGCACGGGAGCTGCATTGGCACACCCCCTTCACGAAGGTGCTCGACTGGTCGAACCCGCCCTTCGCCGAGTGGTTCGCCGACGGCGAGCTCAACGTCGCCTACAACTGCCTCGACCGCCACGTCGAGGCCGGCAACGGCGATCGCATCGCCCTGCGCTGGGAGGGCGAGCCGGGTGACACCCGCAACGTGACGTACGCCGAGCTCACCGACGAGGTGAAGCGTCTGTCGAACGTGCTGACCGACCTCGGCGTCGAGAAAGGCGACCGCGTCGCGCTGTACCTGCCGATGATCCCCGAGGCGATCTCGTCGATGCTCGCGGTGGCCCGCATCGGTGCGGTGCACTCCGTCGTCTTCGGCGGGTTCTCGGCCGACAGCCTGCGCGCGCGCATCGACGACGCCGGAGCGAAGGTCGTGATCACGGCCGACGGCGGCTGGCGGAAAGGAAAGGTGTCGCCGCTGAAGCCCGCCGTCGACCAGGCCCTGGCCGATCGCAATGGGTCGGGCGTCCAAGAGACGGTCGAGCACGTCGTCGTGGTCAAGCGCGGCGGCAACGAGGTCGAATGGACCGACGACCGCGACCTCTGGTGGCATGACGTCGTCCCCCAGGCGTCGGGCGAGCACGAGGCCGAGGCCTTTCCCGCCGAGACGCCGCTGTTCATCCTCTACACCTCCGGCACGACGGGGAAGCCGAAGGGCATCCTGCACACCTCGGGCGGATACCTGACGCAGGCGGCCTTCACGAACCGGGTCGTCCACGACGTGCACCCCGAGACCGACGTGTACTGGTGCACCGCCGACATCGGCTGGATCACCGGGCACACCTATGTCACCTACGGCCCCCTCGCCAACGGCGCCACTCAGCTCCTCTACGAAGGCACCCCCGACGCACCGCACCCCGGACGCTGGTGGGAGCTCATCGAGAAGCACAAGGTGTCGATCTTCTACACCGCGCCGACCGCGATCCGGTCCTTCATGAAGATCGGACGCGACATTCCGCAGAAATTCGACCTGTCGTCCCTGCGCCTGCTCGGATCGGTCGGTGAACCGATCAATCCCGAAGCGTGGGTCTGGTACCGCGAGATCATCGGCGCCGACGAGACGCCGATCGTCGACACCTGGTGGCAGACCGAGACCGGCGCCATCATGATCTCCGCGCTGCCGGGCGTCACCGAGACGAAGCCGGGCTCGGCGCAGGTGCCCGTGCCCGGCATCTCGATCGCCGTCGTCGACGATGCGGGCGAACCCGTCGGCAACGGCAGCGGAGGACTCCTCGTGGTCACCGAACCCTGGCCGAGCATGCTGCGCGGCATCTGGGGCGACCCCGACCGCTACCGCGAGACCTACTGGGAGAAGTTCGCCGACAAGGGCTACTACTTCGCCGGCGACGGCGCCCGCCTCGACGACGACGGCGACGTGTGGCTGCTCGGCCGCGTCGACGACGTCATGAACGTCTCGGGCCACCGCCTCTCGACCGCCGAGATCGAGTCGGCCCTGGTCGGCCACGAGGGCGTCGCCGAGGCGGCCGTGGTCGGCGCGAGCGACGAGACCACGGGGCAGGCGGTCGTGGCCTTCGTCATCATCAAGAGCCGCTACCTCACGCAGAACCCCGTCGAGGGACTCGGCGACGAGCTGCGCAAGTGGGTCGGCCAGCAGATCGGCCCGATCGCCCGGCCGCGCGACGTCTACATCGTGGGAGAACTGCCCAAGACGCGCTCGGGCAAGATCATGCGCCGCCTCCTCCGCGACGTCGCCGAGGGCCGCGAGGTCGGCGACACCACGACCCTGGCCGACACCGCCGTCATGAGCGTGATCAGCGCCCAGGTGAAGTGAGGAAGATCCCGGATGCCGTGACCCCTGGCATCCGGGATCTTCTCTTTCCGACGCGGATCAGGCGCGGCGAACGAGCCGGCGGTCGACACGGGCGACGACGAACGCCAAGAGGGCGCGCACGGCCGGGAAGATGCCCGCGACCCAGATGACGGATGCCACCGCGTCGCCGGCGTAGTGCACGCCGATGTACACCACCGACAGCATCATCGCCGCGACCAGCACGACGCCCACTCCGATCGCCAGGGCGCGCCAGCGGGTCGCCCACGCCACGCAGATCAGCGCCGCGGCGAAAGCGGCGACGAACGCGACATGGCCGCTGGGGAACGACGGGTCGGCCGTCGTCCCGACGGCGTTCACCACCTGCTCCGACAGGCCGGGGCGGGGCCGCTCGACGACGAGCTTGATCGCTTCGGCCGAGCCCCAGGTGAGCGCGATCGTCCCGACGAACGCAAGGGCCACCTGCCAGCGACGCGTGGCGAAGCCGACGACCGCCGTCGCCACGACCATGATCCCCGCCGCCGAGACCGGTTTGACCGCACGATAGAACCCCTCCGCGATCGCACCGAGGGCACCGAGGTGCGAGCGGTGCACGGCACGGGAGAGCGCGACATCGAGCGGCACGAGCCGCAGGAGGAAGCCGACCGCGACGAGCACAAGCACGGTCGCCACGGCGGTGAGCACCAGCCGCCGCGGGTGCGCGGCGGGGGCCAGGAAGGGGTTCGAGGCGGCGGCGGACGACGCGCCCGGCACGACGGAGGTGGTCATGAGCACGAATGATCCTCCCCGCCACTTCAGAATCCGCCGTGACCGGCGACGGCGGGACGACGAAGGGGACGCCCCGACACGCGGGACGCCCCCTTCGATCCGGATGCCGAGGAGTCGGCATCCGGAGATCCGGTCACGCGACCGAGAAGACCACCTCGACCTCGACGGGGCTGTCGAGCGGGAGCACCGGCACGCCCACGGCGGAGCGTGCGTGCGCTCCGGCCTCGCCGAACACCTCGCCGAGGAACTCGCTCGCACCGTTGATGACGCCCGGCTGCCCCGTGAATTCGGGCACGGATGCCACGAAACCGGTCAGCTTCAGCACTCCGGTGAGGTTGTCGACGCCCCCGACGAGCGCTGCGGCCGCCGCGATCGCGTTCAGCGCGCACTGACGGGCGTAGGTCTTGGCATCCGCGGGGCTGACGAGCCCGTCGGTCTCGCCGACCTTGCCGGTGGCGGGGAGTGCCCCCTGCATCATCGGAAGCTGGCCCGAGGTGTAGATGAGGTCGCCGTGACGCTTCGCGGGGATGTACGAGGCCACGGGCGGGACGACGGCCGGCACCTCGACGCCCAGAGCGGCCAGACGCTCGGAGACGCTCACTGCTGCCCCTCGAACTGCTTGGCGGCGGTCTCGGCAGCGCCGAGGCCCGCGTTCGCGGCACCTCCGCCGGTGGGGCGCTTCAAATAGGCGACGAGTCCGCCCTCGGGGCCGGTCACCACCTGCACGAGTTCCCAGCCCTGCTTGCCCCAGTTGTTGAGGATCGCGGCGGTGTTGTGGATCAGCAGCGGCGTGGTGAGGTACTCCCACGTGATCATCTCGGGCTCCCGGAGGTTGCTCGGAGCGCGCAGCATCTGCGCGCGGGGGCGGACGCGTACGCGCGCAGGGCGCACCTTCGAGGCATCGCCCAGCAACGTCGCTTATCCTCAAGCCTATGCCCGAGAACAAACGAACGGCTAGCGGTGCCCTCGGCGGCATCGTCGGCCTCGTCGGCCTGAGCGCGGTCGCCGGACTCCTCGTCACCGCTGCCGTGACGCCCGCCATCGCCGTCTCCGGCGCGGCGGCCTCCAGCGCCATCACGATCTTCGACAACATGCCGAGCTACCTGCAGCCCGACGAGCTGATGCAGCCGACGACGCTGATGGCCGGCGACCAGGTGCTGGCCAAGTTCTACGACCAGAACCGCTCCCCGGTCACCTTCGATCAGGTCAACCCGGTCATGTACGACGCGATCCTCTCCTCCGAGGACCCGCGCTACTACCAGCACGGTGGTGTCGACCTCATCGGTACGACCCGTGCACTGCTCAGCAACGCCTCGGGCGGCGAGACGCAGGGTGGATCCTCGATCAGCCAGCAGTACGTCAAGAACGTGCTCGTGCAGCGCTGCGAGCGCGACGCCCGTGCGATCCCCGCCGTGGAGGCGACGGACAGCACCCCGGCGGTCGAAGCCAAGAGCCGCGACGAGGTTCTGCAGGCGTGCGCGCTCGAGGCCATCCAGTCGGACGGTGCCGCGGGCTACCAGCGCAAGCTCCAGGAGATGCGCTATGCGGTGCAGCTCGAGAAGGAGTACACGAAGGATCAGATCCTCCTCGGGTACCTCAACATCGCCAACTTCGGCGGAACCACGTACGGAATCGACGCCGCCGCGCGGTACTACTTCAACACTCCCGCCGCGAACCTGACCGTCGGGCAGTCCGCGATCCTCGCCGGCATGGTGCAGAACCCCAACCGCTTCCGCATCGACCTGCCCACCGGCAGCATCAGCGACGGTGAGACCGCCTACAACAAGGCTCCCGACGGCTCGATCGACGACGTCGACCAGGGCACCATCCAGGCGCTCTACACGCTGCGCGACAACGGCGAGATCACGCAGGACCAGCTCGTCGCCGCCGCCGACGGCTACAGCGAGACCAAGGGCCGCCAGCTCTACGTGCTGAGCCGCATGGAGGCCGACGGCAAGATCACTCACGAGCAGTACGTGGCGTCCGCGGTCGAGCCGATCACCCCGGCGATCACTCCGACGACCCAGGGCTGCTCCGCCTCGGCCGCCCCGTACTTCTGCCAGTACGTCGTCTCGACGATTCTCAACTCCGACGCGTTCGGCGAGGGAACCGACGACCGTGTCAACGCGCTGCGACAGGACGGTCTGACGATCCAGACGACGCTCGACTGGAACGTGCAGAACGCCGCTCAAGAGACCATGAGCGAGAACGCGCCGACCAACCTCGACCCCGCGCGCTACGACAACCTGAAGTTCGGTGCCACGGCGGTGAGCCTCGAGGCCAAGACCGGCCGCGTTCTCGCCCTCGCCCAGAACACGAAGTTCACGCAGGATCCGACCCTCGCCGACTCCGACCCTTCGTACAGTTCGATCGTCTTCGCCGGCGATTCCGACAACGGCGGATCGATCGGTTTCAGCGCCGGATCGACGTTCAAGCTCTTCACCCTCATCGACTGGCTCGAGAAGGGTCACTCGCTCAACGAGACGCTGAACGGTCGTCTGCAGCCCGTCCCCAACATGAAGAACTCGTGCCAGGGTCCGTGGGTCAACACCACGAAGTACACGATCAACAACTTCAACGAGAGCCGCGGCTACGTGGGAACGCCGATGATGTTCACGCGCGACTCGCTGAACACCGGCTACCTCGCCATGGCCGCCGAGCTCGACCTCTGCGACATCGCCAACGTCGTGAAGAAGATGGGCGTGAAGACGGGCGACGGCAAGGAGATCTTGATGGCGAACGCCAACGAGGTCATCGGTAGCGACAACATCTCGCCGATCGCCATGGCCGGCGCCTTCTCGACGGTCGCCAACGGCGGCACGCGCTGCCCCGCGAAGGTCATCGACAAGGTGACCGCGGCCGACGGGTCCGAGCGTCCCGCCCCCGACCTGAAGTGCGAGACCGCACTGACGCCTGAGATCGCGGCGACCGCAGCGTACGCCCTCCAGGGCGTCATGCAGGGTGGCGGAACGGGTTCGCAGGCCAACCCCGGCGACGGCACCCCTGTGCTCGGTAAGACCGGTACGCACGAGGCCCACGAGACCTGGATGATCGAGTCGTCGACCAACGTCACGACCGCCGTCTGGGTCGGCAACTGGGACGGCGGCACTGTCAGCCTCTTCCAGAAGTTCGCCAACGGCCTGCAGCTCAGCGACATGCGCTACCGACTGGCACGCGACGTGCAGCGCGCGGCCGACGACGTCTACGGCGGCGACCGCTTCCCCGACCCGGCGAGCAACCTGCTGCGCACCCAGCAGCGCGACCTCCCGAACGTGGTCGGCCAGAGCATCGACAGCGCGACCTCGACGTTGCAGAACGCCGGCTTCCGCGTGACGGTCGGAGACCCGATCGATTCCGAGCTCGGCAACGACCGCGTGGCCGCGCAGAACCCCGGTGGCGGCTCCGCCCCCGCCGGTTCGCAGATCACGTTGAGCCCCGGCAACGGAAAGGGCGGCACCGTCCCCGACGTGGTCGGTCGCAGCATCAACGCCGCGCAGAACGATCTGAAGGCCGCCGGCTTCACGAACTTCTCGATCGGCGACTGCAAGGAGAGCGACAAGGCGCCCGACGGCGGGCAGGTCACCGCAAGCAACCCGGCCGCCAGAACGGCGGCGAACAAGGACACCCCGGTCGTGCTGAACGTCAGCGCGAAGGACTGCCCGTGAGCCGCGCCTCCCGCGTCGCCGCCCTCGCACCCCTCGGGGTTGCGGGGGCGGCCGCTGTCGGGGCGGCCGTGTGGGGCATGGGCATCGAGCGCTACCTGTTCACGGTGCGGTACCACGCCCTGCGCGTGCTTCCGAAGGGCGCCGAGCCGATCCGCGTGTTGCACGTCTCCGACGCGCACATGGCGCCCTGGCAGCACCGCAAGCAGGAGTGGATGGCGCGCCTGGCCGACCTCTCCCCCGACCTCGTCGTGAACACGGGAGACAATCTCGGTCATCGCGACGGGCTCACCGGCATCCGGACCGCCTTCGCTTCCCTGCGCGGCGTCCCCGGACTCGTCGTGCACGGCTCGAACGACTACCAGGAACCCGCGCCACGCAACCCGCTGCGCTACTTCCTGGGACCGTCGGGGCACGTTCCGGCTCACAAGCACCTCGACATCGATGCCCTCGATCGGTTCTTCACCGACGACCTCGGGTGGAAGGTGCTCGACGACACGGCTGTCTCGCTCGAGGTGAAGGGCACGCGGATCACGGCCTTCGGCGTGAACGACGCGCACCGCGACTGGGATCGGCCCGAGCTCATCCCCCCGGTCGTCTCGAGACTGGATGCCGGCGACCTCACCCTCGGAGTGATGCACGCCCCCTACCGGCGCACCCTCGACGCCTTCACCTCGTTCGGAGCGGACGTGCTCCTGGCCGGTCACACCCACGGCGGACAGGTTCGCATCCCCTTCAGCAGCAAGGCGCTGGTGTCGAATTGCGACCTCCCTCTCGACCAGGCGCGCGGACTGAGCGAGTGGACGCACGACGGGCGAACGGTGCCGTTGAACGTCAGCGCCGGTCTCGGGCACTCCATCTACGCCCCCGTGCGCTTCGCGTGCCGGCCGGAGGCCACGCTGCTGACGCTGCTGCCTCGCTGACCGCTTCTGCACAACCCGACAACGGATCGATCCCTCCACGGATCGGTCCGTTCTCGCATCGGCGGCGATCACGTTTCACGCAAGATCGAGTCTCTTCCAACCGAAGGGACTCGCATGCAGCACTCACCACCTCCGTCTCGGCGACGTCGAGCGGCGTTCGCCGCCGCCGTCGCCGTGCTCCTCGGCGCGGTCGGCCTCGCGCCCGCCGCGCACGCCGCCGACCAGGGCACCGGTTTCGGCACCTGGGCGCCGTTGTCGTCCACGGGTTGGCACGGATCGATGCGCGTCGGCGACGTGCACACGTACTGCATCCACCCGGGGCTGCCGGTGGCGACCGGTGACACGACCGACCACGGCGAATCTTCCGACGTCAACGGCCTGAGCCCCCAACAGCTGGTCTCGATCAACCACCTCGTCGGCACCTACGGTCAGACTGACGACCCGGTGCAGGCGGCGAGTGTCGGCTGGGCGGTCAAGGCGATCGTCGACCGCGACACCACCCTGCATTCGTGGGGCTACACCGGTGACGATCTGCGCGGCGCCATCGACCACATCATGCGGCGGGCCAGCCCCGAGAACAACGTCGCGGTCCAGGACCTCGCTCTGACCTACCTCGCCGAGGCCGAGGCGATGGCGGTCCCCCGCGTCGGCGGAACGCTGACCCTCACGACGCAGGCCGACGATCCCACGCGCGGTACGGTGATCGCCGACGTCGACCCCACGGCATCCGGCACCCTCCGTCTCGAGAACGCCGTGTTCGCCGACACGGGCGCGGCGGAGCGATCCGGCGCCGTGGGCGGCATCGCGTATCCGATCTCCGCCCCGGTTTCCGCCTCCATCGACGGGCACCCCTACACGGTCCGTGCAAGGGGGACGTTCTCGGTCGAGACCGCGGCCATCCGCTCCTACAGCACCCCCGGTCAGCAGGAATCGGCCGGGCCCGCACGCCCCACGACTTTCGAGCTGACCGCCGAAGACGACACGACGCGCCCCGTGCGCTTCGTGCCGCACATCTCCACCTCCGCGCACCTGCAGGACGGACGATTCGTCGACGAGGTCACCGTGTCGAGCGACGGGCCGTGGCCGCGTCATGAGGACGGCTCGTTCGTCGTCATCACGGCGACGGCCGACGTCTTCGCGACCAGCTCGTTCCCGGCCGAATCCGACGAGATCCCCGAGGGGCTGGACCCCGTCGGCCACCTCGAGCTCCGCACCGATCCGGACACGGGGGGCGGCGTCTACCGGGTGCAGAGCGACGCCCTTCCCGGCCCTGGCGTGTACACCGCGGTCTGGCGCATCGACCGCAGCACGCAGGATGCCGAGACCATGCCTCACCTGGCTCCCGGCTTCGTCTTCGTCGAGAGGTTCGCCTCCCCCTCTCAGACGGCGCAGTTGGCCGTTCCTCCCCCGGTGCGGGTGGTCCCGACCCCCGCGCCGAGCACGCCGCCTCCTGCGACTCCGAGTCCGACGGCATCGGTCCCCGCCGCCCTGGCCGCGACCGGGATGTCGGCGGCGACGATCGGCGGCACCGGAGGCCTTGCCGCCGTCGTCCTGGCGATGGGGGCCGCCGCGTACTGGATCGCCCGGCGGCGAGGCACTCCGCGCACCTGATCCCGCACGAACGGCCTCGATCATGACGCGCCCGGGTCCTGCCGTGGTTCGGAGCATCCGCTTCGACAGGGTAGACTTTTCAAGTTGCAACGGGGTGTGGCGCAGCTTGGTAGCGCGCGTCGTTCGGGACGACGAGGCCGCAGGTTCAAATCCTGTCACCCCGACCACAACAGAGAAGGCCCTCCGCGGGATCGCGGGGGGCCTTCTTGCTGTCCGGCGTGCGGATGCACTTCGCGTCGTCGGCTCGCGCGTCACCGCGCAGGGGGCGGCGAATCGCTCGTGGTCACGAAGATCGGCGACGTCGAGACCTCCTGCGTCGACGACGCCGCGGTACCGGTGACCGCGGCCAGGCGCGCCCCGTCGACGCTGGTGACCGTCAGGTATGCCTTGCCCGTCGCCGGGAGCGTCACCGACGTCGTCGAGGTGTCCGCCGACGACCGGGTCGTGCGCCACATCACGCGGGTGGTGACCCCCTTGTCGTTCGTGAACACGTACGACTGCACGTCGCCGGAGAGCGTGTCCGTGCGCAGGTAATGGAAGCCGTCGAGTTGCGACCGCAAGACGTAGAACGCGATCGCGGCCTTCTTCGGCTGGAACCCCTTGACGTTGTCCGTCGCCTGGCGGAACAGGCCGAAGTTGTACTCCGTCTCGGTCGGGCCGTAATCGAGCGCCTGGTACCAGTTGACGAGAGCGATCTGCGGGCTCGCCTGCGGCGCGATGAAACTGTAGACGAGCCGGTCGGCCTGCTGTTCCTCGGTCCCGACCTTCGCGGGGTTGCCCTTCTGCTCGGTGGAGATCGACCACCCGACCTCCGTCATGTACAGCGGCTTACCGGCACCTCGATTGTTCTTCCTGATCAACCGCGTGATCTCGTCGGCGACCTCACCCAGGCGCTGCGGGGTGAGGCCGTAGGGGTGGTACGAGAAGGCGTCGCCGTAGGCGACTCCCCCCGCCGAGAAGAAGTCGCGCCACCAGTCGAGGCTGACGCCCGCGAGTCCCCCCGCGACGATGACGACGTCAGGATGCCGTGACTTCACGAACGGATAGACGACCTTGGCGATGTCGAGATAGCACGCCGCCGTCGCGCCACAGGCGCTGTTGTTCGTGCCGTTGAATTCGTTGAGCATCTCGACGGTGGTGACGTGGGGATGCGCGGTGAGGAACGCGTCGATGTACTTCGCGTAGGCGCGGATCGCGTCAGGCGACGAAGGCAGGCGGCCCCCGTCGTACAGCGGATTGCCGCTACCGGCCGTCCAGACGAGCGACATGTCGTTCTGATCGTCCTCATCGAGCGTGCGCTGGATCGACGGCGGTGTCGAGTATTCGCCGGCCGACAGCTCGAACTGGCTCCAGTACACCGAATCGCGCCGCGACGAGAAGCCGAGCCCCTTCAGCAGCGGGATCAGGCGGTCCATGTTGACGCTGTAGACGCTGTTCGGGTGCGCGCTCAGCGTCTGCACGCTGTAGTAGCGATCCACCGCGGGGGCGGGGCCGGTGACCCCGAACGCGGCGGTGACGTCTCCATCGGACGGCGAGGAGAGGGTGACCGTGTAGTAGCCGGTCGGCACCCGCTGCGCGACGTCGATGGTGAGGGAGCCGTTGTCGGGCTCGGCGGTGCCGGAGACCACCTCGTGACCGCCCTCGTCGGCCACCCTCCACGTCACGCTCGCGCTGGCCCCCGACACGGCGAACGACACCGCCCCCGGGTCGGAGAAGATGAGCGTCGGGTTCTCGAGGACGAGACGCGACGACGAGCTCACGCGCTGGACTGCGAACGTGAGGACGAGCGCGGCGACGACCACGGCCGCCACGACGAGAACGATCGTGGTCGCCCACGCTGCGCGTCGGGTTCTCATCCGTTGCATCCTTCGCGGGCTCCGTCGGGCACGTCAGCTCATCGTAATCGCGCGACGAGTCGGCGCCGTCCCCACGCGGCCGCGCACCGGCCGCGCAGTCGCGAGAACGAAAGCGCCCCCGACACCTTCCGAAACGGGAAGGCGCCGGGGGCGCTGGCTCATCGACCTCAGCGGGTCGAGCGGCGCACCTTGCGGTAGCCGAGGGCACCGAAGCCCGCGAGCAGGAGTGCCGCGGCACCCCATGCGAACGGAGCCACGTCGCCCATACCGGTCACGGCGAGGCTGCCACCGTTGCCGCCGTTGCCGGCGCCACCGTTACCGGCGCCACCGTTGCCGCCCGGAGCGGGGGTGCCGCTCGAGGAGGGCGAGGGAGCCGGAACTGCTGCGACGGCGAAGCTGACCGTGGCGCTGCTGGAGACACCCTCGACGGTCTGGGTCGCGACGACCGCGTAGGGGCCCTCACCGAGGGCGGCAGGCAGCACGATCGACCAGGTGCCGTCTTCGTCGACAGTGGTCTCGCCGACCTTGGCGTCGTTGATCGTCACGACGACCTTCGCACCGGCGACACCGGTGCCCGAAACCGAGGTGGGAACGGCCGCGCCGCTGTAGGTGGCGCCGTCCTGGATGCCCGAGATGGTGGGAGCCGACGGAGCGACCGTGAACGACGAGGTGGCCTCGGCCGAGGTCTGCCCGTCACGCGCCTGAACGGCGGTGACGGAGTAGGTGCCGATGCCGAGGTCGGTCTTGACCGACCACTGCCCGCTGGCCGAGACCTTCGCAGTGCCGGTGGCGTCGCCGCTCAGCGTCACCGTGGCGCCGGCGAGGCCGGTGCCCGAGATGGCGGTGAGCTCGTTCTCGACGATCGATCCGTCGACGGGCGAGACGATGACCGGGGCCTCCGCCTTGACGACGACCGACGCGTCGACCTTGGCCGAGGTGTTGTAGCCGTTGACGGCCTGCAGCGAGAAGTCGTAATCGCCCAGCTTGTCGGGGGCGGGGAAGCTCCAGTTGCCGGAACCGTCGGTGGTCGCCTCGAAGGCGTCGCCCGCGGCGGGGGTGACCTTCACGGTCGAGCCGGCGGGCGCGGTGCCCGAGATCGTGCCGCCCACGGCGACCGATCCGCCGTCGGCGGGGGTCGTGAGAACGGGAGCGTCGATCTTCAGCGCGACGGAGTAGCCACCGGTGCGCTCGAGGCCGGCCTGGAGGTCGGCGGCCCACATGAAGGAGCCCGTCGCGGGGTCTCCACCCGAGACAACGCCCACGGCGGTGTCGCCCTGGAACACGGCGCCGCCTGAGTCACCGCCGGCGACGGTGCCAGGGGCACCCTCGACCGCGAACCCGTAGACCCAACGGACCTCGTCCTCTTCCTGGACCTGCATCCACCCCTCGGCCGTGACCGTACCGCTGGTGAGACCGGTCGTACGCCCCGACTTCGACGCGGACGTGTTCAGCTGGGCCTTGCCCACGGCGCGCACGTCGGTGGTCGACTTCGACAGATCGCTCGTCGTCGTCCAGTCGGTGATCTCGGGGAGCAGATCGAGTGTGACGTTGGTCACGTCGATGGTCGCGATGTCGACCGACGAGGCGTTGCCGTTGGCACCCTCGCTGTTTCCCGGGCCGCCGAACTGCGAGAAGCCGAGGGTTCCGAGCGGAGCAGCGATCGCGGGCTGGGTACCGCCGGCGGCCTGGTCGCGGGAGGGGACGGTGAGGAAGCTCTGCGTCAGAGTGCCGTCGGCGTTGCAGTGGCCGGCGGTGATGACCGCGGGGTCACCCTCGGGGGTCCACCCGCTGAAGCCGACCGAGCACAGCGCGCCCGAGGTGGCGTCGATGGGCGAGATGTAGCCCGCACCGCCGACGACGTCGGTGGCGGCAAGAGCCGAGATCTTGCCGATGTTCTTCACCACGACGTTCGAGGTGGAGTCGACGAAGGCCTTGGCCGTGCCCTCGAGCCCGGCCTCGTCGGTCGAGGTGAAGATCACGACGTTGCCGGAACCGTCTTTCGCGACGCCCTCGACCTGGTGGTTCTCGGTCATCAGCTTCTTCGCCGTGGAGTCGAACTGGGGTCCCGAGGTCGGGGCGGTGGACTCCGCCTCGCCGGCGAAGGCGACAGCCGGGGCCAGGAGTCCGGAGGCGGTGAGCGCCAGAGCGGCGGACGCACCGGCCCACCCCAAGCGCTTCATGTTTCGTGTCATCGTCTCTCTCAAGTGTCTCGTCGGAAGACGCGCGGCGAGCAGGACGGGAACCGCGATCGGGCCCCCACCCACCTCTCAGCGTCGCGCCAACCCTACGACAACCTGAACGTTCGTTATGAAGACCTTTTCGCTTTCCGTCGTCCATGAGAAGACTCTCATGCGCACCCGGGATTTCGACGGTGCGTCTCCCGTCCCTCCTCGACGTCACGAAACATCCGGGAGCGGAAACCTCTCCCGGCGGAAGACGTGGGATGCGGTATGCCGCTGCTTCACCCGCAGCCTCGCCCGAGGGGCCGTCTGAATCCCCGCAGCCTCCCGCCTAGAATCGACACGACCTCGCGCCGCATCTGTAGGCGTGCGCGCAACGACCACTGATGCCAGGAGCACCCGTGCCCGACACCACGCCCCGCCTCGTCGCGTTCGATCTCGATGACACCCTCGCCCCGTCGAAGTCGCAGATCGACCCCCGCATCGGCGAGCTCCTGCTCGCCCTCGCCGCGCGCGTCGAGGTGGCGATCATCTCCGGAGGCCAGCTCCAGCAGTTCCGCACCCAGGTAGTCGAGCGTCTGCCGCAGGCCGACGCGGCGCTCCTGTCGCACTTCCACCTCATGCCGACCTGCGGAACGCAGTACTACCGCCTGAACGCCGACGGCATCGAGACGGTCTACGCGCACTCGCTCACCGACGACGAGAAGCAGCGCGCCCTCGCCGCAGTGCGCGAAGAGGCCGAACGCCTGGGTCTGTGGGAGGCCGAGCCCTGGGGCGACATCCTCGAGGACCGCGGTTCGCAGATCACCTTCTCGGCTCTCGGCCAGTCGGCGCCGCTCGAGGCGAAGATGGCGTGGGATCCCACGGGAGAGAAGAAGAACAGCCTGCGCGAGGCCGTCGCCGCCCGCATTCCCGACCTCGAGGTGCGCTCAGGTGGCTCGACCTCGGTCGACATCACCCACCGCGGGATCGACAAGGCCTACGGCATGGGAAAGCTCTCCGAGGCCACCGGCATCTCCCTCGACGACATGCTGTTCGTCGGCGACCGCCTCGACCCCGACGGCAACGACTACCCCGTGCTCGCCATGGGCGTCGAGTGCCAGGCCGTGCACGGCTGGGAGGACACCGCGGCGTTCCTCGACGAGCTCGTCCCCACGCTGCCGGAGCGCGCCGCGAGCTGAGCCCCAAGGGCCGCGCCATCCGCGCTCGAGCGCGGGCGCGGCCAGACCGTCAGAGGATCTGACCGATGGGCTCCCGCTTCTCGGCCTGGAACCGGTCTTCGGTGCGCCCGTAGGCCCAGTACCCCGACAACGACACCTGCGTCCGCTCGAGGCCCCACTGCCCGAACACGATGTCGCGCAGAGCCTTCATGGCCTCGCGCTCCCCGTGGGCGAACACCTGCCCGCGTCCGGGGAGCGGATGCCACCGCGCCACAGCCTCCGCGAGCACCGGCGTCGCGCCGGCAGGAGCGTCTCCCCGGTGCACCCACGTGATGGCGATGCCCTCCGGCGCCCGCAGGGTCAGCTGCTCGTCGGGGCTCTGAATCTCGAGGAACGCCGCCCCCACGGCATCCGGAGCCAGAGCCTCCAACGCCGCCCCGATCGCCGGCAGGGCCGACTCGTCGCCGACCAGGAGGTGCCAGTCCGCCGTCGGGTCGGGGGCGTATCCCCCACCGGGCGAGGAGACGACCAGGCGCTCCCCCGGCTCGGCACGGGCGGCCCAGGGGCCGGCGAGTCCCTCATCTCCGTGCACGACGAAGTCGATCGTGAGTTCGTCGCCGTCGACCGCCCGCACCGTGTACGTGCGCGTGACGGGGAGGTCTGCGGGGGCCAACGTCTCGCGCAGCGCCGCCAGGTCGTACGGCGGCTCCAGGCCCAACTCGGGCTTGGCGAAGGTGATCTTGACGTAGGCGTCGGTGTACGGGCTCTCGCGGAACGCGGTGAGGTCGGCACCGCGCGCACGGATGCGCACGAGGTGCGGGCTCAGCCGCTCGCGGGAGACGACGGACAGCACGTGCTGCGGACGCGGCGGGCGCGCGGGGCGATCGGACACGGTTCTCCTTCTCGACACGGGCATGGACGGCCCGTGAATGGCTCAGACGGGTGTGGACCGACCGTCGGCGGTCACGGCGACGCGCGCCGCATCGGCGACCGCCGGGTCGGCGGGGTCGGACGGGCTCAGAGCCTGCGCAACCTCGGTGTAGTAGTCGGCGATGTGCCGACGGATGCAGTCCCTCGCCTCGGCGGCGTCTCCGCGTTCGACGGCCTCGACGATCCGCCGATGCTCGTGCCTCAGCCGCTGCGCGGTGCTCCCCCAGTCGTCCAGTCGCAGCGCCCCGGCTCGCGTGTAGGCCTCGATCGAGCTGCGGAGTCCGGACATCATGGCGGAGACGACGGCGTTGCCCGAGGCCTCGGCGAGGGCCTGATGGAACCGCGCGTCGAGGGCGAGGAACTCGTCGGATGCCAGGTCGTCGGCATCCATCGCGTCGAGCACCTCGACGGTGTCGGTCAGGTCGGCCTCCGCGCCGGCGAGGCGTTCGGCGACGTCGCACTCGAGCACGATGCGCGTGCGCACCACGTCGCCGAGCGGGAAGCCGTTGGCGGCGACCTGCAGGCGCAGGAAGGCGGCGAGGCCCCCGCGCGGAGTCGTGACGATCATGGCGCCCGCCGTCGGACCGGATCCCGTCGCCGTGCGCACGACGCCGAGCACCTCGAGCACGCGCACCGCTTCACGCACGCTCGAGCGCCCGACGCCCAGCTGCGTCGCGAGCTCCCGCTCGGGTGTCAGCCGGTCGCCCGGGGCGAGCCGACCCTCGCGGAGGTCGCCCTCGATCCGTTCGAGCACCACCTGCCACGCGCGTGGAGCGCTGTTCGGCATGGCATCCCCCGTCTGAGCGGGCCTCACGGTGTGACCCGACCACATCACCCTACGCGCGTGTCCGCGCGGCGACAGGGGGTTCAGGCGTCGGCGGTCGTGCGGTACCCCTCGGGGTTCGTCGTCTGCCAGTTCCAGTAATCGCGGCACGCATCGTCGATCTCGAGTCGCGTGCGCCAACCGAGCACCTCCCCGGCCTTCGTGGGGTCGCAGTAGGTCGCGGCGACATCCCCCGGGCGGCGGTCGAGGATCTTCTTCGGAAGTTCGTGACCGACGGCCTTCTCGAACGAGGCGATGAGCTCGAGCACGCTGACCGGACGACCGGTGCCCAGGTTGAACACCGCGTGACCCGGCTGCGCCTGCTCGAGAGCCGCGACGTGACCCTCGGCGAGGTCGACGACGTGGATGTAGTCGCGCAGACCCGTGCCGTCGGGGGTGTCGTAGTCGGAGCCGAAGACGCCGATCTCATCGAGCGAGCCGATCGCCACGCGCGAGACGTACGGCATGAGGTTGTTGGGGATGCCGGCGGGGTCTTCGCCGATGAGGCCCGAGGGGTGCGCGCCGACCGGGTTGAAGTAACGCAGCACCGTCACGTTGAGATTGGGGTTCACGCGCGCGACGTCGGCGAGCACGACTTCGTTCATGCGCTTCGACTTGCTGTAGGCGTTGGAGAGGTCGACGCTCGTGGTCGACTCCTCGGTGAAGGGCAGGTCGGCCGGGTCGGAGTACACCGTGCCGGTGCTCGAGAAGACGAAGCTCCGGATGCCGCGGGCGATACCGACCCGCAGCAGCGCGAACGTGGTGTCGAGGTTGTTGGAGTAGTACTCGAGGGGCTTCTGCGTCGATTCGCCCACCGCCTTGAACGCGGCGAGGTGGATGACGGCGTCGATCGGTCCGTGCTCGTCGAACGCCGAGGCGACGACTGCTTCGTCGGCGGCGTCGCCGACGATCAGCGGCGCGGGCTTGCCCGTGATCTTCTCGACCCGCTCGGCGGCGACGGCGTGCGTGCCCGACAGGTCGTCGAGCAGGACGACGTCGTGGCCGGCTTCGAGCAGGGCGACGGCCGTGTGGGTTCCGATGTAACCGGCACCGCCGGCCAGGAGTACGCGCATGCCTCCAGGCTATCGGTCGACGCCGACGTCGATCGTCGCGCACGTGCCCGCGGCGGCTCTCAGCGGCCGTCGAGCCGCCCGCCGGACTCGCGCAGGTAGCACGCTGCGCACATCGACTCGTAGGTGACCTCGCCTGCGATCTGGCCCTCGTCGATCGCGACCTGGTCGCCGTCGAAGACGAACCGGCCGCCGACGAGACGCGCGTTGAAGATCGCCTTGCGGCCGCAGCGGCAGATGGTCTTGAGCTCTTCGAGGCTGTGGGCGATCTCCATCAAACGGGCCGATCCCGGGAAGGCCTCGGTGCGGAAATCGGTGCGGATGCCGTACGCGAGCACGGGGATGCCGTCGAGCACCGCGATGCGCAGCAGGTCGTCGACCTGCGCCGGGGTGAAGAACTGCGCCTCGTCGACGAGCAGGCACGCCACCGGGGCGTGTCCCGCCGCGGCGTGGAACACCTCGCGCAGGTCGTCGGCGGGCGCCACGAGGAAGTCGACCGCGCGCTTCACACCGAGTCGGCTGTCGATCTGGTCGGCGCCCTTGGTGTCGATCTCGGGCTTGGCCAGCAGCACGCGCTGCCCGCGCTCCTCGTAGTTGTACGCCGCCTGCAGCAGGGCCGTCGACTTGCCGGAGTTCATCGCCCCGTAGCGGAAGTACAGCTTCGCCACGAGCGCCTCAGGGGTTGATCGAGAGGGCCTGCGCCGTGGCGTCCAGCTCTCGACGGGCGACGTCGGGCCGCGTGTTCAGCGACTCCCCGTAGCTGGGGATGAGCTCGCGCAGGCGCGGCTCCCACTCGGCCATGCGCTCGGGGAAGCACGTCTTGATCAGCCCGAGCATGATCGACACGGCCGTCGAGGCGCCCGGCGAGGCGCCGAGGAGACCCGCGATGGAGTGGTCGGCCGAGGTGACGACCTCGGTGCCGAACTGCAGGACGCCACCCTTGTCCTTGTCGCGCTTCATCACCTGGGCGCGCTGACCGGCGTCGAGCAGCTCCCAGTCGTCGTCCTTCGCGGTGGGCATGAACTCGCGGAGGCTGTCGACCTTCTTCGCGTGCGTCTTGAGCAGCTCGCTCACGAGGTACTTGATCAGACCCGGGTTGTCGACGGCGACCTTGAGCATGGGTCCGATGTTGTGCGGACGCACCTGCGTGACGATGTCGAGCATCGAGCCGTTCTTGAGGAACTTCGGGCTGAACGTCGCGAACGGTCCGAACAGCAGAGCCGACTCTCCGTCGACGACGCGCGTGTCGAGGTGCGGCACCGACATCGGAGGCGCGCCCACCGAGGCCTGCGAGTAGACCTTGGCGCGGTGCTTCGAGACGATGTCGGGGTTCGAGGTCTTCAGCCACTGGCCGCCGATCGGGAAGACGCCGTAGCCCTTGATCTCGGGGATGCCCGAGCGCTGGAGGAGCTTCAACGCCCATCCGCCCGCACCCACGAAGACGAACTTCGCGTTGATGGAGCCCGGGGTGCCGCCGATGACGTGGCGGTACGAAACCTCCCAGGTGCCGTCCTTCTTCTTCTTCAGCTTCTTCACGTCGTGGTTGGTGGCGACCTCGACGCCCTTCTCGCTCAGATTCGCGAAGAGCTGACGCGTGAGCGAGCCGAAGTCGACGTCGGTGCCGGCGGGCACGCGGGTGGCGGCGAAGGGCTCACCCTTGCGACGCTTCTGCATCAGCAGCGGAGCCCACTGGTTGATGACGCGGGAGTCCTCGCTGTATTCGATGCCGGCGAACAGCGGCTGCTGCTTGAGCACCTCGTAACGGCGTCGCAGGTACGCCACGTCTTTCTCACCGCGCACGAACGTCATGTGCGGGGTCGCGTTGATGAACGTCGACGGCTCGTCGAGCACGCCCTCGGCGACGAGCGTCGACCACAGCTGACGGCTCTGCTGGAACTGCTCGTTGATGGCGACGGCCTTCGACGGGTCGAGCGCTCCGTCTTTGCTGTCGGGCATGTAGTTGAGCTCGCACAGCGCCGCGTGGCCCGTGCCGGCGTTGTTCCAGGCGTTGGAGCTCTCCTGCGCGACGTCGCTGAGGCGCTCCAGGACCGCGATCTTCAGATCGGGCTGGAGGTCTTTGAGCAGCGTGCCGAGAGTGGCGGACATGATGCCGCCACCGATGAGGAGAACATCGACGTTTTCAGTCACCCGTCGATTCTAGGTGCGGGCCGTGAGGTGTCTCGACATCGAGAGATCGGTCGGTTCGATGTCGAGACACCTGACACCCGGCATCCGGATGCCGTGTCCTCAGGCGGTCGCGAGGCGCTTCTGGGCGACGAGCTCGGCGATCTGCACCGCGTTCAGCGCCGCGCCCTTGCGCAGGTTGTCGTTGCTGATGAACAGCACGAGGCCCTTGCCCTCGGGTGCGGACTGGTCGGCGCGGATGCGACCGACGTAGCTGGGGTCGGTGCCCGCGGCCTGGAGCGGGGTGGGCACCTCTTCGAGGCGCACGCCGGGGGCGTCGGCGAGCAGCTCGCGCGCGCGCTCGGGCGAGAGGTCGCGCGCGAACTCGGCGTTGATGCTGAGCGAGTGGCCCGTGAAGACGGGGACGCGCACGCAGGTGCCGGCGACGCGCAGGTCGGGCAGCTCGAGGATCTTGCGGCTCTCGTTGCGCAGCTTCTTCTCTTCGTCGGTCTCGTTGAGGCCGTCGTCGACCAGGTTGCCCGCGAAGGGGATGACGTCGAACGCGATCGGGGCGACGTACTTCTCGGGCGCGGGGAAGTCGAGGGCCGAACCGTCGCGCACGAGTCGCTCGACGCCGCCCTGGGCGAGCACTCCCTCGACCTGACCCAGGAGCTCCTGGGCGCCGGCGAGGCCGGAGCCCGAGACAGCCTGGTAGGTGCTGACGATGAGGCGCTCGAGGCCCGCCTCGGTGTCGAGGACCTTCAGCACCGGCATGGCGGCCATGGTCGTGCAGTTGGGGTTGGCGACGATGCCCTTGACGGCCTCGTCGATCGCGTGCGGGTTGACCTCGCTGACGACCAGCGGGACCTCGGGGTCCATGCGCCAGGCGCTGGAGTTGTCGATGACGAGCGCGCCCGCCTCGGCGAAGCGCGGCGCGTGGGCCCGCGAACCGGTGGCGCCGGCGGAGAAGAGGGCGACCTCCACCCCCGCGGGATCGGCCGTGGCGACGTCTTCGACGACGACGGAGTGACCGCCGAAGTCGATCGAGGTGCCGGCGGAGCGAGCGGTGGCGAACAGCCGCAGCTCGCGGATCGGGAACGAGCGCTCGGCGAGGATCTCGAGCATGACGGTGCCGACCTGGCCGGTGGCGCCGACGACGGCGAGGGAGATTCCGGAATCGGAGATGCGGGTCATGCGAGGTACCTCTGGGGTTCGGGTGGTGGAGGCCGCGAGCACGGCGTTCGGGTCAGGGTAGCGCGAGCGGTGCGCCGGCGACGACCGGGGCGACACAATGCAGGACAACTGTCACTCCCCCGCCGCAGATCGACGGGGATCCGCTGTCGCGCGCGGCCTCGGCAAGGGAACTCCTGCGCCGTGTCCGCGCCGTGGACGACCCGCGCGACGGTGCGGCGTCGAGTGGGCCCCGGGCAGAAGTCGGACCCCGGCAGGCGAGGACGAAGTCAGCGACCGGTGCCGGCGTGGACCGTGGCCTCGGCGTCGCCGTCGAGACCGTACGCGGTGTGCACGAGACGTGCGGCCTCGGCGAGGTCGACGCCGCGCACCACGACCGAGATGCGGATCTCGGAGGTCGAGATCATCTCGATGTTGACGCCGGCCAGGCTCAGCGCCTCGAACAGCGTCGCCGAGACGCCCGAGTGCGTGCGCATGCCGGCGCCGACGACCGAGAGCTTGCCGATCTGATCGTCGTGCACCAGGCTCTGGAACCCGACCTCGGACTGCTCGCCGGCGAGCGCCTTCAGCGCGACGGAGGCGTCGGTCTTGGGCAGCGTGAACGAGATGTCGGTGCGACCGGTCGCCGCCGCCGAGACGTTCTGCACGATCATGTCGACGTTGGCACCGGACTTGGCGACGATCTTGAAGATGTCGGCGGCCTTGCCGGGCACGTCGGGCACACCGATGACGGTGATCTTGGCCTGGCTGAGGTCGGTGGCGACGCCGGCGACGATGGGCTCTTCCATGGTGGCTCCCTCGGGGACGAGCGGGGACTTCTTCGACGGGTCGAGCACCCAGGTGCCCTCGTTCGGGCTGAACGTGGACCGGGCGTGGATCAGCACGCCGTGGCGCCGCGCGTACTCGACCGCGCGGATGTAAAGGACCTTCGCACCGTTGGCGGCGAGCTCGAGCATCTCTTCGCTGCCGACGCGGTCGAGCTTGCGCGCGAGGGGCACGACGCGCGGGTCGGCGGTGAAGATGCCGTCGACGTCGCTGTAGATCTCGCAGACGTCGGCCTTCAGCGCCGCGGCGAGCGCGACGGCGGTCGTGTCGGATCCGCCGCGGCCGAGCGTGGTGATGTCGCGGGTGTCGCGGTTGAAGCCCTGGAAGCCGGCGACGATGACGATCGCGCCCTCGTCGAGCGCCTCGCGGAGTCGGATGGGCGTGACGTCGACGATGCGGGCCGCGCCGTGCGTGGCATCCGTGATCATGCCCGCCTGGCTGCCGGTGAACGAGCGCGCCTCGAAGCCCATCGAGTGGATGGCCATGGCCAGCAGGGCCATCGAGATGCGCTCTCCGCTGGACAGCAGCATGTCGAGCTCGCGCGGCGCGGGGATCGGCGCGACCTGACCGGCGAGGTCGAGGAGCTCGTCGGTGGTGTCGCCCATGGCGCTGACGGCGACGACGACCTCGTGGCCGGCGCGACGCGTGTCGACGATGCGCTTGGCGACCCGCTTGATGCTCTCGGCGTCGGCGACGGACGAGCCGCCGTACTTCTGGACGATCAGAGCCATGAGGAGAACTCCCGGAGGGGTCGTGCGTCGGGATGCCACGACGCCGGCGCTGGTGCCGCGCCCGAGGATCATCCTAAAGCCGCGCGCATACCGCCCCCGTCATGCACGTGCTGTCATGCAAGCGCCCAGCCGCCCGCGGATAGGATCGACGGGTTCCACCCCCTCCCCCCTGGAGCGATCGGATGCCGCTCACCCCCGGCCACTGGCTGTCATCGCTGCGCCGCCTCGTGCACACCGACGACGCGTCATCGTCGCCCGACACGACCCTGCTGCCCGTCATCGACGAGGCGCTGTCGACGCGCATCCTCGACCTCGCGATCCGCGTCGGCGAGACGATGCTCGTCGTCGGCGCGCCCGCCAACGAGGTCACGCTCACGATCGTGCGCGTGTGCGGGGCGTACGGGCTCGACCCCGTGCACGTCGACGTGACGTACAACTCCATCACGATCGCGCACAGTCGCCCCGGGGCGACGCATCCGACGACGCTGCTGCGCGTGGTGCGCGGCTCGGTACCCGATCACGCGAAGCTGCAGCGCCTGCAGGCCCTCGTCGAGGAGATCGCGAACGGCCTGGCCCTCGACGACGCCATCTCGCGCTGCCGCGCCATCCGGCGCCTGCCGTTCCGCTACCGCCCCGCGATCGTCATCGTGTCGCAGGCCTCGCTCGCGGCCGGGGTCGCCATCATGTTCGGCGCGAACTGGCTCGCCCTCGTGCTGTCGTTCATCGCCGCGGCGCTCGCGGCGACCACGCAGCACATCATGGCCCGGGCCCGCGTCCCCTACTTCTTCGCCCAGATCGCCGGCGGCTTCGTGCTCACCGTCGTCGCGGCCCTCTCTCCCCTGCTGCGCTACACGGGCCTCGACGCGGCCGCGGCGATCAGACCGTCGGTGATCGTGGCATCCGGGATCGTGCTGATGCTCGCGGGACTCACCGTCGTCGGCGCGGCCCAAGACGCGATCGACGGCTTCGCCCTCACCGCCACGGGCCGCATCCTCGAACTGACGACGCAGACGCTCGGCGTGGTGCTCGGAATCCTCGCCGGCCTCGAGACCGTGCGCGTGATCGGGCTCGGCATGTCGCCGCCGTCGACGGCGCTGCCCCTCGGACCCGTCGCCCTGCAGTTCGTGGGCGCCGCCGTGATCGCCGTCGCGGTGGCGGTGTACAACGGCGCCGGCGCACGCATCGTCGTGGTCAGCGCGGCGCTGAGCCTGGTCGCCTGGGCAGGCTACGTCGCAGCGACCGGAGTCGGCTTCGAGGTCGCGGCCGCGAGCGGAGTGGGCGCCTTCGTCGGCAGCTTCGCCGGCATCGTCGTCGCCTACCGCCTGCACGTGCCGTCAGTCGCGATCACGACCGCGGCGATCCTGCCGCTCGTGCCCGGTGCCGCGGTCTTCCGCGGACTGCTCGGCGTCGTCGAGTCGGGCGACGACCCCGCCGTGCTCATGACCGGCGTCACCACCCTCGCGGGAGCGGCGACCATCGGCATCGCGCTGGCCGTCGGCGCCTCGCTCGGCATCTACCTCGGCCAGCCGGTGCGCGCGACGCTGACCAGCGTGACGCGGGTACGGGCGCGCGTGCGGCGGTAGTCGGGCGCCGATCTTCGGGTGCCGGCGCCGTGGCGTTCAGGAGCAGGCGCCGGGCGGCTGCGCGGCGATCGAGTGCGACAAGGGCATGTCGACGTCGAAGCCCACGGTCAGATGGTGATCGCGGACCTCGACCGACCTCACGGTCACGGATCGCGGGAAGAGGGATGCGAGGCACACGGCGGGCGGCTGGACCGCGGACGCGCCCTGGGTGCCCACGGTGGTCGCCAGATCGGCGACCGAGACGGTGTTCCCGCCTGCCGTCACTGACACCGGAGCCACCTGCAGCGCGCCCGCTTCGAGTCGAGGGGAGAGCGCGACGCTGACGGGTACCCGCCTGCCTGCGGACGTCACCACGACGTCGAGGGTCATGTCCGTTCCGCGGAACCCCACCTGCGCGGCCCGCGCTGATTCCGCGGGCAGAATCAGCGCCGTCGCCTGGGCGGCACCCAGCCGCATCTCGCCGGAGGCGGTCTCGGTGGTCAGCTTCTCGTCAGCCAGCTGAACACCGCCGAAGGCCGTCGTGAGTTCGACGGTCGTGGGGCCGACCGCCATGTTCGCCGCGGTGACCGTGACGCTGTCGAGACGCCCGAAGAGAGCCTGGGGAACGACGGGTCCCGCCACCTCGACGTCGAGGCGCTGGCTGTCGGGAACTCCGAAGGCCGCGCGCCACTTCTCGGCCACGGTGTGCTCGACCTGCGCTCGGACGATCCCGTCGGCGGTCCAGAACGCCGCCGCGACCAGGGCGAGCAGGACGACGAGGAGCACGACGACCAGACCCGCGGGTGACGGGCGCTCGGCATCCGCCCCCTCGTCCGCCGGCTCCGGGGCCGCGGGGAGCACGATGGTCTGCTCGTCGGAGAGGGTCATCCGAAGCGTCCGTTGACGTAGTCGTAGGTGCGGGGATCGGCCGGGGCCTCGAACATCGCCCGGGTGTCGCCGTGCTCGACGATGTGGCCGGGCTGACCCTGGGATGCCAGGAAGAAGGCGCACTGCTGCGAGACGCGCTGCGCCTGCTGCATGTTGTGCGTGACGATCACGATCGTCACCTCTTTCTGCAGCTCGCCCATGGTCTCTTCGATCACGCGGGTCGAGGTGGGATCCAGCGCCGAGCAGGGCTCGTCCATGAGCAGCACCTTCGGCTTGATGGCGAGCGAGCGGGCGATGCACAGGCGCTGCTGCTGGCCGCCCGACAATCCGCCGCCGGGGGCGCGGAGGCGGTCTTTGACCTCTTTCCACAGCCCGGCCGAGGTGAGCGAGCGCTCCACGAGGTGGTCCTTCTCGTCACGGCTCGCGCGCACGCCCGTCAGCTTCAGCCCGGCCACGACGTTGTCGTAGATCGACATCGCAGGGAAGGGGTTGGGCTTCTGGAAGACCATGCCGATGTCTTTGCGGGCGTCGGTGAGGCGACGGGTCTGCTCGTAGATGTCGTCGCCGTCGAGAAGCACCTCGCCGGCGAGCGAGGCGGAGGGTACGAGCTCGTGCATGCGGTTCAGAATGCGCAGGAAGGTCGACTTGCCGCAGCCGGAGGGGCCGATCAGCGCCGTGACCTGGCCGGCGGGCATGGTGAGCGACACGCGGTCGAGGACCTGATGGTCGCCGAACCAGGCCGTGATCCCCCGCGCCTCGAGGGTGGCGAGCAGAGCGGGCGAGGAGAACACCCGGGCCGGAGCGGGGGCGATGCTGACCGACGGGACCCCCTCGATCGGCGCGAAGGTCAACGAAGCGCGGTCGCGACGGCGGACGTCGCCGGCGGGAGGGACCACGGTGGTGATGTCGTCGTGGACGGGCGCTGCGGGTGCAGACGGCGTCGCTGCGCCGTGCGCCGGGATGACGCGGGTGATGTCGTCGGACATGCGGGCCTCTCGAGGGTCAGAGGAGGTTGGGAAGGAGGAGGGTGATCTGCTGGGTCACGAGGAAGCCGGCCAGCAGGAGCACGGGCACGAAGACGATCCAGGTTCGTTGGGCACCGAACCGTCGGAAGGCCCAGACGGCCGCGAGCTCGGCCGCGATGAGGAACTGCACGGCGAACACGAGCGCCCACACGGTCGTGGTGTCGGTCGCCAAGGGGCGTTGCTCGGGCGGCAGGGCGGCGGTCGCGGTGACGCGCGCGCCGCGCGGCTGCGCCGTGCCGACCAGACGCGCGTCGACGTAGGCCACCCCCGACGGCACGTAGGGTGCGCCGCGCGAGGTCATGAGCACGAGGCGGCTCTCCCCCGCCTTGAGGTTGGGCAGGGTCGGGTCGCCCGCGTACCGCACGCCGACCACGGAGAACTCCTGGAGCCCCTGGCCGGTGCGCACCGTGATGGCATCCCCCGGGCTGAGGCTCTGGATGCCCGAGAACGGGCCGCCGAAGGCACCGTTGCGCGCCATCAGCGTGCTGACCCCCGCCTGTCCGGGCAGGATGGTGTCACGCTGATGACCGATGCCCTGGGCGGTCTCGACCGACGACGACCCCTCGACGATCACCTCGTGCAGTCCCAGGCTCGGGATCTCCATGATGCCCACCGGCGCCCCGTCGGCGACCAGGTCGTCGTCGAAGGTGTACTCGCTCACCGGCGCCGTGCCCGCGAGCAGCTGCGCGCGGAACTCGTCTCCGAGGCGCTGCTGCGACACCAGGTGCTGCACGTGACTGAAGGCGGTGACGTTCAGCACGAACATCACCGTCAGGATCGCGGCCATCGCGACGACCGCACGCGCGATGCTCTCGGTCGCCGTCAAGGGCGGTGCCGGCTGCGTGACCCGGGGCGGACGACGCGGCGGACGCGGCGCCGAGGACGCTCGTCGGGCTCGCGACGGCGCCGCGGCGGGGGGATCCTCCGTGACGGTCACGCGCTCACCGCCTGAGGCACCGCCGCGAGCGTCGCTCGACGCACGATCATCACGACCACCACGGCCGCCGCTCCCGCTCCCGCGAGCAGGAGGATCAGCCACGGCACGACGAAGACGGTGGCATCGCGGGTGAGGGGCGCGAGTTCGGTGCCGTCCACCTGCGCGGGCGGGTTGACTCGGACGTGCGCGGTCAGCACCGTCCACTGCCCGGCACCGGTGAGTTCGGCGCTGAGGGTCCTCGTCTCCCCCGGCTTCACGCCCGACAGAGCGACCCCGTCGACGTTCGCGAGACGCAGGCCGAGCGCGTTCTCCATCCAGAAATCCGCGGTCAGATCGATCGACGACTTCGAGGTGTTGCGCACCGTGATCCACATCTGCACGCGCCCGTCGAACGGGTTGATCGAAGGCGTACTGCCGGTGGACAGACCACTGATCGCCAGGATGCCGCCGAGGTCGACGGCGTCGACGAGCGTCGCGGGGGTCGGGGTCGACGACTGCACCGACGACGACCCACCTGCTCCCCCGGTGCCGAGTCCCGCTCCGCTGGACGTGCCGAAGCCCCCGGCCCCGCTGGAGCCACTGCCGCCGGTGATTCCGCCGCCCGCGGAGGAACCCGTGCCCGCGGAGGAGCTCGGCCCGCACACCAGGGCGGTGATCCCCATTCCCCCGCTCGGCGCGGGGCTCGCCGCAGGGGCGGACGGCGACGGCGAGGGGCACTGCACCGGGGCCGGGGAGGCGGCCTGGGCCGCCGCGACCGGGGCGACGGTCAGCGCCATCGTCAGCAGGGCCGCAGCCAGCATCCGGCGCGCGTCGCCCGCACGAGGACGCACGACCCTCACGCGCCCGACTCGGCGAACTCGGGCTCGCGCTCGGCATCCGCCTTCCGCCGTGCGACGGCCTCGGTGTACTCCATCCATTCCTTGGCGCGCGCGTCGTCGCGGCGGCGCGCGAAGCGGACGCCGCCCCAGACGAGCAGGACGAGGGCGATCAGCCCCAGCGCCATCCACGGCACCACGAACAGCACGGTGTCACGCGACACGCTCGTGAGCGGGCCCGGGTTGGGCGCCGTCTCATCGACGCGCGGATAGACCGTGACGACCGGGTTGAGGTAGACCCACTGGCCGACGCCGGCGATCGTCGTGGTCACGGTGCGGGTGCTGCCGGGCAGCATCTCCGACACCTCCTGCTCGAGCGGCGTCGACAGACCGATGCCGAAGAGCCCACGCACCTCGCTCTTGAGCTGGCCGGAGAGAGCGACGTTGCCGGCGTTGCGCACGGTGAAGGTCACGGTCGTCTCGCCCGCGAACGGGTTCAGGCTCGGGGTGTACGACGACGAGATCCCCGCGATCGAGAGCCCCGGCTGCAGGTCGCCCGCGACGCGCACGTACACGCGCGTGCCGAGGCGGCGGTCGACGAGCACCTGCCCGTCGGGAGATTGCACGGATGCCACGAGCCCGCCCGCGTGATCGCCCGGGGTGGCGTCGTCGGGCGCGCGCACGGTGAAGGGGATCGTGGTGGTCTCGTCGGGCTGCAGGGTCACCTGCACCGAAGGCGCCCCGCTGAAGCTGATCCATCCCCCGGCATCGGTGGGGGCGACCCCGCTCTCGAGGAGGCCGAACGCCCCGTCGTCGGTGTTGTAGGCATCGGTGGCGTAGACCGAGAACGTCTGCGCGCCGGTGCTGCGGTTGGTGACGCTGTACGCGTCTTCGAGCGACTGGCCGAGGGCGATGCTGTAGTCGAAGCGCGTCCGCAACGGGCCGTCGTCGCTGACGGGCTGAGCGGAGATGCCGATCTCGTCGACGGGGGCCGCCTCGTCGGCGAAGGCGGGCGCGGCGGTGAGCGTCGCGCCGAAAGCGAACGCACCGGCCAGAACGGCCGCCGTCGCTGCGAGAAGGCGGGCGTTCGGGCGCACCGCGGTTCGGATGATCTGCACGGTCTATCTCCGCAAAATGGGCTTACGGCCGCAGGGCGGCGTCATAAACGAGGGCTGAACGAGCTCGGTCGGAGAGGAGGGGCGGCGCCTGTGGCACCGCCCCTCCCGGGGTCACTTCGAGACGAGCGTGAGCGTCATCTTCGAGGTGTAGGTGCCGGCGGGGGTGCCGGCGGGGGCGACGAGCTTCAGGTCGGCCTTCAGCTCGGTGGTGGGCTCCGTCGACACACCCACGGCGGACGTTGCGAAGGGGCTCGGGTAGACCGCGGAACCAGCGGCCTGCGCGAGGCCGGCCGTGGCGGCGGCGGAACCGCCGGTCTTGGTGACCGTGACGCCGAGGTTCTTCTTGTCGATGGTGTTGGCGCCGGAGACGAAGTCGGCGACGCTCTGGGTCATGTCCCAGCCCTTGCGGTTGGCCGTGCTGCGCGAGTCGATCACGTTGATGCCGGTGATCGAACCGGTGGACTCGGACTGCTGCGTGGTGGTGTTGATCGCCGTGGCCAGCGCGACCGAGGTGGTGGGCACGGTGAAGGTGAGCGAGCCGGCCGGCTCCTGCACGTCGGCCGAGACCGCGATGTCCGTGGACTCGCCGCCGGCGGGCGGGGGCGTGGTCGTCTGGTACGTGGTGGGCTCGTAGGTGTAGTCACCGCCGGGCTTGACGGTGATGTGCACGAACGTGACGCCGTAGACGGCCGCCGCGTTCTGGTCGGTGAAGGCCAGACCGAGCGAGAACTCGCCGCCGTTCGCCTTCGCCGCAGCGAGGTTGACACCCGCGGTGTTCTCCGGGGCCAGGTTGGGGGTGAGCACCGTCTGGGTGCCGGGGGCGAAGCCGTTGATGGCCTTCGACACCCATTCGAGGGGCTGCAGTTCCTTGCCACGGGGCGAGAGGAAGACGTACGGCTGAGCGGCCTGCGACGGAGCCTGGAAGTAGGTGTCGTAGTTCGTGAAGTCGGTGTTCTTCGGGTAGCCGAGGACCTGCTGGCCCCAACCGATGGTCGAGTCCTTTGTGAGGAGGGTCTCGTCGCTGTTCCAGAGGTACATCGACTCCAGCGACGGCGGAGCCGAGGTGGTGGGGGTGTCGGCGTGAGCGGCCGAGGCGGCGCCCCCGGCGAGGAGCGAGACGGCGAGGGCGCCCGCGAGAGCGGCCTTCACCTTGGAGATGCGGATCATGTTCGTCGTGCCTTTCACGGAGAAGGGATCAACCGGCGGCGTAGGCCGCGATGGGGGTGGTGGAGCTGGGGGCGAGGAAGCCGAACTTGCGCTTGACCGCACCCGGGGCGAACGGGGCCGTGCTGAAGTTCGTGAAACTCGTCGTCTTGGTGGAGTCGACGAGACCGGCGAGCACGGCGTCGAAGGCCGGGGCGCCGCTGTAGGTGAACGACGACTGCACCTTGGCGCGCTCGACGATCAGGTAGGTGTCGCGACCGAAGGTCGTGTTGGAGTACATGCCCGAGTTGGGGACGAGGTTCGGAGCCGTGCCGGTGAAGGGCACCTGGCCGGAGACGGGCGAGCCCATCGACACCGAGGGAGCGGCGGCGATGGTGTTGACGCCCGCGACGTTGTTGGCCTGCGAGACCCAGTTCGCCACCGAGAAGGGGATGATCTGGTTGTCGCCGAGCACGGTTGCGTCGTTCTCGGGGGTGGTGTTGCCGGTGTCGTTCACGGCGGGAGCCGTGGGGGCGGAGCCGGAGTAGCCGAGCGCGTTCAGGAAGAACGTGCGGGTGCCCGAGCCGGTCTGCGGCAGACGCGGGGTGACCGAGACGCCGTCGATGGAGGTGAGGGTGCCGTCGTAGACGGCCTTGAGCTGCGCGGCGGTGAGGTTGGCCCACGCGGAGGTGCCGCCCTTGTAGGCGTAACCCACGGCGTCACGGGCGTAGGGCACGTAGAGCAGGCGGCCGTCGGCGTTGGCGTTGGTGCCGGGGCCGCTGGAGCTGCGCGCGACGTCGACCTGGCCCGTGATCTTCTTGGCGGGCGTGGTGTTGTTCGTCACCGCCCAATCGTTTCCGTTGACCGAGGCGCGCAGGGCGTCGCGGCCCGAGCCCGAGCCGTTCGGACGCGCGAAGTACACGCCGCCGGGCTTGGTCTGGATCGCGGGGGCGCCGAAGGCGTCGAAGTTGCCGACGGTCTGCCCACCGGCGAGGACGCGCACCGATGCGCCCGAGACGGTCGTGCCGTTGGCGAGGGCGTTCATCGAGTCCTGGAGCGTGTCCGAACCGACGATCGCGTAGCTGTTCGACACCGGCTCGGCAGAGGCCGGGGCCGCGAAGGCGAGGCCCGACACGACGACGCCGACGGCCGCACCGAGGGCGGCGATCTTCTTGATCTTCACTGATGACCTATCTGTTGTGTGTGATGAGTGGGAACTTCGGGAAGGGCAGGTCGAGGGTCACGTTCTGCGAGGCAGTCGTGGGATCAGCAGGAACATGGCCGTGGCCACGAGGGCAGCGAGCAGGCTGATCGGCAGCGCCGCGGGGAGGGCACCGGAGTCGGGGTCGGCGGCGGTCTTCGCCCCGGCGAGCGCTCCGGCGATCGCGCCGGAGGCGGAGGGGTTCGCGGGGTCCGCCGCCGTGGCTCCCCCGCCGGCGGGCACGGCGGAGGTTCCGGATGCCGCGGAGCCCGACGAGACCGCGCCGCCACTGCCACCGCCGATCGACCCCGACGACGTCGTCCCATCCGTGGGCGGCGGCGACGATGGTGAGGGCGTCGCGGTCGAGGGGGTGAGGCCGTTCTCGAGTGCGGTCGCAGCGGCACGCGCCTGCACCCGCCAGCTGTCGGGCAAGGGGGCGTACCCGGCGGGGAGCTGGCCGATCTGCACGCCCGGCTCCTGGCCCGCCCCGGCGGCGTAGCGCATGAAATCGGCGTAGACCGTGCGCACCGCGGCATCCGGGACGAAAGGACTCGCCGCGGCGTACACCGGCATCGCGAGCGGGTAGGCCGTGGTCGCGCGCTGGGCCTCGGGAGAGTCCGGCACGAACGCGCGCACCTGCGTCTGGGTGCCGACGGTCGTCATGGCGTCCGCGGCTGCGGTCAAGGCGTCGTCGGTCGGGCTGACGAAAGCCCCCGCGGGGTTGCGAAGCGACGCCGTCACCAGTTGGTATTTGTCGGCCGCGGCCCCGTCTGTCAGGGCCATGACGGCCTGTGCGCCGGGGAGGTTGCGCGGGCTGCGGGTGTAGCGAGGCGGGTTGCCGAGCGGATCCCAGGCGCTGAGCACCAGGCCGTCGCCGCGAAGCGTGTTGTACGCCGCGCCGTCGAGGTCGTTCGTGTACGGACGCCAGGTGACGGAGTTGATCGCCGCGGGACCGCCCTCCTGGGCGGGCACCTCGACCGGATCGGGCTTGGGGAAGCTGTCGCGCGGAAGCGAGAAGGCCGTGCCGGTCGGGTTCTTCTCCGCGTTCGTCGACGCGTAGGGGTTGACGACCATGCCCCAGCCGTCGGGTTCGCCTTCGAGGAAGGCCCGGGCGTCGGCATCCGCCATGACATAGCTCCACAGCGCGGTGGCCACATCGGAGCGGCCCTGCGGGAGCAGCATGTCGGCCACGGCGACGCTCGCGATCGCCTGGTACGACCATTCCGGGTCGTTGATCTCGAGGAAGTCGGGGTCGAAGAGCAGGTTGCGCGGGTTCTCGCCGAGGTGCGCCCGATCCGCCTGATAGGGCAGCGCGTCGAGGTACGACGAGGTCAGCAGCTTGGCGATCAGGCGCGGAGTGAGCTTCATGTCGGTCAGCGGAAGCCGGGCGCGGGCGAGCGCGTCGGCCGGCACCGACCCGTCCTGCCGGGGGAAGCGGTCGATCGCGAAGGCCACGGTGACCGAGGTGAGGCCGACCGGGGCGTACACGAGCTTGTCCTCCCCCGGGCCGCTGTACGGGAGCGACGTCAGCGCGAGCGGAGCGTCGGCGGTCGCGGCGTTGGCGGCCGTCACCGCGTCACCCTCGGTGCCCGTCAGCAGCGTGAAGACGTTGCCGTTGGCCCCTGCGCACAGCGACGGCTGCCACGACGACACGGCCCGGGAGATGAGCTCGCTGCCGGCCAGCTGACGCTCGGCCGCCCCGATGGCGCAGCGCAGACCGACGGGACGGAAGTCGAGCCTCACGGCGAGGTGATGCTTCCAGTTGTCGAAGAACAACCCGGAGCTGACGTTCGACGACTCGCCGGTGTCGGCCGTGCCGCGCGGGATGACCACGAGCCAGCACGCGGCGCCGCTGGTGGCGGCCGCATCGTCGCTGGTGCGCGCCCCGCAACCGAGTCCCCGCGACTGCGTGACCGTCTGCACTTCGAAGGTGGTGCTCCCGGTGCCGTCGGCACCGGTACCCGCCCAGGGAACCTCATTGCTGGTGTACTGCGTGAAGAAGGCGTTCGTGTTGACGTCGACCCCGGGCACGCGGACGCCGTCCTTCACCGAGGCGATCGTCTCGCCAGTCGCCGACCGGAACGGGATCGAGGTGTACGCCGGGTCGAGGAAGCTCGCCGCGGGCACCGTGTTCGACAGGTCCGCCTCGGCGATGCTCCCGTCGGCGCGGTTGCCGTCACGGGTGGCTCCGGGCGTGCCGAAGGCGCCGTACTGGCAGGTGCTGCGGTCGGGCTGGCCCGGATGGTTCGGGTCATCGCCCCAGCACTGCGCGATCTGCAGGAAGTTCTGCCCGCCCGACTGCTGAGTCGGCGGAGTCGACTCCGTGCCGCCGGTCCAGCTCACCTGCAGCCCCTGCGCCACGAGTCCCTTGGTCTGCGACACCGTCACCGACAGGTCGGGGAACGGTGAGTTCTGCCAATCGGCGTCGTAGCCCTTGGCGGTCACCGTTGCCGAGGTGGCGTCGGCGGCGCGGGCGGCGTCGGAGGTCACGACGCCGCCCACGGTCAGGGTGGCGAAGACGAGGCCGCCGACGAGGGCGCCGGCCAGGCCGGACAGCGCGCGTCGTGCGGCGCGCCCTTCGGGTAGAGCACTGCGCACGGGATTCTCCTGGTGAGAGCGTCGCCTTCGGGTGGCGACAGCGATGAAGCTATGGGCGGGTTGTGACATCCGCGTGAACGATCCGCCAACGAGGGATCGAACATTCACACGGTCTTGAGGATGAATGCAAAGCCCCGGTCCAGGGCGTTTTCGCGCGCGCTGGACACCGCCTCCGCAGAGGCGTGCGGCGCGGTCGGTCAGCGCTTGCCGGCGCGGGGAGGACGAAGCCTGCGGAGGGTGACGGGGGGCACGACGATCGCGAGGATCAGCAGGACCGCGGCGGCCAGCATGAGCCACTGCGGGGCCTTCCACCCGTCGTCGGCGAGGGTGAACGGCGACGACACCGCCGCGACGACGGCACCCCCTCCCCCGGTGGCGGCGCTGCCGCCGACCAGATTGCCGCTCGCGTCGTAGACGGCATCGCCCGCGGGTGATGCGGCTGCGGCGGCGCCGGCGTCGGCCGAGGTGGCCGCGGCACCGGTGCCGCCGCCTCCCGTCGCCGCCGGAGCCGCGCCCTGCGACCCGCCGGCCTCGGCCGACGATCCGCCCGAGCCCGAGCCGGTGACCGGCGTGTCGGTGCCGGAGGAGCCCGCCGTACCCGAGGTGCACTGGTTCGGCCCCTGCTTGTCGCACTCCGCCGGAGCGGGGGCGGACACGGCGAGCTGATTGTTCGACGGCGAGTCGCCCGGCTTGAAGGTCGGGTTGTTGCACTTGTTGATGTCGACGCCGTTGGCGTTCGCCCCGGGGATCCGCTTGAGCTGCTCCGAGCCCGCCATCACCAGGTTCATCGGCAGCGGAGAGTATCCCAGCGCCGTCGCCGACTGCTGTCCCTCGCACAGGACGTATTCGGCGAAGCCCCCGAGGGTGCGGCCCTTCTCGGCGGTGAAGATGCCCGAGACCTCGGTGGGCACGATCAGATACGAGTAGCTCGACAGCGGATACGTACGCGGGTCGGCGTTGTTGTACACCCCGTCGAGGATCTGGGTGAGGTAGTCGGCCGAGCCGGAGTCGTTGTTGATCTGTGCCTGCAGCAGCGCGACGGCCACCGACGGCGCCGTGGGCTCGATGTAGTAGCCCGCGCTGTTGAGCACTTTCGCGACGGGGAAGCCCGACTTCACCGCATACGAGTACTCGACGTAGGTGATCGCCCCCTCGCCGTAGTCCTGGCTGACGTAACCGGCGACGCCGAGCGAGCCGTTCTGCGCCTTGCCGTTGGACGGGGTCGGGAACTGCGAGGTCATGCCGTGGGTCCAGATGTCGCCGTGCTGCTTCGACATCCACAGCGAGAACTGCGCCGACGAGCCCGACCCGTCGGAACGCACGATCGGGACGATCGACCGGTCGGGCATCGCGAGGCCGGGGTTGTCCGCTTGGATGGCGGGGTCGTTCCACTTCGTGATCGCGCCGGCGAAGATCTTCGCGACCACGGCGCCCGACAATCGCAGGTTCGTGACGCGCTTGCCGCCGATCTTGAGGTTGTACATGAACGCGGTACCACCGGCGACGATCGGCATGTAGGCGTACCCCGAACGCGGAACCTCCGGCTGAGAGTTGTCTTCGGGGTGCGCCTGGAACGGGATCTCGCTGATCGCGAAGTCGACGGTGCCGTTGATGAAGTCACGGCGACCCGCCGATGAGCCGACCCCCGAGTAGTTCACCGTCATGCCGTAGTTCTCGCCGACGTTGCGGCGCCACTGGTCGAGCGCATTCTGCGACCAGGTCGAGCCCGTGCCCGAGATCGGTGCCCACGAGTCGGCGCGCGCCGACGGCACCGACGACGACACCAGGCCCGTGACGACGAGGAGGGCGACGGCGGATGCCGCCACGAGTGAGCGGATGCGGCGGATCACGGCGTGTCCTTCGAGGGGGTCGAATCGTGCGGAGCAAGAGGGGGCGTCACGAGCGCGTCGAGCCGACGGCGGCGGAGCTCGATGCGCTCGAGATCGGCGCGGGAGTGGGCGGCCCGCGCGCGACGCTGCCTGCCGCTGAGCTGACCGGGTCCGCGGCCGCCGATCACACGGGCGACGAAGAACAGCAGCAGCACGAGCAGGATGAGGGTCGCGGCCGCGCCGAACCCACGGGCGATCATGTTCGGCTCGGGAGATTTGACGAAGTCGAACACCTGCAGCGGCAGCGAGATCATCGGCCCCGAGAACGGGTTCAGGTTCATGTAGGCGGTGACGCCCGAGGTGAGCAGCACGGGCGAGGTCTCGCCGATGCCGCGCGCCGTGCCGAGGATCACCGCGGTGACCAGACCCGAGCGGGCGGTGGGCAGCACGACGTGCCACACGGTGCGCCACCGCGAGGCGCCCAGGGCGTACGCCGCCTCCCGCAGGTTGCCGGCCACGAGTCGCAGGACCACGTCGGAGGCGCGGATCACGATGGGGAGCATCATCACGGTGATCGCGAGGGATGCCGCGAAACCCGAACGCTCGTGGGTGATGAGCTGGATGACGGCGGAGTAGACGAACAGTCCCGCGACGATCGAGGGCAGCGCCGTCATGGCATCCGAGATCGTCCGCACGAACCGGGCGAACGGTCCCCCGATCTCGTTCATGAACACCGCCGTCGCGATCCCGAGGGGCACCGTGATCGCCAGCGCGATCGAGATCTGGATGAGAGTTCCCACGATCGCGTGGGCGATACCGCCGACGCTCAGCGGCTCGAGCGGGCCCGCCGCCTCCATCGTCTGCACGAAGGAGTTGAGGTTCACCAGCGCTGGCAGACCGCGGAACACCGCGAAGCACACGACGAACACGAGGGCGGCGATGAGGATGGATGCCGCGCTGTACAGCAGGGCGGTCATGACGCGATCGGTGACTTCTTGGCCCGTGGCCCGCAGCGCGACCAGCAGCGCGTAGATGACCACGAACAGCAGGTAGGTCACGACCGCCCAGCCGACCGCGCCGGTCATCGGCGTGAACCATCCGAACAGGAGGGTCGCCACCGCCAGAGCCGCGCCCAGCGCGCCGGTGAGGTTGAAGGTGTCCTCGGCCGTCGCTCCGCTCATGCGGCGGCGCGGGCCGACGGGCTCGTCTCCGGGCGCCGGGCGGAACGTGCGGCGGGGGCCGTCGATCGCGGACGCGGGGGCGGTGAGGGTGTCGTCCATGCGGGTCAGCCTTCGCTCTGGGCGCCCGACCGCGACCGCGCCACGATCGAGGAAGCGGTGAAGTTGATCGCCAGGGTGATCAGGAAGAGGACGAGACCTGCGGCCATCAGGGCCGACAGGCCGAACTCGCTCGCCTCTCCGTACCGGAGCGCGATCAGGGCCGAGACCGAGTTGCTGCCGGTCTTGAGCACCTGCCAGTTGATTGTGAAGATCGGCGAGATGATCAGGTAGACGGCGATGGTCTCGCCCAGCGCGCGACCGAGTCCGAGCATGGTGCCGCCGATCATGCCGCCGCGCCCGAAGGGCAGCACGACGGTGCGGATCATCCCCCACCGCGTCGAGCCCAACGCGAGCGCGCCCTCGCGTTCGCCGACGGGCGCCTGCGAGAAGGCCTCGCGCATCACCGAGGTCTGGGTGGGCGCGACCATGAGTGCGACGACGATGCCGGCGATGAAGGCGGATGACGTGAACTGGCTGGCATCCGTCATCGGCGTCCCGTCGGGGTCGGTGACGGCGAACACCGGGATCCACCCGAAGTAGTGCGAGATCCACTGCGCGACAGGGATGACGTTCTGCTGCAGGAAGAACAGCCCCCACAGCCCGTAGACGACGCTGGGCACGGCCGCCATCAGGTCGACGAGCGAGATGAGCAGCGAGCGGAGCCGGGGCGGGATGATCTCGGAGATGAGCAGCGCCGTGCCCGTGGCCAGTGGGACGGAGAAGAACATCGCGACGAGCGCGATCGTGACGGTTCCCGAGAGCACGGCCGCGATGCCGAAGGAGTGCGTCTCGGGCGACCATTCCTGCGTGGTCAGGAACGACCACCCCGCGACCGACAGCGCATCGCCGCCGCGCAGCGTGAGGAAGAAGCCGACCGCGAGCATGATCGCGACGGTGATCCCCCCGGCGGCGAACGCGGTGGTCCGGAAGACCGCATCGCCGACCGACGGACGAGAGGTCATCGCGCGGGCGGCGCGTCGATCGCCGTCGATGGGGACGGCGTCGGCACCCTTCTCGGGGTCGCCGTCGGGGAAGAGCAGGTCGGTGAGGTCGTCGGAGGTCGAGGTGCTCATCGACGACCGCACCGGCACGAGGGCGCGACGATGCGCGGGATTCGACTCATGGGGCTTCCTGAGCGGAGGGACCGGCGGCGGGTTCCGGCCGGATGTCGTTCATCGTCGGGGCCGAGGGTGAACGAGGGGCGACGGTTCTGCGAAGGAGGTGTTTCCGCATCCTCATCCGGAGACGTCAAGACGACGGCGCCGGGCTGGGGACGGTGGCGGACGGCCGCGGGGTCACCGTGGGAGAGGCGACGGACGCCGTGGCGACCACGATCGTGACGGTCGAGCCGAGCACCTGCCGCGTCGCGACCGCGGGTTCGACGGTGACCACCGCCCCGATGATGCCGGGTCGAGGTTCACGCACGACCAGGGGCACGAGTCCCGCGGCCGACACGAGCCCGACCGCGTCGCGCTCGGCGAACGAGGCGACCTCGGGCACGACGGTCCATCCGCTCGCCACGGCGAGGTCGACGGCGCTCCCGATCGGAAGCTCGGACCCGACGTCGGCCCCGGCCGCGAGCACCGTCTGGGCGGCGGACGGTCCGTCGTGGGCGGTCACGACACCGGGCAGCAGGCCCGCCCGCCGCAGCGCCTCGGCGGCGTCGGCGAGGGCGAGGCCCCGCACCTCCGGCATGGGCGCGGAGATCGGCGCGACCGGAGTGGTCGGCACCGGATCGGAGGGCGTGGGAAGGGGAGTGGCGACGACGGGGTCGGCGCTCACGACCGCGGCGGGCGCTGCCGACGCGGGGGCGGCAGCCGATCCGGATGCCGTGGGCAGTGCGGCGGCGGCGATCACCGCGACCACCACGGTGACGGCGGCCGCCGCGAGCACCCACAGCCACGGCGAGGTCGCACGGGGTTCGGGTTCGATCGGCGCCGGAGCGAGCGGATGCGCGGCGGTGAGGACGCGGGTGGGCGCGGGGGCGGGGTCCTCGGGGAGGGCCGACTCCCGGTGCGCCCGGGAGAGGAGGGGGTCGATCGCCGCGCGCATGGCACGCGCGTCCGGGTAGCGTTCCGCGGGTTCCTTCAGCAGCGCCCGGACGATCAGCCGGTCGACGGCGACGGGCACCCCCGGCGCCGCCACGGACGCCGTGGGCGGGAGGGCCGTGAGGTGGGCGCGGACCGTGTCCGCCACCGAGGAGCGAGGGAACGGCGGGGTCCCCGCCAGTGCGAAGTACAGCACCCCCGCCACCTGGTAGAGATCTCCCGCCACGCCGACGGGGTCTCCTCGGAGTTGCTCCGGCGAGGCGTACGACGCGTTTCCGACGACACCCTCGCCGGCCGCACTGCGCAGCACGTCGGCTCCGCGGGCGGACTCGCCCACGGGGGCCGACAGGCCGTAGTCGATGAGGTGCACGCCGAGGATGCGCGCGTCGGCCCCGCGCGCGATCAGCACGTTGGCGGGCGAGATGTCTCGGTGCACGATGCCCGCGGAATGCAGCACCTGGAGGGCATCGAGAAGCGAGGCGGCCACCGTCAGCGCGGACGCGTGATCGAGGGCGCCGGACCCCCGCACGGTCTCGGTGAGCGAAACCCCCTCGACGAAGCCCCACGCCGTCCACGACCGGGAGGGGGTCGCTCCGTCACCTCGGGCGACCGAGGCGCTCAGACCCGGGTGCGACAGGCCCGCCACGATCTCGGACTCCCGCAGGAACGCCCGCGCGAGGGCGGGGTCGTCGGCGAGGTGAGGGTGCAGGACCTTCAGCGCGACCCGTTTGTCCGTCGTCGTGTCGAGGGCGTCGTACACGGATGCCGTGGCCCCCGAACCGAGGAGGGCTCGGATACGGAATCTCGCGTTGACCTCGTCGGTGTCAGTCAACGAGCTGGACCGCGGGGCCGGTCTGACGGTGGCGCCGCCCGGACCGGGTGCCGATGTTGAAGGCGCGGACGATGGTCGAACGCCCGAGGCTGTCGCGCGCGGCGCGCGCGGCCGCATTGGCCTCGCCCGGTGATTCGTACCAGCGCGAGCAGATCAGCACCGGCTCCCCGCTCAGTCGCAGCGCCCAGCCGTGCCGCATCGCGGCAGAGCCGCGCATGACCGACGGCGTGAGTTCGGCGAAGCGGGCGCGCAGTCCCTCCGCCTCGGCCCACGCGGAATCGGGCGACTCGTGCAGCGAGCTGCCGCGGGCGAGCTCGCGGTTGTTCGTGGCGAGCAGCCGCCACACCCCGAACATCCCCCGCTTACCGGGGGCGTCCTGCGTGCGGACGCTCGGCAAGGGAGGGGTGGATGCCGCCGGCAAGGCGCGGGCGCGGAAGGCGAGCCATGCCGCGAGCATCGGATCGTCGGCCGAGCGGAAGGTGTCGAAGACGACGCGTGCGAGCGCGCCGGACGGCGCGGAGAGCGGATTGCTCACGAAGGGTCCCCTGTCTGACGGACCGTACGCCGTGTCTTCGGGTGACACTCCGATGTTCCGCAGGTGAGAAGGTGCTCCCCGTCTGTGGCGAACACGGGAGCGGGGGGTGAACGAGCGGTTCACCACGTGCAACTTCTCGCGGCGAATCCTGAGATTCGCCGCGACGGCCTCATCTTCCCGAGGCCGGGGTCAGAGCGTGCGGCGACCTTCGAAGGCGCGGCCCAGGGTGACCTCGTCGGCGTACTCGAGGTCTCCGCCGACGGGGAGTCCGGATGCCAGGCGGGTGACGCGGATCTCGAGCGTGTGCAGCAGCCGGCTGAGGTAGGTCGCGGTCGCCTCGCCCTCGAGGTTGGGGTTGGTCGCGAGGATGACCTCCTGCACGGTGCCGTCGGCGAGGCGCTGCATGAGCTGGGTGACGCGCAGGTCGTCGGGTCCGATGCCGGCGATGGGGCTGATCGCCCCGCCGAGCACGTGGTACAGACCGCGGAACTCGCGGGTGCGCTCGATCGCGGCCACGTCTTTGGCGTCTTCGACGACGCAGATCAGCGTGGCGTTGCGGCGGGGGTCGCGGCAGATCGAGCAGCGCTCCTGCTCGGTGACGTTGCCGCAGATCTCGCAGAACTTGACCTTGTCGCGGATCTCGCCGAGCAGGGTCGACAGGCGCGACACGTCGAACGACGGCGACTGCAGGATGTGGAACGCGATGCGCTGCGCCGACTTCGGGCCGATGCCCGGCAGGCGGCCGAACTCGTCGATGAGGTCTTGGACGATTCCGTCGTACATCAGTTGAACCTCGTCGGGGGCTCGTAGGGTTCGTCACGCACGTAGGTGGCACCGAGCATCTGCCGCACGACCGCCTCGCCGTAACGCTGCACGCCGCCGCCGAGCGGGGGCATGCGCGGAACCACGACGGGTGGCAGCGGAGCCTCGGTCTCGTCGGCGGGCGGGATCACGTCGTCGTCGTCGACCTCCTCGGGGGCCGGGACCGACCGGGCCACGTCGCGGGGCGGGAGCACGACGCCCTCGCGGACGGGTGTGGCCGGTGCGATGCCGGCGGAGGCCTCATCGGGTTCGTCGTCGACCGCCAGGGCGGTCGGAGCGCGGAACGCCGACGGCGCACCGCCGTCGGAGGCCGGGATGGGCGCCACGGCCCACTCGGTCACCGACGAGGCGTACGGCGCCGACGAGGTCGCGGTGCGCGGCGCGGAGGGCTGCTGCCCGCTCCGTCGCGTGGCCTCGGGGCCGGCGGACGCCGAGCCTGCCGGTCCACGCGGAGCGCCGCCCTGGCCGCCGGGGCCACCGCCCGACCCGCCGGGGCCGCCGGGCTGGTCGCCTTCGAGGCGAGCGAGGTACTTCACCCGGACGCCGAGCACGGCCTGGATCGCCTGTCGAAGGTCTTCGCTCGGGCCGCCCTCGGGCGTGCGGGTCTTGAACGCCGACAGATCGTTCGTCGTGCGGAACGCGAGGGTGAGCACGTCGTCGTCGTAGGCGACGACGGTCGAGGTCGAGACGATCAGCCACGAGGCACGGCTGGCCACCTCGAGCTGACCCAGCACCTCGGGCCACGCGTCGCGCACGTGCGCCAGGTCGATCGGGCCGACCGGGGTCGCCGGCGGCGTCGGGGCCGACGGCTCGAGCGGGGAGGCTTCGTCGGCTGCGGGAACGGCACCGGCGGACTCAGCCGCAGCAGCGGGTTCGGCCGCCGCGTCGTTCTCGGCTGTCGCACCGGGTGCGGGGCGTGGCGCCGGCTCAGCCGCAGCGGCGGGCTCGGCGCGTTCTGCGGGCTCGGCTGCCACGGCCGCTTCAGCGGGCGGGGTCGTGGACGCCGGCTCGGGCTCTGACGCCGGCGCGGCCTTCGTCGTCGGCTCGGACGCCGGAGCCGGTTCGGGCTTCGCGGCCGGCTCGGGCTTCGCGGCCGGCTCGGGCTTCGCGGCGGGCTCGGGCTTCGCGGCGGGCTCGGGCTTCGCGGCCGGCTCGGGCTTCGCGGCCGGCTCGGGCTTCGCGGCCGGCTCGGCGTCCGCGACAGGATCGGATGCCTGGCCGTCTCCGGACTTCGAGACGGATGCCGCCGAGGGCGCCCTGTCGAAGGGGTGCGCTTCGTCGTCGTCGTCGGGCATGGCGAGAGCCGGTTCGACGGCCGCCGCGGGCGAGACCGCGCGAGTCGGCGCGGGCTCGTCGAACACGGGAGCGTCACCGTCGTCGAACGGCGGCGGAGCGTCGTCGTCGGTGAAGGGCGGCGGAGCGTCATCGTCGGAGGGGGCGCTGCCGGCCGTCGCTGCCGGGGCGGCGACGCGGTTCGTCGCGTTCGCGGGCGCGGGCCTCTCGGCATCCGCCGACGTCGGCTCGGGGCGACCGGGAGCCGCGACCCGCGGGGCGCTGACGCCCGGAGACGCCACCGTGGGGGCTGCCGCGCCCGGCGACGCGATGCGGGGGGAGGCGACCCCGGGCGACGCGATGCCAGGGGAAGCGACGGCCGGCGAGGCCACGGTCGGTGAGGCCACCGCCGGTGAAGCGATCTTCGGAGAGGCCACGGCCGGCGACGAGGCGCCGCCCGCCGAGGCACCGCCTGCCGAGGTACCGGGCGACGCGATGCGAGGGGCCGCCGCGGGAGCGGACGACACCGCCGGCTGGGTCGACGGTGCGGCGATGTCGGCCGCGGGAGACGCGGGACGCCCCGTCGCGGGGGTGACCTGCGCGGGGGCTGCGGCATGAGCGCGCCCTGCTTCGATATCGTGCGCCGTGGCGGGCGAGCCGCCCTGAGCGACACCCGCGTGCGTGAGCACGCGCGCCACCAGCAACTCGAGCTGAAGGCGGGGAGAGGTGGCGCCGGTCATCTCGTCGAGCGCGGCCACCACGAGGTCGGCCGTGCGGGACAGACGGGTGGTTCCGAAGGCGGTGGCCTGGCGCGACATGCGCTCGAGCTCGTCGTCGGGAACCCCGCGCAGGACCGCGGCGGCGCCCGCACCCGTGGCGGCCACGATGATCAGGTCGCGCAGGCGCTCGAGCAGGTCGTCGACGAAGCGGCGGGGGTCTTGGCCGGTCTGCACGACGCGGTCGACGGCGGCGAAGGCTCCTCCGCCGTCGTTCGCGGCGAAGGCGTCGACGACCTCGTCGAGCAGCTCGGAGTGCGTATAGCCCAACAGCGAGACCGCGCGCTCGTAGCGCACCAGCACGTGGCCCGCGGAATCCGCGTCGCTGCCGGCGATGAGCTGGTCGAGAAGGGAGAGGGTGTCGCGGGGCGACCCGCCGCCGGCGCGCACGACGAGGGGCAGCACGCCGGCCTCGACGCTCACGCCCTCGGTCTCGCAGAGCTCTTGGACGTACTCGAGCATCGCGGCGGGCGGAACCAGCCGGAACGGGTAGTGGTGCGTGCGCGAGCGGATGGTGCCGAGCACCTTTTCGGGCTCGGTGGTGGCGAAGATGAACTTCACGTGGGCCGGAGGCTCTTCGACCAGCTTGAGCAGGGCGTTGAAGCCCTGCTGCGTCACCATGTGCGCCTCATCGAGGATGAAGATCTTGAAGCGGTCGCGTGCGGGGGCGAAGATCGCGCGCTCGCGCAGGTCGCGCGCGTCGTCGACGCCGTTGTGGCTGGCGGCGTCGATCTCGACCACGTCGAGCGACCCGCCGCCGCCGCGCCCCAGCTCGACGCAGCTGTCGCACGTGCCGCAGGGGGTGTCGGTGGGGCCCGCTGCGCAGTTGAGGCAGCGCGCCAGAATGCGGGCCGAGGTGGTCTTTCCGCAGCCGCGCGGACCCGAGAACAAATACGCGTGACCCACGCGGTCGCTGCGCAGGGCGGTCATGAGCGGCTCGGTCACCTGCGACTGCCCGATCATCTCGCCGAACGCCTCGGGGCGGTATCGGCGGTACAGGGCTGTCGTCACTCCACCAGCCTACGGCGTACCTCCGACATCGCCTCCGCGGCCTCGGGCGATCGCCCCTCGGGCCGCGCGGAATGGCGGGGATCCGGTCGACGGAGGACGCGATCGACCCGTGGCATCCTCCCCTCCCCGATCCTCCTCCCGCGGGCGAAGAAGGCGCCCGCGAACGCCGAACGCGGCGACCCCCCGCAGGGTGCCGCCGCGTTCGAAGAGCTCAGAAACCGCCGTCGAGTCCGACCGCGATGGGCGCCTCGTCGTCGCCGACGACCGGGATGGTCGCGGTGACGATCGGCACCGACGCCGACAGCAGCGTGCCGTCCTCGCGCACGGAGCCCTCGAGCTGACGGATCGAGGGACGACCGGGCCGCACCGGACCCTGACCGTGCAGGGCCACGCGCACCGTCTCATCCGGAGCGACGGTGTAATCCACCCCGCGCACGGCGAAGGTGACGGGGCCGCCCTCTCCCCCGGCGCGAAGGGTCAGCGCCGACGCGGTGAGGGTGATGTCGAGGCGCGTGCCGTGCCAGTGCAGCACGTATGACAGCTCGGGCCAGTCGGCGGGCAGACGCGGGTCGAAGGTCAGCAGACCGAAATGGTCGCGCATGCCGCCGAAACCGCTGACGAGGGCCGTCCACACGCCACCGGCCGAGGCCACGTGCACTCCGTCGGAGGCGTTGTGATGCAGGTCGCCGAGGTCGACGAACGCGGCCTGGCGGAAGTACTCCAGGGCGAGATCCTGGTAGCCGACCTCCGCCGCGAGGATCGACTGCACGACCGCCGAGAGCGTCGAGTCGCCCGTGGTCAGCGGGTCGTAGTACTCGAAGTCGGCGAGCTTCTCGGCATCCGTGAAGTGATTGCCCTGCAGGAACAGCGCGAGCACCACGTCGGCCTGCTTGAGCACCTGGTACCGGTAGATCACCAGCGGGTGGAAGTGCAGCAGCAGAGGACGCTGATCGGGCGGGGTGTTCTCGAGGTCCCAGATCTCGCGCTCGAGGAACACGGCGTCTTGGGGGTGGATGCCGAGGGCCTCGCTGAACGGGATGTGCATGGCCTCGGCGGCCTTGTCCCACCGCTCGGGCTCCGACGGGTCGAGGTTCATGCGATCGGCCATGTGCGCGTACGCATCGGGGTCGTTCTCGGCGAGATCGCGGACCGTGCGCGCGGCGAAGCGCAGGTTGAACCGCGCCATGACGTTGGTGAACAAGTTGTCGTTGACGACGGTGGTGTACTCGTCGGGCCCGGTGACGCCGTGGATGTGGAAGGAGTCGCGCTCCCCGTCGTCGGAGCCGTCGCTCGAGCGCCAGAACCCCAGCGTCGCCCACAGGCGGGCCGTGTCGACGGCGATGTCGACGCCCTCGCGGGCGAGGAACTCCTCGTCGCCGGTCGCCCGCACGTACTTCGCGAGCGCGTAGGCCACGTCGGCGTTGATGTGGTACTGCGCGGTACCCGCGGCGTAGTAGGCCGAGGCCTCCTCGCCGTTGATCGTGCGCCACGGGAACAACGCCCCGGCCTCGTTGAGCTGGTGCGCGCGCTTGCGACCCGCGGGGAGCATGAGATACCGCATGCGCAGCGCGTTGCGGGCCCACAGCGGCGACGTGTACGCCAGGAACGGCAGCACGTAGACCTCGGTGTCCCAGAAGTAGTGCCCGCTGTACCCCGAGCCCGTGACGCCCTTGGCCGGCACGCCCTGCCCGTCGGCGCGGGCGGCCGCCTGCGCGAGCTGGAAGAGGCACCAGCGCGTGGCCTGCTGCAGGTCGCCGTGACCACCGATGCGGACGTCGGAGCGATCCCAGAAGTCGGCGTACCAGGCGATCTGCTTCTCGACGAGCCGGTCGACACCCGTCTCGACCGCGCGATCGAGCGTGCGGCGGCAGCGGTCGAGCAGCTCGCCCGTCGGGACGCCCCGAGAGGTGTGGTAGCTCACGAGCTTGGTGATCGTCGTGGGCACACCGGCCCGGGCGTGCACCCGGTAGACGTTCTTGGCGATGTCAGGCTCGATGAGCTGACGAGAGGTGTACTCGTTCTCGGTCTCGACGAGGTGGTCGGCGATGACGGCGAGCGTCATGTTCGACTCGCTGACCTCGTAACTGAGGGCCGAGCGGTTGCCGTCCTGCCAGTACTCGCGCGGCTGCAGCACGCGGTCGCTGAGTTTCTCGGTCTTGCGCGGGTCGAAACCGGACTGCTTCGACGCCATGGGCGAGCCGCCGTAGATGCCCTCGCCGTCCTGACGGTTGAGCAGCTGGCTGCTCACGGTGACGGGAGCGTCGGCGTCGAGCACGGTGACGGTCAGGCGCAGCACCGCGAGGTGCTTCTCGTCGAACGAGACGAAGCGCTCGTCCTCGATGCGCACGCGCTTGCCCGAGGGCGTGACCCAGAGGAGGTTGCGACGCAGGATCCCCTGGCGCATGTCGAGCACGCGCTCGTACTCGCGCACGTCGGCCACGTCGAGCGACAGCGGCTCGTCGTCGACGTAGACGCGCATGACCTTGGCATCCGGAGCGTTGATGATCGTCTGACCGACCTCGGCGAAGCCGTAGGCCTGCTCGGCGTGGCGGATCGGGAACGTCTCATGGAAGCCGTTGATGAACGTGCCCTGCTCGAGGGCGAACCGGCCCTCGATGGAGTTGCCGCGCAGTCCGAGATAGCCGTTGCCGACCGCGAAGAGGGTCTCGGTGACCCCCACGTCATCGAGCGAGAACTCGGTTTCGACGAGACGCCATTCGTCGATGGGGAAACGATCGCGATCGATCATCACGTGCCTTCCAGGGCGAGGGGGCGTACCCCGTGCCCGCGGTGAGTCGGGTGGGTCGCGTGCAGGCGACGGCTCAGTCTACGAAGGCCGCGAGGTCGTCGACGACCACGGTGGCCCCGGCGGACGCGAGGTCTTCGGCGCCGACGCCGCGATCCACGCCGACGACGACCGCGTATTCGGCAGCGACCGCCGACTTCACGCCGCTCAGGGCGTCTTCGACGGCGACGGATCGGGCCGGGTCGACCCCGAGCATGCGCGCCGCCTCGGCGAACACGTCGGGAGCGGGCTTCGACGACAGATGGTCGCGCTCGGCGACGACGCCGTCCATGACGACGGGGAAGCGATCGCGGATGCCGGCGGCCTCGAGCACCTCGACGGCGTTCTTCGAGCTCGACACGACCGCGATGGGGACCCCGGCCTCCTGCAGCACGTCGAGAAGGGCCACCGAACCCGGGTAGGGGGCGATGCCCTCGCGGCGCAGGATCTCGGAGAAGACCACGTTCTTGCGGTTGCCGACCCCGCACACGGTGTCTTCGGACGGGTCGTCGGAGGGATCGCCCCACGGCACCTCGACGTCGCGGCTGCGCAGCAGACTCGCCACGCCGTCGTAGCGCTTCTTGCCGTCGACGTACTCGAAGTAGTCGCGGTCGGTGTAGGCCGGCTCGATCTTCCACGCGGCGAACAGCTCGTCGAACATCGTCTTCCACGCCCGCATGTGCACCTCGGCGGTGGGAGTCAGCACGCCGTCGAGATCGAACAGCACCCCGTCGAACGTCGTCAGGTCGGGCAGATCGGCGGTGGGGGTCATGGAGAACTCCGGGTCGAAGAAGACGGTCGCCCCAGCAGGGCGGGGTCAGCGTAGCGGGACGAAGTGTCTCAGCGGGTGACCGACAGGGTCTGCCGCGCGATCTCGAGCTCTTCGTCGGTGGGCACGACGAGCACCTCGACGCGCGAGGCGTCGGTGGAGATGCGCCGGATGCCGCGTCCGCGCGTCGCATTGCGCTCGGCGTCGATCTCGACCCCGGCGAATCCGAGCGTGGCCAGGGCCTCGGCCCGCACGGCGGCGGCGTTCTCGCCCACCCCCGCGGTGAAGGAGATCACGTCGACGCCGTCCAACTGCGCGAGGTAGGCGCCCGCGTACGCCCGCAGGCGATGGATGTAGACGTCGAAGGCCAGGCGCGCCGCCGGGTCTCCCGCCTCACGTCGCTGCTGGATGTCGCGCATGTCGGACACCCCCGCGATGCCGAGCAGGCCCGAGCGCTTGTTGAGCAGCGTGTCGAGATCGGCGGTCGACATGTCGGCGCGACGCGCGAGCTGCAGCAGCACCGCCGGGTCGAGGTCTCCCGAGCGCGTGCCCATGACGAGCCCCTCGAGGGGCGTGAGGCCCATCGAGGTGTCGACCGAACGGCCGCCCTCGATCGCGGCGACCGAGGCGCCGTTGCCGAGGTGGAACACGATCTGCTTCAGCTCGGTGAGCGGGCGGCCCACGAAGGCGGCCGCGGCCTCGCTGACGAACTTGTGGCTCGTGCCGTGGAAGCCGTACCGGCGGATGCGATGGGCCTCGGCGACTTCGCGGTCGATGGCGTAGGTGTAGGCCTCGGGAGCGAGTGACTGGTGGAACGCGGTGTCGAACACGGCCACGTGCGCGACGTCGGGGAACGCCTTCTTCGCCGCGACGATCCCGGCGAGGTTCGCGGGGTTGTGGAGGGGTGCCAGCACGGACAGCTCGTCGATGTTGATCTCGACGAGCGGCGTCACGACGGTGGGGGCGAAGAAGCGCGCGCCGCCGTGCACGACACGGTGCCCGACCGCGACGGGGGCGTGCTCTTCGAGCGACGGTCCGTGCGCCGCGAAAGCGTCGAGCATGACGGCGAAGCCCGCGGTGTGGTCGGGGATCTCGCGCTCGATCGTGTACGTGGCATCCGTCACCGTGGGCGCCGGAGCGTCGGGAGCGGCGAGGGAGGCCGAAGCGACCGTGTGGGTTGCCGTTCCCCCGGTCCCTGAGCCTGTCGAAGGGTCTCCGATGCGCTCCACGAGACCGGATGCCAGCACTTGCTCGTGCGCCATGTCGAGCAACTGGTACTTGAACGACGACGAACCGCTGTTGACGACGAGGACGACGCTCACTGGGTGCCCCCCTGGGCCTGGATCGCGGTGATCGCGATGGTGTTCACGATGTCGTCGACGAGGGCGCCGCGCGAGAGGTCGTTGATGGGCTTGTTCAGGCCCTGCAGCACGGGACCGATGGCCACCGCGCCGGCCGAGCGCTGCACGGCCTTATAGGTGTTGTTGCCCGTGTTGAGGTCGGGGAAGACGAACACCGTCGCGCGACCGGCGACCTCGGAGTCGGGCATCTTGGCCCGCGCGACGGCCGCGTCGGCGGCGGCGTCGTACTGGATGGGCCCCTCGACCAGCAGTTCGGGCGCGCGCTCGCGCACCAGGGCGGTGGCGGTGCGGACCTTCTCGACGTCGGCCCCCGTGCCCGACTCCCCCGTCGAGTACGACAGCATCGCCACGCGCGGTGCGATGCCGAACTGCTCGGCGGTGGCGGCCGACGACACGGCGATGTCGGCGAGCTGCTCGCTCGTGGGGTCGGGGATGACGGCGCAGTCGCCGTAGACGAGCACGCGGTCGGCGAGGGCCATGAGGAAGACGCTCGAGACGACCGAGACACCGGGGGCGGTCTTGATGATCTCGAACGCGGGCCGGATCGTGTGCGCCGTGGTGTGAGCGGCGCCCGAGACCATGCCGTCTGCGAGACCCAGGTGCACCATGAGCGTGCCGAAGTACGACACGTCGGTCACGGTGTCGGCGGCCTGCGCGTAGGTGACGCCCTTGTGGGCACGGAGTCGGGCGTACTCGGTCGCGAACTTGTCGACGTGCACGGCGTCGAAGGGGCTGAGCACCTCGGCGTCGCGGATGTCGATGCCGAGCTCGATCGCGCGCCCGCGCACCTCGATCGGTTCGCCCAGGATCGTCAGGTCGGCGATGCCGCGCGAGAGCACGGTGGCCGCCGCCCGCAGCACGCGGTCGTCGTTGCCCTCGGGCAGCACGATGCGGCGCTTGTCGCTGCGAGCGCGGTCGACCAGGCCGTATTCGAACATGAGCGGGGTGACCACGCTCGGGCGGGCGACGCCGAGCTCGCGCGTGAGCAGTTCGGTGTCGACGTGGCGTTCGAACAGGGCGAGGGCGGTGTCGTAGCGGTGCTGCGAGTCGGCGGCGAGGCGACCGCGCGTGTTCATGATGCGCACCGCGGTGTCGTAGGTGCCGAGGTCGGTCGCGATGATCGGCAGCGGCGAGCCGAGGCCGTCGATCAGGCGCACGATCGCATCGGGCAGCTCGAATCCGCCGTTGAGCACGATGCCGGCGAGCGAGGGGAACGTGCCCGAGGCGTTGGCCAGCAGGGCGGCGATGAGTACCTCGCTGCGATCGGCCGGGATGACCACGACCGCGGACTCTTTGAGCCGCGGCAGCACGTTGACCATCGACATCCCCGCGACGACCACGTCGAGCACCTCGCGGGTCAGCAGCGCCGGGTCGCCCTTGATGAGCTCGCCCTCGACCGAGCGCAGCACGCCGCGCACCGAGGGGGCGATGAGGAAGCGGTCTTCGGGGAGAGCCCAGACGGGCACGCTGCGGCGTTCGGCGGCGGCGCCGATGGGAAGCGCGTCGACGACCTGACGCACGGATGCCGTGATCTCGTCGAGGTGGTCGGGATCGGCGCGGTTGGCGATCACGGCGAACAGCGCCGCCCGCTCGTGCTGCAGTTCGGAGACGGCGAGCGAGGCGATCTGCCCGACCTCGTGCGGGGTGCGCGCGACCGACATTCCCAGCGTCTCGCTGTGACCCTGCTGCGCGCGACCGCCGAGCACGAGGAGCACGGGGGCGCCCAGGTTGGCGGCGATGCGGGCGTTGTATGCCAGCTCAGCGGGGCTGCCCACATCGGTGTAGTCGCTGCCGATGATGACGACCGCGTCGCACTGGGCCTCGACCGCCTTGTACCGCTCGACGATGCGAGCTAGAGCGGCGTCGGCGTCGTCGCGCACGTCGTCGTAGGTGACGCCCACGCAATCGTCGTAGGCGAGGTCGACGCTGTCGTGATCGAGCAGCATCTCGAGCACGTAGTCGCGCTCGGCCGTCGATCGCGCGATGGGACGGAACACCCCCGCGCGCGGCGTGACGCGGCTGAGGGCGTCGAGGACGCCCAGAGCCACCGAGGATTTGCCCGAATGACCTTCGGCCGACGTGATGTAGATGCTCTGCGTCACGGAGCCAGCCTATTGCGGGCCTCCGACACCGCCGCGGGGTTGCTTCGGCGTCGAGTGATCAGGAGGGGTCCACCGGCACGATCCGGGCGCCGGCCCTCCGGAGGTCCGCGGCGAGGGGCGCGGAGGGATCGAGGTCGGCGATGATCCCCGCGACCCCGTCGAGTGGAAGTATGCCGAACCGCGAGGCCGCTCCGAGCTTCTCTTCGCTGGCGAGAACGAACGTCTCTGCCGCGCGGGCGGCGAGAGTGCGCTTCATGGCCGCCTCCTCGGCATCACCCGTCGACAGCCCCGTCTCGGGGTGAACCCCCGTCACTCCTAAGAAGAAGAGATCGGCGCTGACGTTCTGCGCCGCTTCCACCGCCGCGGCCCCGCAGGCGACGGCGGAGTGCTTGAAGAGGCGCCCGCCGAGGATCATGACCTCGGCGTCGTGGTCGAGAAGTGCGGCCGCGATCGTCGGCGAGTGGGTGATGACCGTGCCGCCGAACGAGCGCGGCAGCAGGTCGACCATCGCCAGGGTCGTCGTGCCGCCGTCGAGCAGCACCGTGGAGCCGGGCTCGATGAGGGCGACCGCTGCGGCGGCCACGCGCTCTTTACTCCCCCGCGCGACCTCGCGACGAGCGGCGTAGTCGGCGACGGCGGGCGACGCCGGGAGCGCCCCGCCGTAGACGCGCACCGCCTGGCCCGCGGCATCCAACTCTCGGAGATCCCGGCGGATGCTGTCTTCGGAGAGCCCCAGCTCGACGGCGATGTCCTTCACGACGAGACGCCCGTCACGCCGGAGCCGGTCGAGCAGGACGTCTTTGCGGGCGGCAGCGAGCATGCTTCACATTCTTGCATGTTTCTGCACTATTGTTCCGAATCATGATCGACCCTCGCCCCGGCACCACCGTCGCCGATCACCGCGGCCGCACCGGTCTGCACCTCACCGGCCGAGACCTCGACCGCAACCCGCGAGTGGAGGTCACCCGCGTCGAGCTCCTCGCCGCGGGCTGGCACGTCCTGCGGGCGACGACGTTCCGCTATCGCGGCGACGACGGCGAGTGGACGACCCTCACGCGCGAGACGTACGACCGCGGCAACGGTGCGACGATCCTGTTGTACGACCCCGCGCGGCGCACCGTGCTGCTCACCCGGCAGTTCCGCTACCCCGTGTACGTCAACGACCACCCCGACGGCATGCTCATCGAGACCGCCGCGGGCCTGCTCGACGACGACGATCCGGTCACCGCGATCCGTCGCGAGGCCGAGGAGGAGACGCGGGTGCGGGTCGATGAGGTGCAGCACGTGTTCGACGTCTACATGAGCCCGGGATCAGTCACCGAGCGCCTGCACTTCTTCGCCGCGGCCTACGACGGCACCGAGCGCGAGGGCGATCGCGGGGGCCTTGCCGAAGAGGACGAGGAGATCGAGATCCTCGAGTACGACATCGACGTCGCGCTGGCGAAGATCCGCGACGGATCGATCCAGGATGCCAAGACGATCATGCTGCTGCAGTGGGCGGTGCTCGACGGGCCCTTCGCGCGGCGCTGAGGCACGGCATCCGGAATGGGCTCTGGGCTCCGGGCTCCGGGCTCCGGGCAAAGAAAAAGACCCTCCGCGCACCCGGTAGAGCCTGGTTACCCTTGCTACGTTTCCGTCCTGGGGGAGTTGGCCGGGATACCGCCACGCGGAGAGCCGTCGACTAGCTTACCCGACTCGTCGGCCTCTTCACGCCGTGCGGGCAGCCGCCCGCGCGAGTCGTCGGGACTGGTCGCTTCGACCACGCGACGCCTCACGCCTGCAACGCGAGCGCCGCGGCACCCAACAGCGGTCCGTCGCCGTCGAGTCCCGACCCGACGATGCGGCAGCGGCGGGCGTAGGCGTGCAGCGACGCGGCCTGCGCCGCCGCACGCACCTGGTCGATGTAGTCGGGAGCGACCTGAGAGAACCCGCCGGCGATGGCGACGGCCTCGAGGTCGCACAGCATGGCCGCGGCCGCGATCGCCTGTCCGACGGCGGTGGCCGATCGCCGCACCGCGCGGACGGCGATGTCATCGCCCGCCGCGTGCGAGGCGGCGAGGTCGAGCCCCGTCAGTCCCTCCCACCCCTGGGCGCGGGCCCACGCGACCGTTCCGGGGCCGGCCGCGACCGCCTCGAGGGTCGAGGCCACGACCTGGTCGTCTTCGATGGTGCGCACGAAGATCTGACCGAGGTGTCCGGCGTTGCCGCTCGCGCCGCGCACGGGCTGACCGCCCATGACGAAGCCGCCGCCCACGCCCGTCGACACGACGATGGCCATCGCGTCGTCGCAGCCGACCAGTGCTCCGCGCCAGTGCTCGGCGAGGGCGATGCAGGTGCCGTCGAGGGCCAGGTGGATCGGACCGTCGACCAGTCCGCCGAGGACCTCGTCGATCGACAACCCCGCGGCCAGCGGCAGGTTCAACGGCGACACCGACCGCGACGGCAGGTCGACGGGACCGGCGCTGCCCACCCCGATCGCTCCCACGCGGGCGGTGGGGACGGCGGCGAGCGCTGCGGCGGCAGCCTCGCGGACGTTGCGGGCGATCTGCGCGCGGTCGGCCTCGCGCCCCGTCGGACGCCGGGTCACGCTCGCGCGCTCGACCTCCCCGTCGACGGACACGAGGGCCGCGTCGACCTTGGTCCCGCCGATGTCGACGGCGAGCACGTGGGTGAAAGGGAGGGTGGTCGCGGTGTCGGGCATGGGGCTCCTCGGGCGGATCGACGCCCCCGATCCTAGGGCGGCAGCCGTGCGCCGCCTGTGCACCCGCTCCGTTCCGGCCCGCCGCACCATGACGCGGGTTACGATCAGGTCACGGCGGCGAGGATGCGCCGCCGCCCTCCACGACACAAGGGATGCCATGGACGAGACGGTCACGCCCGAGGCGACCACGCGGACACGCCGCACCGACACGAGCCCGCGCCCGGGCGTCGACATCGGCCTGGACGCCGCGTCGTTCGCTCAGCTGACCGGCGACATCGTGGCATCCGTCTCGCGGGTGATCGACGGCAAGCCCGATGCCGTGCGCAGCGCCCTGATTGCGTTGCTCGCCGAGGGACACCTGTTAATCGAAGACGTCCCCGGCGTCGGCAAGACCATGCTCGCGCGGGCCCTGGCCGCCACGGTCGACGCCGACGTGCGGCGCATCCAGTTCACGCCCGACCTCCTCCCCGGCGACATCACGGGCGTATCCGTCTTCAACCCGGTGCAGCGGCAGTTCGAGTTCACCCCCGGCGCCGTGTTCGCCAACATCGTGATCGCCGACGAGATCAACCGCTCCTCCCCCAAAACGCAGTCGTCGCTGCTGGAGGCGATGGAGGAGCGCCAGGTCACCGTCGACGGTCGGACCCACGTGCTCCCCTCGCCGTTCCTCGTCGTCGCGACGCAGAACCCCCTCGAGATGGAGGGCACCTACGCGCTGCCCGAGGCGCAGCGCGATCGCTTCCTGCTGCGCATCTCGATGGGGTATCCGGATGCCGCGGCCGAGGCGCTCATGCTGCGCCAGCGCGACAGTGTGAACCCGCTCGACGGGCTGACCCCCGTGGTGAGCGCGCGTCAGGTGACGGCAATGACCGCCTGGGCTCGCGGCGTGCACGTCGCGCCCGCGCTCGAGGAGTACGTCGTCGCCCTCGCGCAGGCGACCCGCAGCCATCCCGACATCCGCCTGGGCGCGAGCCCCCGCGCGACCCTGCAGCTCGTGCGCGCGGCGAAGGTGCGCGCGGCCCTCGACGGGCGCGCCTACGTCATCCCCGACGACATCACGGCACTGCTGTCGCCGGTGTTCGCCCACCGTCTGATCGCCAACCGGTCGGCGGCCGGCGGTCGCGCCGGGGCCGCCGTGGTCGCCGACGCGCTCGAGCGGATCGCCGCGAGCGTCCGCGTGCCGCTCGCGCCGCGACCGTGAGGCCGGCCGTGCGCCGCTGGTGGCCGTTCACCGTCCGTGGCACCGGCGCGGTGCTGCTGGCCGTGGCGTCGTTCGTGATCGCCCAGCGCGCCGGCATCCCGGAGCTGTTGTATTTCGCCTCGCTGCTGGCGGCGCTTCTCGCGGCCTCCGGCATCGCTCTGCTGCTCACGCGGGGGGCGGGTTCGGTGACGCGCACGATCACCCCCGAGGTTCCCGAGGTTGGCGCCCGCGCGAGCGTGCTCGTGCGCGCGGGCCTGCAGAGCGCGCTGCCCACGGGTCCCGGTCGGTGGCGCGACGCACTGCCGTCGGGCCTCTCGGGTCGGGCGGAGGGCGCCTCTCCCGGCCTCTCGTCGACACTCGCGGGCGCGGGCGGAACGATCGAGGTGCGTTACGAGGTCGTCGGCACGTCGCGCGGCATCCATTCCCTCGGTCCGTTCGAGGTCACCACGACGGATCCCTTCGGCCTCGTGCGGCGGCGGCTCGCCCTTGGGCGCCCCACCGCGGTCACCGTGGGTCCGGCCGTGGTCGACCTCGCGCCCCTGCCCACCGCCTCGGGCGAGGCCGGCGGTTCGCGCCAGACGACGACGATGCAGCTGGGCCAGGGCGCCGACAACCTCGTCGCCCGGCCCTACGCCCCGGGCGATTCGATGCGGCGCATCCACTGGCGGGCGACGGCGCACCGCGACACGCTCATGGTGCGCCAGGAGGAGCAGGAGTCGTCTCCGGCCGCGACCGTCGTCTTCGACCGCGCTCTGTCGCGCTGGTCGCCGCTCGCCGCGCACGCCCCCGGCGCCGATGCGGCGTTCGAGACGGCCGTGAGCGCGTGCGTGTCGGTCATCGCGCGTCTCGTGCACGAGGGCTACACGGTCGACGTGGTCGACAGCGACGGGGCCCTGCTCACCGACCCCGTCGAGGGCGGTGACGACATCGACGCCCGCCGGACCGCGGCGGGCTTCGCGAGCCTGCGCGCGCGATCCGACGACCCCTCGCACCGCATCGTGCCCGCCTCGGCCGGCGCGCTGCTGGGCCCGGTCGTGGTGGTGACCGGACGACTGGGGGCCGACGATCGCGCGTCGCTGGGAACCGTGGCTCGACACTCGGCGATGCCGGTGCTGATCGTGGTCGCCGACGAGGGAATCGATGCCGACCTCGACGGCCTGCGCGCCGGCGGATGGCGCGCGGCACTCGTGCGGTCGGGCGGGGAGGTCGCCGCGGCCTGGGACGACGCCATGGAACAGGGGTACTCCCGTGTCGGCTGATCTCACGGTGCTGCGCACCCCGCGTCGACGTCGCGACGCCACGATGCTGACGCTGGGGCTGTTCGCCGCGATCGTCTCGGCGATGCTGCCGGTGTTCTCGGTCATCGCGCCGGGCCCCTGGGTCGCCGGTGCCGTCCTCGTGACAGCCGGGGTGCTGGGCGCGGGCCTGCTGGTGCGCATCGCCCGCCTGCCCGCGATCCTCGCCAGCGCCATCGAGCTCGGCGTGTGGGTCGTGCTGCTGACGGCGATCTTCGGTCGCACGACGGCGCTCCTCGGGCTCATCCCCACCCCCGCCACCTTCGCGAGCGTCCCGGGTCTGCTCTCGGGTGCGTCGGAGGAGATCCGCCTCGGCGTCGCCCCCGTCGAACCGGCCGTCGGCCTGGCGTTCCTGCTCGTGGGAGCGATCGGCGGGCTCGCCCTGGTGCTGGACCACGTCGTGCTCACGGCCCGGATGCCGTTGCTCGCCGGCGTCGGTCTCGTCGCGGTCTCGTTGATCCCGACCATCGCGATCCCCTCCGACGTCGACATCGTCGCCTTCGTGCTGCTGGCGGCGTCGCTGCTGTTCCTCCTGCGCGTCGACACGCGTGCTCGGGCGATCGCGGCGTCCGACCGGGATCCTGCCCCGCGTCGCCTGGGCGCCTCCTCGACCGCGCTCGGTGTCGCCGCCGTCGCCGTCATCGTCGCCGTGGTCGCCACCCCGCTTCTGCCGCAGCCGGGCCTGCGCTTCGCGACCGGTGGAACGGGCGGTATCGGGACGACGATCAACCCCAACCTCGAACTCGGCAACGACCTGCGCCAGCCGCGCGAGGTCGACGTGCTGACCGTGCGCACGACCGGGCCGACCGCCCCGTACCTGCGTGCTGTCACGCTCTCGCGGTTCGACGGCGCCGTGTGGCAACCCGACAGCTCCGACACGGTCCCCGTGCCCCCCGACGGGCCCGTGTTCGACCGTGTGGGCGTCGACCAGGACATCGCGCTGGCCGACTGGTCGACCACGGTCACCGTCGATCAGCTCGACAGCCCGTGGTTGCCCGTGCCCTACCCCGCCTCGACCGTCACGGGACTGTCGGGCGATTGGCTGGGCATGCCGCAGAACCGCACCGTCGTCACCCGCGCCGGCTCGACGCGCAACCAGGTGTACGAGGTGCAGGCGAACGTGCCCCGCCCGACCCTCGAGCAGATCCGCGCCCGTCAGGTCGGCAGTCCCGACCTCGACCCGGCGCTGAGCTCGCTGCCCCCCGACGTCCCCGCCGTCATCGGCGACACCGCCCGGCAGGTGACCGCTGGCGCGAGCACGTCGTACGACGCGCTGATCGACCTGCAGACGTGGTTCCGCAGCAGCGCGTTCCGCTACTCCCTCGATGCGCCCGTCGAGGCGGGCTTCGACGGGGCGGGGATGGATGCCGTCGCCGACTTCCTGCAGGTGCGCGCGGGCTACTGCGTGCACTACGCCTCGGCGTTCGCGGTGATGGCGCGCTCGCTGGGCATGCCCTCGCGCATCGTGATCGGGTATCTCCCCGGCACGGCCTCGAGCATCCCGCAGCAGGGGGGAACCGAGTACACGGTCACCTCCAGCCAACTGCACGCCTGGCCCGAGGTGTACTTCCAGGGCATCGGCTGGGTGCCCTTCGAGCCGACCAACAGCCTCGGCGTTCCCACGAACTTCGCCTCCAGCTCCACGACCGGCGGGGCCGCCCCCACGACCCCCGAAGAGGACGCGGCCGTTCCCTCGACGGCGCCGTCGCCGGCGGCGTCGTCGGCGGATCGCGGAGACACCGGGGCGGTGGAGGCGGGAGGTGCGGGCGTGGGCGCCCGCACCGGCACGGCGTGGATCCCGTCCGTCGTGATCGCGCTGGCACTGCTGCTGCTGGCCGCCGCACCATCTGTCGTGCGCACCATCGTCCGGCGCCGTCGACTCGCCGCCGCGCGGGCGGGAGACCCGGTGGCCGCCTGGACGGCGATGCGCGAAGACGCCGTCGATCTCGGCATCCCCTCCCCCGCGAGCGTGTCGCCACGTGCCTACGCCGCCCAGCTCGTCGACGAGCACGGCGTGGCCGCCGACGACGTCGATCTGCTCCGCGGTGCCCTCGAAGAGGTCAGCTACGCCGGAACGGCGCCGGATGCCGCAGCGGGACCCGCGCTCGCCGACGCGGTCGAGCGCGTCCGCACGCAGTTGGCGTCGGGGGCATCCCGCACACGGCGCCTCGTGGCGCGCGTCGCGCCGCGCTCACTCATCGTGCGGCCGGGGGCCGAGGCTCCGGAGCGCGAGACCACCGCCGTCTGACGAGCGAAGAGCGCCACCCCCTGAGGGGTGACGCTCTTCGTGTGGCGGAAGTGACAGGATTTGAACCTGCGAGGCGAGTTACCCCGCCTACATGGATTCCAGCCATGCTCCTTAGGCCGCTCGGACACACTTCCAAGGGACGATGTTACACGGCGCTCCGACCCCGCTCGAACCGGCGGCGGGTCGCCGCATCCCCGCAGGTGCCGCGAGACTGCATCTCGCTGACAAGCCGGTTGCAGGCTGCGCACGTTTTGTCAGCGAGGTGCAGTCTCAGCGGGATTCGGCCCGGGGTCAGAGCACGCTCTTGGGCAGGCGGTGCAGGGTCACCGCACCCACGGCGCGGAACGGATGCAGCGGATCGGGCGTTTCCGACCCCGTCGGCCCGCCCAACTCGCTGTGCACGAGGGCGCTCATGACCGCGTACGCGTCCATCCGGTCCCAGCCGCGCTCGTCGACGAGGTCGTCGAAGACGTCCTCGTAGCCGCGCCGGACGCTCTCCTGCACGGGGTCGCCCAGGCCGACGAAGATCCACTCCTCGTCGGTCTCGACACGGGGCGCGCGCAGAGCGGCATCCGGGATCACCTCGACCGAGACGACGGCCACCCCCGCCGCCTCGATCGCGACGAACGACGACTCGCCGCGGGCCATCACGGCGTGGATGTCGCCGATCGACAGCAGAGCCCCCTCGACCTCCACGGGCAGGTACACCGTCGCGCCCGGGGCGACGTCGGTGAGGTCCATGTTGCCGCCGAGCGCGGTCGTGGGCATGACGGTGGAGTTCTGCCCCGTCGCCGGCGCCGTTCCGATGCACCCGATCATCGGGCGGGCGGGCACCACGTGCCGCTCGGTGAGGTGCACGCCGGCGGCATCGATCGGGATGCGCCGGCTGACGACGTGATCGGGCATGCGGTGCTGCAGCGCTCCGGCGCCGGGGAGGCTCTGCGACCAGCCGTAGTCCCCCAGGCGGATCTCGTGCACGTGCACCGCGAGCGCGTCGCCCGGCTTCGCCCCCTCGACGTACACGGGGCCCGTCACCGGGTTGATCGGCGCCTCGAGGGCAGCGAGATCGCCGTGCTCGTGCAGCTCGGCGTACACCGCGTCGTCGGTCTCGAACGCGATCCTCTCGCCGGTGCCGGGACGGATGCGCAGCACCGGGGGCACCGACGCGTCGTACCCCGGGCGACCGTGCTCCTTGCCGAGCCGGTGCTCGACGGTCATCGGGACGCCACCTCTCCGCCGCCCTCTCCGGCGGTCGCCGTGGCGTGCTCGGGCAGGGGTCCGGTAGCCCCGCCGCTCTTGCGGGCGAAGATCACGTAGACGATCGCGCCGACGACCAGCCACAGGATGCCGCCGATCTTGGCGGTCATGTCGGCGTTGAGCAGCACGTACCCGATGATCAGGAAGCCGACCAGCGGCACGACGAGGTGGAGCAGGTAGTTCTTCGACTTCTTCTTGCCGAGGTAGTACGCCGCGACCGACACGTGCAGCAGCATGAAGCCGAGCAGGGCACCGAAGTTCACCAGCGACGAGATCACCGCGATCTGACCGACGAAGAACAGCACCAGCACGAGCGAGATCGCGCTCACCAGCAGGATCGCCGCCATCGGCACCTGGCGCGAGGTGACCCTCGACAGGAAGGCGGGAAGGCGCCGGTCGCGGCTCATCGAGTAGAGCAGGCGCGAGGTCGCCGCCTGGGCCGCGACCGCGTTGGCGATGCCGACCGCGATGACGTTGACCGCGAGGAAGGCGGTCGCCCACCCGCTGCCGGCAGCCTGGGCCACGAGCAGGAAGAAGGCGTTGTTGACCTCGTCGTCACCGAAGGCGATCGTGCCGGCGGCGAGGGCGCTGGCGAACCAGGTCTGCGCGATGAAGAGCACCGCGACCACGAGCAGCGCGATGATCATGGCGCGGCCGCCCGATCTGCGGTCGCCCGTGGACTCCTCGGCCATGGTCGAGATGCCGTCGAAGCCGAGGAAGCTCAGCACCGCGATCGACAGGGCCGTGGCGATGAGCGCGGGGTTGACCTTCTCGGCATCCCACAGCGGAGCCATGGTGAACTCCGCGCCGGGGATCGTGCCGGACGACAGGGCGACCATCGCGATCACGACGAAGATCACCACGAAGGCGAGCTGGATCGCGAGCATGACCCGGTTCGCGATCTTGATCGAGCCGATGCCGAGCACGTTGATGACGGTGTTGATGATGACGAACGACACGGCCCAGATCCACTGCGGGACGTCGGGGAAGATGCCCGCCATCGACGAGGCCGCGAACACGTACAGCAGCGTCGGCACGAGCAGGTAGTCGAGCAGGATCGCCCACCCCGCGAAGAAGCCCACCGTGGGGTGCAGACCGCGACCGACGTACGAGAAGACGGAACCGGCGATCGGGAACGCCTTCGACATCTGCGCGTAGGCGAGGGCGGTGAAGATCATCGCGATCACGCCGGTGAGGTAGACCAGCGGCACCATGCCGCTCGCGGCGTTGAACACCACGCCGAAGATCGCCCAGGGCGCGATGGGCACCATGAAGACGAGACCGTAGACCACGAGGTCGAAGGTGGACATGGAGCGCTTGAGCTCCTGCTTGTAGCCGAACGACTCCAGCGACTGCTGAGCCTCGGGGGCGGGGTGCGACATCGGGTCTCCTTGTTCGGGTGGGGTGGGGCGGGTGTCAGGGAAGGGGCGCGAGGAAGTCGGCGATGACCGCGCGGAAGGCGTCGGGCATCTCGAGGTGGGTGCAATGGCTCGCCCCGGGGAACACGTGCGAGCGGGCGCCGGGGATGTGCGCGACGAAGGGCTCCCACGTCTCGGGGGTGGCCTCGTCGAACTCGCCGGCGACGACCAGCGTGGGCACGGCGACCTGGGGAAGGCGGTCGATGATCGTCCAGTCGCGACCCGTGCCGACGACGTGGAACTCGTTCGGCCCGTTCATCGTGAAGTAGACCGTGGGGTCGGCGAGCATCTGCTGCTCGCTGTCGACGAAGTCCTGCGGCATCGGCGTGACGCGGCACACGTGGCGCTCGTAGAAGATGCGGGTGGCCTCGGCGTACTCGGGGTCGTCGAGGGTGCCGGCGGCCTCGTGCCGGTCGAGGGCGTCGCGGGCGTCTTCGGGGAGCTCGGCGCGCAGCCGCGCTGCGCCCGCGAGCCAGAGGGCCATGGATGCCGGGGAGTTGCAGATCTCCAGGCTTCGCAGCCCCGCGGGCTGACGCACGGCGATCTCGGCGCCGAGCATGCCGCCCCACGACTGACCGAGCACGTGGTACTCGTCGAAGCCGAGCGCTTCGCGCAGGTTGTGGAACTCGTCGACGAACAGCTGCGGCACCCACTGGGAGGCCGGGGCGTCGGGGTGGTGCGAGCTCCTGCCGCAGCCGATCTGGTCGTAGTGCACGACGGTGCGACCGGTCAGCTCGGCGAGGGCGTCGAGGTTCGAGACGTAGTTGTGGGCCATCCCGGGGCCCCCGTGGAGCACGAACAGGGGTGCGGCGCCGGTGGGCTCGGCCGGTTCGGTCAGGCGGGCCCAGGTGAAGCCGTCGCGGAAGGGGACGGAGATCTCGCGTTGCGTGGAGCGATGCATGCAGTCATCGTGGACCCGTTAAAGGTGCGTTGGCAAACCTTTTCTGCGGAATTAACATGGGAGAAACGACGGGAGCCCATGGCCGACACCGACGACGCCTCTCTGGTGGAGCGCGTGACCGAGCGACTGATCACCGCCGTGGCGGTGGGCGAGTTCCTCCCGGGCACCCGTCTTCCCGCCGAGCGCGACCTCTCCCCCCTCCTGGGCGTGGGACGCACCACGGTGCGCGCCGCCCTCGACGACCTGTCGACACGCGGCCTGATCGAGCGGCGCCGCGGCCGGGGCGGCGGCACCTTCGTCGCCGAGGACTGGCCCGCCTCGATCGTGGTCGGCGTCGACCGGTGGTTCGAGGAGCGCTGGAGCGACCTCGTCGACGCATGCACGGCGAGCTCGATGCTGCACTCCTCGCTCGCCCGGCTGGCCGCCGAGCGGCGCACCGACGCCGACATCGCCGCGATGCGGGGCCGCCTCGACGACTTCCACTCAGCGGAGTCGGGCGACCCCAAGCAGCGCGCCGACAGCCTGCTGCACCTCGCCATCATCGACGCCGCGCACAACACCGCCCTACGCGACATCCTGCTCGAGCACGAGCGGCACCTCTCGCTGTCGGCCCCGGCGCACCCCTGGGGCGACCGCGGAAGTCACCTCCGTATGGAGACGCGCGCCGCCCGCGAGCACGACGCGATCGTCGATGCGATCGTGCAGGCCGTCCCCGACGAGGCCGCCGAGCTCGCGCGCCGACACGTGCAGATCGATCTCGAGCTGTTCACCGAGGCGCGCGAGTTCGCCCGCCGTCGCGCCGCCGACGCCGCCGCAGGCTGAGCCCGCGCCCCGCGCCTCGCGCCCCTGCCCAGCGCCCCTGCCCCGCGCCCCGGCCCTCGCGGCAGGGCTCACGTGAGACTGCATCTCGCTGACGAGGCGGCAGCAGGCTGTCGCCGTCTTGTCAGCGAGATGCAGTCTGAGCGGGAAGGCGAACCCTCAGCGGGGCTGCGAACCCTCAGAGGGAAGGCGAACCCGAGAGACGCTCCTCGAGACCGGCGCGCACCGTGGGCCACTCGTCGCGCAGGATCGAGAAGTACAGCGTGTCGGCCACGCTGCCGTCGGGAGCGATCCGGTGCTGTCGCAGGCGCCCCTCGCGCGTTGCGCCGAGGCGTTCGATGGCGCGAGCGCTGCGCTCGTTGCGGGCATCGCATCGCAGCGCCACGCGATTGACGCCCCACGCCTCGAACGCGTGGGTGAGCAGCAGCAGCTTGGCGGCGGGGTTGGTCGGTCCACCCTGGAAGGCTCGGCCGTACCAGGTCGTCCCGATCTCGACCCGCCCCTGCGCGGGCACGTACTCGTAGAACGTCGTGGCGCCGCGGACCTCGTCGGTCTCGGCATCCCGCACCGTGAAGGCGTACAGACCGGGCGTCGCACGCTGCTGCTCGACGCGCGCGGCATAGGCCTCGACCGAGTCCGCCCAGGGCGTGGTCATGCGACTCCACAGCTCCGGGTCGGTCAGCGGCCACGCCTCGGCCGCGTCGTCGGCTCGAGCCGGAGAGAGACGGATGCCATGGCCCTCCAGGACGATGTCGTGCGCGGTCATCGCGCCTCCAGCTGAGCCACGAACTCGTCGGCGGCGGCGACCTTGCGGCGGAGGTCTTCGCGACGCTGGTGCGCCTCGTCGCGGATGTCGGCGAGCTGCGCACGCAGCGCCTCGTCGGAGGGATCGGCTTCGAGCCCGTCGACCACCGAGAGCAGCTCCCCCATCTGCTCGAGGGAGTAGCCGAGCGGCTTCATGCGGCGGATGAGGAGCAGGCGCGACTCGTCGTCGGCGGTGTACAGCCGGAAGCCGCCTTCGCTGCGGGCCGAGGGACGCAACAGGCCGATCTCGTCGTAGTGACGGAGCGTGCGGATCGACAGCCCCGTCCGCTCGGCGAGCTCGCCGATCTGCATCGGTCGCACCTCGATCATCGCATCCCCGATCCCGCAACCCTCTCGTTACGGTAGAGTTCACTCCGTCGCGATCGCGACCCCCCTATTCTTCCCCGCGCCGACGCGGGTCCCCTCCCCCACCTCCTGGAGACTCTCCATGACCTCTGCCCTTACGCGCCCGCGCACCGAGCCCACCGTCCTGCAGGCCCTGCGCTCCCCCCGCCTCCTCACCCGCGAGGTGCTGGCCGGGCTCGTCGTCGCCATCGCCCTCATCCCCGAGGCGATCGCGTTCTCGATCATCGCCGGCGTCGACCCGCGCCTGGGCCTGTTCTCGTCGTTCGTCATGGCGGTCGCCATCTCGTTCCTCGGCGGACGCCCCGCGATGATCTCGGCCGCCACCGGCGCGATCGCCCTCGTCATCGCCCCCGTCGCCCGCGAGCACGGGGTCGACTACCTGCTCGCGACGGTGATCCTCGGCGGCATCCTGCAGGTGATCCTCGGCCTGCTCGGGGTGGCCAAGCTCATGCGCTACATCCCGCGCAGCGTCATGGTCGGCTTCGTCAATGCGCTCGCGATCCTCATCTTCACGGCGCAGGTGCCGCAGCTGATCGGCGTGCCGTGGGCGGTCTATCCGATCGCCGCCGCGGGACTCGCGATCATGTACCTGCTGCCGCGCCTGACCAAGGTCGTGCCCGCCCCGCTCGTGGCGATCGTGCTGCTGACCGGCGCCGTCGTCGTCCTCGGCATCTCAGTGCCCACCGTCGGCGACCAGGGCGCCCTTCCCGAGAGCCTTCCCGCGCTGCTCGTGCCGAACGTCCCGCTGACGGGCGAGACCCTCGCGATCATCTTCCCGTTCGCGATCGCCATGGCCATCGTCGGACTGCTCGAGTCGCTCATGACCGCGGCGCTGGTCGACGACATCACCGACACCCCCTCCTCGAAGACGCGCGAGTCGCTCGGGCAGGGCGCGGCCAACGTGCTGTCGGGCCTGTTCGGCGGAATGGGCGGGTGCGCGATGATCGGCCAGACGATGATCAACGTCAAGGCGTCGGGGGCCCGCACGCGCATCTCGACCTTCCTCGCGGGCGTCTTCCTGCTGATCCTCGTGCTCGCGTTCGGCGATGTCGTCGCGATCATCCCGATGGCGGTGCTCGTGGCCGTCATGATCGTCGTCTCGGTCGCGACCTTCGACTGGCACAGCATCCGCCCCGCGACTCTGCGGCGGATGCCGGTGAGCGAGACGATCGTCATGGTGCTCACCGTCGCCGTGACGGTGTGGACGCACAACCTCGCCATCGGCGTCGGTGTCGGCGTGATCGCCGCCGCCGTGCTCTTCGCCCGCCGCGTCGCGAGCCTCACCCGCGTCACGCGCGAAGTCGGCGCCGACGTCGCCCGCTACACCGTGGAGGGCGAGCTGTTCTTCGCCTCGAGCAACGACCTCACGACGAAGTTCGCGTACCACGACGACCCCTCGCGGGTGGTCATCGACCTGTCGCGCTCGCACGTGTGGGACGCCTCGACGGTCGCCGCCCTCGACGCCGTGCGCACGAAGTACGCGCACGTGGGCACCACGGTCGAGCTGGTGGGCATGAACGACCACGCCTCGCGCTTCCACGACCGCCTCAGCGGAGAGCTCGGCGCGGGGCACTGACCCGGCGCGGGCGACCGCCCCGGCGCGAGCGACCGCCCCGCGTCAGGAGCGCAGCGTCGTGGAGGGCGTCTCGCCGAACTCCCCGCGGTACATCGCCGCGAACCGGCCGAGGTTCGAAAAGCCCCAGCGCGCGGCGATCGCGGCGACGGTGTCGACCGACGGATCGGCGCTGCGCAGCTCGGCGCGCGCGGCGTCGAGACGCACCCGACGCAGGTACTGCATGGGCGTACGACCCGTCGCGGCGCGGAAGGCGTACTGCAGCCCGCGGGGCGACAGACGCGCCGCCTGGGCGATGTCGGAGAGCACCACGGGCTCCGCGGCGTGCGCTTCGACGTACGCCTTGGCGCGGCGCACGGGAGCGGGCAGCGGCCGCGAGGGTCGACCCGCCGCGAGGGCGTCGGTGAAAGTGGTCGGGAAGGCCAGGAGCGACGCCTCGAGCATGAGGGTGCGCGCCTGCTGCTCGATGAGCGGGGTGCGCTCGGGCGAGCGCAGCAGCACGTCGCGCGTGTACTCCCACGTGCGCGACCAGTAGCGCATGCGCTGCTCGCTCACGGGGGCGTAGCCCGTGGCGCGCACGCGCAGGGTGTCATCGCCCGAGAGGCGACGCGCGGCCTCATCGAAGTCGGTGCGCGAGAACGAGACGGCGGTGCCGGCGATCCTCCCCGTGAAGGCGATCTCGAGGGGACGATCGACCACCATGAACGGCACGGCGGCGTCGATGCGCTCGCGGCGGTAGGTCGCCGAGACCCGGGGCCCGGCGATGCGCCCGACGACGACCTGGTCGAGCGGGTCGGATTCCACGAGCATGGTGGAGCCGATCGTGTAGTCGCAGAACGCGAACCCCGGCTCGGATGCCGCGTGCCAGGTGAGCGCCGGCTGGATCGCCTCGGCCCGCGAGATGCGTGCGCCGGGGACGACCGTCTGCCACAGGTGCTCGACGGTCTCGGCGTCTCGCGTCTCGATGTTCGTATGCTCCACGAAGTGTCCTCATTCGTCCGGGATCGACGGCGATTACCGGCGCGATAGCGCAGGTGAATGCGGGAACGCTCCCACGCAATCGACACGACGAATGCGAAATCTCGCGGATGCCCCCCATCCGCTTTCCACCGTATCTTTCTCGCGAGCATTCATGCGCATTTCGACTTGATCAGCCATAAAATGAAGCGCTCGATACGGAATGCGCATTCGCGCGAGTACTCCTAGACCAGCGGGTACCGGCCGCGCGCGAGGCCATAATTGGGAGTGACGCCGCCCGGCGCCCGACCCGCCGAAGGGACACCCATGCCGTTTCGCACCATGACGACCCTGCAGGCGTGGGTCGACGACTTCCGGGCGATGGGCTACGACCACGCCGAGATGCTGCGCGTGATCCCGCAGGACAGCGACGACGGCTCCGACGCGGGACTGATCGCTGCGCAGCTGCGCAGCGTGTCGACGACGTTCTTCATCGCCCCCGGTCCGGAGCAGGGGTCCACGGAGTGGGCGGTCACCTTCGAGCCGCGCGAAGACGCCGCACCGCTGCCCGCCGGACGCGTGATGGCACTGTCGGGCGAACTCGCAACCCTCAGCGCCCTGTGCTCGTTCCTGCAGGCGCGCTCCGAAGCGTTCATCGCCGCCGACTAGCCCTCGTCTTCGGCGGGGGCCGGAACGGTCGGCGACCTCTCTTGCTCGGCGCCGCCGAGCAGGTGGTCGATCACGCGGGCCGCGACGGCCGCGTCGGCGGGGTCGAGATCGGCGACGGCCTTCTCGATGCCCGCGTCGAACGCGCGCAGGTGGCACCAGGGCTCGTCGTCGAGATCGACGGTCGCGGTGATGTGGTTGACGCGGCGGTCCTCGTCGTCGAGGTCGCGGCGCACGGCGCCGCGCTGCACGAGGCGGTCGATGAGGGTCGTGACGCCCGCCGAGGTGATGCCCAGGTGGTCGCGCACGTGCGAGGGACGGGCGCCCGGGTTCTCGGCGACGAACATCAGGGCGCGCGCGTCGAGCTCGTTGAGCGAGAGCACGCGCCGCGCTTCTGCGGCCGCCGTGCGGCGGGCCTCGCCGTAGGCGAGCAGTGCGCGGCTCAGGTCCGACCCCGGCGAGGGGGGCGTCGAAGCACCGGTAGGCGTCTGCACGAGGCACGATCGTACTCACTGCAGCCCAGAGCGCCGCCCGCTTGCGCCCGCGCGCCGTCATCGTGACCTGCTGTCCGGACACGCTGGCCACAGGTTCGTGAACACCCCGCGGGTCGGGCCGGTGGCGAAACACGCGATCCGCGCCGGGCATGCGCACCGTGTCATCGCTGTCAAGGGCGCATCGCACCGCGGACCGCGGGGTTACGACTGAGGTCACGACCCCGTCGGGAGACGGGCATCCCCGTCGGGAGACGGAGCGAGGAGAACGACCATGATCTACGGACAGCAGAGCGGACGACAGACGGGCTCGGTGTGGAGCATCGCGATGACCGCCGCCATGGGCAACGGCATCGGCCCGCGCTCGATCGATGAGGCGCCCCAGCCGCCGGCGACGACGCCCGCGACGAAGCGGTGGCCCTGGTCGCGCGCGCACGAGGCCGGTGAGGCGAAGGAGGTCGCGCCCCAGGCGTGATCGACCGCCCCTTCACCCGACGCGTCGGTTCCTTCCCCCGGGAGCCGGCGCGTCGGCTCGTTCACGGGGGCGAACCGGGTCGTGTCCCGGCGTTCATGCGATGGTCTCGTGGACGTAACCCACCACTCGGGGTCGAGCCTTCAGCATGGGACGACCGCGTCCGCGGTGCCCCACCCCCGGCCCCGAAGGCGACTGACGATGACTCGACCCATCCGTGTGCTCTCGCTCTACGAGGGCTTCTTCGCCGGTGGGGCGCGCATCCTCCACTCCGATGTGGTCGCCGGCCTGTCGCAGGGCGGGGCCCAGCAGCACCGCGTTCTCTCGCTCACCTCCGCGGCGCGCCGCGATGCCTCCCTGCAGTTCGCCCGCGACGACACGCGCTTCCGCCGCCTGCAGCAGGCGGGCGTCGTGATCGACACGTTCGACCGGATCGCGGGCGATCGTCCCCTCGCCCCCGAGGAGTTCACCGCGACGGAGCTCGCTCGGGCCGCGGCCCTGTTCACCGAGGCCGATGTCGTGCTCTCGCTCAAGGAGCAGCCGCTCAGCCTCGTCGTCGCGCTGGAGCGGGCGGGTCTGCTCCCCGACCGCCCGCTCGCCGCGTGCCTGCACCGCTCCGACCCGACGCACTCCGGCCCCGCCCTGGAGTGGTTGACGGATGCCACGGGCAGCGGCGCCGTGACCGCCACGATCTCGTGCGCCGAATCGACCTCGCTCGCTTACGCGCGCGCCGGTGTCGCCGCCCGCGAGGCGCGGGTGATCGACAACGGCATCGACACGCGACGCTTCCGCCCCGGTACGCGCGTGCAGCGCCGACGCATCCGCGCGGGCCTCGGCATCCCCGACTCCGCCCCCGTCGTACTGCTGGCCGCGCGGTTCGACGCGATGAAGGACCCAGGGCTCTTCCTCCGCGCCGTCGCTGCGCACGCGCGTCGCGCGCCCGGAGCGCACTACGTCATGTGCGGCTCGGGGATGACGGCCGACAACCCGGCCTTCGCCGCCCTGCGGGCCGAAAGCGGGGTGGGCGAGGCGGTGAACCTGCACGCGCTCGGGCTGCGCGAAGACATGCCCGAGCTCTACCGGATCGCCGACATCGTCGCCCTCACGAGTGCCTTCGGGGAGGCCTCGCCGCTGTGCCTCGTCGAGGGAGCGGCATCCGGAGCCGTGCCCGTCACCACCGACGTCGGCGACGCCGCGCGCATGATCGACGGGTTCGGCCTCGTGACCGCCCGCGACGAGTCGTCGATCGTGGCGGCCTGGACCCACGCCCTCGCCCACCGGCCCGCCCTGCGCGCCGCGGCCGTCGCCGCCCGCGGGCGCCTCGACCGACGGCGCATGATCGACGACTACCGTGGAGCCATCGCGGGGTTGCTGTTGCCGGATCTGGTCGCCGCCTGAGGCGCTGGCACGAGAAGCCGCGCACGACAACCGGTCCCCGATCCGCGCCCGGTCGGGTGAAACCGTGTCAAGGTGAGGCATGACCGCCCGCATCGTGTCGATCGGCACGGCCCTGCCCGATACCCGTGTCTCCCAGACGACATTGCGCGACCTGTTCGCCGCGCAACCCGGGTTCGACCGCAAGAGTCAACGCCTCGTGGGCGCGGCGTTCGACGCGGCCGCCATCGACACCCGCCACGTCGTGCTGCCGCAGCTGGCGGGCACCGAGGTCGAGGGGCTCCCGGTGCGCGACGGCGACACCCTGCTCATGCCCCCGACCGGAGCGCGCAATGACGAGTACCGCCGCCGCGCGCCCGACCTCTTCGCCGCGGCCGCAGGTCGAGCGCTGTCGGGGTCGGGGTACGGGGCAAACGAGGTGACCCACGTCGTGACGGTGTCGTGCACCGGCATGTTCGCCCCCGGGCCCGACTACCACCTCGTGCGCGACCTCGGACTCTCGCCCACGGTCGAGCGCTACCACCTCGGCTTCATCGGCTGCGCGGCGGCGATCCCCGCCCTCCGCCTCGCCGCCCGCATCGTCGGCGACGACCCCGCGGCGGTCGTGCTCGTCGCGTGCTGCGAGCTGTGCTCCCTGCACTGGCAGACCTCCTCGCACCCCGACCAGATCGTCGCCGCCTCGGTGTTCGCCGACGGTGCGGGAGCGGCGGTCGTGGCATCCGGGGACTCCTCTCGAGACGGCCTCGACCTCGACGGATTCGCCACCCACGTGACCGACGACGGCGAGAAGGACATGGCCTGGACCGTCGGCGACTCGGGGTTCGAGATGACCCTGACCCCCGAGGTGCCCCGGATCATCGGGCGCGAGATCTCGGCCATCGCCGACGACGTACTGGGCGATCTCTCCGCCGTCGACGCGTGGGCCGTGCACCCGGGCGGGCGCAGCATCCTCGACCGCGTCGAGAACGCCCTGGGTCTGGATGCCGCCGCCCTCGCCCCCTCGCGCGAGGTGCTGCGCCGACACGGCAACATGTCGAGCGCGACGCTGCTGTTCATCCTGCGCGACCTGCTGGCCGATGCGGAGCGCGTCGAAGGCGACAGGGTGGCCGCCCTCGCGTTCGGGCCGGGGCTCACGGTGGAGGCGGCGCGGCTGACCATGCGCCGCACCGGCGCGTGAGCACGCTCGCCCGGCGCGACACCGCGCTGACCGAGTTGATGGACGACCCCGACTGCGACCCCCGGGCCCTCGCCGCGACGTATCGGCGGTTCGACGTGGTGAACCGTCTCGTCTCGGCGTGGGGGCACGTGTACCGCACGCGGGTGCGCCCCGAGCTGCGGGCCCTGGGCCGGCCGGCGCGCGTGCTCGATCTCGGATGCGGGGGCGGCGACGTCGTGGTGCGGCTCGCGGGGCTGGCCGCGCGAGACGGACTCGAGGTGGAGTGGGTCGGAGCCGACCCCGATCCGCGCGCCCTCGAGGCCGCGCGCGAGCGCGAACGATCCGGCGTGCGGTTCGTCGCGCAGGGGTCGGACGACCTGCTGGCCGCGGGCGAGAGGTTCGACCTCGTGATCTCGAACCACGTGCTGCACCATCTCGACGCCGACGGGCTGCGGCGCTTCGCCGACGACTCGCTCGCCCTCTCGCGCGGACGCGTGCTGCACGCCGACATCGCCCGCGGACGCCTCGCCTACGCCCTGTACGCCGCGGGGATCGCCCCTCTGGCCGCCGGCACCTTCCTGCGGGTCGACGGGCTGCGCTCGATCCGTCGGAGCTATCGCGCGCCCGAGCTGGCCGCGGCCCTCGGCTCGCCCTGGCAGGTGGAGACCCCCGCGCCGTTCCGGGTGCTCGCCGCGGCTCGAGGGCGGGCGGATGCCGATGACTGAGGTGCTCGTGGTCGGCGCCGGCCCCGTCGGGCTGGCGTTGGCCGCCGACCTGCGCGCGCGGGGCGTCGACGTGGCCCTCGTCGAACGTCGCACCGAGGTCGGAGCGGGAACGCGGGCGATCGGCATCCACTCCCCCGCCCTCGCCCTGCTCGAGGCCTCGGGGGCCACCCACGGGATCCTCGAGCGAGCGGTGCGGATCGCCCGCGGAGAGGCCCGAGCCGACGGACGGCTGATCGCCGCGATCCGCTTCGATCGCCTGCGGGCGCGGCACCCGTACGTGGCGGCGCTGCCGCAATCCGACACGATCGAGGTGCTGACCGCCCTCGCCCCGCCCGTGCGGCGCGGGGTGACCGTGGAGTCGCTGCGGCAGGAGGCGGACGGCGTGCGGATCGGCATCGCGGGGGCCGACGACCTGCGCGCCAAGGTCGTGGTCGTGGCATCCGGATGGGCGGGACGCTCGCTCGTCTACCGCGACGGCGCCGTGCGCTCCCACCACTACCCCGATCGCTACGTCATGGCCGACGTCACCGCGCCGGGCGGCCCGGTCGCCCGCGTGCACCTCGAGCGCGACGGCGTGGTCGAGTCGTTCCCCCTCCCCGACGGACGCAGGAGGCTCGTCGCGTGGGCCGGGCGGGAAGAGGTTCCGGATGCCGCGGCCTTCCTGCACCAGGCGGTGGCGCGCCGCACGGGGGTCGAGGTCGACACCACCGGGGCGTCGAGCTTCGGCGTGCGCCGCGCGGTGGCTCCCGCACTCCGTCGCGGCCGGGTGATCGTCGTCGGCGACGCCGCGCACGAGGTGAGCCCGATCGGCGGTCAGGGCATGAACCTCGGACTGCTCGACGCCCTGACGCTCGCCCCGCTGCTCGCCCCGTGGGCGCGCGGGGGCGACGGCGAAGGCGTCGACCGCTGGGAGCGCGACCGCCTCGCGTCGGCCCGGCACGCCGCGCGCCTCGCCTTCCTCAACACCCTGCTGGGCCGCGCCTCCGGTCCGCGGGCGCACGCGGCCCGTTCCGCAGCGCTCCGCACCGCCCTGCGCGGACCGGGTGGCGCGCTGTTCACCCGGGCCTACGCGATGCGCCTCGACCGGGCGGCATCCGGAACCTGAGGACCGGCTCCTAGGAGACGACGAGCTGCGCGGCCAGCAGCAGCGCCGCGAGCATCGTCAGCTGGAACACCGCGCGGCCCGGAGGCCGCACCAGCACGAGCACCGCGGTGACGACCGCGACCACCACGACGGCCGTGAAGAACACCGTCCCGACGGCATTCGCCCCGCCCGAAGGCCCGAGCAGCACCGCGAGTGCTCCGACCACGATCCCGGCCGCGGCGATCAGCACCGACGCGCGGGCACCGAGGCGGTGCGGCAGCCCGCGCACGCCGGTGCGGCGGTCGTCGTCGAGGTCGCGCACGACGTTGGTGAGGTGCACGGCGGCGCCCAGCGCGGCTCCCGCGAGCGCCGCCCACGGCGCAGCAAGCTCCGGGTCGGGGCCGGCGAGGGTCGCGAACGAGGGGAAGAGACCGAAGCTCAGCACGAACGGCACGATCGAGACCGGGGTCGACTTCAGCCCGGCGTTGTACGCCCAGGCCGAGGCGAGGGCGATCGCGTGCGCCGCGACGAGGGCAGCCCCCAGCGGCGCGGACAGCAGCACGGCGAGCACGAGGGCTCCGACGGCCACGGCCAGGGCGCGCTCGGGCGTGAGGGCTCCCCCCGCGATCGGCTTGTCGGTGCGCCCGACCGTGGCATCGCGAGCGCCGTCGATCGCGTCGTTCGACAGTCCGACCGAGACCTGCCCCGCGAACACCGCCACGACCAGCAGACCCAGGCGCCACGGCTCGAGCCCCGCGGCGATGCCCAGCGCGAGGGAGAGGACGGTCACGACGAGCGTCGGCCCGGGGTGGGTCGCGCCCCACAGGGCCCGCAGGGGCGACCTCGTGGTCGCGGCATCCGTCACGGGTCCGACGCTACCGCGCTGCGGCGGTCCGCCGGCCCGCGGCGGTGCCGCTCGTGAACGACGGCGGGGATCCTCCGCGACGCGCCGGGAGCCGGCATCCGGAATCGGCGTGTCGACCAGGTGGCCCGCCGTCGTGCACGCGTGAAATGTCTTGGCACTCTCCTGTGTCGAGTGCTAATCTGGTCGTAGTTGAGCCACATGGACTCAACTTCACAGAACATCCGGGATGCCGAGTCCCGACCGATCGAAAAGGAGAACGACCATGGCCACCTACGACCCCTTCCGCGACCTCGACCGCCTCGCGTCGACACTCCTCGACGCCCGCCGCGGCGGTGGTCCGCGACGGATGCCGATGGACCTGTACCGCGACGGCGACCACTACGTGCTCGCGGCGGACCTCCCCGGCGTCGACCCCGGCTCGGTCGACATCGACGTCGACGGTCAGCTGCTCACGATCCGCGCCGAGCGCACCCTCGGCTCGGGCGAGGGCGTCAAGTGGATCACGCGCGAGCGCGAGACGGCGTCGTTCGTCCGCCAGCTCAACCTCGGACAGGGCATCGACACCGACGGCATCAGCGCGTCGTACCGCAACGGCGTGCTGAGCGTGACGATCCCGGTCAGCGAGAAGGCGAAGCCCCGCCGCATCGCCGTCTCGACCGACGACCGCGACGGTGTCATCGAGGCGTACGAGAGCACGCCTCAGCTCATCGAGCAGTAATCCGCACACGACGATGCCCCGACCCCCTCATCGAGGGTCGGGGCATCGTGCGGTGTTCGGGAGAGCTCTCAGAGGTCTTCGGGAGCGAGGTCGCCCTGGCCCTCTTCACCCAGCTCGACCACGCCCGGGTCCATGCCCTGCGAGTCGGTGCCGGTGGACTCGGGGTGGATGTCCTCGAGCGGGATGTCGCTGTCGTCGGCCGGGATCTCGGCCGGGTCGGCCCCGGTCGCGGTGGCCGGGTTGATGTCGGCGGGATCGGCGCCCTCGTCGAGGGCGGTCGTGGCGTCCCACTCCGCCTGGGCGGGGTCGAGCGCCGGATCGGGCTCGATGGAGGTGTCGCCGTCGCGCAGCGGCTGCACGCCTGCCATGGCCGCGTCAGAGGGCGTGGGGTCGATCGATGCGTCGCTCATGGGGGATCCTTTCGTCGCAGACCGCGGGTGGCGGCGGTTCTCTCATCAAACGGGGCTGCGGTCGCCCGCCGGTGCCCCTTGACAGGTCCCCGCGGTCGCCGTCGCCGTCGCACGCGGCCCCTGTCAAGGCGCTGGCGCCGTCGTCGTCGAGGACGCACGGTGAGGGGAGACGAGAGGATCCCCCATGCCCGACCCCCGTTCCACCGTGCCCGCGCGCGCGACCCCGCGCATCGTCGTGATCGGCGGCGGCAACGCCGGACTGTCGATCGCCGGGCGCCTGCACCGCGCCCGTCTCGGCGACATCACCGTGATCGAACCGCGCGAACAACACGTGTTCGCTCCCCTGCAGTCGCACATCGCCGGGGGCGCCGCCCGCGCCTCGGAGGCCGTCCGCCCCCAGGCCGACGTCATCCCGCCGGGGGTGAGGTGGCTGCGCGACGAGGCGTTCACGGTCGACGCCGACGCCCGACGCGTGCACCTGGTGTCGGGCGGTCGTATCGACTACGACCAGCTCGTCGTGTGCGCGGGCCTCCGCATGGCGTGGGAGCAGGTCCCCGGCCTTCCCGAGGCGATGGCGGATGCCACGGGCATCTCGAACTACGACTACGACCTCGCAGCCAAGGCCTCCCCCGCGCTCCGCGACTTCCGCGCCGGCACCGTGGTGTTCACGCAACCGCCCGAGCCTGCGTCATGCGGAGCCGCGGCGCAGAAGCCGATGTACCTCGCCTGCGACTGGTGGCGCTCGATCGGCGTGCGGGGCGCCATCCGGGTGGTCTTCGTGTGCCCCGACCCCGTGCCGTTCGGCATCCCCGCCATCGACCGCGAACTTGAGCGCAAACTCGACGAGTACGGCATCGAGGTGCGGTACAGCCGGGAGCTTCGAGCGGTGGATGCCGCGGCACGGACGGCGACGATCGGTCACGGCGACGCCGAGGAGACGATCGCCTACGACCTGCTGCACGCCGTGCCTCCGCAGCGGGCTCCCGAGTGGATCGCCGGCAGCGGCCTGGCGGCCTCGGACGACCCGCACGGCTTCGTCGACGTCGACCCCGAGACGCTGCAGCACACCCGGCATCCGGAGATCTGGGCCCTCGGCGATGCCGCGACCGTCGCCACGCGCCGGTCGGGCGGGGCGATCCGCCGGCAGGCTCAGGCGCTGGTGAAGAACATGCAGGCCGTCCTGGCCGGGCGCACCCCCACGGCGAAATACAACGGATACAGCGTAGTGCCGTTCACGGTGTCGCGGGGCACCGTCGTGTTCGCGGAGTTCGACCGCCAGGGGCGCCTGCAGCCCAGCGTCCCGTTCTGGCGCTCCCTGTACCGCGAACGGCGACTCTCGTGGATCGCCGACCGCCGCGTGCTGCCGTGGGTCTACTGGCACCTCATCCTGCGCGGCCGCGCCTGACCGCCGTCTCCCCGCGTATAGGCCACGATGCGCGATCCCTCAACCCCCGGGCCGTGGGCGGGGAGGCGCACGAAGACTGGGGGCAGCCCCGGAAGACACACAGGAAGAGGACACCATGGCCCAGGTCATCGAAACCATCGACGTCGACGTTCCCGTTCGCGTCGCCTACAACCAGTGGACGCAGTTCGAAGAGTTCCCGCACTTCATGAGCTTCGTGGAGTCCATCACGCAGAAGTCCGACACGCTCACGCACTGGAAGGTCAAGATCGCCGGAGCCGAGCGCGAGTTCGACGCCGAGATCACCGAGCAGCACCCCGACGAGCGCGTCGCGTGGAACAGCGTCGGCGGCGACGAGAACCACGCCGGGGTCGTGACCTTCCACCGCCTGTCCGACACCGAGACGCGCGTCACGGTGCAGATCGACTGGGCTCCCACCGGCGTCCTCGAGAAGCTCGGTGCCGCCTTCGGCGCCGATGACCACTCGGTCAAGAAGGATCTCGACAACTTCAAGAAGTACATCGAGTCGCGCGGAAACGAGTCGGGCGCCTGGCGCGGCGACGTCAGCTGACGTCACCTTCCGAACGAAAGCCGGGCTCGTCCACACGGACGGGCCCGGCTTTCGTCATGCCGGTCTCACCACTGCGGGTGGATCTCCGCCCGCAGACGCCGGTCGTACACGTCGCGCACGAGCGCGTCGAAGGCCGCGAGGTCGAAGCCCCCGTCGATCAGATCGGCCGCGGCGGCGTTCGCGGTGGCCTGCTGCACCGACCGGGCTCCCGGGATCACCGAGGTGATGCCTTCGCGCGACGCGATCCAGGCCAGCGTCGCCGCCGGCAGCGTCACGCCCTCGGGCAGGGCGTTCTTGAGCTCGTCGGCGGCCGACACTCCCTCGTCGAAGGGCACGCCCGAGAAGGTCTCGCCCTTGTCGAACGCCTCGCCGTTGCGGTTGTACGTGCGGTGGTCGTCCTTGTCGAACGTGGTGTCGTGCGTGTATTTGCCCGACAGCAGACCGCTCGCCAGGGGCACGCGCGCGAGCACGGCCACGTTCTTCTGGGCCGCGAGCGGCAGCACCTCGTCGAGCGGCTTGAGGCGGAACGGGTTGAAGATGATCTGCAGGTTGGTCAGGTTCGGCCGCTGGAGGGCCGACAGGGCCTGATCCATCGTCTCGACCGAAGCGCCGTACGCGGCGATGACCCCTTCGGCGACGAGCTGGTCGAGGGCGTCCCAGGTCGCGTCGTCGTCGATGACCGCCGACGGCGGGCAGTGCAACTGGACGAGGTCGAGGGTGTCGGTGCCGAGCAGACGCCGAGAGCGGTCGAGCCAGCCGCGGAAGTTCTCGATCGTGTAGTTCTCGGGCACCTGGTCTTCACGGCGGCCCATCTTCGTCGCGACGGTGATGCCCGTGGCAGCCGTGCTCCGGAGGAATTTGCCGATGATCTCTTCGCTGCGGCCGTCGCCGTAGACGTCGGCGGTGTCGAAGAGCGTGACGCCGGCGTCGGCCGAGGCCGCGAGCACCGACAGGGCCTCGTCTTCGCTCACCCCGCCCCAGTCGGGGCCGAGCTGCCAGGTGCCGAGGCCGATCGCCGAGACCTCGCGGCCGGTACGGGAGAGGGGACGCTGCTGCATTGCGGTTCCTTTCGAAGCTGCTCCGAGCCTACCCAGGGGCTCCGACATGGCAGGACGCACGCTCCGGATGCCGCGACCCGGTGACGCGCAACCCCGGTCCGCCCCGATGGATCGGCGCCTAGCGTGGCGGCACACCGACGGAAGGAACACCATGGACAGCCCCGCCGACCACCTGCCCGGAAGCGACGAGGAGAACCTCGTTCCCGAATCCGACGGTCTCGCCGCCGATGTACCCGCGGGCGCCGCCGGCGCCGACACGGGCGCCGTGGGAGCCGCGCGCATCGACCCCGACGACGAGGCGCGCGTGCAGGGCATCTCCAGCCAGAACGACCTGCCGGGGGTCGGCACGCGCGGCGCCGACGGAGAGCGCGAACACGGCGGCGACGGCGGCTCGACCTCGCGTCACACCGAAGACGTCGACACCGCAGACACCGACGACCACACGGTCGACGAGTCGGCTGAGAAGACGCCGGCCTCGCCCGCGCCCGGCGACGACGGCCCCGAGCCGCACGTCGACGCCGACGACCCGATCGCGAAGTTCCAGCCGGGGGTCGGTCGCGATTCGGCGGCCTCGAGCCGCATCGCGCAGACGCTGCCCGACCCCGACCGGGCCTGACGACCGCGGCGGGGCGGCCGGGAGAGCCGGTCGCCCCGCGCGTGCGGCGCGGTCCCTTCGACGGGCTCAGGGGCCCTCTGCGGGGCGCTGCGCTCAGTGCGCGAGGCGCAGGGCGTCTTCGGCGAGGTGGAAGAAGTCGCGCGTCGCGCCGGTGACCGCCGCGGCATCCGCCGACGACATCATCAGCACCACGATCGCCTCGCCGTCGTCGTCGCGCACGAACCAGCTGCCGGTCACGACGCCCCGGCTCGAACCACCCTTGAAGGCCACGTACGGCCACGTGCCCACGTCGAGGCCCTGTCCGGGGTTCTCGCTCAGGATGCCGAGCACCTCGGCGTCGCCCGTCTGCTGCAGCGCTCGGTGCACCCCGGCGACATCCGCGGCCGAGGCGAACCAGTCGAAGCCGTCCTGCCACATGGGCGCGACGACCGCCGCGCCGTCGACGGCGAGCGGCGCGGCGTCGATGCGGTCGAGCAGAGCACGCTTGCCCGCGACGTCGGCGGCGGCCCACTCCTCGCGGGGCGCCGGATCCCCCCAGCCGAGCGTGAACAGCTCCTTCGTCGAGACGAACGGCACCAGCACCGCGGGGTCGGCGTGTCCGCTGCGAGCGACCGCCGCCTCGACTCTCTCGCGGCCCAGTCGGCCGATCAAGAGGTCGGTCGCGGTGTTGTCGCTGATGCGGATCATCGCCGACGCAGCCTCGCGCACCGTCACCTCGGTCCCGGTCGCTTCGTCCTGCAACTCGCCGGAGGGGAGGCTGAGGTCGGCGTCGCCGAGCACGAGCATCTCGTCCCACGACAGATCGCCGGATGCCACGGCATCCGTCACCGCGAGCAACACGTACAGCTTGAACACCGAAGCGAGCGGGGCCGGTCGTGCGCTGTCGATCTCGAGCATCTCGTCGTCACCGCGGACCACCAGCGCGCTGACGTCGCCCGGCAGGGCGCGCAGCCGCTCCTCGACCTGGTCGAGCGAGGTGGAGGGCTCCCAGGGCGCGGCGACCGGGCCGAAGACCATGCCGGTGATGCGGTCGTCCGCGTCGATCATGAGCGTCAGATCGAAGGGGTCGCCCAGGCTCCCGGCGACGGTGGCGACCGCCTGGGTGTCGGTGCCCTGGTAGGCGGTGACGGTGAAGGGGGCCGCGGGCCGGATCTGCCCGTTCAGCAGTTCGGCGACCTGCTCCGCCGACACCTGCTTCTGGAAGTCCTCGTCCAGGACGCGGGCCCAGGTTCCGGGGGTCGTGTCGTTTTCGGCCTCGAGCTGGTCGAGAACCCACGTCATCCGCTCCCCCACCGCGGTGGAAGGGATGTCGACGGAGGCCGCACGACTCGAACGGGACTCGGGGGCCGCGCTCGTGCACGCGGTGAGCGCGGCGACGGCGAGGACGGACAGGGCGGCGGCGAGGCGACGGGCGAGAGTCACGGTGATCCTTCCGGGGGGCGGGGATACCTCCACGCTACGGATCGCCCACGCCCCATCGCCTCCCCCTGTCGAGGGAGATCAGCCGCGCTCGATCACCGCCCCACGAACAGGAAGGCGGTCGCCGCCAGCACCACGAAGACGCCTCCGGCGATGCCGTAGTAGGTCCAGTTGGTCGTGCGCGTGACATCCGAGGAACGGTCTCGGACGGGGAGACCTGCTCCGCTCGTCGCGCCCCGCTCCGGTGCGGGCGCCGCCGGCACGGCGGATGCCGCGACACCATCCCCCGCAGCCGGTGAGGCGGCGGCGGGTAGGGCGGGGAGCGCGGGTGCCGCGGTCGCGAGCGAACGGCCGACGACCTCGAGCACCGCGAAGACGCGCTGCCACACAGCCGGATCGGGGACGGACAGGCGACCCGGGTGGTAGAGGAACAGCCAGCCGTCGACGATCTCGAGATCGAACGCGAGGTCGTCGGTGAGCAGGGCTCCCAGTTCGGGCGTCACCACCGCGGCGGCCCACGCGGCATGCTCGGGCGCGACGTACACCGACCCGGCATCAGGGCGGCCTGCGATCGGCGACGGCGAGACGCCGGGCAACGCCGGCAGCGGTGTCTCGGCGCGCGCGCGTGCCGTCTCGACGATGAGCCCGGGGGTGGCGAAGGGCAGGCGCACGGCTGCGTACCCCCACTCGACGCTGAACTGGTTGAGGTTGACCGTGAAGGAGGAGGCGCTGTTGCCGATCTCGAGGGCGGCCGGCCCGGGAACGCGCACGATGTCGCCCGCTCGCTGCAGCTGACGGCTGCGCCCGCGGTCGTCGCGGAAGACCACTCCCGGGAAGGGCTGCGAGCCCGCACCGACGAAGTACTGCCATCCGTTGGCCGCTGCGAAGGCCGACACCGCCTGGGCGTCGGGCTTGAGCTTCGGGTCGCGATGGGGCGGATCGACCAGGGCGTCGTACGCGACGGGGGTGGGAAGGGCGATCCAGCTGTCCTGCTCGTGGGCATTCACCGTCACATCATGCCCGCCGCACCCTTTCCCTCGGCTGCGACTACCCCGGATGAGTCCGCCTCACTAACATCGACCCGGCGAAAGGAAGTGGGGAACCTTGATCGAACCAGATGTGGAGGCGCGCGAAGCCGCGCTCCGGAAGATCGATGCGCAGGTGGCGGGGGCAGCGGTGCACGCGGAACGGATGCAGATCCTCGCGGCGAGCATCGCCTCCGTCGACGCGACCGAGCGCTCGCACAACGACGAGCTTTCGGTGACCGTCGATGTGGCGGGCCGCCTTCTCGACGTGACCTTCAGCGATCGGGCCCTCGATCTGGGCCGGGAACGGCTGGCAGAGGTGCTGCTGACGACGGTGCGCGCGGCCTATCGCTCCGCCTCCGAGCGCAGCGTCGAGCTCGCCGCCGAGGTGCTCGGTGAGGACTCCCCCACGGTCACCAAGATCCGCACCGATGCGGAGACCCGCATGCCACCGCTCCCCCACGAGGGCGAGGGGCGGGACGCATGACTCACGAGATCGCGATCGACTGCGACATCCTCGACGCCCACGCCGCCAAGGTGAGCGCCATCGCGCAGCGGCTCGAGGCCCCGATCGGCGCCATCGGCTACATGACCCTGGGCTCCGACGCCTACGGGCTCATGTGCGCGGCGGCCGCGGCGCCGACCACGCTCATGGGTGTGGGCGCGGGGGCCTCACTCGCCGCCACGCGCGAACTGCTCGAGCGATCGAGTCGCATCGTGAAGCTCATCACGCGCGACTTCGCCGAGTGCGAGGCCACCGCGATCGACGGCATCCGCACCCTGGACGCCCAGCTGGGCGGAGGGGTGGCGGTATGACCCCGGTCGGCTGGGGCGGTGTCGTCACCGGGAACGCGGCGGCCGCCGGGAACTCGCTGATCGTGGCCCCCGAGATGCCGGGGTGGATGGACGGAGTGGGGCCGTTCGAAGACGGATTCAACGTCGCCGAGAGCCTGTCCACCGGCGACTGGGTCGGCGCCTCGCTCAACATGGGTTCGATCGCGCTCGACGTGGCCTCGGCCATCATGAACCCGATCGCGACGCTGGTCTCGCTCGGGGCCGGCTGGGTGCTCGAGCACGTGTTCCCCCTCAGCGACTGGCTCGACCAGTTGACGGGCGACCACCACATGGTCACCAGCTACGCCGCCACGTGGGCCGGGGTCGCCGAAGCCGTGCATTCCGCAGGTGCCGACCTCGAGGCGAGCATCCCGGATCTGCAGAGCCTCAGCGGCTTCACCATCGACACCTACCGGGCGTTCCTGACGACGATGGCGTCGGCGCTCGACACGGCCTCGATGATGGCGAAGGGCGTCGGCATCGCGGTCGAGTTGCTCTCCACCATCGTGAAGGCCGTCCACGACCTGGTGCGCGACGCCCTCAGCGACCTCGTGGGCTACGTCGTGCAGGCGCTGGTCGAGATCGCGGCCACGCTGGGCGCCGCGACTCCCGTGGTGGCAGCCCAGGTCGCGATCAAAGCCGCCGACTGGGCCGCGCTGCTGGCGAAATTCGTGAAAGACCTCATCCGGTCGGCCGGCACCTACGTCGACCTGACGAAGTCGCTGAAGGACGTCTATGACGGCGTGAGCGAATCGCTGAGCTCGCACATGCGCACCGCATGACGCCGAACGAGGCGCCCGACCGGCCCCGCGTCGTCATCGCCGGGGCGGGCGGATTCGTGGGCGGATCGCTTCGCGCGGCGTTCGCGGAGGAGGGCTACGAGGTGGTGACGATCGGTCGGTCGGGGCCGATCGTCTGGGGCGACACCGCGGCCATCGCCCGCGCGGTCGACGGTGCCGACGTGCTCGTGAACCTCGCCGGAAAGATCGTGTCGTGCCGGTACACCGACGCGAACCGCGACGAGATCCTGCGCTCGCGCGTCGACACGACGAGGTCGCTGCACCGCGCCGTGAGCGCCGCGCGGCGACCACCCCGCGTGTGGATGAACGCCTCCACCGCGACCATCTACCGGCACGAGACCGAGAGCGGCAACGACGAGATCGACGGCATGATCGGCGACGGGTTCTCGGTGGATGTCGCCACCAGCTGGGAGCGCGCGTTCTTCGACGGCGACCTCCCCGACACACGGAGGGTCGCCCTGCGCATGGCGATCGTGCTCGGCGACGGCCCCGCCACCCGCATGCTGTTCGCCCTGGCCCGCCTCGGGCTCGGCGGGCCGCAGATCGACAGCTGGTGGTTCCCGCATCGCCGCTATCGCGGGATCGGCGCGCACCCCACGGGCCCGGCGCTCTCGGGGTGGCACCGCACCTCGGGCCGGCAGCGGTTCAGTTGGATCCACATCGACGACGTCGTGGGGTCGGTGCGGTTCCTCCGCGACCGCGAGGATCTCGCCGGTCCCGTCAACCTGTCGGCCCCGGAGGTGAGCGACAACCGCACGCTGATGCGCGAGCTGCGGCGCATCGCGCGGATGCCCTTCGGGCTCGCGGCCTTCCGCTGGATGCTCGACCCCGCCATGGCGTTGCTGCGCAACGAGCCCGAACTCGTGCTCAAGAGCCGCTGGGCCGTGCCGCGCGTCCTGCAGGAGGCCGGCTACGTGTTCCGGCACGAGGCGCTGAGGCCGGCGCTCGTGGCCGTCGCAGCCCAGCGCCCGCCGCGGGCACGCGACCTGTTCCTCGCCTGAACGCACGAACGCCGCCCGCCGCGACGTCTGTCGCGCGGGGCGGCGTGGTGGACGCGGAGCGTCAGGCCTTGCGGCGGATGAAGCGCATGAGGGCGGCGATCACACCGATGATCAGGATCATGATGCCGATCCACAGCAGGAACTTCACCGCCTCGACGAAGACGCCGAGGAACAGCAGCACGAGACCGACGATGACGAGGATGATGGCGAGAGCTGGCATGTCTCCACCCTGCCCGGCGTCCGCGATCCGGCCCACGCCCTTGACACCGTCGACGGCGCACGGCAGAACGCATGTCAAGAGCCTCGGCCCCGCGGCATCCGGGGACTACCGTCGAATCACCACGACCCCGAGGAGGCGGCTATGGCTGATCACCACGTTCCCGGCCATGACGGCGACCACGTCGACGGACATGCGGGCGCACACGGCACCGGACCCGGCGAGGGCGAGTACACCGACGTGCAGCTGCCGGACGGCACCGCGGATCGCGGCAGCTCCGACCAGCCCGGTGAGTACGTCGACCGCGAGAACGCCGACGGCAGCACCTCTCGTCCGCGTGCCGACGAGGCGGGCTCCTACACCGACGTCCAGCTGCCCAGCGGCGACCGCGACGGCGAAGACGTGGGCGACCCCGGCGAGTACACCGACCGCGATCGCTGAGCGCTCAGCGTTCGAGCGTCGTGCGCGGAGAGACGCCGTAGGCCGCCCGGTACGCGGTGGCGAACACGGCGGGATCGGCGTACCCCCATCGCGCGGCGATCTGCTCGGTGCTCGTCTCGTCGGCGTGCGCGTCGAGCAGGTCGGCGTGCGCGGCGCTGAGACGGGCGAGTTCGAGATAGCCCTCGGGCGACTCGACCACCTGCCCGTTGGCGGCGAACGCGCGACGCAGCCCGTCGATCGAGGTGCCCGCGGCGCGCGCGGCATCGTCGATCGTGACCGGCAGCGAGGCGTGATCGTCGATCCACGCGGCGGCGGCGTTGTAGATCGACGCCTGGGCAGCGGCCGACGCGCGACGCTCGCGCGGATCGCCGACGAGGGCGAAGCTCTCGAGTGCCGCGACAGACAGCGCGCGGTACACGTGAGCCCGCACGAGCGGTTCCGCGAGGACCGGAACCTGCGTCAGGGCCCATCGCTGGGTCGCCAGCCAGTAATCGCGCAGGCGCGGAGTGACGGGGTCGGTCCCGGCGAAGCGCACGCTGAGCTCCTCGTCGCCGTAGACGGTGCGCGCGGTCTGCGTCAGTCGCTCGGCATCGAACGAGACGACGTCGAGACGGCAGTGGTCGGCGAGCGCGCGCAGCTCGTCACCGGGTTGGATGACACCCGGCGCGACGCTGTACTCACCGTCCCAGCGACCGATCCGCCAGGCGTACCCGGGAGTCGAGCTGCACACGTAGAAGCGGTCGGATTCGTAGGCCAGATCGACGCGGGACTCCCACTCGAGTCGTCTCAGCGCGAACGCGCCGTCGCCGACGAGTCGCTCGGCGTAGACGGCGTCGTCGGCCTGCAGGTCGACGTGACCGTACTGCGCGCGCAGCCACGCGTCCGTCGCGGCGATGTCGTCGGTGCGGACCGAGGTGTCGTAGAAGTCATTCATGGTGCGAGATACCGTTCACCTGAATGACGCGGCACTGAAGCCCATGATAGTTAACCCGCAGCCTCACGCCCCCCAGAAGGACACGACCATGGCCGACTCGCCCACCATCCGCCCGATCACCACCGACGACGCGGGAGAGGTGCTGACCATCCAACGCGCCGCGTTCGCGAGCGAGGCGCTCATCTACGGCGACCCCGACATGCCCCCGCTCACCCAGACGCTCGAAGAGCTGCGGGCGGAGCTCGTCGAGAATCTCGGGTGCGTCGCGGTCGACGGATACCGCCTCGTCGGAGCCGTCCGCGCGCGCCGCGACGCGGATCTGCTGCTGATCGGCCGCCTCGCGATCGCGCCCGATCAGCAGGGCGCGGGGCTCGGGTCGGCGCTCCTGGCGGCCGTCGAGCAGCGCGGTCGCGACGAGGGGGCGACGACCGCGGAACTCTTCACCGGCGGCCTCAGCGAGGCCAACCAGCGCCTGTACGAGCGCGAGGGCTACCACCGCTCGGAAGAGACCGCCGACGGCGAGATCTTCTACCGCAAGTCGCTCACCGACTGACCTGCCGTAGCGAGGTCCCTGAGCCCGTCGAAGGGACCGGAGGCTTCGACGAGCTCAGCCACCCCCGCTCCGTGCACGACAGAGGGCCGCCGTCCGAACCCCGGACGACGGCCCTCCCCGCGCGCGACGCTTACGGCGTGGGCATGCCGCCGTTGACGTTGAGCGTCTCACCGATCACGTAGCTCGACTCCGCCGAGGCGAGGTAGACGTACGCCGGGGCGAGCTCGGCCGGCTGGCCCATGCGACCGAGAGGGGTCTCCTCGCCGAACTCGTCGACCTTCTCGTCGGGCTGGCCGTCGGTCACCTGGAGCGGGGTCCAGATGGGGCCGGGAGCCACGGCGTTGACGCGGATGCCCTTGGGCGCGAGCTGCTGACCGAGCGCCTTGGTGAAGGTGTTGATGGTCGCCTTGGTCGAGGCGTAGTCCACGAGGATCGGAGCCGGCGAGTAGGCCTGGATCGAGGTCGTGTTGATGATGGTCGAACCGGGCTTCAGGTGCGGCACGGCCTCTTTGCAGATCCAGAACATCGCGTAGACGTTGGTCTTGAACGTGTCGTCGAACTGCTCGTCGGTCAGGGTGGTGACGTCTTCGTTGAAGATCTGCTTGCCGCCGTTGTTGACGACGATGTCGAGGCCGCCGAGGCCCTCGACCGCTTCCTTCACGAGCGTGCGGGCGTACTCGCGCTCGCGCAGGTCGCCGGGGATCTGCACGACCGTGGCACCGGCTTCGCGGAGGATTCCGGCGATGCGGTCGGCATCCTCCTTCTCCTGCGGCAGGTACGACATCGCGACCGAGGCGCCCTCGCGGGCGAAGGCGATCGCGGTGGCGGCACCGATGCCCGAGTCGGCGCCGGTGATGAGGGCCTTGCGCCCCTTCAGCCGCTCGGTGCCGACGTAGGTGTCCTCGCCCAACTTGGCCTTGGGCGTCAGCTCGGCGTCGAGACCGGGCTCCTTCTGGTCCTGCGACTGCGGGTCGATGTCGGCGTACAGCTTCGACGGGTCGGTGAACGTGTACTGCGTGCTCATGGCGAGTCCTTTCAGGGGGGTGGATGCCGAGACCCGGGGGCCTCGGCGGAGGGTCAGTGGCCGCCGAGGTCGGCGGGGTCGACGACTTCGCGGATGACGAGGGCGGCGTTGATGAGGGCGAGGTGGCTGAGCGCCTGAGGGAGGTTGCCCCAGAAGGCCCCGTCGTCTTCGGCGATCATCTCGGAGTAGACGCCGACGTCGTTGCCCTGGGCGACGAGGGCGTCCATCGCCTCGATCGCCTCGGCGTGCCGGCCGACGCAGGCCAGGGCGGTCGCCCGCCAGAAGGCGCACGCGACGAAGGTCTGCTCCTCCTGGTCCATGCCGGTATAGCGGTAGACGAGGTGGTTCTCGGTCGTGAGGCGCTCGGTGATGGCATCCACCGTCTTCGACATGCGCTCGCCCCGGTCGAAGCCCGTCGGAGCGTGCAGCAGCACCGAGGCGTCGAGGTCCTCACTGCCGGGGGCGAGCGTGTACGTCTGCAGGTCTTCCGACCAGCAGTGCTCGTCGACCCAGTGATGGATGCGGTCGCGCTCGGCGCGCCAGCGGTCGCTGTTGTCGGGGATGTGGCCGCCGGAGGCGAGCCACTGCGCATCGTCGAGCGCCTTCCAGCAGCCCATCTTCGACGAGGTGTAGTGCCGCAGCTCGGGGAGCTCCCACATGCCCGAGTCCTCGAGACGCCACAGGTCGCACGTGCGGTCGGCGACGTCGGCGAGCAGGCGCCCGGTCTGGATGTCGAGGCGGTTGCCGGCCTCGACGTAGGTGCGGCAGAGGGCGATGAGGTCGCCGTAGACGCCGAGCTGCAGCTGCCCCTGCGCCGGGTTGCCGGTGACGACGGGCTGATTGCCGTTCCATCCCGGCACCTGGTGCTTCTCGAGCCCGATCTCGGCGTCGCCGTCGAGGGTGTACATCACCTGTACTTCGGGGCCGTTCTTGCGGATCGTGCGCAGCAGCCACGAGATCGCGGCGTGCGTCTCTTCGCGCAGGCCGAAGCCGACCCAGGCGTGTGCGGTGTAGGCGAGGTCGCGCACCCAGGCGTAGCGGTAGTCCCAGTTCTTCCCGCCGCGCGGGTTCTCGGGAAGCGACGTCGTGGCCGCGGCCGCGATCGCACCGGTCGGGCTGAACAGCAGGAGCTTGAGGGCGAGGGCGCTGCGCTGCACGTCGTCGGCCCAGGGGCCGTCGTACGAGAACTCGTCCGACCACATCTCCCAGCCGCCGATGGTGCGGTCGATCCCGCGGTCGACGTTCTTCGCGTCGGGAACACGCAGGGGCTCTCCCTCGGTCGCGGCGATCACCAGCAGGTGACGCGACCCCTTCTCGGTCGTGAAACCGCCGTCGATGCTCTCGTTGCCGGCATCCGGATCGCCGTGAAGACCGTGCTCGTGGCCCGTCACCGCGAGCGAGACGTGTCCGATGCGCATGATCGAGAAGCCGTCGATGCGCTCGGTCCACGGGGCGGCGGAGCGCAGCATGGTGCCGGGCTGCACGCACCAGGCGAACTCGACCTCGCCTTTCACCCCGTCGACGCGGCGGGCGAGCTCCGCCCACGGCAGGCGACCGGCAATGCCGGTGACCATCGCATCGGTGACCGTGGCGACCCCGGTGTCGGTCGTGAACGTCGTCTCGAGCACGTTCGTGCGCGGGATGTAACGACGGGTGACGGTGTACTCCCCGACCGGGGCGAGCTCGATGCAGCCGCCGGCCGACTCGTCGACGAGGCGCGCGAAGACGGGCCGCGAGTGGATGTTGGGCAGCGGCAGCCAGTCGACCGATCCGTCGAGGCCGATCAGGGCGACCGTGCGACCGTCGCCGATCGCGGCGTAGTCGCGGAGGGGGCGAGAAGGCGAGGGCGGATGCAAAGGCACGACGCTCACGCTAGGAACGCGGCGGCGGAACGGAGCCGGGGTTGTCGATCCCCGGATGAACGGCTACGGGTGACCGGCGGTACCCCGGCTTCGCGGCCCCCGCAACCCCCGCTGCGACTGCGGGCATCGCGCTTAGCGTCGATGTCGACCGTGAGTGAAAGGAACGCGCATGTCCACCACCACCAAGGACGCCCCCACCAAGAACCGTCGTCGCCCCGCGCGCGGAGGCAGCGGTCCGGAGACCACCGACGAGCAGAACGCCGAGAAGGGCTTTCAGGCGTCGGAGAAGCTGACCGACTCGCTGCAGGCCGTGCTCGTCGACCTGATCGAGCTGTCGATCCAGGGCAAGCAGGCCCACTGGAACGTCGTCGGCAAGAACTTCCGCGACACCCACCTTCAGCTCGATGAGATCATCGACGCCGCTCGTGAGTTCAGCGACGAGGTCGCCGAGCGCATGCGGGCTCTGCACGCCCTGCCTGATGGCCGCAGCGACACCATCGCCGAGACCACCACCCTGCCGGAGTTCCCCCAGGGCGAGGTCGACACGTCGGAGGTCATCGACCTCATCACCCAGCGTCTCGACGCGACGGTCGGCACCGTCCGCGAGGTGCACGACGACGTCGACGACGAAGACCCCACGAGCGCCGACATCCTGCACGGTGTGCTCGAGCGTCTCGAGCAGCTGTCGTGGATGGTCAGCGCCGAGAACCGCGTCGCCCGCAAGTCGTAACACGCGCAGAACACACCGGATGCCGGGGCCTCAGGGCCTCGGCATCCGTCGTTCGTGCGCGAGTTCCCGCAGCTCCGCAGCTCACCCGCGCGCGATGAGGAACGGCGGGTGGGGGCCCTCGAGGCGGGCCACCGTCGTTCGGATGTCGGCGAGGGTTTCACCGACGGCGATGAAGCGCTCGTCGGTGCGCGCCTCGAAGCGCGCGAGGTCGAGCTTGAGGCCGACGAGTGATTCCTCGAGGGTCGTGGAACGGGCGTCGGCCCCGTCCATGCGCGCGTCCATTCGGTCGAAGCGCGCGTCCATCCGGTCGAAGCGTGTGTCCATCCGGTCGAAGCGTGCGTCCATCTGGGTGAAGCGTGCGTCCATCTGGGTGAAGCGTGCGCTGACGTCGGCGAAACGTGCGTCGGTGCGGTGCTCGACACGACCGAGCATCCACTTCGTGCCTCCGAGGATCGTCGCCGAGCCGGTGACGAGCAATCCGATCGCGGTCGACAGCAGGGGGATCGTCTCCATGAGCCGGTCCTTTCACGAGGAGATGCCCCGACTGTAGATCACGGCGCGGGCTGCCCGCCGGGCGCTGCCGTGAGACTGTGCGCGAATTCACCCGATCGCCCACTGTGAAGAAGGTGGTCGCCACGCGTGCCGGGTGGCGACGACGGCTCGGCGACACGATGCGCGCGCGTCGCTCCGATAGCGTCGGAGCATCGACCGAGACGGGGGCCTCATGGACGACGACACCGACGTGCACCGACGATCGCGCACGGCGTGGTTCGTGCTGCTGGGAGCGGCGGGTGGCGTGGCGGGTCTGCTGCCCTGGCTCCTGACCGGGCCGTTCCTGCCGCTGCAGAACCTCGGCGAGGGCCAGGATCCCGCGAAGAACGGGCCCGTCGTGATGCTGCCATACAGCCAGTACACGATCGCGACGATCATCGTGCTGCTCGTCGTCGGGGGCGTCTTCGCCGGGATCATCGCCCGCGCGCGCGGATCGCGTCCGGGCCTGGCGCGACCGTTCGCCGCGCTGGGCGGGCTCGTGATCGTGCAGGTCGTCGCGATCGTGCAGACGGCGGCGACCACCCGCTCGGTGCTGCAGGAGCGCGACGAGTCGGTGCTCTACCTGGTGCTGCTGACGGCCGTAGCCGTGCTGGCCGCGCTCACGGCGTGGGTCGCGTGCGTCCTCCTCGCCGCCGCACCGCGCGCCGGCGCGGGTCTCGGCCTCGTCGTGGGGGCCGCAGCGGGCGGGTCGTGGATCGCGGCGTTCCTCTTCCCGCTGTTCTCGTACACCTCTCCGTTCGAGGGCCTGCTGCCGGTGCTGCCGTACGTCGCGCCGGTGCTCGTCGGACTCGCGATCGTGTGGACGGGCGTCTCGACGGTCGGACGGGTGCTGACCGGCATCGTGGGACTCGTGCTGGTGTGGCTCGTTCCGGCACTGACGACGGCGCTCTCCTCGGCAGCGGGGACGCGAGTGCTCGCCCGTGATCTGCCGGGTATGGCCGATTTCGGTGCTCGCGTCTTCGTCTCGGCATCCACCATGCCCGAGATCATCGTGCCGCCGCTGGTGACGACCGTCGTGATCGCCGTGGTCGGTCTGGTGCTCCGCCGCGTCGTCGGTCGGCGCCGCGCGGGGAGAACCGCGCGCTAAAGCCGCAGCACCTCGGTGACGCGCACGATCGCCGTGCCCTCCTCCTCAGAGGCGGCGAGGTCGACCTCGGCACGGATGCGCCAGTCGTGGTCGCCGGCGGGGTCGTCGATGATCTGCTCGACGCGCCAGACGCCGTCGGACGCCGGCGACTCGTCGATGACGACGAGGGCCGAAGAGCGCGCCGCTCCCCCGGTGCCGATCTCGTCGTGCTCGTCGAAATAGGAGTCGAGGGCTGCGGGCCAGTCGACGTCGGGGTCGAGTTCGACGAGCTCCTCGTCGCGCTGCAGGGCGGCCAGCTGCACGCGACGGAACATCTCGTTGCGCACGAGCACGCCGAACGCGCGCCGGTTGGTGAGGATCGACGGCGGCGCCGGCGGAACCACCGGGGCCGTGGGGTCGTCCGCCGGGTTGATCAGCTGCTCCCACTCGTCGACGAGGCTCGAGTCGACCTGACGCACGACCTCGCCGAGCCACGCGATGAGATCGAGCAGGTCGGGGGTCTGCGCATCGACCGGCACGGTCTGGCGGATCGCACGGAACGCGTCGCTCAGGTACCGCAGCACGAGACCCTCGCTGCGGGCGAGCTGGTACAGCGAGACGTACTCGCCGAACGAGCACGCGCGTTCGTACATGTCACGCACGACCGATTTGGGCGACAGTTCGAAGTCGCGGATCCATGGCTGGCTCGAGGCGAACACCTCGTACGCCTGCGCGAGCAGCTCGTCGAGGGGCTTCGGCCAGGTGATCTCCTCGAGCAGCTCCATGCGCTCGTCGTACTCGATGCCCTCGCGCTTCATCGCCGCCACGGCTTCGCCGCGCGCGCGGAACTGCTGCTGCGACAGGATCGGGCGCGGGTCGTCGAGGGTCGACTCGATGACACTGACGACGTCGAGCGCGTAGTGCCCCGTTCCTACCGACGACGCCGCTGGCACGGCATCCGGACCCCTCCCGAGCTCGACCTCGGGGTCGAGCATCTCGATCGCGGCGAGCGCGAACGGCGAGAGGGGTTGGTTGAGCGCGAAGTTCGGCTGCAGATCGACGGTCAGGTGGATGCCGTCGGCATCCGCCTCGACGACACCGGCCTGCACGAGGGTGCGGAAGATCGCCAGGGCCCTGCGGGCGAGCTCGTACTGACGGGCGCGCGGCTCGTGGTTGTCGAAGACGAGCGAGCGGACGTTGCCGAAGACGTCGCCCCCGCGAGCGATGACGTTGATGAGCATCGCCGCGCTCAGCTTCATCTGCGGCTGCAGCGGCTCGGGCTCGGCGGCGACGAGGCGGTCGTAGCTCTGCTCGGTCCAGTTGACGAAGCCCTGCGGCGCCTTCTTGCGCACGATCTTCTTCTGCTTCTTGAGGTCGTCGCCGGCCTTGAGGATCTGAGCGGCGTTCTCGATCTCGTGATCGGGCGCCATGACGACGACGGTTCCGGCGGTGTCGTAGCCCGCACGCCCCGCGCGACCGGCGATCTGGTGAAACTCGCGCGCCGAGAGCTGGCGCATGCGCGTGCCGTCGTACTTGGTCAGCGCGGTCATGAGCACGGTGCGGATCGGCACGTTGATGCCGACGCCCAGGGTGTCGGTGCCGCAGATCACGCGCAGAAGACCGCGCTGGGCGAGGGTCTCGACCAGGCGGCGGTAGCGCGGCAGCATGCCGGCGTGGTGCACGCCGATGCCCGCGCGCACGTAGCGCGACAGCGTCTTGCCGAAACCGGTCGTGAAGCGGAACCCGCCGATCGCCTCGGCGATCTCGTCGCGCTGCTCGCGCCCGATGATGCGGATCGACGACAGCGCTTGGGCGCGCTCCATCGCGGCGGCCTGCGAGAAGTGCACGACGTAGATGGGCGCTTGCTTGGTGTCGAGCAGCTCCTGCACCGTCTCGTGCACGGGGGTGCGCGCGTACTCGAAGTGCAGTGGCACGGGGCGCTCGACGCCGGTCACCCGTGCGGTGGGCCGACCGGTGCGGCGCGAGAGGTCCTCGGCGATGTCGGTGACGTCACCGAGGGTCGCCGACATGAGGATGAACTGCGCACGCGTGAGCAGCAGCAGAGGCACCTGCCAGGCCCAGCCGCGGTCGGCCTCGCCGTAGTAGTGGAACTCATCCATGACGACCTGGTCGACGTTCGCGTCGGCCCCCTGCCGCAGGGCGAGGTTGGCGAGGATCTCCGCGGTGCAGCAGATGATCGGGGCGTCGGAGTTCACCGACGAATCACCCGTGACCATGCCGACGTTCTCGGCGCCGAAGACGTCGACGAGGGCGAAGAACTTCTCGCTCACGAGGGCCTTGATCGGCGCGGTGTAATACGTGCGCCCGCCGCGGGAGAGCGCGGCGGCGTGCGCGGCGACCGCCACCAGCGACTTGCCCGTGCCGGTCGGTGTCGACAGGATCACGTTCGCGCCCGAGACGATCTCGATGATCGCCTCGTCTTGCGCGGGGTAGAGCGTGAGCCCTCGAGAGTTCGCCCACTCGACGAAGCCCAGGTACGCGGCATCCGCATCGGCGCCGGCGGGAACGTGCTCGAGAAGGGGGGTCACTCCCCCAGCCTCTCATCCGCGGTGGGGCGAACCCTTCGACAGGCTCAGGGAGCGCCCTGAATGCCGCCCGCCGCGACGGCGGGTCGGTCCTCTCCGTCGCGGTCCGCGAAGACCCCGACATTCTCTCCGTCGAAGACGAACTGCACGCTCGTGCCGAGGGGGAAGCGCTCGACGAAGGCCGCGGGCATTCCATCGGCGACGACGAACTGCACGGTCGCGGGAAACACTCCCGCGCCGCACCCGCCGTAGACGAAGTTGCCGCGGAAGCCGCGCGAACCACCCTGATCGACCTCGTCGGTGTCGAGAAGGTACAGGCAGGGGCTGCGGTTCTCGCTCGCGTCGATCTGCACGTACCCGACGAAGGCGGTCACGCCGAAGTAGTCGCGGTATCCGCGGGAATCGAGGCCGCGGTCTCCGAAGATCGAGGGGACCGTGGCCGTGGGATCCGGCACGAGCACGTCGACCTGCGCCGCACCCGTCGCCGTCGATACCGGAACCAGCGCGAGCCCCGAGGCCGTGGCGGCGCTGGCGAGGGCGGTGACCGCGGCGAGTGAGATGGCCCACGCCCAGAAGCTGCGCTTCGACCGCACGAGCGGGCGGCGTTCGCGGGGCGTTTCCTCCTCGTCTTCGTCGCTGGGCGCCTCCTCGGCGCCTTCGGCAGCGAGGGGACGGGATGTTCCGGATGCCGCTGCGGCGGCCTCGACGGCGGGCCGGGGCGGCAGCGGGGGCGGGTCGACCGGAGCGGGGGCCGGGGCCGCGCGAGCGAGACGCTCCTGCTCTTCGAGCTGCGCGAGCCGCTGCTGGGCCGCGGGATCTTCGGCGATGTCGGCGTCGGGTCCGTACGCCCGTGCGCGCAGGAGGTGCAACTCCTGGAGCACATCATCGTCCATGCTCTGAATGGTTCCACACCTGGACGCCCCCGGGGCCGATCCCGGTATATGCGCGGGAATAGATCAGCGGGTTTGGTGTTCTACCCCACATGCGCTCCTTCGGCACACTCTCCTTCGGCCACTACGGCCCCCTCGGCGGTGGGCGTCAGCTGACCGCCGGCGACTCGATGCTCCAGGCGATCGACCTCGCCCAGGGCATGGACGACCTCGGGGTCAACGGCGTCTCGTTCCGCGTGCACCACTTCGCCCGCCAGCAGGCCGCCCCCATGCCCCTGCTCGCCGCGATCGCCGCCCGCACCTCGCGCATCGAGGTCGGCACCGGCGTCATCGACATGCGGTATGAGAACCCGCTCATGCTCGCCGAGGAAGCGGCATCCGTCGATCTCATCAGCGGCAATCGACTCGCCCTCGGCGTGAGCCGTGGGTCACCCGAGTCGGTCGTCCGCGGCTACGAGGCGTTCGGCTACACCGGCTCGCAAGACCCACGCGGCGGCGACATCGCCCGCGAGCACTTCGACCTGTTCCTGCGCGCGATCGACGGCGAGGGTCTCGCCGAGCGCGACCCGATGAGCCCCTTCGGCGGCGGCACGGGCCTCCAGCGCATCGAGCCGCACTCCCCCGGTCTGCGTCAGCGCATCTGGTGGGGCGCCGGCACCACCGCGACCGCCGAGTGGGCGGGACGCCTGGGCGTGAACCTCATGTCGTCGACCCTGCTCACCGAGGCCGACGGCACGCCGTTCGACATCCTCCAGGCGCAGCAGCTCGACGCCTTCCGCGCCGCGTGGCGCGAAGCCGGACACGCCGGCGAGCCGCGCACCTCGGTCAGCCGCAGCATTTTCCCGATCGTCACAGCCGAAGACGAGATGTACTTCGGCGGTTCGGCCGGCAGCGACCAGATCGGCGTGATCGACGGCATGCGCTCCACCTTCGGCAAGACCTACGCCGCACCTCCCGAGGTGCTCGTGGAGCAGCTGCAGAACGACGCCGCGGTCATGAGCTCCGACACGCTCATGCTCACGATCCCCTCGCAGATGGGCGTCGACTTCAACCTCCGCCTCGTGGAGAACTTCGCGAAGCACGTGGCCCCCGCCCTCGGCTGGCAGTCGACTCTCGCCACCGCCTGATCCGTGAGTGCCCGAACGGGCCCGGATGCCGATTCCCCGGCATCCGGGCCCGTTCCGTTTACGGTGGGGCAGTGAGCGTCGTCATTCGCCCCGCCCGATTCCCGCGCGACGGTGACTCCGTCTCGATGCTGGTCGGCGACTACCTCCGCCGGACCGAGGCCGAGAAAGCCGAGCACGGACTCATCGATGCGGATGCCGCGATGCCCGCCCGCTACGCGCGCGAGATCGACGACCCGGCCGACGTCTTCGCCGACCGTCGCGTGCTCATCGCCGCGGTCGACGATGTGGACTGCGGCGTCGTCGTGGTCGCGCACTCAGCCGACGGAGGCGAGATCTCCCGCTTCTGGACCACCCCGGCCGCCCGCGGTCGCGGCGTCGGTTCAGCGCTGCTGGCGGCCGCCGTCGACGGTGCGCCACGACCGGTGCGCCTGTCGGTGTGGAGATGGCGCGAGCCCGCGCTCTCGCTGTACGCGCGCGCCGGGTTCGAGGTCGTCCCCTCGTGGGACGAGCGGCCCGATCTTGTCTGCCTCGAGCTGCGGTGATCCGAGCGGCGCCGGTCAGCGCGCCTCGCCGGTCAGCGCGCCGGCGCGGGGATCACCGGTAGCCCGTCAGCCCCTGCGATCGCGCGATGGTCTGCGACACGAGGTACTCGCCCCACGCCACGGCGTACGCACCGAGCGAGGCCCACACCCATCCCGAGGGCAGGACGCCGGCGAGACCGAGCAGAGCCGCCACCGTGAGGGCGACGACGACGATGAGCACCGGCACCGTGGCGCGGGCTCCGACCGTGGCCCCGTCGCTGCGCCAGATGACCAGCAGCGCCCCGGCCGTGGCGACGAGCAGGATCACCGGCGTGAACCAGGGCCCCAGGGCGCCCATGGTGATCGCGGCGCCGATCCCGGCGATCGCGAGGGAGGCGGTGCGCAGAGCGCGGATCCTCGTCGAAGAGGGCGAAGCGGCGATGGGGGTCTCCTTCGGGTGCGCGCGAGTCGGTGACGCGACTCGGCGGTTCCAGAGTAGCGACGCCGCGATACGACTCTGCTGGGCGTTCCTGCCTACGGTGGGCTCGTGGGCATTTCCCTGACGCGCCTCGATGCAAGCGATCCCGACGACGGCGCGGAGTTGTCGGCGTTCCTCACCGCGAACGGCTTCCCGTTCCACGTGCGTGCACATCCCACCATCGAACAGGTGGAGCACGACGTGCGCGCGGGCGTCTGGACGGGCGACGAGGTCGAGAGCTTCTGGATCGACGACGATGACGATGGCCGGATCGGCGTCGTCCGTCTCGACGACGTGACGGATGCCACGGCGATGGTCGATCTGCGCCTCGCCGAGCGCGCACGCGGTCACGGCCGCGGTGCGGCCGCTTTGACGGCCGCCACCGACCGGGTCTTCTCCGACCATCCCGCCGTCGTGCGATTCGAGGGGCAGACCCGCGTCGACAACGTCGCGATGCGGCGGATCTTCGAACGGTGCGGCTGGGTGCAAGAGGCCCGCTATCGCGACGGCTGGCCGGTCGCGGGCGCCGAGCCCATGGCATCCGTCGCCTACAGCGTTCTGCGTCGGGACTGGGCCGCCGGCACCATCACGCCGGTGCCGCGCGGACCCGAGGTCACGCTCTCCGGCGAGCTGCGCTGCGCCGACGCAGACGAGGCAGAGCGCGTGCGCGCCCATCTGGACGAGCACGTCACGCTCACCCGCGCCGAGCTCGGATGCCTGGCGTTCGAGGTCAGCCCCACCGACGACGAGATGGTGTGGCGGGTGGCGGAGCGCTTCGTCGACGAGGCCGCGTTCGACGCCCATCAGCGACGCGTCGCCGCCAGCACCTGGGGGCGGGAGACCGCCGGGATCGAGCGGTCGTACGTGATCCGCGGTCGGGTTCGGGATGCCGAGGCCCTCGTCGACGCGGCCTGGGTGGCCGAGCGGCACCTGCTGGATCCGTCTGTGCGCTCCGACCCGCAAGAGGTGGGCCGACTGCTCGATCCCTCGTTCGTCGAGTTCGGGCAGTCCGGCCGCCGCTGGACGCGCGACGAGATCGTGGCCGCGCTGCAGGAGGAGCCGGGCACCGACCCCTCGCCGTCGCTGAGCGAGATGGAGCACCGGGTGCTCGGACCCGACACGGTGCTGCTGACATACCTGCTGCGGTTCGAAGACCGCGTTAGCCGCCGGTCATCCCTCTGGCGGTGCGACCCCGCACCGCGGTGCCTCTTCCACCAGGGGACGCCGGTCGAGTGAGGCCTCAGCCCATCGTCGGGTAGGCCGTGTGCTCCTTCGGCGCGGGGTCGGGGTGCACGGAGCGGAACGCGGCGAGGTCGCGCACGTTCTTCTGCACGGCGACGACGGCGAACAGGCTCATCGCGAATCCGATGCCGTAGAACCCCTTCTCCGACAGCAGCAGTTCGGCGTTCCACAGACCGACGGCCATGAGCGCGAGCGCGACGAGCAGCATGCTCCACGCGACGCCGAGGTACGCGCCGGTGACCGGGATCTCTTCCGCACGGTCGCGCACGGCCTTCTGCACCGAAATCGCGGCGAACAGCCCGAGCAGGAAGACCGAGAGGTAGAAGCCCTTCTCGGCCAGCGTCATGTGCGCGTTGTACAGGCCGATGAAATACACCGAGGCGCCGAGTCCTAGTGCTACCCAGGAGGCCCCCACGAAGGCTCCGGTCGGCCGACCGAGCACCTGCGGCGTGTGCGTGTCCGTCATCTTTCCACCCCTTCGTCGATCCCCGTGCGGGGACATATGCCGTGGCGGAGAAGCTAGCGGACGTTGTATGTCGAAAGGGGGATACACGGCTCCGATGTGGACCAGCTACGGATGCCGGGGCCTGGGGAGAAGCGTCGTCAGGGCTGACCGACGGGCTTCTGCCTGCCCGCGTCGCGGCCGTGCTCGCGCTCGAAGGCGACGATGGCGCCTCGCGCCCTGACCAGCATCACGATGCTCGCTGTCAGCAGGATCACCCAGCCGACGACGACAATCCACCGCCAGCCGACGGTGCCACCGGACTCCACGAGGGGCACGATCTGGAACATCAGATTGAACGCCGTCACGGCGATGGCGACGATCGGGTACGCCAGACCGCGCGAGAGGGTCATGCGCTGGATGAGGGACGGCGTCTGCGGCTGGTCGGGCACGACTCTTCCTATCGCGCTGGTCGGTTCGCGCGGAAGCCCTTGCCGCTGTCTCGGGCCGACGTCTCGGGTCGATGTCGGAGGTCGTTGAGAGCATGTTTACATGAGTAGCCGCCCCGTCACCGACGATGCGGACGAGCTCGCGCTCGACGAGATCGTCGAGGCGTTGATGCGGGTCGACGCGTCGATCGCGAAGCTCGAGGCCGAGCGCGCACGCCTGCTCGGCCGGGCCTACGACATCGCCGCCGCACGGACCGGTCACAAGCCGCTGGCCGTGCAGGAGCGCGAACTCGCGCTGCGGTCGGCGGCGGCCGAGATCGGCGCAGCGCTCCGGTGGCACGACCGTACGGCGCAGCGACGTCTGTCCGAGGCCGCGAGCCTGGTCGACGACTTCCCGGCCACGGTCCAGGCTCTGGCCGAGGCGCGCATCTCGGCGCGGCACGCCGAGGTCGTGCGCGAGATCGGGGCGTGCCTCGTCGACGAGCCGAGCCGGCGGCAGTACGAGCGTCGAGTGCTCACGCGGGCCGAACGCGACACCGTCGCCGGCACGCGCGCATTCGCCCGCGCCGTGGTCGACGAGCTGTAGCCCCGCTCGATCGACGAACGCCACGACGAGGCCGTCCAGCGGCGCCGCGTGTGGGTCGAAGACGACGTCGACGGTATGGCGCAGCTCGGGGTGCTCGACAGCGCGACGAAGATCCGGGCGATGTTCGACCGCCTCACGCGCCAGGCCCGAGCGGTGCGCCAGGTCGCGCACCGCGCGGGCGACGACGGTGGGGTCGACGACACGAGATCGATCGATCAGACCCGCGCCGACCTGCTGTGTGACCTCGTTCTGGGCGGCCGACCCGTCGTCGATCCGACCCAGGAGCACCTCCCGGGTGGGCTCGGGGCGATCCGCGCCGAGGTCTCGGTCGTCATCCCGGTGCTCACCGCCGTCGGCGCGAGCGAGCGGGCGGCGATGCTCGACGGCTGCACTCCCGTCGACGCCGACACGGCGCGTCAGCTCATGGCGACGGCACCCGGGTGGGAACGCCTGCTCACCGATCCCGTGACCGGCGTCGCCCTCGCCGCCGATCGCTACCGGCCGACGCCCGCGATGCGTCGCTTCGTGCGTGTCCGCGATGTGCACTGTCGATTCCCCGGATGCCGCCAGCCCGCCCGACGCTGCGAGATCGACCACAACCTGGATCACGCGAAGGGCGGCGCGACGCACCTCTGCAATCTCGCCTGCCTGTGCAAGCGCCATCACGTGCTCAAGACCGAGACCGCGTGGACAGCCGAGCAGCAACCCGACGGAAGCATCGTGTGGACCAGCCCGCTGGGTCGTCGCACCACTGATCCGCCGGAGCGGCGAGTCGCCTTCGCGCCCGACCCCGACCCGCCGCCGTTCTGACGCGAAAGCACCTCGGGTCGTCCGGGGTGTCGCCCGACGCGCGACAGCCTCGAGCCGCCGCCGAAGGAGCCCGAGCGCGTCCCCGGTTGCGCGCTCACGCCTACCCACCACGATCGGCCACGTTCGTGGTGCGCTCCCGGATCGCGCCGGGATCGAGGAGGTCGCAGGCGAACCACCGCCCGACCCCGCGTCCTCCGCCCACCGCGAACACCCTCGCCCTTCGCCACCCGACGGTGGTTGGCTGGCCCGCATGCGACGTCTCCTCATCCTCGGCGGAACGGCGTGGCTGGGCCGTGCCATCGCCGCCCAGGCCCTCGCGCAGGGCGCCGAGGTCACGTGCCTCGCCCGCGGCGACTCCGGCGACCCCGCGCCGGGTGCGCGGCTCGTGCGCGCCGACCGCAACGACCCCCTCGCCTACGCCGACGTGCGGCGTGACTGGGACGACGTCGTCGAGCTCTCGTGGGACGCCGGGTTCGTGGCATCCGCCCTCGACGCCCTGGCCGACCACGCCGCGCACTGGACCCTCGTGTCGAGTGTCTCGGTATACGCCCACTCCGACCTCCCGTTCGCCGACGAGAGCGCCGACCTCGTCGAGCCGCAGGATCTGACCGCGTATCCGGATGCCAAGGTGCACGCCGAACGACTCACCGCGGCGCGACTGCCCGATCGGTCTCTGCTCGTCCGGGCCGGACTGATCGTCGGTCCGGGCGACCCGAGCGACCGCTGGGGTTACTGGCCCGCCCGGTTCGCCCGCGGCGGCCGCGTGCTCGTGCCCGAGACCGCCGGTCGGCACGTGCAGGGCATCGACGTCGACGACCTCGCCGCGTGGATCGAGCTCGCCGGGCGCACGGGGGTGACGGGGCCGATCAACGCGGTCGGCGAAGAGCTGCCGCTCGCCGCGGTGCTCGCCGCCGCTCGCGAGGCCGCCCAGCGGCACACCGATGCGCCGGTGAGCGAGAGCATGCCGCTCGACGACGAGGCCCTCTCGGCGCGGGGGGTGCAGTACTGGGCCGGGCCGCGGTCGCTGCCGCTGTGGCTCCCGGCCGAGGCGCGGGGCTTCTCGCGGCGCAGCGACGCCGCCTTCGTGGCATCCGGGGGTCGTCGACGACCGCTGGCCGAGACGATGCGTCGCACGCTCGACGACGAACGCGCGCGCGGTATCGATCGCCCGAGACGCGCCGGACTGACCCCCGCAGAGGAGGTCGAGGTGCTCGCGGGCTAGCGCTACGCGCGGGTCAGCGGCCGTTCCGATCGGCGGCCGACCGCGGCGGGGCCGAGGCGACCTCGAGCCGGTCGAGGCCGCGCAGCGACGTCCAGATCAGCTCTTCGCCCTTCGCGGCGTGCTGCGAGGCCCGCACCGCACGCTCGTCGGCCCACGAGTTCAGCACGTGGCCGGAGTGGCCGCGCACGTGCTCGAGCACGACGTCCGGGAGCCCCGCGGCCCGACGCGCGTCGCGCGCGGCGATGAGCGCCTCGAGGATGCCCTGGTTGGCGACCGGCTTCTTCGCGCTCGTGACCCAGCCGCGGCGGCGGTGGCCGTCCATCCACTTCGAATACGTGTCGATGGCGTACTTCGAGTCGGCCTGCACGACGAGCTCGCGCACGTCGGAGTGGTCGGTGATCGCGTACAGCAGCCCGAGCAGCTCGCCGATGTTGTTCGTGCCCTCGGGGATCGACCCCGCGGCCCAGTGTCCGTCTTCGCCGACCCACGCCCAGCCCGCCGGCCCCGGATTGCCCTTGCAGGCGCCGTCGGTGGCGACGACGTAGCGGTCGGAGGGTGCGGTCGCGGAGGAACTGCTCATCCCTCTAGTCTCCCCTGCCGGACGGAGCGCCTTCACCCGTGGGATCCGGCCCGCATGGTGAGCACCCCACCACACGCGTGCGAAACGGCGGGTGAACGCGAGAGGGGCCCGCCGGGACGACGGGCGACGACGTGCTCCGTGCGCCGCGCGCCCGTGTGAACCTTGCGCGGTCCGCTCTCGCGTCCTGCGCACCCCTCGAGAAAGCGACCCGCCATGTCGACGTCGTCCCCCGCCCCGACCCGCGCCCGCCTCCACCCCGCCGCGGTCGTCGCGCTCGCGACGGGCGGGGTGATCATCCTCGGCGCCATCGCGTTCCTCGTATGGCTGCTGACGGCAGGGCAGACGACGCCCAACGCCGCCGCGACCGACAAGCTCGTGCAATGGCAACAGGTCTTCGAGACCTACCGCGACGAGAACGGCGGCCTGCCCGACGTCGCCGCCGGCGGGTACTGCCTCGGCACCGGCTTCCCGGTCGGCGCGGGAGGCACCCCCAACTGCCGCGACTACGACGGCAACACCTTCTACACCGAAGAGGCCAGCGCCCCGCTGATGCAGGCACTGGCGACGACGGGCCCGCTCCCCGAGGGGGTCTCGGCGCCCGTGCGCGGCACCGTCGGCCCCTACGCGCTCGTCGACGACGCCGGCATTCATCTGCTCACCGCCGAAGACGGCACGTGCGAGGCCCCCGCCGTCGAGGTGTGGAACGACGGCGGGGGCCTGTACATCTGTCAGATCCTGCTCGAGCGCTGACGCAGCCCGAGACCCGCGGGGCGGGCGTCAGTCGCGGCCGCTCTCGGCCTTCTTCTGGCCGGCCTCGAGCACGTCGCCCGCGGGCAGCTCCTGGTGGCCCCCGAACTGCAGACGCATCGCCGAGAGCACCTGGTTGGCGAAGTGGTCCTCGCCGCGCGAGGCGAAGCGCTCGAACAGCGACGCTGCCAGCACGGGCACGGGCACGCCGGTGTCGACGGCGGCCTTCACCGTCCATCGGCCCTCACCCGAGTCCGAGACGCGACCGGCGAGGCCGTCGAGCGTGGGGTTCTGCGAGAGGGCGGCGGCGGTGAGGTCGAGCAGCCACGACGAGATGACCGACCCGCGACGCCAGAGCTCCGTGACCCGGGCGGTGTCGATGTCGAACTGGTAGAACTCGGGCTCCTCCAGCGGGGCGACCTCGGCGGAGTGCTCACCCTGGTGCAGGCCCGCGTCGGCGCTGTTGAGCACGTTCAGGCCCTCGGCGAGCGCGGCCATGATGCCGTACTCGATGCCGTTGTGCACCATCTTCACGAAGTGTCCCGAGCCCGACGGACCGCAGTGCAGGTAGCCGCGCTCCTCGGTCGAGTAGTCGCCGGTGCGGCCGGGCGTGCGCTCGACCTCGCCCGGCCCCGGGGCGATCGTGCGCAGCACCGGCTCCAGGTGGGCGACGGCCTCGTCGTGGCCGCCGACCATGAGGCAGTAGCCACGCTCGAGACCGAAGACCCCGCCGCTGGTGCCGACATCGACGTAGTGGATGCCGCTGTCGTCGAGCTTCTTCGCGCGGCGCACGTCGTCGCGGTAGTTCGAGTTGCCGCCGTCGATGATGATGTCGCCCGGCTCGAGCACCGCGGCCACCTCGTCGACGACCGTGCCGGTGAGCCCGGCGGGGATCATGAGCCAGATCGCGCGCGGCTTCTCGAGCTTCGAGGCCAGGTCGGCGATGCTGGTCGCTCCCGTGGCCCCCTCGGCCACGAGGGCCTGCACGGCGTCCTGGTTCACGTCGAAGACGACGCAGTCGTGACCGTCTCTCATGAGTCTGCGGACGATGTTGGCGCCCATTCGTCCGAGTCCGACCATGGCGAGTTGCATTGGTACCCCGTTCGTCGTGGATCACGGCCGCCGCGAGCGGCCCCTCCGCGAGTCTAGGAGCGCGCGAGGGCCCCGGGCATCGGTGCTAGCCCTGGAAATCCTCGGGATCGACGTCGTCGAGGAAGCGGCGGAACTCCTCGACCCGGTCCTCGTCGGCCGCGGCCTCGAGCTCGACCGCCTCGTCGGGAACCCCGGCCTCGGCGAAGACCGCCTCGGCCACGAGGATCGCCGCATCGGCGCGGGCGGCCAGGGCGATGGCATCCGAGGGTCGCGCATCGAAGGTGCGGGGGCCGACCGGGGTGTTCAGCACCACCCGCGCGTGGAACGTGCCCTCGTCGAGGTGCGTCACCTCGACTCGGTCGACCGAGGCCGACAGCTCACCGAGCATCGCGGTCATCAGGTCGTGCGCGAGCGGCCGCGGCGACCCCGAGCCCTCGATCGCGACCAGGATCGACATCGCCTCTTGAGGACCGATCCACACCGGCAGGACGCGGTCGCCGTGGGTCTCGACATCGACGGGCTTGAGCAGGATCACGTGCTGTTGGGCGGGATCGAGCGCCACCCCGACCACGCGCACCCGGATCATGGGGCCCATCGTACGGGCACGCGGCGACCGGTCGTCAGCGCAGGATGCCGAGCGATCGGGCCGCCGACACCGCCGCGGTGCGGGAGGTCACGCCGAGCTTGGAGAAGACGTGCGCGAGGTGCGACTTCACCGTGGCGTCGGTGATGTGCAGGCGCCGCGCGACGTCGGCGTTCGACGCCCCGCGCGACACGAGGCGCAGCACCTCGATCTCGCGGACCGACAGCGTCACCCGCGGTTCGCGCAGGCGCGCGAGCAGGCGCCCCGCGATGGCCGGGGCCAGGGCGCTCTGCCCGGCGGCGGCGGCGCGAACGCCGGCGAGCAGCTCGTGCGGCGGCGCGTCTTTGAGCAGGTATCCGCTGGCGCCCGCCTCGACCGCGCCCAGGATGTCGCCGTCGGTGTCGTAGTTGGTCAGCACCAGCACGTAGGGCGGGGCGGCGAGCGCGCGCACCCGACGGGTGGCGTCGGCCCCCGCGGCACGGTCGCCGAACTGCAGGTCCATCAGCACGAGTTCCGGGGCGAGGTCGGCGGCGAGCGCGACCGCCTCGTCGGGGGTCGAGGCCTCGCCCACCACGGCGATGTCGGGCTCGGCGTCGAGAAGGGCCCGCACCCCGGCGCGCACGACGGGGTGATCGTCGGCGATGACGACGCGGATCACGACGATCCCACCGGCAGGGTCACGGTCAGAGTGGTGCCCGCGTGCGGGGCGCTGTCGACCTCGATGCGCCCGTCGAGCTGGTCGACCCGCTCGCGCATGGCGCGCAGCCCGAAGGAATCGGTGGCGGATGCCGCGGACTCCGCCCGCACAGCGTCGAACCCCACGCCGTCGTCGGTCACGGTCAGCTGCACCCCCTCGTCGACGGGCGAGAGACGGATGCCGACGCGGTGGGCTCGCGCGTGCTGTCCGACGTTCGCGAGCGCTCCCTGCGCGATGCGCAGCAGGGCCGTCTGCGCGTCCATCGGCATCGAGACCTCCGCGTCGAGGTCGAGGACGACCTCCACGCCCTCGCGGCTCCCCCACCCGACCGCGAGACGTTCGAGCGCCGACGCGAGCCCGCGATCGAGGCTCGGAGGCGCGAGCTCGCGGATGAACCGGCGGGTCTCGGCCAGGCCGTCGGCCGCGGTCTGGCGGGCGAGGCGCACGTGGGCGATACCCGGGCCCGTGGCATCCGCCCGCTCCGCCGCGTGCAGCAGCATCTGGATGCTCGACAGGCCCTGCGCGACGGTGTCGTGCAGTTCGCGCGCCAGGCGCGAACGCTCGGCAAGGGTGCCCTGCTCGCGTTCGGCGGCGGCGAGACGGTCGCGGGTGGCCAACAGCTCGGCCATGAGGGCCTCGCGCTCGGCCGCCCGCTTCTCGAGCGCGGAGTAGCCGAGGCCGATCAGCAGGGCCACCCCGGCGCCCACGATCGGCCCCACGACGCCGCCGACGCTCAGACCGCCGTGCACCGCGAACGCCACGATGGTCAGTGCCGTGGTCAGCACCACGGCGATCGGCCCCACCCCCCGCGGCAGCAGGTGCAGGGAGAGGAAGAACAGCGGGAAGACGAGGTAGGCGGCCTCGGGCACCAACCACACGAGCGCCGCCCACACCAGCGTCAGCGCCACGATCCACACGGTGCCCCACGCGCGGCGTCGCGTCCGTGCGACGACGAGGCCCGCGAGGTAGACCAGGCCCAGGACACCGGAGAGCACCAGCGCCACGAGCGAGCCGTTCGTGACGAGCACGCGCACCACGACCAGCGCGAGCAGCCCGCAGAACAGAACGTGCAGGCCGACGCGCAGGCCCGCGAAGACGGGGGCGAGGGTGCGGTGCGGCATGTCGGTGTCAAGGCTACGGAAGACGCGCCCCCGACGGATCATCCGAAAGGTGGAGAGCGGGTTCGTCCGTTGCCCCGATGACGCGGACGCGGCCTCTGACGACGCTGGAGGGGTACCGGTGAGATCCGCCGGCGGAAGGAGGCGACGTGTACGTCGCATGGCGCGATCTGCGGTTCGCCCGCGGGCGATTCGCCCTCATCGGGGCGGTCGTCGCCCTCATCACCCTGCTGGTCGGATTCCTCTCCGGCCTCACCGGCGGCCTCGCCGCGCAGAACGTCTCGGCGGTGCTGGCCCTCCCCGGCGACCGGCTCGTGCTGCAGCCCGCGGGAGACGCGGCGGCCACGTTCGCCGAGTCGGCGATCGACGACTCCACCGTCGCCGCCTGGCGGGCAGCACCGGGCGTCGAGAGCGTCACCGCGGTCGGCATCTCGCAGGCGCGCGCGGAGGGTCCCGGCGGCTCGGCGGGCGTCGCCCTGTTCGGGCTCGACTCCCCCGCGTTCGGCGTCAGTGCGGCGGGCGACGACGAGGTGGGCCTGTCGTCCGCCGCGGCGACGGCTCTGGGAGCCGCGGTCGGCGACAGCGTCACCGTGGCGGGATCCGTGTTCCGCGTGTCGTCGATCGGCGCAGACCTGTCGTACAGCCACACCCCGGTCCTCGCCCTGACTCCCGGGGCGTGGAGCGCCCTCGACGAGCGGCTCGGCGGAACGGGAGCCGCTACCGTGCTCGCCGTCACGGGCACCCCCGCGTGGGACGAGGTCGCCGCCGAGACCGGCACCACGGCATCCGCCCCGCTCTCGAGCCTCACGGCGCTGCCCACGTTCCGCTCCGAGATCGGCTCGCTCGCGCTCATGATCGCGATGCTGTTCGGCGTCTCGGCCCTGGTGGTGGGGGCGTTCTTCACCGTGTGGAGCATGCAGCGCGCCGGCGACGTCGCCGTGCTCAAGGCGCTCGGCGCCAGCACCCCGGCCCTCGTGCGCGACGCCCTGGGTCAGGCCCTGGTCGTGCTGGTGCTGGGCGTCGGCGTCGGAATCGGCCTGACCGCCCTGCTCGGAGCGCTGGCCGGGGGCGCGTTGCCCTTCGTGCTGAACCCCCTGACCACCCTCGCGCCCGCCGCGATCATGATCGCGCTCGGCCTCGCCGGCGCGGCCGTGTCGCTGCGCACCGTCACCTCGTCCGACCCTCTCACCGCCCTGGGGAGCACCCGATGATCCTGCTCGACGACGTCACCCTCACCTACCCCGACGGCGACGCCCGCGTCACCGCGGTCGACCACGTCACGCTCGAGGGGCGGCCCGGGGTGCTCACCGGCATCACCGGTCCGTCGGGCTCGGGCAAATCGAGCCTGCTCGCGCTGGCCGCGACCCTCGTGCGGCCCGACTCCGGCCGCGTCATGATCGCGGGAACGGATGCCACGCGGCTGAGCCGCTCGCAGGCCACGACGCTGCGTCGAGAGAGCATCGGCATCGTGTTCCAGCAACCGCAGCTGCTGCCCGCCCTCACCGCGCGCGAGCAGCTGCGCGTCATGGCGGAGCTGGGGGGTTCCGGTCGACGCGAGCGTCGCGTCCTCGTCCGCGGTCGCGTCGACGAGCTGCTGGATGCCGTGGGGCTAGCCGCCTTCGCCGATCGCCGCCCGGCGCAGCTGTCGGGCGGGCAGCGTCAGCGCGTGGCGATCGCCCGCGCCCTCGTGCATGAGCCGTCGGTGCTGCTGGTCGACGAGCCCACCAGCGCCCTCGACACCGCACGCGGCGCCGAGATCATGGCCCTGCTCGCGCGGCTCACGCACGAGCGCCAGACGGCCACCCTTCTCGTGACGCACGACCTCGTGCACCGCGAGGCGCTCGACGAGACCGTGGAGGTGATCGACGGGCGCGCGGCGCTGGTCACCAGCCGAACGCGTTGAACCACTCGCGCCGGTGATCCGCCTCGGCGCGCGACTCGTCGCCCCGCCACGAGTCGTGCGCCGAGAGCGTGCCCTCGGTGGTCAGCGCGACGAACGCCCAGCACACCGGGCACACGGCCCGACCGTCGGGGAAGCCGTCGCCGAGCGTCGGCGCGGGGGCGGCCGCGACTCCGGCCCCGCTGCACGCGGGCGGGTCGGCCTGGAGGTCGTTCCACAGCAGGCGACCGCCCTTGCGGTGGTGCAGCCCGCGGTGGCCGTTCTCACGGGTGCAGATCTCGCCGTTTCTTCGGCTGAGGCAGAGTCTCCGGGCGGCGCCCGGCAGAGCCGCCAGCGTTCTCGTCATCCTTCGATTGTCTCCGCTGCGAGCGCAGTGGGGGCATCGCCGGGATGCGCACGGGGCGATGGGGGCCGGTGGGGAAAGGTTCGGTGGTCATCGCGGACCACCACCGGTACGACGAGCGAACATGTCGACCTCCTGATGCTTCGACGATCCGCTAGCGAAGGCGTCAGGCCGAGGGGGTTGACAGGATCGAAGACGGTGCTAACCATACCCCTCGGGGGTATGCTGAGCGCATGCACGGATACGAGGGCCACAAGGACGACCTGCTCAAACGCCTCCGCCGCGCCGAGGGCCAGGTGCGCGGCATCGCCCGCATGGTCGATGACGACAAGTACTGCATCGACATCCTCACGCAGGTCTCCGCCGTGACCAAGGCCCTCGAGAACGTCGCCCTCTCGCTGCTCGACGACCACCTCTCGCACTGCGTCGCCGAAGCGGCCGCTCAGGGCGGACCCGTGGCCGAAGAGAAGCTCAAAGAAGCCAACCAGGCGATCGCCCGCCTGGTCCGATCGTAAGGAGTCCCCCATGACAGAGCAGCGCATCGACCTCGGCCTGAGCGCCTCCACCCCGACCTCGGGCGGCTGCGGCGACGCATGCGGCTGCGGCCACGGCGCCGCGGCATCCGCCCCCTCGAACCGAGTCGCCACAGATGAACTCCGCGTCGAGGGCATGACCTGCGATCACTGCGTGCGCGCAGTGACCGAGGAGCTCAGCGCGTTGAACGGCGTCGAGGTGCTCGACGTCGACCTTCACGTGGGAGGAGCGTCGATCGTGCGCATCGCCTCGACCGGCGCGGTCGACGAGGCCGCCCTCGCCGGGGCGATCGACGAAGCGGGCTACACGCTCGCGACGTGATCCCGGCTCTTCGACGCCGCGGTCAGGCGCCGCGGCGCACGAGTACGTCGACGGCCGCGTGGAACGTGAGGTGCTGCGACACCTCGACCGCGCGGTCGTAACGCGGGCCGCCGAGGGCGACGAAGACCGCCCCGACCACCTCGACGTATCCGACGATGTATCCGCCGCGGGCGACCTCGTACAGATCGAGGTCGATGCGCGTCCAGGGGATCTCGGTGATCGTCTCAAGCGTGGACGACGCGACCTGTGACGGGGCCGACACCGGTGTCGACGGGACGGTCGTCGCGGAGAGAGCGGCGAGCTTCGCGGCGGCGCGAGCGGCGGCTTTCGGAGAACCCGAGCGACTGAGCGGTGCTTCCATGACCATGTGAGAACTCCTTGGGTCGTTCGGGTTCTCTCACAGTGCGCCGCAGACCCCGGAGCGGCGCCGGGGTTGACGGATTCGACGATCAGCGTTACCCGCGATCAGACCGCGGAACGGGCCGGTCGACCGCGCCGCGGACGCTCCTCCGACAGCCCGAACGGCTCGGCTCCCACCGTGAGCTGCTCCACCTCGTCGAGCCAGCGCAGGTCGGCCTCGAGCCGCGCCCGCCGTGCCGCGCGCACGATGGCCGTCGGCACGGCATCCGCCCCCTCCTCGTCGACCCGCGCGAGCGCTTCGCGCACGGCCGCGCGCTGAGCCGACAGGATGCCGTCGACGTCGGCGCCCGGCAGAGTGACGGCGAGGGCGATCTTGAGCGCCACTTCGTCGCGCCCCTCGGCCAGCGACGCACCCGCGAGCCAGGACCGCGCGTCGTCGCGACCGGCGGCGGTGGGCTGCCAGAGCACGTGGGCCTCGTCGTCGACGCCGATGCTCTCAATCAGCCCGTCGCGCTCGAGGCGCTCGAGCGTCGTGTACACCTGGCCGACGTTCACGCGGACCCCCGTGCGCCGCTCGTACTCGGCCCGCAGCTGCGAGCCGTAGCAGGCGCCGCGATCGAGGATCGCGAGCAGGCTCTGACGCACCGACATGCGGCCTCCGGACGGGTTCGGGAAAAGACTTGCTCGGTAAGCCCCAATCTAGACCGGCGAGGTGGTTCGACGCCGAATCATCGCCCTTCGGCGCTCCGGCGGCGCGGCGTAGCATGTGGTCTGACCACATAATCCGGTTCGATCGGAGGCTCCTGATGGAGTGGCTCGACCCCCTCGCCCTCGCCCGCTGGCAGTTCGGGTTGACGACGCTGTACCACTTCCTCTTCGTGCCCCTGACGCTGGGGATGTCGCTCATCGTGGCGATCTTCCAGACCGTCTGGTACCGCACGGGAGACGTACGCTGGCTGCACATCACGCGCTTCTTCGGGAAGATCTTCCTCATCAACTTCGCGATGGGGGTGGTCACCGGCATCGTGCAGGAGTTCCAGTTCGGCATGAACTGGTCGGCCTACTCGCGCTTCGTCGGCGACGTCTTCGGCGCCCCGCTCGCCTTCGAGGGGCTACTCGCCTTCTTCCTCGAGGCGACCTTCATCGGCCTGTGGATCTTCGGGTGGGACAAGCTCCCCCGCCTCGCGCACCTCGCGAGCATCTGGATGGCCGGCATCGGTGCGACCCTCTCGGCGTACTTCATCATCGCCGCGAACGCCTTCATGCAGAACCCGGTGGGCTACCAGATGTCGGCCGACGGGCACCGCGCCGAGCTCGTCGACTTCTGGGCGATGCTCACCAACCCCGTCGCCCTCGCGGCCTTCCCGCACACCATCTTCGCCGGCTGGATGTTCGCGGCCATGGTCGTCGTCGCCGTCTCGGCCTGGCACATGGCGCGCGGACGCAACACCGACATGATGCGCAAGACGCTGCGCTTCGGGCTCTGGGGCACGCTCGTGTCGTTCGTGCTCGTCGCGATCGTCGGCGACCAGCTGAGCCTGGTGATGGTCGCGACCCAGCCCATGAAGATGGCCGCCGCCGAAGCGACTTTCAACACGGTCTGCGGGCAGGACGCCTCGTTCTCGATCTTCACGCTCGGCACCCCCGACGGAACGAGCGAGCTGTTCAGCATCCGCGTGCCGTTCCTGCTCAGCATCCTGTCGACGCACTCGCTCGACGGCTGCGTCGAGGGCATCAACGACCTGAACACCCTCTACAGCCAGCAGATGTTCCCGCAGTTCGCCGACCAGGTCGACGGCAACTTCGCCCCCGTGCTGTGGGTCACCTACTGGGCGTTCCGCTGGATGATCGCCCTCGGCGGCATCGCGGCGCTCGTCAGCGTCGTGGGCCTGTGGGTCACCCGCAAGAACGCCAAGCGCCCCGTCGCCGGCTGGATGTGGCGCATCGCGATCTGGGCCGCTCCCCTGCCGATGCTCGCGAGCCTCGTCGGGTGGGTGTTCACCGAGATGGGCCGTCAGCCCTGGATCGTGTTCGGCCTCATGCTCACGCAGGACGGCGTCTCGCCGAGCGTGCCGGGCTGGAGCGTGCTGATCTCGCTCGTCGCCTTCACCCTCGTCTACCTCACCCTCGCGATCGTCGAGTTCGGTCTCATCGTGAAGTTCGCGCAGAAGGGCCCCGAGCCCCTGCCGGATCCGGATGCCGTCCACGACGACTCCATCGAGAACACCCCCACCACGGTCTACTAGGAGCAGGAAATGGATCTCGCGCAGCTCTGGTTCTGGATCGTCGCCTTCCTCTTCGTCGGCTACTTCGTGCTCGACGGATTCGACTTCGGCGTCGGCATGTCGCTCCCCTTCCTCGGCAAGGACGACATCGCCCGTCGGCAGATCATCAACACCATCGGTCCCGTGTGGGACCTCAACGAGACGTGGGTCATCGTGGCCGGCGCCGCCCTGTTCGCGTCGTTCCCCGAGTGGTACGCGACGCTGTTCAGCGGGTTCTACCTGCCGCTGCTGGCGATCCTGCTGGCCCTCATCGCCCGCGGCGTCTCGTTCGAATACCGCCACCAGCGCGAATCCGCCACGTGGAAGCGCTCGTTCGACCGCATGATCGTCATCGGCTCGGCCGTGCCCGCGTTCCTCTGGGGTGTCGCGTTCGCGAACATCGTGCAGGGCGTGCCGCTGGATGCCGACCACGAGTACGCCGGCACCGTGCTGACGCTGCTCAACCCGTACGGCATTCTGGGCGGGCTCACCACCCTGAGCCTGTTCTTCCTGCACGGCGTCTACTTCGTGGCCCTCAAGACCGATGGGCAGGTGCGGGCCGACGCACGGGCGCTCGCGAAGAAGGCGGGCCTGCTGACGATCGCGCTGGCCGCGCTCTTCCTGGTCTGGACGATCGTGAACGCCGCGAACGCCGAGGCACCCCTGCTGCTCGGTGTCGTCGCCCTCGCCGGGGTCGCCGCCCTGACCCTCATCGGGTCGTGGGTCGCGAACCTCCGTGATCGCGAGGGCACCGCCTTCACCCTCGGGGCCGTCACGATCGTCGCCGCCGTCGCCGCGCTCTTCTTCGCCCTGTTCCCCAACGTCATGCCCTCGACCCTCGCCGGGGGCGCGAGCCTCACGATCGACAACGCCTCGAGCACCGACTACACGCTCACGATCATGAGCTGGGCAGCGCTGATCTTCCTGCCGCTGATCCTGGCCTACCAGGGGTGGACCTACTGGGTGTTCCGCAAGCGCGTGACCCGCGCCCGCATCGAGAAGGCCGCGCTCGTCGCGCACTGAGACCCCGCCCATGAAACCCGTCGATCCCCGCCTGCTGCGGTACGCCACCGCGTCGCGGAGCTTCTTCGCCGTGACCGCGGCGATCGTGCTCGCGCAGGCGGGGGTCATCGTGGGCTTCGCGTGGGCACTGACGAGCGCGCTCGTCGGGGTGATCGAGGGGCGCGCGCTGAGCGAGGTGTGGGGCTTCGTGGCGATGGCGGCCGCGCTCGTCGTCGTGCGCGGAGCGCTGATCACCGCCTCCGAGCGGGTGTCGGCCCGCGGCGCCGCGGCCGCCTCGCTGCAGTTGCGCGACGCCCTCGTGTCGGCCGTGACGCGCCTCGGCCCGCGATGGCTCGGTGCCCGCAACGCCGCCGGTCTCGCCGTGACCGCGGGGCACGGTCTCGAGGCGCTGGATGCGTACTTCGGCCGCTACCTGCCGCAGCTGGTGGCCACCGCGATCACCATGCCGATCCTCATCGGCACGATGACCCTCACCGACCCGCTCTCGGGGCTCATCGTCGTGCTGACGATCCCCCTCATCCCCGTGTTCATGGTGCTCATCGGTCTCGCCACCCGCGGCGTGCAGCAGAAGCAGTACCGCACGCTCGGCCGCCTCGCCGCGCGCTTCGCCGACACCGTCGAGGGGCTCGGCACGCTGAAGGCCTTCGGACGCCAACACCGCGCGGCCGACGCGATCGAGACCATCACGCGCGACTACAAGCGCGAGACGATGACGGTGCTGCGCGTGTCGTTCCTCTCGGGGTTCGCGCTGGAGTTCCTGGCCTCGATCTCGGTCGCGATCGTGGCCGTCACCATCGGCTTCCGTCTTCTCTCGGGCGATCTCAGCCTCCTCGTGGGGCTCTTCGTACTGCTGCTCGCCCCCGAGGCGTACCTGCCGCTGCGTCAGGTGGGCGTGCAGTTCCACGCGGCCTCCGAGGGAGTCGCCGCGACCGAGGAGATCTTCGACGCCCTCGACGCCGCGCGCTCCGCCGGGAAAGGGCAGGCTCCGGATGCCGCGACCCCGGCGCTCGGATCGACGGTGGCCCTCGACGGAATGCGGGTGCATCGCGAGGGCCACGCCCTGCCGACGGTCTCGCTCTCGGTGGGTCCGGGCGAGGTGGTGCTGGTCACGGGACCGAGCGGTGTGGGCAAGTCGTCGCTGATCGCCGCTCTGCTCGGCTACGCGGAGCACGACGGCCTGGTGCGCGTCGACGGGGTCGCCGTGCCGCACGCCCGCGCCGCCGTCGCCTGGGCGGGCCAGCGTCCGGGACTCGTGTCGGGCACCGTCGCCGAGAACGTCGCGCTCGGCTCCCCCGCCGATCCCGCCGAGATCGCCGTCGCCCTGGCCGATGCGGGGGCGACCGACATCTCGCCCGACACGCCGCTCGGCGCGGGCGGTGCCGGTCTGTCGGGCGGCGAGGCGCAGCGCGTCGCCGTCGCGCGCGCCCTGTATCGCGGCCGGGTCGTCGGAGCGCCGGTGCTCGTGCTCGACGAGCCCTCGAGCGCTCTGGATGCCGATACCGAGGCGCACCTGTGGGCCACCCTGCGCCGCGAAGCCGATGCCGGCCGGGGCGTGCTCCTGGTCTCGCACCGCCGGTCGGCCCGCACGATCGCAGATCGGGTGATCGAGCTCTCGCCGCCGCGCCCTTCGCGTGAGGGGTCAAGATCTGTCGCTTCAGCGGGGGTACAGGCGACAGATTCCGACCCCTCACGCGCACGCCGTTCGGAGGTGCGCTCATGAACGATCGCGTCCGCGGCATCCTGCGCTCGGCCCTGCCGACCCCGCGCCGCCTCGCACCCGCCCTCCTGTCGGGCTTCGGCTCGGCGGCGAGCGCCGTCGCGCTGCTCGCGGCGAGCGCGTGGCTCATCACGCGGGCGGCCGAGCAGCCTCTCGTGATGTACCTGTCGGTCGCCGTCGTCGGGGTGCGCGCGTTCGCGCTGTCGCGCGGGGTGTTCCGCTATCTCGAGCGCCTCACCGGTCACGACGCCGCGCTGCACCAGCTCGCGGGGGTCCGCGCCGACCTCGTGCGCGACCTCGTCCCCCTCGCGCCCGACGGACTCGCCCGCTCGCGCCGCGGCGGGCTGCTCTCGAGCGTGGTCGACGACGTCGAAGAACTGCAGAACCTTCCCCTGCGCGTGGTGCTGCCGCTGGTGACCGCGGGGATCACGGCCCTCGCCGCCGTCGTCTTCACCGCGTTCGTATCGTGGCCCGCGGCTCTCGTGCTGCTGCTGTGCCTCGCGCTGGCCTTCGCGGTCGCCGTCGCTGTGGGCTGGGCCGCCGGAGCCCGGGCGGAACGCTCGATCGCGCCCTTGCGCGCCGCCGTCGCCGACGCCGTGCACGACCTGCTCGCGAACCTCGACGTGCTCACCGCCTACGGGGCTCTCGATTCGGCACGGGAACGCGTTCGGCACGCCGACGCGGCGCTGCGCCGGGCGGTCGTGCGGCGCGGCGGCGCGCAGGGCCTCACCGCGGGGGCGGTGTCGGTGCTGGCGGGTGTCGCCTCGCTCCTCGCTCTGATCGTCGCGGCGTCGGGGGTCACCGCCGGATCGCTCTCCGGCCCCGGCCTGGCGGTCGTCGTGCTGCTGCCGATGGCCGTGTTCGACGTGTTCGGCCCGGTGCCCCTCGCCCTCGCGTCGTGGCGGCAGGTGCGCGCCGCGGCGGAACGCCTCGCCGAGGCCGTGCCCGACACCGTTCCCGCGGGCCTGCCGCGCGACGAGCCGACCCCGACCGGCGCCGCCCCGGCGCTCGGCGCGGGCCTCGAGCTGCACGGCATCCGCGCCCACTGGCCTGCCCGGGCCGAGACCGACGGTGATGCGGGCCGGCTCACCGACGTCTCGCTGCGCGTGGCACCCGGCGAGACCGTGCTCGTGACGGGACCCAGTGGTGCGGGCAAGACGACCCTCGCGCACGTGCTCGCGCGCTTCCTCGACTACGAGGGGTCGTTCCGCCTCGGCGGCGTCGAGGCGCGGGAGCTGTCGGGCGACGACCTGCGGCAGACGATCGGCCTGATCGACCAGGCGCCGTACCTGTTCGACGAGTCGATCCGTCAGAACCTGCTGTTCGCGCGCGACACCGCGACCGACGACGATCTGTGGGACGTGCTCGCCCGCGTCGGTCTGGCCGAGTGGGCTCGCGAGCGCGGCGGTCTCGACGCCCGCGTGGGCGACCGCGGCGGTCTCGTCTCGGGCGGTCAGGCGCAGCGCCTCGCCCTCGCGCGGGCGCTCCTGCACGATTTCCCGGTGATCGTGCTCGACGAGCCGACCGCGGGCGTCGACCCCGCGGCATCCGATGCTCTTCTTCTCGACCTTCTCGGTGCGGTCGGGCGCGAACGCGCCGTGGTGCTGGTCTCGCACGTCGAGGTGCCCGCGGGGCTGGTCGACCGCGAGGTGCGGCTGGAGGGTGGACGGGTCGTCGGGGTCTGAGTCAGGATGCCGGCGCGAACCGCACCCGCGACGGTGCGAGGCTCCAGCGCACGACGTCTCCCGGGCGCAGGCCCGCCGCCTCGGCCGGTGCGACCTCGGCCACGACCTCGTCGGTGAGCACACGTACGCCCGACGGCGTCGGTTCGAGGGCGACCACCGTGGCCGTCCGCCCCTCGCCGAGGCGCACGTCGCTCGCGCGGAAGAGCGCGGCCAGGGCCGTCCCGTCGACGGGCGCAGCGTCCGCCGACTCGAGCCGCAGGTCGCCCCGCTGCCAGGCACCGCCCCGCGCCTCGCCGATGAGCCGCTCGAGACCGGCGATCTTCGCCGCCACCTCCGTCGCCGGCGCTGACAGCACCTCGCGCACGGAGCCCTGCTGCGTGATGCGGCCCCGCTCGACGATCACGAGACGATCCGCCAGGGCCGCCGCGTCCACCGCGTCGTGCGTGACGGCCACCGTCGTCACCCCCGCGAGGCGCTCGCGCAGCATCGCGCGGATCTCCGATGCCGTGACGGCGTCGAGGGCGACCAGGGGCTCGTCGAGCAGCACGACCCGGGGTTCGGCGGCGAGCGCGCGGGCCACCGCGACGCGCTGCTGCTCTCCGCCCGACAGCTCGGCGGGGCGGCGATCCCCGGCGCCGGGGAGCCCGACGCGCTCGATCCACTCGTCGGCGGCGGCACGGGCGACGGATGCCGCGACCCCGGCCGAACGCGGACCGAAGGCGACGTTCTCGCGCGCGGTGAGGTGGGGGAACAGCCGGGCGTCCTGACCGAGCAGCACGATCCCGCGCTGCATCGGAGCCGTCCGCAGGCGTGGCGCGCGGTCGAGGACGCGCCCGTCGACCGAGATCTCCCCCGCGTCGAGCGGGGTGAGACCGGCGAGCGCGCCGAGCAGCGTCGACTTGCCCGCTCCGCTCCGCCCCATCACGGCGACGGTCTCGCCCGGAGCGACCTCGAGGGCGATGTCGACCGCGAAGTCGCGTCGGCGTACGACGACGCGGGCGCTGAGCGCGGCGGCATCCAGGATCGTCATCGCCCCACCCCCGGCCGCCATCCGCGCACGAGCAGCAGCACGGCGACGGCTGTCACGAGCAGCAGCAGCGATAGCGCCACGGCGGTGCCCTGCGAGACCCCCGCGCCGTTGAAGGCGGTGTAGATCGCGAGCGGCATCGTCTGCGTGACCCCCGGGCGGTTGCCGGCGAACAGGGCCGTCGCGCCGAACTCGCCGATCGCGCGGGCGAAGCACAGCACGACTCCGGCGACGATGCCCGGTGCCGCCAACGGCAGCGTGATGCGCCGCAGGATCGTCGCGCGCGACGCCCCGAGCGAGGCGGCGGTGCGCTCGAAACCCACCCCGGTGCTGCGCAGGGCGCCCTCGACGGCGAGCACCAGGAACGGCAGGGCGACGAACACCTGCGCGAGCACGACGGCGGGCGTCGTGAAGGGCAAGCCCAGTGCGCCGAGGGGCCCCGTACGCCCGAACAGGTACAGCAGCGCCACGCCGCCGACCATGGGCGGCAGCACGAGGGGAACGGTCACGAGGGCCCGCAGCACCGCCGCCGTGCGCGCGGGACTGCGCGCGATCAGCAGAGCCAGGGGGATGCCGACGACCGCGCACACCGCGGTGGCCACCACCCCCGTTCCGAGCGAGAGACCGAGGGCCGACAGCGCGGCGGACGAGGTGACGTCGCTCCACAGCGTCGCCCACTGCACGCGCGCGACGAGGGCGGTCAGCGGAACGAGCAGGAACAGCAGACCGATACCCGCCGGCACGACCAGCCAGCGGGGAACGAAGCCACCGCCGGTCACGGAGCCCGGAATCCCGCGTCGGCGAGGATCTTCTGCCCGTCGTCCGACAGCACGAAGGCCGTGAAGGCCGCGGCCGCCTGGGGGTTCGGTGCGTCGGTGAGAGTGGCGATCGGGTAGGTGTTGACCACCGTGTCGGCGCCGTCGGGCACGATCGCCTCGACGTCGCCGTTGCCCTTGGCATCGGTCGCGTACACGAGCCCCGCATCGGCCTCGCCGGCGGCGACCTTGGTCAGCACGGCGGTGACGTTCTGCTCGCTGCTCGCCGGAGTGACGGCGACCCCGGCGTTCGACAGCAGAGTCTGCGAGGCGGCACCGCACGGCACCTCGGCGGCGCACAGCACCGTCGTGACCCGCGCGAGGTCGGCGAGCGTCGCGACCTTTCCGGGGTTGTCCTTCGGCACGGCGATCACGAGCGTATTGCCCGCAAACGGCTGCGGGTCGGGCGCCTGGTCGGCGACCTTGGCCATGTTCTTCTCGTCGGCCGAGGCGAACACGTCGGCGGGGGCGCCTTCACCGATCTGCGTCGCGAGCGTGCTCGACCCGTCGTAGACCGCGCTCACCGTGACTCCGGGGTGGGCGGCCTCGAACGCCGTCGCGATCTCGTCGAACGAACGCTGCAGCGACGCGGCGGCGTACACCTCGACCGTTCCGGTGAGGGAGTCGGCGGATGCCGAGGGGGCCGGGTCTGCGGCCGGACTCGCGGACGCGCAGCCCGAGGCGAGCAGGGCGACCGCGCCGAGGACGGTCAGAAGGCGGAGGGGGCGACGCATGGTGTCCTTTCGGCGACCCGGCGGCTCGCTCTCGCTCCATGATTCCGCATGTGCGGACTCACAGGGGTCAAATCAGCCGCAAATAGCGCGAGACTGCATCTCGCTGACATCCCCGCTGCAGCATGTCACCGGGTTGTCAGCGCGCTGCAGTCTCGACGCGGCGAGCGCGGACGGCGCGGACGCGGGCCCGCGCACGCGGGATCGTCAGCCGCGCGGCTTCTCGACCGTGACGACCGTCGCCTTCACCGACGCGACGGCCAGCGATCCCGGCTCGAGCGCGAGGTCGCGCGCCGCCTCGGCCGACATCAACGACACCACCCGATGCGGCCCGCACTGCAGGTCGACCTGGGCCATCACGCCGTCGATCTGCACACGCGTGACGATCCCGACGAAGCGATTGCGCGCGCTCGAGGCGACACCGGTCGGGTCTTCGGGCTCGGCGGCGAGCGCCACGGCCCGCTCCGCGAGAGCGGCCCCGGGGATCTCCACCGGCGTCGTGCCCGTGGTCGGCAGCAGCCCCAGGTCGATCCAGCGGCGCACGGTGTCGTCGCTGACCCCCAGCAGGCCCGCCGCCTGCGCGATGCGGAAGGTGTTGGTCATGCGACGACCGTACCGCCCGCGCCGGCCGGGACGCCCGGCGAGTGCAGTCCGCCGTGGCGGCTTCCCGGCCCACCGCCCGACCCCACCAGGACTGACCTAGGCTCGACCCATGGATGCCGAGCACGCGACCCCGACGCGACGGCCGGTGGCCGTGGCCCTCGGCGCCACCGTGACGTCATCGGGGGCCACCGCGCTCCCCTCGACCGGAGCCCCGGCCTCCGCCCCAGGCGCCACCGCCCTTGCCGCGACCGGAGCCCCGCAAGACGGCGGCCTGCTCGACCGCTTCGGCCGCGTCGCCACCGACCTGCGCGTCTCGGTCATCGACAAGTGCAACCTGCGTTGCACCTACTGCATGCCGGCCGACGGGATGCCGTGGCTCCCCCAGACGCAGTTGATGTCGACCGACGAGATCCGGCGCATCGTCCGCGTCGCGGTGCACTCCCTCGGTGCGGAGGAACTGCGCCTCACCGGCGGTGAGCCCCTCGTGCGCAAGGACCTCGAGTTCATCATCGCCGGCATCCGCGAAGACAACCCCGACCTCCCGATCTCGATGACGACCAATGCCGTGGGTCTCGATCGCCGTGCCCAGGCACTGAAGGACGCGGGACTCACCCGCCTCAACGTCTCGCTCGACACCCTGCACCCCGAGACCTTCGCCGAGCTCACCCGCCGCCCGCACCTCGACAAGGTGCTCGCGGGGCTCCAGGCCGCGCGCGCCGCCGGCCTCGGCCCCATCAAGATCAACGCCGTGCTCCTGCGCGGCATCAACGACACCGAGATCGTCTCGCTCGTGGACTGGGCCGTGACGAACGGCTTCGAAATGCGCTTCATCGAAGACATGCCCCTCGACGGAGACCGCTCGTGGATGGCGACGAACGTCATCGCCGCGCGCGACATCCGCGCCGAGATCGAGACGGCGTTCTCGCTCGCCCCCGATCCGCGCGGTCGCGGCGCCGCCCCCGCCGAACGGTGGGAGGTCCGCCGTCCCGGCGAAACGGCCGTCGCCGGACACATCGGCATCATCTCGTCGGTCACCGAACCCTTCTGCGCGGCCTGCACGCGCACCCGCGTCACCGCCGACGGCAAGGTGCGCTCGTGCCTCTTCTCGCACGAAGAGACCGACCTTCTCTCGACCCTTCGCGCGGGCGCCGACGATGCCGGTATCGCGCAGGTGTGGCGGGAGGCCATGTGGGCCAAGCCCCGCGCCCACGGCTCCGACCGCGTGGGACTCGCGCGCCCCGACTTCGTGCAGCCCGAGCGCACGATGAGCGCGATCGGCGGATGAAGCCGCTGGTCGAGCCGGTGGCCTCGCTCGCCCCCGAAGAACTCATCCGCACCGCTCGTCACGCCGTGCTCGCCGCCATCGGCGAAGAGGGCCAGCGCCGCCTCGCGGCAGCGCGCGTCGCGGTCGTCGGAGCCGGCGGTCTCGGCTCCCCCGTGCTGCTCGCGCTGGCCGCGGCCGGCGTCGGCGAACTCGTGATCATCGACGACGACACCGTCGAGCGCACCAACCTGCAGCGCCAGCTGGCGCACCGCATCACCGACATCGGCACCGCCAAGACGACCTCCGCCGCGCGCGCCGTGCGTGATCTGTCGCCCCTCACCGTCGTCCACGAACGAACGGTACGACTGACCTCCGACAATGCCTCCGAGCTCTTCGCGGGCGCGCATCTCGTCATCGACGGCAGCGACACCTTCGACACGCGCGAGGCCGTCGCCGCCGCGACCGAGGGCCTCGGCATCCCCCTCGTCTGGGGTGCCGTGCAGGAGTGGGCCGCGCAGGTGACGGTGTTCTGGTCGGCCCCGCCCGAGGGGCACGCGCCGGTCGTGCTCGGCGACCTCTTCCCGACGGGCTCGGCGGGCGAACCACCCACGTGCGCCCAGGTCGGCGTGCTCGGATCGCTGTGCGTGCAGGTCGGCGGCATGCTGGCCACCGAGGCGATCAAGCTGGTCACCGGCGCGGGCGACCCCTTGCTCGGCCGGCTCGTCGTGATCGACGCCCTGCGTGCCCGCCACGATGTGATCCCGCTCTCGCCCGCCGCCCGCCCCGCCGTTTCGTCCTGACCCCGGAGGCCCCGATGACCCCGCTGCTCACCGTCGAGGAGCACCGCGCGCGCGTGCTCGACACCGTCACCGTGCTGCCCGTCGAAAGCGTGCGCCTCGCCGATGCGGCCGGCCGCACGCTCGCCGCCCCCGTGCGCGCCGCCCACGACCTGCCGGGCTTCGACAACTCCTCGATGGACGGTTTCGCGGTGCGCCTCGCCGACGTCGAGGGGGCGGATGCCGAGAACCCGGTGACCCTGCGCGTCGTCGCCGATCTGCCGGCCGGGTCGTCCGACGACCCATCGTTCGGCGCGGGCGAGGCGGTGCGCATCATGACGGGCGCGCCCGTCCCCACCGACGCCCACGCGATCGTGCCGTTCGAAGACACCGCGGGGGGCCTCGCCGACTCGCTGGGAACCATCGAGGTGCGGCGGGCCCCCGCGGCATCCGGAGCCTTCATCCGACGCCGCGGCGGCGACACCCGCGCGGGAGAGGTCGTCCTGTCGGCAGGCGAGCGCCTGGGGCCGTTCGCGCTGGCCGCGGCCGCCGCGGCGGGTGTGGCCGAGCTCGAGGTGCACCGCCGCCCGCGGGTCGCCGTCGTGTCGACCGGCAGCGAGCTCGTCGCCCCCGGCGTGGTGCCGGGGCGCGGCCAGACCCCCGACTCCAACTCGACGCTGCTGGCCGGCCTGGTCGCCGACGCCGACGCCGACGTGACGGTCGTCTCGTCGCTGCAGGACGACGCGAACGCGATCCATGCCCTGCTCGAGCACGCGGCCGACGTCGACGTGATCGTCTTCAGCGGGGGCGTGAGCGCGGGGGCCTACGAGCCCGTGCGCCAGGCTCTCGAGGGGCGCATCGCCTTCGAGAGGGTCGCGATGCAGCCCGGCAAGCCGCAGGCCTTCGGCGCGCTCGACGACGGCCGGCTCGTCTTCGGCCTCCCCGGCAACCCGGTGAGCGTCGCGGTGTCGTTCGAGGTGTTCGTACGCCCCGCCCTTCTCGCCCTGCAGGGCCGCACCGCGATCGATCGGCGCATCGCCCGGCTCACGGCATCCGAAACCTGGAACACCCCGCCCGGCCGTCGCCAGTACCTCCCCGCGGTGATCGACCTGGTGGCCGGCACCGTGCGCCCGGCCACCGCGGGCGGATCGGGTTCGCACCTGGCCGCCTCTCTCGCGCGCGCCGAAGCGTTCGCGATCGTCCCCGCCGAGGTGTCCACCGTGTCGGTGGGCGACCCGCTCGATGTCATGCTGATTCCATGACCTTCACCCACCTGGATGCCGCGGGCCACGCCCGCATGGTCGACGTCACCCTCAAGCAGCCCACCGTCCGCACCGCCACGGCGCGCGGATTCGTGCGCTGCGCTCCCGAGGTGGTCGCCGCCCTCCGCGACGGCACGGCTCCGAAGGGCGATGTGCTCGCGGTGGCCCGCATCGCCGGCATCCAGGCCGCGAAGTCCACTCCCGCGCTCCTCCCCCTCGCGCACGTGATCGGGGTGCACCGCGCCTCGGTCGACCTCGAGATCACCGACGACGGCGTCGAGATCGAAGCCACCGTCGGCACCGCCGACCGCACGGGCGTCGAGATGGAGGCGCTCACGAGCGTCTCGGTCGCCGCCCTCGCGATCGTCGACATGGTGAAGGGCATGGACAAGGCCACGGTCATCGAGAACGTGCGCATCGTGTCGAAGACCGGCGGCAAGTCGGGCGACTGGATGCGTCCGGGAGAAGACGCATGAGCGTCCGCGTGCGCTACTTCGCCGCCGCGGCGGAGGCGGCGGGAACGGATGCCGAGGACCGCGCCGAACAGTCTCTGACAGCGCTGCGCGAAGCCGTCGTCGCCGACCACCCCGCTCTCGGCGAGATCCTGGATCGCTGCGCCGTGCTCGTCGACGGCACCCGCCACGACGACGACGCCCCGCTCGCGGGCGTCACGCACGTCGACGTGCTCCCGCCCTTCGCCGGCGGCTGAGCCCGCGGACTCCCTCGCCCGCCCGCCGCCATCCTTCCTTGCAGGGAAGCGGCACCGCGCCCTGTTTTACTGGCCGCATGTCGACCGCCCGCCGCACGGCCTTCTTCGTCACGCTCGTCCTCGGTGCGGCTCTCGCCGTGATCGCGGTGTGGCCGCAACTCGTCGGTGCGCAGCGGCTGCAGGTGGTCGCGCAGCTCATCCCGTTCCGCGGACCTCTCGCGCTGGCGTTCGCCGTGCTCGCGGCCATCGCCGGGCTCGTCGCCGTGCTCCGACGTCGGTGGGCCGTGTCTGCGGCGCTCGCGATCGTGCTCGCGGCGGCATCCCTCGGCAACGGCGCGGTACTGCTGACTCGCGGCTTCGGCGGATCGACTGCCGACGGCGATGTCGTCGTGGCCGCGTGGAACACCTACGGCGGCGGCGCCTCACCCGACGGCATCGCGCGGCTGGTGCGCGAGACGGGCGCCGACGTGGTCGTCCTCCCCGAGACGGATGCCGTGGCGGCGGCGGCCGTCGTCGACATCCTGGCCGGCGACGGCATCGCCATGACAGCGGTCACGCGAGAAGCCGATCCGGGCGACGACCCCATTCCGACATCGCTCCTGCTGGCCACGTCGATGGGGCCGTACGCCCTCGACGAGTCGGCCGGCTCGACGCCGGGAGTTCCGAGCGGGGTGTACCGCCCCGTCGGCGGAGACGGGCCGACGATCGTCGCCGCGCATCCGCTGCCACCGTTGCCGCTCATCATGACGGAGTGGACGGAGGGGATGGACTGGGTCGCGGCGCAGTGCGCGGGCCCCGATGTCATCGTCGCGGGCGACCTGAACTCGACCCTCGACCACCTCGCGGGCCTCGGTGAAGGCGGGGGCACGGTGGGCGGATGCCGGGATGCCGCCGCCCAAGCGGGAGCGGCCGCGCTCGGCACGTGGCCCGTGCGCCTGCCGACGGGTCTCGCCGCGCCGATCGACCACGTGCTCGTCGGGTCGGCGTGGGAGGTGCGCTCCTTCGAGGTCCGCACCGACTTCGACGACGCCGGGAGCGATCACCGACCGATCGTCGCGACGCTCTCGCGCCGTTGACGTTCGCGGAGGCGAGCTAGCCGCCCAGGCCCTTCCACTCCGTCGTCCCGTCGGCCTCGACCTGTCGTTTCCACACGGGCAGGTCGGTCTTGATCGTCTCGATCACGGTGCGGCACACCTCGAACGCCTCGGCGCGGTGACCGGATGCCACGGCGATCACGACCGCGGCCTCCCCCACCCCAAGCCGGCCCACGCGGTGGCTGACGGCCACGATCGCGTCGGTGCCGGCGGCCGCGTTCTCGGCGATGCGGTGCAGGGTCTGCGCGGCGTCGGGGTGCGCGCTGTACTCGAGAGCGACCACCGCGCCAGAGGCGTCGGGGTCGATGTCGCGCACGCGTCCGACGAAGGTGGTGACCGCTCCCGACGACGAGTCCTCGACCGCGTCGAGGTGGACGTCGAGGTCGAGGGGCGTCTCGGACAGGCGGGCGATGCGGACGGCGCTCATGCGTGGTCTCCTCCGGCGAGCTGGTCGAGCACGTGGGGGGCGAGCTCGGCGATGACGGCGATCCCGGATGCCACGGCGCGGGTCGACCCGGGGAGGTTGACGATCAGGGTGCCGGGGTCGACGATCCCCGCGAGACCCCGCGAGATGACGGCCATCGGGGTGTCGGCGAGGCCCCGTCGGCGCAATTCCTCGGCGATGCCGGGGATCTCGCGGTCGACCACGCGTGCCGTGCCCTCGGGCGTGCGGTCGGTGGGGGCGATGCCCGTGCCGCCGGTCGTGACGACGAGCCCCGGCCCCGCCGCCACCAGTGCACGCAGCGCGGTCTCGACGCTGTCGGCCCCATCGGGCACGACGACCGCGTCGTCGCAGTCGAACCCCGCCTCACGCAGCAACGACACCGCGAGTGGTCCTCCGCGGTCTTCACGTAGCCCTGCGGCGGAGCGGTCCGAGACGGTCAGGACGCGAGCGTGATGAGGCACGCGGCTCAGCCTAGGCCGACGGTGCCGCGGTCGTCTCGACCTCGGCGATCTCCGGCGCGATTCGCCCGGCCTTCGACTTCGGCTCGAGGTCTTCGCGCTGCACGTGCTCGGCGGCGGCGGTGATGCGCCGGGCCATGCCGCTGAAGATCAGCCCGTGGAACGGCAGCACCGACAGCCAGTAGAGCCGCCCCGCGAGCCCGGTCGGGAAGAACAGAGCGCGCTGGTCGAAGCGCGCCCCCTCGCCCTCGGGGGTGGCGCGCAGCTCGAGCCAGGCCCCGCCCGGCACCTTCATCTCGGCGCGCAGACGCAGCAGGTGACCGGGCTCGATGGCTTCGACGCGCCAGAAGTCGAGCGCGTCACCCACCGTCACGACCGAGCGGCTGCGCCGGCCGCGGGCGAGGCCCACGCCACCGACGAGGCGGTCCATCCAGCCGCGGATCGCCCACAGCAGCGGCGAGGAGTACCACCCGTTCTCGCCGCCGATCCCCTCGATCACCGACCACAGCTGAGCCGAGCTCGCCTTCGTCGTCATCGAGCGGATGTCGGTGTACACCAGCCGACCCGACCACTCCGGGTCGCTGGGCAGCGGGTCGCTCGGGGCGCCCGACACCTCGGCATCCTGCCAGCTGGTCTCGATCGCGTCGTCGTTCACGCGCCCGAGCGCGCGGCGCACGGCCTCGCGGTAGGGCATGAGCCCGCCCTCGGGGCGCGGTACGAGGTCGTCGATCGCGCGGTCTTTGACCACGCAGTCGTTCTGCAGCGACTCGACGAGAGGACGCGCAATCGCCTTCGGGATCGGGGTGACGAGATTCACCCAGTGCGAGGCGAGGCGCGGCGTGAGCACCGGCAGCGACGCGATCGCGCGCTGCGGCAGCCCCGCCTCCATGGCGTAGCCGTTCATCATCTGGCCGTAGCGCAGCACGTCGGGACCGCCGATGTCGACGGCGCGGTTGACGTTCGGGGCGACGCGGGCAGCGCCGAGCAAGTAGTGCAGCACGTCGCGCACCGCGATCGGCTGGATGTGGTTGCGCACCCACTTGGGCGCGGGCATGTAGGGCAGCACGTCGGTGAGGTGGCGCACCATCTCGAACGAGGCCGAGCCCGAGCCGATCACGACACCCGCCTGCAGCACGAGGGTGGGCACGCCGCTACGCAGCAGGATCTGCCCCACCTCGACGCGCGAGCGCAGGTGGGCCGAGAGCGTGGCGTCATCGGGGTGGAGCCCCCCGAGATACACGATGCGCGAGACGGATGCCGCCGAGGCCGCGTCGGCGACGGTCTGAGCCGCGACCCGGTCGGTGGCCTCGAAGTCGCGGGCGCTGCCCATGGAGTGGATGAGGTAGTAGAGCACGTCGACGCCCTCGACCGCGGCGCGCACGGCGTGGGCGTCGGTCGCGTCGCCCGCGGCCGTCTCGACGTCGTCGCCCCAGGGGAAGGCCCCTACCCGGCGCGGGTCGCGCGCGAGCACCCTCACCCGGTAGCCCGCCGAGAGCAACCGCGGCACGAGCCGCCCGCCCAGATAGCCCGTGGCCCCGAGGACCAGGGCGAGGGGTGCAGACCCGTCGGACCGCGGCTGCGCGACCAGGGCTGGTTCGCGGCCGGTGGGGGCGGAGAGCTCGCTCATGCCGGTCACGGTACGCCGCCCCTCCGACATCGACGGGGGCTTGACCTCCCGCGGAGAAGTCCTCGGAACCGGCGGCTAGCAAATCGCCCGGCGCAACGCCCGGACTGGAAACGCGAGCACGATGGGGGTAACGGTAGAAGGATGAACGAGAAATCCCCCTCGGCATCCGGAGCCCCCCGGCTCGAGGTCGACGACGTCATCGTCGTCGACACCAAACGCGTCCGCACCGCCATCGGCGGCACCGTGGTCGGCAACTTCATGGAGTGGTTCGACTTCGGGATCTACGGCTACCTCGCCGTGACGCTGACGGCGGTCTTCGCCTCCGACGTCCCCGCCCCGTGGGGCCTACTCGTCACCCTCCTCGGTTTCGCGATCTCGTTCCTGGTCCGCCCGTTCGGCGGGTTCGTGCTCGGCCCCCTCGGTGACCGCATCGGCCGACAGAAGGTGCTGTTCCTGACGATGGCCATGATGGCGTCGGCGACCGCGCTGATCGGCCTCCTGCCCACCTCGGCCCAGATCGGGCTCTGGGCGATCATCCCGCTCTACCTGCTGAAGATGATCCAGGGCTTCTCCACCGGCGGCGAGTACGCCGGGGCCACGACCTACGTCTCGGAGTTCTCCCCCGACAAGCGCCGCGGCTTCTGGTCGTCGTGGCTCGACGTGGGCTCCTATGTCGGCTTCGCCGCCGGCGCCTCGGCCGTCGCGATCACCACCGCGATCACCACGTCGATCTCGGGCGAGAACGCGATGATCGACTACGGCTGGCGCATCCCGTTCCTGCTCGCCATCCCGCTCGGCATCGTGGCGATCTACTTCCGCCTGCGCATCCCCGAGACGCCCGCCTTCGAGCAGGGCGGATCGACCGAGATCGATGCGAGCGACCCCATGGCCCGGCAGGGCCTCGTCGGCATCGTCCGCCACCACTGGAAGGCGCTGCTGATCGGCATCGCGCTCGTGGCCGCGACCAACACCGCCGGCTACGCCCTCACGAGTTACATGCCCACCTACCTCGAGAAGGAGGTCGGCGTCTCGAACATCACGGCGGCGGTGGCGACGGTTCCCGTGCTGCTGGTGATGTCGGCCGCCCTCCCGCTCATCGGGCGGTTGAGCGACCGCATCGGCCGCAAGCCCGTGTACGCGATCGCCGCGGGCTCGGCCCTGGTACTGCTGGTGCCGGCGTTCCTCATCATGCAGATCGGCGAGCTGTGGGCCGTCATGATCGCGCTGTGCCTCGCGGCCGTGCCGGTGGCGTTCTACGTCGCCATCTCGGCATCCGCGCTGCCGGCGCTCTTCCCCACGGCCTCGCGCTTCGGGGCGATGGCCGTGGCCTACAACATCGCCGTCTCGCTCTTCGGCGGCACGACGCCGCTGTTCAGCCAGGCGCTGATCGACCTCACCGGCAACACCCTCATGCCGGCGTTCTACATCATGTTCTTCGCCGCACTCGGGCTCGTCGCGCTCCTGGCGATGAGCGAGACGGCCAAGCGTCCGCTTCTCGGCTCGCTGCCCACGGTCGAGACGCCGGCCGAGGCCGAGGCCCTCGTCGAGGGACAGGACGAAGACCCCTTCCTCGACACCTCGACCATGCCGCTGGCGATCCGCCGTTCGTAGCGGTGACGTGAGGGGGGCGGATGCCGAACATCTCGGCATCCGCCCCCTTCCACGTTCGCGGGGTCAGCGCCTCCGACTGTTGCCGAACAGGCCGCGGATGACGCCGTTCACGATGCTCTTCGTGGCCCCGCGACCGAGCAGGCCGTCGAGCCCCGCGGCGGGGGCGCTCGTGCGGCTGCGCGGGGCGGCCGTCGACTTCAGGATGCGGTCGTACTCCCGCTGCGCCTTCTTCTGCGCCTCGGCGTTGGCCTTGTCGATCGCGGCCTTCTGCTTGGCGTATTCGGCGGCGTCGGCTGCTTCCTTCTTGGCGCGTTCCTCCGCCTCGCGCGCCTCGGCCGCCGCCTGCATGCGCGCGCCCAGGATCTCGCGAGCCGACTCGCGGTCGATGGGCGTGCCGTAGGTCGAGAAGAGGGCGGATGCCGTCACGGTCGCCGCCATCGCCTCCGCGGCGATCGGCGACATCGAAGCTCGCGGTGCGAAGATGCGCGTCCACGCGACAGGGGTGGGTGCCCCCCGCTCGCTCATCACGGTGATGATGGCCTCGCCCGTACCGAGCTCCTGCAGCACCCGCTCGAGGTCGTAGCCCGAGTCGGGGTAGGTGCGCACGGAGGCGCGCAGCGCGGTGGCGTCGTCGGGGGTGAAGGCGCGCAGGGCGTGCTGCACCCGCGAGCCGAGCTGCGCGAGCACGTCTCCGGGCACATCCTTCGGCGTCTGCGTGACGAAGAAGACGCCCACGCCCTTCGAGCGGATGAGCCGCACGGTCTGCGTGATCGCCTCGAGGAACGCCTTCGACGCGTCGCGGAAGAGCAGGTGCGCCTCGTCGAAGAAGAACACCAGCTTCGGCTTGTCGACGTCGCCCACCTCGGGCAGCACCTCGTAAAGCTCCGCGAGCAGGTACATCAGGAACGTGGAGTACAGCTCGGGGCGGGCGGCGACGTTCGGCACCTCGAGCAGGCTCACGATGCCCGCGCCCGAGGCGTCGGTGCGCAGGAAGATCGACACGTCGAGCTCGGGCTCGCCGAAGAAGGTCTCGGCCCCGGCGGCCGAGAACGCGACGAGCTCGCGCAGGATCACGCCCGCGGTCGCCGCCGACAAGCCGCCGATGCCCTTCAGCTCAGCCTTTCCCTCGTCGCCGGTCAGGAAGGTCAGCACCGCCCGCAGGTCGGACAGGTCGACGAGGGCGAGCCCCTTCTGATCGGCGTAGTGGAACACGAGCCCCAGGCTCGACTCCTGCGTCGCGTTGAGTCCGAGCACGCGGCTGAGCAGCAGCGGGCCGAAGCCCGACACCGTGGCGCGCACGGGGATGCCCGAACCCACGTCGTCGCCGAGCGCGAAGAACTCCACGGGGAACGCCCGCGCCGACCAGTCCTGCCCGAGGGCGGCGGTGCGCGCGCTGAGCTTCTCGCTCGGAGTCCCCGCGGCGGCCAGCCCCGACAGATCGCCCTTGATGTCGGCGGCGAACACCGGCACCCCGTTCTCCGACAGCTGTTCGGCGAGCAGCTGCAGGGTGCGGGTCTTGCCCGTGCCGGTAGCGCCGGCGACGAGGCCGTGGCGGTTCGTCATGGCGAGCGGAATGCGCACGGGAACGGCGGGCACCGGTCCCCCGTTCACGAGCACGCCGAGATCGAGCGCCGCGCCGGTTCCGGCGTACCCGGCGGCGATGCCGGCGACCTGCGCCTCGCTCAGGGGTGCGTCGGGCGAGAGGGTTCCGGATGCCGCGGGGGGTGCGGATGCCGCAGGGGTCAGGGGCGCCGCGGCGGTTTCGGTCGCGGCGGGCAACGCGGGTTCCGCGGGGGCGGCGGGCGTCGCCGCGGTGGGCGCGCCGCCGGTTGACACCGGTGGGTTCTCGGAGTCGGATGCCGCCACGGTGTCGGAGGCCCTGTTCGCGGCATCCGTCGACTGGGGCTCCGACGCGGATCGGGCCCGTGCGGCGGCGGCTTCGGCCGCGGCGAGTTCCGCGCGCGCCCGCGCGAGCCTCACTTCGGCTTCGGCGGCCTCCGCCTCGGCGCGAAGTCGCGCCAGCTCGGCATCGGCTGCGGTCGGATCGGAGGGCACGACACCGGGCTCGCTCATGCGCGTCAGCCTACGACGAGGTCGCGCCCTCGGCATCCGCCTTGCGCGCGCGTCTGATGGCCAGTCGGTCCTCGTCGCGGGCACGCAGGCGCGAGAACGCCGCGGCCAGGATCAGCGCGGCCCCGGCGCCGACCAGGGCGCCGCCCACGGTGTCGGAGAGCCAGTGCGCGTGCAGGTACGTGCGGCTGAACGCCATGAGCACGACCCACGCGACGCCGACGATGCGCACCCACACCTTCGGGAACAGCACCGCCGCCACCACGGCGATCGTCGCCGCATTTGCCGCGTGCCCCGAGGGGAACGAGCCGAAGTCGCTGAGGATGAGGATGTCCTGCGGGCGCGCGCGCCCGAACGTGTGCTTGAGCGCCTGCACCAGCAGTGCGCTGCCGACCGAGGCGCTCAAGAAGTACAGCGCCGACCATCGTCGTCGCGACAGGAACAACGCGGCCGCGCCCAGCAGCGGAACGATGACCACCGCCGTGAGATGGCCGCCGACGGTGTCCATGAAGATCGCGAAGACGTACACCGGCTGCGACGGGGCCGCGGCGAAGAGCTGGTTCCACCACGTGTCGATCGCGAAGGGGCTGGGGCCGCGGAAGAACACCCACGCGCCCAGACCGCACGCCAGAGCGACGAGCACGATGCCGACGGTGGCGCGGAAGCGCTGCGGGCGCGTGTCGAGCACGTCCTGAGTCGCTGTGGCATCCATCGCCTCATGATGCCGGGTCGGCGCCACCGAGGGAATGGCCCCCGTCGGCGCGGGGCGAGCGGGGGCCATTCTGCTACTGTGTGCGCTCCCACGGAGCCGAAAGTTACGGCGCGAGACGCTCGACGGTGCGCGGGCGCACCAGCAGCCACAGCGAGAGCACGCCGATGACCGCGCAGCCCAGCATGACCGAGGCCATGGTCGTGGCGGTGATGCCCGAGCCGACCGACAGCAGTCCGACCAGCGGCGAGATGATGCCGGCGATGCCGAAGTTCGCCGCGCCGATGATCGACTGCGCCGTGCCGGCCGCCTTGCCGTGTCGATCGAGGGCCAGCACCTGGGCGCAGGGGAAGGTGAATCCGCAGGCGGTCATGAAGAAGAACAGCGGAATGATCGTGCCCCACAGGCCGAGCCCCAGCTGGTCGGTCAGCACGATCGCCCCACCGGCGACCACGAGCACCGACGTCGAGACGGCCAGCACCCACTGCGGCCCGAAGCGCGCCGCCAGACGCGAGGCGATCTGCACGCCCACGACGACGCCGATCGAGTTGGCCGCGAACAGCACGCCGTACTGCTGGGCGTTGAAGCCGTACGACACCTGGAACAGGAACGACGACGCCGACAGGTACGAGAACAGGCCCGAGAAGGTCATCGCGCCGATGACGAGCACGCCGATGAAGACGCGGTCGCGGAAGACGCTGCCGTAGCGCTGCCACACGGTGGTCGAGCCAGGGCCCCCACGACGGGCGGCCGGAAGCGTCTCGGGGATGAACAGGATGGCCGAGACCAGCATGACCGCGCCGTAGACGGCGAGCACCACGAAGATGCCGCGCCACGGCATGACCAGCAGCAGGGCGGAGCCGGCGAGCGGGGCGAGCACCGGGGCGACGCCCGACACCATCGCCATGCGCGAGAGCATCACGACGAGACGCTTTCCGCCGAACAGGTCGCGGATGATCGCCGCGGCGACGACGCCGCCCGCAGCGGCTCCGGCACCCATGAGCACGCGCGCGATCGAGAGAGTCTCGAGCGTCGGGGCGAGAGCGGCGAACACGCTCGCGACGACGTGGAGGGCGGTCACCGACAGCAGGGGGATGCGGCGACCGACCTTGTCGCTGAGGGGGCCGACGATCAGCTGGCCGAGTGCGAAGCCGATCATCGTGCCGGTCAGCGTGAGCTGGATCGCGGCCGCGGTGGTCTGGAAGTCGGCCTCGAGGGTGGGGAACGCCGGCAGGTACAGGTCGATCGTGAAGGGCCCGAGGGCCGTCAGCGCACCGAGCACGATGATGTAGAGCAGGCGGCGCGACGACGGGATGGCGTCTCCCGGGTGCAGCACGATCGGCGCGGTGGCGGGGTTCTTGCCGAGCGCGCGAATGGCGCCGGTGTGCGTCTGCGCGGAGCGGGAGTCGGAGGAGACGACGGGAACGGAAGCAGTATCGAGCACGGGGGGTTTCGTTTCGCAGCACGGACAGCCCGAACGGGTCGGGCTGAGAAAGTTTGGGGGAATATCGAACCTCGAATCGATTCGACTTCGTTCATACTAGCGCGCAGACCCCCTGCGCCACCATCCGGGCTCGCGGGTTCCTCCCAGGCCGTCAGCTCATTCACCCGAATAAAATGGACCCGTCGGCGGCTGCCGATGCGTCCCGCCCACCAGAGAGACGACACAGCGCATGACCTCTTCCTCCGACAAACGTGCCAGCGGAAACCCGGCTAAACAGGCGCAGATCGACCTCACCGTGAAGCAGCAGCGCGAGCAGAAGCGCCAGGAGAAGCTCGCGGAGTACCAGAAGCAGGTCGCGAAGCGCAAGCGCGGGAAGCTCGTGTGGTGGGTCGTCGGCTCCACCGCGGCCATCGTGGTGATCGGCCTGGTCGTCGCCTCGTTCGCGTTCGCCCCCGCTCCCCCCACCAGCTACCAGGCGGGCAACAGCACCGGCCGCGAGATCGACGGCGTGCAGACGTTCGAGAACCGCTCCGATCACGTGCAGGGCACCGTCACCTACGAGCAGACCCCTCCCGCGGGTGGCCCCCACAACCCGATCTGGCTGAACTGCGGTGTCTACACCGAGCCCCAGCAGAACGAGAACGCGGTGCACTCCATGGAGCACGGCGCCATCTGGATCACCTACGACCCCGAGCGCGTCGACGCGGCAGGCATCGACGCCCTCAAGGCCGTCATGCCCTCGAGCTACGCCCTGCTCTCGCCCTACCCCGGCATGGACACCCCCGTCGCGGTCAGCGCGTGGAACCACCAGCTGAAGGTCGACGACCCGTCCGACCCGCGCATCTCGGAGTTCTTCACCGAGTTCTGGCGCAGCCAGAACGCCCCCGAGCCGAACGCCGCGTGCTCCGGTGGAGTGAACGGCCCGGGCCGGGCCTGATGACCGACGACACCCCGGTCGCGCGCCCCGCCGTCCGGTGGGCCGTCGTCGCACTGGTCGTCGTGGCGATCGTGGCCGTGGCGTTCGCGATCGGACGCTTCACGGCGTTCGGCGCGACCGCCACGCCCGCGCATCCCTCCGACACGTCGGCGGATGCCGGCTTCGCACGCGACATGCAGGTGCACCACACGCAGGCGGTGCTCATGGCGATGGAGATCTACCGCAAGACCTCCGACGACGAGCTGCGCAGCCTCTCGTACGACATCGCCACCGCCCAGTCGGGCCAGCGCGGCGAGATGTACGGGTGGCTCGTCGAATGGGGGCTCCCCCAGTCGTCGTCGCAGCCGCTCATGACGTGGATGGAGAAGTCGGGCGAGCACAGTCACGGCGACACCGCCACGCTCACCGAGCAGCAGCTGCTCGATGAGATGGGCATGGCGACCGACGCGCAGCTCGACGAGCTCCGCAGCGCCGAGGGCCAGCCCGCCGACTGCCTGTTCCTGCAGCTCATGATCCGCCACCACGAGGGGGCGATCCCCATGGCGCAGGCCGTCATCGAGCTCGGCAGCGACCCCCGCGTCAAAGAGGTCGCCGGCGCGATCGTCACCGGCCAATCGGCCGAGCTCGACGCGATGCGCGACATTCAGTCGCGCCTCGGCTGCAGCGCCTGACCGCCCCCGGCGCGCCGCGCCTCGCGATCCGGACCGCCCGAGCCCCGCGGCATCCGCCCTACTCCGCCCGTGAACGCGATCCACTCACGTAGACGCTCTCTCCTCGCCTTCATGCGAGCGGATGCCGTTCATGCGCGCGCCCGCGGCCGAACGGCCCCGCCACCCGGGCACCCCGCCACCCGGCGCACCCCGCCACCCACCGACCGCCGCGAACGACGAAGGGGCGCGACACCCATGCGGATGCCGCGCCCCTTCGGTCGTGACGGGCTCAGCCCTTCGTCGCTCCGGCCAGCAGGCCGCGCACGAAGAAGCGCTGCAGCAGGAAGAACACGATCAGCGGCACGAGGATCGAGATGAACGTGCCCGCGGACTGCAGGAACCACTGGTCGCCCCAGGTGCCCGACAGCGAGTTCAGCGATTGCGTCAACGGCAGAGAAGACGATGGCGCGAAGATCGTCGCCACCAGCAGGTCGTTCCACACCCAGATGAACTCCAGCACCGCGAACGACGCGAGCGCGGGGGCCGCGAGCGGGAGGATCAAGCGGAAGAAGATCTGCCCGTGACCGGCGCCGTCGACGCGTGCGGCCTCGATGACCTCGGCCGGGATCTCGGCGATGAAGTTGTGCAGCAGGAAGATCGCCAGCGGCATCGCGAAGATCACGTGCGCGATCCACACGGTGGCGAAGCTGTGCTCCACCCCGCGCAGGTCGAAGCCCGGGAAGATCGTGACCTCGTTGATCGTCAGCCCGCGCGAGAACAGGCTCAGCAGGGGCACGAGGGCCATCTGCAGGGGCACGATCTGCAGCGCGAAGATGAAGATGAAGAAGAAGTTGCGACCCTTGAAGTCGATCCACGCGAACGCGTACGCGATGAGCGAGGCGACCGCGAGAGCGAACAGCACGACCGGGATCGTGATCGCCAGCGAGTTCACGAACGACTGCGCCAGCGTCAGGGCGGTTCCGCCCGAGGTCAGCGCGAGACGGTAGTTGTCGAGTGTGAACGCCGGGTCGACGAACACGGTCCACCAGCCGGTGGACTGCGTGTCGGAACCCGGACGGAACGACGTGATGAACAGACCGAACGTCGGGATCGTCCAGAAGAAGGCGATCACGATCGCCGCGATCGTCGCGCCCTTCGAGGTGAGGCGCTTGCGCGCCATGGCCTCGTGCTTGCGCGTGTCGCGGGCGACCTGACGGGCCGAGCGGTTGTCGGTGGTGGGCTCGATCACCACGGTGGAGGTGGTCATCGCACTTCCCTCTGCTTCCGGATCTGGCGCACGTTGAAGATGATCAGCGGCAGCACGAAGATGAACAGCACCACGGCCAGGGCTGCGGAGTGCCCGTAGCTCTGGAATCGCTGCTGCTGGTTGACCATCTCGAAGGCGAGGACGGTCGAGTCGTTACGTCCACCGGTCATGACGGCGACGATGTCGTAGATCTTCAGCGCACCGATCGCGATGGTGGTCAGCACGACGATGAGCGACGAACGGATGCCGGGGACGGTGACGTTGATGAAGCGCTCCCAGGCGCTCGCTCCGTCGAGCTCGGCGGCCTCGTTCTGCTCCGGCGGAACGGCCTTGATGGCCGCGGACAGGATCACCATGGCCAGACCCGTCTGGCTCCAGATGAAGACCACGACCAGCAGAAGGGTGTTCACCAGCGGCGCCGCCGACAGCCACGAGATCGGCTGACCGCCGAACGCCGTGACGATCGCGTTCAGGACGCCGAGCTGGTCGCCCTGGCGGAAGTCGTAGACGAACTTCCAGATGATTCCGGCGCCGACGAACGAGATCGCGAACGGCATGAAGATGAGCACCTTGAGGTACTTCTCGCCGGCGGCCCGGTCGATGAAGACGGCGTAGGCGAGACCGATGGCGGTGGCGATGGTCGGGGCCAGCAGCACCCAGATGAGGGTGTTGATGACCGACCAGAAGCCCTCGGGGTTCGTGAAGGTCCAGATGTAGTTGTCGAGGCCGACGAAGTTGTCGCCCGTCTTGTCGAAGAACGACTGGAAGAACGTCGTGATGGCCGGGTAGACCAGGCCGATCAGCAGGAGGATCGCCGCCGGTGCCGCGAAGAGGATGAGCTGGAACAGGTAGCCGGCGCCCTGGCGCGAGCGGTAGTCGGCGTAGAAGAGGATCGCGCCCAGGAGCACGGCGATGCCGAGCACGTAGACGACCGCGTTCTGGTACGGGCGCAGCAGCATGAAGGCCAGCACCGGGATCGCGAAGCACGCGATCAGGCGGAGCCAGAAGTATCCCTTGCCCGCGCGCGGGGCGTACTCGATGAGCAGCAGCAGGAGGGCCACCACCACGCCGAACACGACGATGACGAGCGGGATCTGCACGAGGGGGCTCAGGCCGCCCAGCCAGATGAAGAAGCTGTTGAGGGAGAAGCCGAGAGTGGTCGGCTTGGTGTCGGCGGGAGCGCGCGTCACCATGAACAGGAAGAGCGCCACCGCGAGGATGAGGCCCACGAGGACCACGATCGTCGTGGTCCGTCTCGTGGCCGGAGTTCCGCGCGATGCACGGGCCTCTCCGCCACGCGGCGGTGGCGACGCCGCCGGCGCCGTCTCCGCGTTCTTGATGTCGGTCATGACGTCCCTCCCGAACACGCCTTCGTGCTCATCGATGAGTGCCCGTTAGCAACAGGGCGGATGAGAAGTATGGACCCGGTGGGCCGCCCGCGTCGCGGACGGCCCACCGGTTGATCGTCCAGGGTCAGTTGTCGTAACCGGCCTGGATGTCGCTCAGCACCTGGTCGGTGGGCGTGCCGTCGATCCAGCTGACCATGCCCTTCCAGAACGAGCCCGAGCCGACGGTGGCCGGCATGAGGTCGGACGCGTCGAAGCGGAGCGTGGTGTTCGGGTCCTGCAGCGTCTTCATCGCCTCGGTGAGGAACTCGCTGGAGGCGAGCGACGGGTCGGCACCCTTGTTCGCGGAGATGACGCCGCCGAGCTTCACGCGAGCGTTGGCGAAGTCGGGGGTCGACATGAACTCGGCGACCTTCTGGACGGCCTCGTTGTCGGAGAAGGTCGCGACGAACTCGCCGCCACCCTCGACCGCCAGCTCGCCTTCCTTGACGCCCGGGAGCAGGAACGCGTAGACGTCGCCGTCGGGGGCGATCGTCGGGGTCGCGCCGGCCGCGGTCTTCACGGTGAGGAAGTTGGCCGAGAGGAACGACGCCTGGTGCGTCATCGGGCAGCTGCCGTCGGCGACCTTCGCGGCCACGTCGGCGAACGCGGTCGAGTTGATGCTCTTGACGTCACCGAAACCGGCGTTGACGTACGAGGGGTTGAGCAGGATGTTGCCGACCGCGTCGAAGGCTTCCTTGATCTGGGGGTCGGTGAACTTGACCTCGTTGGCGACCCACTGGTCGTAGACGTCGGGGCCGGACTGGCGCAGGACCATGTCCTCGATCCAGTCGGTGCCCGGCCAGCCCGACGCGGCGTCGGAGGCGAAGCCGGCGCACCACGGGGCGGCACCGGTCTTCTGCTGGATGGTCTGCGTCAGGGTCATGAGCTCGTCGAAGGTCTTGGGAACCTCGACGCCCCACTCCTTGAACTTCGCCGGCGAGTACCAGACGTAGCCCTTGAGGTTGGCGAGCATCGGGGCGGCGTAGAACTCGCCGTCCTGGGTGCCGTAGGACTTCCAGTCCTCGCCCCAGTACTGGTCGACGTTCTTCGACACGGTGTCGGACGCCTTCTGGACGTCACCGGTGCCGATGAGGGTCTTGAGCAGACCGGGCTGCGGGACGATCGCGATGTCGGGGGCGTCGCCACCGGACACCTTCGTGACGATGTTGCCCTCGAAGCTCTTGTCGCCGGTGTAGACGACCTTGATGCCGGTGTCCTTGGTGAACTGCTCGAAGCTCTGGTTCAGCGCGTCGGCCTCGGTACCGGTGATGCCGCCGGAGATGCGGACGGTCGTGTCGCCTCCCGAGCCGCTGCCGCTGCCGCCGCTGCTGTCACCTTCGGCGCAGCCTGCGAGGGCGATCGCTCCGACCGCCAGCAGCCCGACGGGAGCCAGCAGGCGATACCGCTGTGACATACCCATGTGATCTCTCCTCTTTGAGTTCAGTGGTGCATCGGATCCTGTCAGGAACCGATTCCAGGCAACCGTAGATGCAAACCCGAAGAGTTGCAACCGGTCCCACATCACGAACAGATAACTCCCGAGAATCCGCGGAATTGCGGCCGGGAGAAGACGCGAAACCGGTTCCAGTTTGGGTCGATCTCGGATACGCTTCTTCGACGTCGACACGGACGTCGACCACGGGAAGAAAGATCACGCATGAGCGGAATCGCCGATGTGGCACGCCTCGCCGGGGTGTCGAAATCGACCGCGAGCCGTGCTCTCACGGGCGGCGGCTACGTCTCCGACAGCACGCGCCGACGCGTCGCGGACGCCGCGGAATCCCTCGGCTACGTGCCCTCGACGAGCGCCGTGAGCCTCGCCACCGGACGCACGCGCACGATCGCCCTGATCGTGCCGAAGGTCAACCGCTGGTACTTCGGATCGATCGTCGAGGGCGTCGAACGCACCCTCATCCCCCTCGGCTACGACGTCACCCTGTACGTCGCGGAGCCCGGGTCGGACGATCGCGAGACGCTGTACTCGACCTACCTCGCCAGAAAGCGGTTCGACGGCATCATCGCCGCGGCCCTCGAGCCCGACGACGCCGATCTCGAACGTCTCGCCAACATCGGCAAACCCGTCGTCAGCATCGGCAACCCGCTGACGGGCGTCCCCACCCTCGGCCTCGACAACGTCGCGATCACGCGCAACATCACCGAGCACCTGATCGCGCTCGGCCACACCGACATCGCCTTCGTCGGCAGCACCCCCTCGACCGATGCGCCCGCGAAAGACGTCGACGAACGCTCGATCGGCTACCGCAACACCATGAACGACCACGGCCTGGCCGTGCGCATCCGCAGCGTGCCCGCGACGCTCACCATCACCGACGCGTACGCGGCGGCGGTGTCGTTCCTCGCCGACACGGCGACGCGTCCCACCGGGGTGGTCGCCGCGTGCGACGAGGTCGCGATCGGCGTCATCATCGCCGCGCGCAGGATGGGCATCTCGGTACCGACCGAATTGAGCGTGGTCGGCATCGACGGCCACGACTACGCCGAGATGTTCTCGCTCACCACCGTCGAGCAGTTCCCCGAGGCCCAGGGCGTCGAGGCAACCCGCCTCCTGCTGTCGATGATCGAGGGCACCAGCCAGCCGCCGTGGCGCACGCCCGCCGAGACCCGTCTCGTGGTGCGCGCCTCCACCGCTCCCCCGCGACCGGTCTGAGCCACCCCGGCCCGAACGACCGGCCCCGCAACGACGAAGACCCCGGATGCCGCGGCATCCGGGGTCTTCGTTCGACTCGAGGTCAGTCGGCGTTGCGCGTCGCGCGTCGGCGAACGGCGATGCCGAGACCCAGCAGAGCGAGCGCGGCGAGCACGCCGGCACCCATCCAGGCGGTGTCGGTACCGGTCAGCGGCAGCGCGCCGGGCTGTCCCGGGGTTCCCGGACCGGCGGGCTGCCCCGGCTCGCCGGGCGTGCCGGGCTGTCCCGGGGTGCCCGGGTCGACCGCGGCGTCCGTCACCCGCACGGGCACCGTCACCGTCGTCCCCGTCGCGGTGGTGAGGACCACCTCGAGGGACTCGCCCGCATCAGACGGCACGGTCAACGACACCTGAGCCGCGCCGTCGACCACGGGCACCGTGACCGGGGCCGCGGAGCCGACGGTCGCGGTGAGCTCGGTGGTGAGGGGGCTGCCTAGCGAGGTCAGGTCGAGCTTCGAGACGCCGAAGCTGATCTCACCCCCGCGCTGCACCTCGGCCGGAGCCCCCGTCACCTGCACCGCACGAGCGGCGAAGTCGGGCGTGAGCGCCGGGTTGGCCTGCAGGTAGGCGATCCAGCCGTCGCGGTCGATGAGGCCGGAGTCGCGCGTGTCGGCGCCCTCGGTGAACACCGAGAAGGCGTCACCGCCCTGCAGCAGGAAGCTGAACGTGCCCACCCGGTACTCGGCCTCGGGGGTGACGGCCGCCCCGTCGATCCAGATGCCCGTGATGCGCTCGCCCGCGGGGAGCGACGCGTCGTAGGTGTAGCGGACGTTCTCGGACACCCCGAGCGCGAGCGTCGCGGCACGGCCGGCCTCGTCGCCCCACTGCTGCTCGAGCAGGCGGCGCAGCTGGTCGCCGGTCAACGTCGTCGTGCCGAGGTTGTTCACGAACGGCAGGACCGCGTTGGCCTCGGCGAACGTGATCACTCCGTCGTCGCCCCGCAGCAGCTCGGCGCGCAGCCCACCCGGGTTCACCAGGGCGATGTCGGCACCGCCGCGGTCGGGGTCGGCGAGCGTCGTGCGCAGCGCATCGGCGACCAGGCCGCCCAACGCCGAGGCGCTCGAGCGGTCGTCGCGCGAGCCACCGGTGTACACACCGTCGACGTAGGCGCCGCCGGTGAACGCGGTGGTGATGTCGGCCGTCACCGAACCGACCGGCTGCGAACCGACGCGGTCGGCCTCGGCCAGCGCGGCGTCGACGATGCCGTCGACCTCGGCGACGCGCGGGTAGGTCGCGATCAGCTCGGCGTCCAGCGCCGCGCTGTTCTCGGCGGTCTTCTCGGGGTCGTCCTCGACGGCCTCGGCCGCCAGACGCGGGACGTTACGGGCGGTGTGGCCGACGACCTCGCCGCTCTCGCGGTCGACGTCGAGCACGATCTGGCCGATGTTGGCGCCGTAGCTGCCGGTCTGGAGGATCGGACGCGTGCCCTCACCACCGGGGATCGGTGCCTCCCACACGTACTCCTCGTGGGTGTGACCGGTGAAGATCGCATCCACATCGGCATCCGTCTCGGTCACGATCCGCGCGAAGGCGCCGCCCTCGGCGACGGCCTCCTCGAGAGACTCGCCCGCCGACGCGCTCGCGCTGGCACCCTCGTGGTACTCGGCGACGATGACGTCGACCTGGTCGCGGATCTCGTCGACCACGCGGTTGACCTCGGCCACCGGCTCGCGGAATTCGACGCCCTCGATGCCGCTCGGGGTGACGAGCGAAGCCGTCTCCTCGGTGACGGCGCCGATCACACCGACGCGCAGACCGTCGACCTCGAGGATCTCGTAGCCGGGGAGCATCGGCTGACCGTCGCGGTAGACGTTCGCTCCGAGGTACTCGAAGTCGGCGAGGTCGGAGACGCGCCCGAGCAGGTCGTCGGCGCCCTTGTCGAATTCGTGGTTTCCGACTCCGGATGCCGCGAGATCGAGCGCGTTCAGCACGTCGATCGTCGGCTTGTCACCGGTGTTCGACGACGCGAACAGCGAGGCGCCGATGTTGTCGCCGTTGGAGAGGAACAGCGTCTTGTCGTCACCCCTCTCCGCACGCAGCTGCTCGATCGTGCCCGCGAACTTCACGGTGTTGGCGTCGATGCGCCCGTGGAAGTCGTTGATGTTGAGAAGGTTGAGCTCGGTGGTCGACGACAGGTCGACCCCCACGACGACGGGGTCGTGGTCACTGGACCGGTAGGGCGAGGCGTCGTAGAAGTTCAGCGCGTTGTAGTTGTAGCGGCTGTACTCCAGGGCGAGGGCCTCGACGGCGTTGATGTTCCACACGTCGACGCCGGTCACGAGGTCGCGCGCCGAGGGCGACGCGAGCACGTGGTCGAGCGACCCGGACTGCCCGCTGAACGAGTACGAGTACTTGCCCGTGCCCGCTTCCAGCGGCTCGTAGCCGAACGAGCGCAGCGTCTCGATCGGGTCCTCCTGCGTGTAGGAGTTGAAGTCTCCGAGCAGGAACACCTCGTCGGTGTCGACCTGGGCGGAGCGCTCCTCGGCGAAGGCGCCGAGCGCTTCGGCCTGTCGCACGCGGTCGCCGTTGAAGGCACCCTGCACGCCGTTGGCGTTGTCGCCGGTGGCGGCGGGGCGGCTGTCGCCCTTCGACTTGAAGTGGTTGACGATCGCGAGCATCTTCGCGCCCTCGTCGTCGACCGGCGCGAAGGCCTGGGCGAGCGGCTGGCGGGCGTTGGCGAAGGCCGCGTCGTCGAGGATCACGCTGTCGCCCACCGTGGTCACCACGGCCTTCTTGTAGATGAAGGCCGTGCGGATGACGTCCTCCGACGCGGGCACGGCGGCGGGCGAGGGCACGAAGGCCCAGTCGTCGGCTCCGAGGGCGTCGTTGAGGGCGTCGACCAGCGTCGACAGTGCGGCGTCGCGGTCCTTGCCGAACTGGGCCGAGTTCTCGATCTCCTCGAGCGAGACGACGTCGGCGCCCAGACCGTTGATCGCAGCGACGATCTTCGCCTGCTGACGCTCGAGGTTCTCGGCGTTCGCGGCACCGCGAGGACCGGGGGCGGGGCACGTGTCGGCCGTGATGGGGTTGCCGTCGCGGTCGTCGTAGGTCGAGGTGCACCCGACGCTCTCGGCGGTGGTGGTGAAGTAGTTCAGCACGTTGAAGCTCGAGATCTTCACGCTGCCGCCGACCGGCTCGGGAGCCGAGGTGCGGGTGTTCGCGAAGGTCGCGGGCTGCACCGTCGAGGCGTTGTCGACCGTGAGCTGCTGGGTCGGCTGGAACTTCCACGCGTTGTTGCGGTAATCGAGGACGACCGGCTGTGTGAACGTCACCGGCGCCCCCACGCGCACCGGGTCGGTGAGCGAGACGTAGGGCAGCGGAATGCCCTTGTTCGCGTCGTTCAGGAAGTTGATCGACGCCCCGTCGTCGAGCACCACGGCGCGGGCGTTGTTGTCGGCGACCGCCGCCACGTACTCGGGGGTCGCGGGACGCGCGACGTCTGTGGGGGTGCGCAGCGGCGTGGTCCCGGCGGCGAGACCGACCTCGGCGTACTGGTTGGTGCTGTAGGAATTGGTGACGGTGAAGTCGCCCTGAGGCGCCAGCAGCATCCCCTCGAAGCGCTCGCGCTCCTCATCGGTCTGGGGCCAGCCGATCTCGGCCGGCGACACGGCGTCGGCGTCCTCGGTGAGGACGCTGACCGCAGCGGCATCCGCGGTGATCTGGGTCTGTCCGGAGAACTCGCCCGCCGTCCCGGTCACCTCGACGTAGTCACCCTGCGCGACGAGCGCCGTCGCGGCCGAGCCGTAGACGAAGATCGCGTCGGATGCCGTGTGGGTCGCGGCGTCGACCGCTCCGCCGGTCCCCGGGGTCTGCAAGAAGAACCCGTTGTAGCCGCCCGTGGGGTAGGCGGCGGTGACGATGCCGCGGGTCGTGACGGTCGTGCCGTCGAGCGGCGTCGTGGCGCCCGTGCCCTGGATCTCGCGGATGGGCGTGACGACACCGGGAGCCGGAGCCGAGGGCTCCTCGGTCGGCTCGGGGTCGGGCTCGGGCTCGGGAGCGGGGGTGCCGCCGGCAGAACCCTGGGGCGTGACGGTCGTGGCGTTGGTGAAGTCGGCGGAGTTGTCGTCGGTGTCGACGAAACCCGAACGCACGAGCGAGTTCGGCACGGAGTTGCCCCCGTCGACCGTCGCCGCCGCCGTCTCGAAGCCGACCGCCGAGCCGTAGCCGAGGAAGTCGACGACGCGGTCGTCGTCGACCGAGCCGGCGGGAAGGGCGAGCGACTCCGCCACGTCGGCGAGGAACAGCTGGCCGTTCGTCCCCGAGGGGTTCAGCCCCGTGCTCGCGAGGTCGGCGGCGGGCAGGGCCGCGCCGTTGGCGCCGTTGCCGGGGAGGGCGATGAGGTAGTACCCGCCGGCGGCGATCGAGCCGGTCAGGCTCTGCGTGTTCGCACCGGTCGGCGCGCTCTCACTGGAAGCCGAGCGGTACTGCAGCGACCACCCACTCAGGTCTTGCGCGGTGTCGCCGGCGTTGTAGAGCTCGACGAACTTCTGCGTGAACGGCGCGTTCGCGCTCCCGCCCTTCAGGTAGGCCTCGTTGATCACCACCCGGGGGCCGTCGGCCGCGAAGGCGGGGAGCGGAGCGAGGGCGGAACCGAGCAGAGCCGCGCCGAGGGCGGCACTCAGGACGGTCGTGAAACGGCGTGCGGGCACGCGCGACACATCGGAAGGCATGGGTCTCCAGAAAGCGACGAACGGCGGAACGACGTCGCGTGGGGGGATCGACGGGGGTTCTCAACGACCGTAAACGATCCGCGTACCCTTTTCCCAGACTCACAGGTTTCGGTTGCGTGAACTCCGTTCCGAGGCCCCGACCTGGAACCGCCAAGCCCCGGATGCCGTGGCAACTCGGGCCCCGAAGATGAAACGACGAAGGCCCGGATGCCGTGGCAACTCGGGCCCTGCAGACGAAACGACGAAGGCCCGGATGCCGTGGCATCCGGGCCTTCGTGTGAATCGCGTTACCGCGACCGTGAAGCGTTATTACTTCAGGGTCACCGTGGCGCCGGCCTCTTCGAGCGAAGCCTTGGCCTTCTCGGCGGTCTCCTTGTTCGCGCCCTCGAGCACGGCCTTGGGAGCGCCATCGACGACGGCCTTGGCCTCGCCGAGGCCGAGCGAGGTGAGCTCGCGGACGACCTTGATGACCTGGATCTTCTTGTCACCGGCGGCCTCGAGGACGACGTCGAACGAGTCCTTCTCCTCGACCTCTTCGGCGGGGGCAGCGCCACCGGCGGCGGGACCGGCAACGGCCACGGGGGCGGCAGCGGTGACGTCGAAGGTCTCCTCGAACGCCTTGACGAACTCGGAGAGCTCGATGAGGGTGAGCTCCTTGAACGCGTCGAGCAGCTCTTCGGTGCTGAGCTTAGCCATGTTGTATCTCCTTGATCGGGTTAATCATCCGGGGCCGGGTCAGGCCGCGGTGTCCTGCTTCTCGCGCAGCGCGTCGACCGTGCGAACGGCCTTCGACGGAAGCGCCTGGAAGACGTATGCCGCCTTGGTCATCGTCGCCTTCATCGCACCGGCGAGCTTCGCCAGCAGGACTTCACGGCTTTCGAGATCGGCGAGCTTGTTGACCTCATCCGCGGTCAGAGCGGCGCCATCGAAGTAGCCGCCCTTCACCACGAGCTGAGGGTTAGCCTTGGCGAAGGCACGCAGGCTCTTCGCGACGGCGACAGGGTCACCGTGCACGAACGCGATGGCAGACGGGCCCTTGAGCTCGTCGTCCAGTCCCGTGACCCCCGCGTTAGCCGCGGCGATCTTGGTCAGCGTGTTCTTCACCACGGCGTAATCCGCGTCCTGACGGATGTCGTTGCGCAGCTGCTTGAGCTGGGCAACCGTCAGACCGCGGTACTCGGTCAGCAGAACGGCGGTCGAGCTCTCGAAGTTCTTCGTGAGCTCGGCGACCGATGCATCCTTCTGCGCCATGGCCACTCCTTGTGTGAACGAGGCGCTCCGCGATGGCGGGGCGCCGGCCGAAGACACCGGGGTCTGGACAAAAAAGAAGAGCTCCGGCGCAGGCGCACGGAGCTCGGAAGAGTTTCGTTTACCTGCGTAGGTCCTCTGCTTCTCGGCAGACGCTTCGATCGGAATGCGAGCACTCCGATAACCGACGGTCTTTGGCTTGGCCCAACTCTACCCGATACCCCAGGCCCACGCCAAACCCGCCGACCCGACCCCGCACCGTGACCGCACCCGATCGTCGAGGCCGCACCCGTTCGTCTGCAATCGAATGCACCGCCGTCAAACGAGTGCGCCCTGACGGCGGCGTCGCAGACCGTCGTGGAGTCACGGCGGCGGATGCACACCGAAAGCGGACAGGCGCGCAGCAAGAGTCTCCGGGGTGGCGATGTCGGCGAAGCCCCCGCGGCACAGCCGCCATTGCGTGACGCCCCGGATCCAGTCTTCGCGCCGTTTCTCCTCGAGCATCACGTCCTCGATCGAGCGCCCCTGCCTCATGGCGACGTCGCGGTACTTCACCTCGCCGTCGAACTCCCAGAATGTGCGGACCTGACGCAGCCCGAGATCCACGAAGTAGTCCGAACCTCGCGGCCCGGCGACGACCACCTGCAGATCGAAGTCACGGAAGCCGAGCCGGTACAACTGGAGCCGGCTCACGCTCTCTCCGGGCAGCTCCGCACGACCGTCGGCGAACTCGACGACCCAACTCGCGTCGCGCACACCCCGCTGCCCCCGCGCACGGGCGACCCGCTCCCGCAGTCGCTGACGCCAGTCGTCCTGCACATCGGCACGGAACCGCCGACGTTCCACCGCGGCGCGTCGAAGAGCCCCGTCGACACACGACAGGGCCATCTCACGCGCCTCGGTCCGAGAGACGTCGAATACCGTCCGCTCGATCGAGGTGCACCGGATGCCGTCGACGTCAACGACGTCGTCCTCGCTCAGCGCACTCGTGTGCCGGCGGACGTACGACCCGCTGGGCGGGTGCGCAGAGCGAGGGACCACCATCTGCACGCGCTGCTCGCGGAATCGGTACAGGGGAAGACCATGGAGCACCGCAGCGGAGAGGTGGGAGACGACGCCCTCCGCACCCCGTGCCCTGTCGACAGCCGCCAGCACGGCGAGGCGATGGCGGTCGACGGGCCGCGCAGACACCCACGTGTCGCGCGCGACGTACACGCCGGGCTGAATGCGCGTCCACGCCGCCCGGTCGCCGTCCTTCCTCAGCTCCGCCTCCGACACCCCACGATCCCGCAGCTCGGCGCGCGTGAACAGCGATCGTCGCGCGATGACGACCTTCGACTCCCAGGGCATCCGCCCACCCTGCCCCCCTCGAAGACCCACCCGTGCTCGCTGTCCACAAGCCCGGTCCTGTGCAGAAGCGGCGCACGCCACCGAAGACGCATCCGATCACCCAGGACGCACCCGTGGGGCGACGGATCGGTACGTCGTCGGCAGACGAATGCGTCCTCGGCGACCGCAGCCGGCGACGGCGCCCATCCGCCCGCGTCAGGAGACGCGGGGCTCGGGCAGCAGAGCGCGGGTCATGCGCACGATGCGCGACGGGGTGCGCGCACCCAGCCACACCGTGCACACCGGCGCGTCTCCGCACGCCCACTCCGCGCACCACGCGTGGATCGCCTGCGCGAGCCTCTCGCCGCGCGGACGCAGATCGCCGTCGATCGTGCGGTCGAGCCAGCTGACGCGACCGTCACCCGCGTCGACGACGCCGACCTCGGCGGCGCCGCACACCTCGACGACGACGGTCAGGTGCACGGAGGGCGAGAGCGCGGCGGCGATCCGACGCATCTCGGCGACGTTCTGCGCGTCTCCCCCGAGCAGCACGGCGCCCTCGATGTCGCACCAGCGGCCGCCGTCGGGGCGCTTCGCGGCGTGATGTTCGGCAGACATGCAGACAACTTAGGGCACCCTTACCTACGGCACAAGACCTCGGATGCCGACGCGCCGCGCCTCGCATGCGCTCCACGGGCGAGCGGGGTTAGGGTCGAACGCATGTCCCCCGAGCTCGTCGCATCGCGCAGCGCCGACCTCGACGCCCGCATCGTCGCGGACTCGCGGGATCGCGTCGCCTGGATCCGCGCGCGCAGCCGGGGCATCACCGCCACCGATGTCGCGACGCTGACCAGCCACAACGCCATCGCGCGGGCGGCGGATGCCAAGCTCATGGGCTCGAACTTCTCGGGCAACGCCTTCACGGCGCACGGTCGTCGTCGCGAGCCCGAGATCGCCGCGTGGGTGGCGGCGACTCACGGCATCCGCCCCTCCTCCGCGCTGTACCACGCGGTCGTCGAGAAGCGCCATCTGGCGACGCCCGACGGCGTGGTCGTCGACGGCGAGGGCCGCATCGTGCTCGCCGAGATCAAGACGACCAACAAGGCGTGGCGCTCGATCCCCAAGACTTATATGCGTCAGATCTGGTGGCAGCAGCACGTGCTCGGCGCCGAGCGCACCCTCGTCGCCTGGGAGCAGCACGACGGCTTCGTGCCCCTGCACGACGAACCGCGGTGCCAGTGGATCGACCGCGACGAGCGCGAGATCGCCAAGCTGGTGGGTCTCGCCACCTCCTTGATCGACGAGCTGTACCGCCGCACGACGAGTGCGCGTCAGCCGCGCCCCGAGCCGGTCCGGCCCGAGCCCACGGAGAGGTACCGCGCTCTCGCACTCCTCGATTAATAGTTGACGGAAGTCAAGCATCAGGCGTATCGTTGACATCAGTCAACTAATCGCGCCATCGTCGTCGCGGCATCCGTCCCCCTCTCGTGGAGCTCCCGCATGACAACCTCTTCCCCCGAGGCGCCCGCACAGCGGCGCGTCCTCCCGGCCCTCATCGGCCTGCTGCTCGGCACCTTCGTGTCGATGCTCGCCTCGACCGTCGTCTCGACGTCGCTGCCGGTCATCGTCCACGACCTGTCGGGCGACCAGAACGCCTACACCTGGGTCATCACCGCGACCCTGCTCACCACCGCGATCTCGACCCCGATCTGGGGCAAGCTCGCCGACCTGTTCAACCGCAAGGTGCTCATCCAGATCGCCATCGCGATCTTCGTGCTCGCCACCGCGGCCGCCGGGTTCTCGCAGAACACCGACATGCTGATCGGCTTCCGCGCGGTGCAGGGCCTCGGCGCCGGCGGTCTCGCCGCCCTCAGCCAGGTGATCATGGCCGACATCATCAGCCCGCGCGAGCGTGGCCGGTACATGGGCCTCTTCGGCGCCGTGATGGCCGTCGCCACCGTCGGCGGCCCGCTGCTCGGCGGTGTCATCACCGACGCCTTCGGATGGCGCTGGAACTTTTTCGTCGCCCTTCCCTTCGCCGTCGCCGCCCTGCTGATCCAGCAGCGCACGCTGCACCTGCCCGCCCGCGCGACGCGCAAGGTCAAGATCGACTACCTCGGCATCGTGCTGCTCTCGGCCGCCGTCTCGCTGCTGCTCGTCTGGGTGACCAACGCCGGCAGCACCTTCGAGTGGGCCAGCACCGAGACCATCCTGATGGTCGGCGGAGCGGTCCTCGCCGCGATCCTGTTCGTGGTCGTCGAGCTGCGCTCCTCCGAGCCCCTCGTGCCGCTGACCCTGTTCCGCGACGCCACCTTCACCCTCGCCACGATCGCCTCGATCGCGACCGGCCTGGCGATGTTCGGCACCTCGGTGTTCCTCAGCCAGTACATGCAGATGGCCCGCGGCGCCACGCCCACCGAGGCCGGCGTCATGACCATCCCGATGATCGGCGGCCTGCTGGTCTCGTCGATCGTCGTCGGTGCGCTCATCTCGCGCTTCGGCCACTGGAAGCCGTTCCTCATCACCGGCGGCGTGCTGCTGATCGCGGGGACGTTCCTGCTGTCGACGATCCACTACGACACCAACTTCGCGCTCGTGTCGCTGTACATGGCCCTGCTCGGTGCCGGTGTCGGCATGACGATGCAGAACCTCGTGCTCGTCGTGCAGAACACCGCCAACCCCAGCCAGATGGGTGCGGCCAGCTCGGGAGTCACGTTCTTCCGCAGCCTCGGCGGCACGATCGGCGTCTCGGTCATGGGTGCGGCCCTGGCGAGCATGGCGACGAGCCTGTTCACCGACCGCGCGGCCGACCTGCAGGCCGCGATCATGGGCCTGGGCGAGAAGGGCGCCGCCGTCGCCCAGACGCTGCAGTCGGGAGCCATCCCCCAGGTGTCGACCCTGCCCGAGAGCGTGCGCGTGATCGTCGAGGACATCTACGCCCAGTCGATCGCCCACTCGTTCCTCATCGCGGTGCCCGTGGCGATCGTGAGCCTCATCGCGATCGTGTTCCTGCCGAACCGTCCCCTCACCCGCATGACGACGACGGAGCGCGTCGCCGCGAGCGAAGCCGACCTCGCCACGGTCTCGGTCCCCGAGGCGATGGCGACGCTCTCGGCCACGGGAACGATCCCGACTCAGGATGCCGCCTCCCCGCGCCGCGCACGTCGTGACGCCGGGATGGGAGAGGATGTCTGACGTGAAGAGCGAAACGGACGACGAGCGCCGCGAGGCCGTACAGGCCCTGGAATCGTCGTTCTCGGAGCTCATGACCGTGTTCCGCCGCTTCGTCTCCGAAGCGGCGGAACGCGTGAGCCCGGGGATGCTGCCGGCGACGTTCAAGGCCCTCTCGGTCGTCAGCCGCTTCGGACCGCTCACCCTCTCGGCCCTGGCCGAGCGCCTCGCCGCCGACAAGGGATTCCTCAGTCGCGGGATCAGCGAGCTCGAGGATCTCGGACTCGTCACCCGCACGCCCGACCCGAACGATCGTCGTTCGCGCCTGATCGCCGTCACCGAGCTCGGGCACACCCGCTTGGCCGATGCCCGCGCCCCGCACGAGAGCCGCCTCTACGACGCCATCGCCGATTGGACCATCGGCGACATCCGTCACCTCTCGACGCTGCTGCACGCCCTCGCCGTCGGCGAAGTCCCCTCGCGCGACTGACCGGCAGCGGGGGCCGACCGCGGAGGGCATCGGGCGATCCCGGATGCCGTGGATCCCGGCCCTCGACGGGCTTCGCGACACGGTGACCGACGCGTAACACCGGCGAGACAATGGCGCGATTGACTGGGCGGACCGCAGCGAAGTCGCTGCGTAGCGACGTCACGAGAGAGAGCGCCCGATGAGATTCCGATCGACGCGTCCCGAGGCCGCCCTCCAGCCCGCCCCCGCGCTGCCCGAGACGATGCGAGCGGTGGTGTTCGATGCCCCCGGTTCCGCCGAGGTGCTCCGGGTCGCCGACGTCGCGGTCCCCACTCCGGTGCTCAGCGAGGTCCTCGTGCGGGTGATCGCCGCCGGCGTCAACCCGATCGACGCGAAGACCCGCGCGGGACGCGGCATGTCGGCTGCCATCGACGCGTGGCCGGCCGTGCCGGGGTTCGACGTGAGCGGCGTGGTGGTGCGCACCCCCTTCGACGCGCACCCGTTCCCCGTCGGCACCGAGGTGTACGGCATGGCCGCCTTCCCCCGCACCCCCGGGACCTCGGCCGAGTACGCCGTCGTTCCCACGCTTTCGCTCGCCCGCAAGCCCGCCTCGCTCTCGCACGTCGAGGCCGCCGCCGTCCCCCTGGCCGCGCTGACCGCCTGGGGACTCGTCGTCGAGACGGCCCTCGCGCACCAGGGGCAGCGCATCCTCATCCACGCCGGCAGTGGCGGGGTGGGGCACTTCGCCGTGCAGTTCGCCGCCTACTTCGGCGCGCACGTCATCGCGACCGGCTCGACGCGCAACCTCGAATGGCTCCGCGAGCTCGGAGCCGCCGAGGTCGTCGACTACACCGCGACGCGCTTCGAAGACGTCGTCCACGACGTCGACGTGGTCATCGACCTCATCGGCGACGTCTCCGACGACACCGGCACGCGCTCCCTCGAGGTGCTGCGCCCCGGGGGCCTGCTCATCGAGGTGCCGACCGGCGCATGGCCGGGCTTCCGCGAGGCGGCCGCGGCCCGCGGCATCCGTTCGACGGACTACAAGACGATCCCCGACGGCGGCGCCCTGGCGACCATCGCCCGCCTGCTCGATTCGGGTGCGGTGCGGGTCTACGTCGAGCACGTGTTCGACCTCGCCGATGCCGCCGACGCGCACGTCGAACTCGAGCGCGGGCACACGCGCGGCAAGATCGTCCTCTGCGTCAGCGACGACTGACCGGCGGATGCCGCGGAGCCGGGGGTCACCCGGCTGCGAGCATCCGCCGCCCCTCGCCGACGATCTCGTCGGCCACCTCGTCGAGCAAGGGAGAGGTGAGGTTCCACTGCTGCCAGAACAGGGGCACGTCGACCGGATCGGCACCGAGCCGCACGAGACGACCCTGGGCGAGCCCCTCGGCGGACTGGAATCCGGGGAGAAGCCCCCACCCGAGCCCGAGCCCGACCGCTGCGGCGAAGTCCTGCGAGGCGGGCACGCGGTGCCGCGGAGGATCCGCCGGCGAGACCCCGCGCCGCAGGAGCCACTGCGTCTGCAGGTCGTCTCGTCGGTCGAAGTCGACGATCGGCGCCACCGCGAGCGCGTCGGCGTCGACCCCCCGAGCGAACCACCGCTCGGCGAACCCCACGGTCGCCACCGCTTCGTAGCGCAGCACCCCGAGTGAGCGCACCCGGCACCCGGCCACCGGGGTCTCGCGCGAGGTGACGGCGGCCATGACCGTGCCGCTCTCGAGAAGCCCGGCCGTGAAGTCCTGGTCGTCGCGGTGCAGGTCGAACACCACCGCGCGGCGCGCCGCCACGCGCGCCAGCGGGGGCAGGAACCACGTCGCGAGCGAGTCCGCGTTGACGGCGAGGGCGACGGATGCCACCGAGCCCTCCTCCGCGCCCAGGGCGGCCAGGGCGTCGTGTTCGAGCAGGGCGAGCTGGCGGGCGAGGCGCACCACGGCGTCGCCGGCCTCGGTCGTGCGTACGGGCTTGGACCGCACGAGCACGACGCGTCCGAGTTGGTCCTCAAGCGCGCGCAGCCGCTGGCTCACCGCCGACGGGGTGATGTGCAGGCGTCGGGCGGCGGCGTCAAGGGTGCCCTCGTCGACGACGGCGGCGAGGGTGCGAGCGAGATCGAGCGGGACCGGCATGAAGCGATGCTAATGGTTCATCAGAATAATGAGCTGTTCTTTTCTTCTGGGCGACCGTAGCGTCGTCGTCGTGCTCCCCTCCGTCTTCGCCGGTCTCGGCCTCGGCCTGTCGCTCATCGTCGCCATCGGCGCCCAGAACCTCTTCGTGCTGCGCCAGGGCATCCGGCGCGAGCACCTGCTCGCCGTGGTCGCGGTGTGCGCTCTGTCCGATGCGATCCTCATCGTGCTCGGCGTCTCGGGCGTCGGGCTCGTGCTGCAGGCCGCACCGTGGCTGCTCACGGTCGTGCGCTGGGCGGGGGCGGCGTTCCTCGTGGGGTACGGCGTGCTGGCCGCGCGGCGCGCCCTGCGTCCGAGCGGTGAGACCCTGCGGGTCGACGGGGGCGCGGCATCCGCCCCCTCCCCCCGCACGGAAGACACCGGCGGCACGGCCGTGCGCACCCGTCCGGCTCGAACGACCCTGGCCGCGGCCCTCGCGACGTGCCTCGCCCTGACGTGGCTGAACCCCCACGTGTACCTCGACACGGTGTTCCTGCTGGGCTCGGTCGCCTCGACCCACGGCGACGATCGGTGGGCCTTCGCTCTGGGCGCCTGCGTGGCGAGCGTCCTGTGGTTCACCTCGCTCGGCTTCGGCGCCCGCTGGCTCGGACGGTGGCTCGACACCCCGCGCGCGTGGCGCATCCTCGATGCGGTGATCGCCGTGGTGATGTTCGCGATCGCGATCTCGCTCGTCCTGCCGCACTGAGCGGCGATTCGCCGGCCGAGAGGCATCCGCGGCCCACGGGGACGACGAGAATGGACCTATGCGCACGGCGACGATCACGGTGAACGGACGTGTACAGGGCGTGGGCTTCCGCTACGCACTGCACGACGAGGCGCAACGGCTCGGAGTGCGCGGATGGGTGCGCAACCGCCGCGACGGCTCGGTCGAGGCGCAGGTGGCCGGCGATCCCGATGCCGTCGAAGCCCTCATCGCCTGGGCGCACGAGGGTCCGTCGACGGCCCGCGTCGACGACGTCGATGTGATCGAGGGCACGACCGATCCCGGCGACGGGTTCGAGATCCGCGCGACCGCCTAGACGGACAGACCCGCCCGCAGCTCGGCGAGCACGTCGGCGGCATCATCCAGACGCGCGAGGCCCGCAGCCTGGCCCGCCCAGAGCGAGAGCAACTCGGCGTCTCCGCTCGCCGCGGCGGCCTGACGGAACACTCCCGTGAGCCAGTTCTGCGCCGGGAAGGGCGCGATCTCGCCGGACTCCTCGATCGCCCGCACCGCCTCGTTGGGCACTCCGCGCGCGAGCCGACCGCTCATCGCCGTCGTCAGGACGGTGGTGGTGTCGGAAGCCGAGACGATCGCCTCACGGTGCGCCGGCGTCGCCGCCGACTGCCTCGTGCGCAGGAACGCGGTGCCGACCTGCACGCCCTCGGCCCCCAGCGCGAAAGCCGCGGCGACACCGCGACGGTCGGCGATGCCCCCCGCCGCGATCACCGGCACCCCCACGGCGTCGACGACCTGGGGCACGAGGGCGAACGTGCCGACGAGCGACGCCGAGGCGTCGCGCAGGAACGAGACCCGGTGACCGCCCGCCTCCATTCCGGTCGCCACGATCGCGTCGACGCCCGCGGCTTCGAGCGCGTGGGCCTCGGCCACCGAGGTGGCCGTGCCGATCACGCGGATGCCGAGCTCTCGCGCGGTCGCGAGGGTCGTGGCATCCGGAACCCCGAACACGACGCTCAGCACGTCGGGGCGCGCGTCGAAGACGGCCTCGAGCTGCTCGGCCACGGGCGGGATGAAGGCGCGCGGAGCCGCGGGGCGGGAGACGCCTGCGCGCGCGAAGAGGTCGCCCGCGGCGTCGACGTATCGCCGGACGTCGACGTCGTCGGGGGTGACCTCGTCGCCCCGCGGCATCCACAGGTTGACGGCGATCGGCCCCTGGGTCGCCGCGCGCAGAGCAGCGACGGTGTCGCGGATGCGCTCGGGCGCGTAGCCGTAAAGGCCGAAGGACCCGAGCCCGCCTCCCTCGCTCACCGCGGCGGTCAGCTCCACCGACGACAGACCGCCGAACGGGCCGAGCACGATCGGCACCTCGACGCCGAGCACCTCCCGCAGACGCGACATGATCAGTCCATCGGTCGCAGGAGTCGGTCGAGGAAGCGCTTGGTGCGCTCCATCTTGGGCTGACGCAGGATCTCGGACGGAGTGCCCCGCTCGACGATCACTCCCCCGTCGAAGAAGAGCACCTCGTCGGCGACTTCACGGGCGAAACCGAGCTCGTGCGTCACGATGACCATCGTCCAGCCCTCGGCGGCGAGCTCGCGCAGCACCGTCAGCACCTCGCCCACGAGTTCGGGGTCGAGGGCACTGGTGGGCTCGTCGAAGAGCAGCAGCTGAGGCTGCAGCGCGAGAGCGCGCACGATCCCCACGCGTTGCTGCTGGCCACCGGAGAGCTCAGAGGGATAGGCGTCGCGCTTCTCGGCGAGGCCGAAGCGGGTCAGCAAGGTGTCGGCGCGGGCGATGGCTTCGGCCTTCGCGACGCCGTGCGCCTGCGTCGGCCCCTCGATCACGTTCTGCAGCACCGTCAGGTGCGGGAACAGGTTGTGGTGCTGGAAGACCATCGCCGACTTGTCGCGCAGCGCCGTGCGGTCGGCCTTCGACACCTTGCCGCCGAACTCGACCACCGGACCCTGGTCGAACGCCACGACTCCGGCATCCGGGGTCTCGAGTCCGTTCAGGCAGCGCAGCACCGTCGTCTTGCCCGACCCCGATGGGCCGATCAGCACGAGCACGTCGCCGCGGCGCACCTCGAGATCGACGCCGTCGAGCACGCGGTTCGTTCCGAAACTCTTCTGCAGCCCGGTCGCTGCGAGCAGCGGAGCGGACGGGTCAATGGGCGACATGGCGGTCCAGCCTCTTCTCGAGGGCGTTCTGCCCGAACGACAGCACCAGGCAGAACAACCAGTAGATCAACGCCGCCTCGAGGTAGACGGCCAGGAATTCGTACGAGAACGCCGCGATGTTCTGCGCCTGACGAAGGAGCTCGGTGACGAGGATCACCGACGCCAGCGACGTGTCCTTCACCAGCGAGATGAAGGTGTTCGACAACGGCGGCACCGACACCCGGGCCGCCTGCGGGAGGATGATGCGGGTCAGCGTCTTGGTCGGCGACAGGCCGACGGTGTGCGCGGCCTCCCACTGGCCGCGCGGGACGGAGAGGATCGCAGCGCGGATGATCTCTGCGGCGTAGCCGCCGACGTTCAGCGAGAAGGCGATGACCGCCGCCGGGAACGGATCGATCGTGAGCCCCACCGACGGCAGGCCGAAGAAGATCACGAACAGTTGAACGAGCAGGGGCGTTCCGCGGATGACGGAGATGTAGAACCGGGCGATGCCCGACAGCACGATGTTGCGCGAGAGGCGCATGAGCGCCATCGCCAGGGCGATCACGAGACCGATCGCGAACGAGGCGAGCGAGAGGGGGATCGTGCCCGTGATGCCGGCCAGCAGCATGGGCCAGAACGATTCGACCAGGAGCGGCCAGACGTCGTTCATGGACTTCCTTCCTCGCGCGGGCGCGGATCACCCGCGGCGGACGCCACAGCGGATCATCCGCCGTCCACGCTACGGGTGGGTGGCAGATGATCCGCGGGGCTTTACATCGGGCTTACTGGGTGACGTCTTCGCCGAAGTACTTCTCGCTGATCTGCGCGAGAGTGCCGTCGGTGCGAAGCTCGTCGAGGGCGCCGTCCACGGCATCCGCCAGCTTGTCCTGGCCCTTCTTGAACGCGAACGCGCTCTCGGAGGTGTCGTCGGTCTGCGCGGCGATCTTCAGGCCCGTGGGGCTGTTGGTCTTCTCGTAGTCGAGGTAGGTCAGCTGGTCGTTGACCGTGGCGTCGACGCGACCCTGCTTGAGCAGCGCGACGGCCTGCGCCCATCCCTCGACGGCTTCGACCTGAGCGCCGCTCGAGGTCGCGAGCTCGTACCAGTTGCTGGTGAGCGACTGCGCGGTGGTCTTGCCCGACAGGTCGGCGAAGCTCGAGATGGCGTTGTCGTCTTCGGTGGTGACGATCACGCCGCGCGACACCGTGTACGGCGAGCTGAAGTCGTACTTCGCCTGACGGTCGGGGTTGATCGAGACCTGGTTGGCGATGACGTCGAAGCGACCCGCATCGAGGCCCGCGAAGATCGCGTCCCACTGGGTCTCCTGGAACTTCACCTGCAGGCCGAGCTTGTCGGCGACGGCCTTGGCGATCTCGACGTCGAAGCCCGTGAGCTCGCCGGCACCCTCGTGGTACGAGAACGGGCGGTAGGTGCCCTCGGTGGCGACGGTCAGCGTGCCGCCCGAGACCAGACCGAGGTCGGCGCCGGCGGCGGAGTCGGTCGTGGAGGAGCCGCCGCTGCAGGCGGTCAGCGCGAGGGCGCTCAGGCCCAGGGTGGCGGCGAGGACGGTCAGACGGCGACGGGGCATAGCTGTTCCAGACATGTGTGGTGTGGGGGTGGCGCGGTGCGGCGCCGGACGTGGTCGGTGCGCGAGCGCACCCTCCAGCAGAACACGTCGCGGCGGCGGAGTCTTCCCGGATGACGCTGTATTGCACGATCGTGCACGCACCGGGAACGCAGAAGCCCCGCCGCGCAAAGGCGCGACGGGGCTTCCGAAGTGACGGATGTCACATGATGGAGTTGACGTCCAGCGGGATGCCGGGGCCGAATGTGGTCGACACGGCGCCCTTCTGGATGTAACGGCCCTTCGAGCTCGACGGCTTGAGGCGGACGATCTCCTCGAGAGCGGCGGCGAGGTTCTCGTCGAGCTGCTCAGCGGTGAACGATGCCTTGCCGACGACGAAGTGCACGTTGGCGTGCTTGTCGACGCGGAACTCGATCTTTCCGCCCTTGATCTCCTCGACGGCCTTGGCCGGGTTGGGGGTCACGGTGCCGGTCTTGGGGTTCGGCATGAGGCCGCGGGGTCCGAGGACCTTACCGAGGCGACCGACCTGGCCCATGAGCTCGGGCGTGGCGACGGCCGCGTCGAACGCGGTGTAGCCGCCGGCGACCTTCTCGATGAGCTCGGTGCCACCGACCTCGTCGGCGCCGGCGGCGAGAGCCGCCTCGGCCGCGGGGCCGTTGGCGAAGACGATGACGCGCGCGGTCTTACCCGTCCCGTGGGGCAGGATGACCGTGCCGCGGACCATCTGGTCGGCCTTACGGGGGTCGACGGCGAGCTTCAGCGCGACCTCGACGGTCGAGTCGAACTTCTTCGAGCCGGTCTCCTTCGCGAGGGCGACGGCCTCGGTCGGGGTGTAGAACGTGTCGGCCGCGATCTTCTCAGCAGCGGCGCGGAATGCCTTGGACTTGGTAGCCATTGTTATCTCCCTCAGTCCTCGACCGTGATGCCCATGGAACGGGCGGTGCCGGCGATGATCTTCGAGGCGGCCTCGATGTCGTTCGCGTTCAGGTCGGGCTGCTTCGTGGTGGCGATCTCGCGAACCTGGTCCTTGGTGAGCTTGCCCACCTTGACCGTGTGGGGCGTCGACGAGCCCTTGGCGAGACCGGCGGCCTTCTTGATGAGCTCTGCGGCGGGGGGCGTCTTCAGGATGAACGTGAAGCTGCGGTCCTCGTAGACGGTGATCTCGACGGGGATGACGTTGCCGCGCTGGGCCTCGGTCGCCGCGTTGTACGCCTTGCAGAACTCCATGATGTTGACGCCGTGCTGACCGAGCGCCGGACCGATCGGGGGCGCGGGGTTGGCCGCACCCGCCTTGATCTGGAGCTTGATCAGGCCGGTCACCTTCTTCTTGGGTGCCATATCCTTTTCCTCTCTCGAGCGGGGCCGTGGCGGCTCCCTCTCTCCCGCACACCCGGCGGATTCCGGGCAGCGGTCGTCGCGCGCTGACGCACGCAACCTACCCATCATACGCGACGTGACGCCCGTCGGCATCCCGCCCTCCCGACGCGACGAGCGCGGCGCCCGCCGGCAACGGCGAACGCCCCGCCGGACGAGCCGGGCGGGGCGTTCGCGAAGACGCGGGTGGGCGTCAGACCATCTTGGTGACCTGGTCGAACGACAGCTCGACCGGGGTCTCGCGCTCGAAGAGCGACACCAGCACCGTGAGCTTGCCGCTCTCGGGCTTGATCTCGCTGATCGTGCCGGGAAGACCCGCGAACGAGCCTTCCTTGATCGTGATCGTCTCGCCGGTCTCGAAGTCGACCTCGGCCGGGATGACGCGCTGCGCGGTCGGAGCACCCTTGACGGCGCCGCCCTTCGCGGGAGCGGTTTCTTTGACCTCGACGAGGCTCTTCAGCATGTTGAAGGCCTCTTCGAAGCGCAGCGGCGTCGGGTTGTGGGCGTTGCCCACGAAGCCCGTGACACCGGGGGTGTGACGCACGACCGACCAGGTGTCTTCGTTGAGGTCCATGCGCACCAGCACGTAGCCGGGGATGCGCACGCGATTGACCATCTTGCGCTGGCCGTTCTTGATCTCGACGACGTCCTCCATGGGGACCTCGACCTGGTAGATGTCGTCCTCGACCTCGAGCGTCGACTTGCGCTGCTCGATGTTGGCCTTCACCTTGCGCTCGAAACCGGCGTAGGAGTGGATGACGAACCACTTGCCGGGGAGCGAACGCAACTCGGCGCGGAACGCCTCGTACGGGTCGGCGTCTTCGTCGGTCTCTTCGGCGTCGACATCGGTCGCGGCGTCGGCCGGCGACTCGGACGCCTCGGCCTCGTCGACGACGGATGCCGCGGCGGTGACCTCGTCGACGAAGTCCTCGTCGAGCACGGGCGCGTCGGGCTCGCCGTTGATGTCGGGACCGTCGTAGGGGGTGACCTCGTCGGCGGCCTCGGCGGCCTCTTCGGCCTGCTCCTCGGCGAGGGCGTCGGTGAGCACCTCGGCGGCGGCCTCGGCCTCGCTGGTCTCGTCGATCTCGAGAGCGTCGTTCACGATCGCGTCCGCCTCCGGGTCGGTGATGTCGATGTCGCCGAGGTCGGCGTCGTCGGTGTCGGTCTCGTCGACGACGTGCACGGCGGAGTGCTCGGCCGAGTCGGAGGCGCGCTCCTGCGATTCGAGCACGTTGCCTTCTTGGGCCTCGTCGTCCTCGCTGGACTGCTCGGCTGCCGTCGCCCAGTCGGCGTCGTCGACATATCTTTCAGACACTGTGATCTCTTCCGTTCAGAGGCGGCCGCTCCAGGCGCCGCGCGTCCGTCCAGACGCGGTCAGGCGCCGGCGGTACCGGGGACGCCGAAGACGGCGGTGGTGATCCACACGAACAGCACGTCGAGGCCGTAGACGATCGCCATCATGACGACGACGAACCCGAGGACGACGGCGGTGAACTTCAGGAGCTCCTGCCGCGTCGGCGTGACGACCTTGCGCAGTTCTGCGAAGACCTGACGAATGAAGAGAGCGATCCGCGCGAAGAAGTTCAGCTTCTTCTCGCGGGGCGCGCCGCGGTCTGCGACGATCTCGCCCTTCGCTTCTTCCTGCGTCATCGAACCACCTAGGTCTGTCTGTGTGCCAGCGTGCGCTGTGCGCAGGGCGGACAGGAATCGAACCTGCAACCTGCGGTTTTGGAGACCGCTGCTCTGCCAATTGAGCTACCGCCCTAAGATCCCGACGGGATCCAGGATTCGAAACCGACATGCGTTCCGCCTGGAATCTCTCGGGGAGGGATGCCGCGTGCCCGGGGGCACGGCGAAAGAATGCAGATTTCGACTGCACTCCCCAGTCTATGTCATGAGGTCGGACCTGGCGAACCGAGCCGGGCCCACCGGGCATGTCGCGGAGCGCGCCGCACCCCTCGGTCGCAGCGCATGCGAGCGCGCGGACCGAGGGGTGCGGTGGGGGTCACGCCGAGCGGATGAGCTTCTTGTTGACGAACTCGTCGGCCGCCAGCAGGCCCATCTCGCGCGAGGTGCCGCTGCGCTTGACGCCGCCGAAGGGCAACTCGGGCGAGTCGGCGAGCACGAGGTTGACGTAGACCATGCCGGCCTCGATCTTGTCGGCGATGCGCTGGGCCTGCTCGGCATCCGTGGTGAACACGTACGAGCCCAGGCCGTAGCCGGTGTCGTTGGCCAGTTCAACGGCCTCATCTTCCCCCGAGACCCGGTAGACCACCCCCACGGGGCCGAAGAACTCCTCGCCGTAGGCGTCCATGTCCTTGGTCACCCCGGTGAGGACGGTGCCGGGGTAGAACGCCCCGTCGCGCTTTCCGCCGACCTCGACGGTGGCGCCCTGCGATTGCGCGCGCTGCACCTGCTCGTCGAGCCGCTCGGCCGCGGTGAGCGACGAGAGGGGCCCGAGCACGGTGTCGTCGGCGAACGGGTCGCCCACCTTGGCCTCACCGAGGGCGGCGGTGAACTTCGACAGGAAGCCGTCGTACAGGTCGTCGGCGACGATGAAGCGCTTGGCCGCGTTGCACGACTGGCCGTTGTTGTCGAGACGGGCGTCGACGGCCGCCTGTACCGCGGCGTCGAGGTCGTCGGTGGACAGCAGAATGAACGGGTCGGACCCGCCGAGCTCGAGCGCGACCTTCTTGAGGTTGCGGCCGGCGATCTCGGCGACGGCGGCACCGGCGCGCTCGGAACCGGTGACCGAGACGCCCTGCACGCGACGGTCGGCGATGATGTTCGCCGCCTGGTCGTTGGTCGCGCGGATGTTCACGTACGCGCCCTCGGGCAGCCCGGCGTCGCGGTAGATCGCCTGGAGCGCCTCGGCCGACTCGGGGCACTGCGGAGCGTGCTTGAGGAGGATCGTGTTGCCGACCGCCAGGTTGGGCGCCGCAAAACGGGCGACCTGGTAGTAGGGGAAGTTCCACGGCATGATGCCCAGCAGCACGCCCAGCGGCGAGCGGCGGATCACGGCGGTGCCCTCGGCCAGGATGTCGAGCGGGGTGTCGCCGGTGATCTTGTCGATGTTGTCGGCGTAGTACTCGGTGATGTCGGCCGCGAAGTCGACCTCGCCGAGGGCGGCCTCCAGCGGCTTGCCCATCTCGCGCACGATGATCGCGGCGAGTTCGTCGCGGCGCTCGCGGTGCAGCTCGGCGACGCGGCGGATGGCCGTGGCGCGCTCGGCCGGGGCGGTCGCCGCCCACACGCGGTAGCCCTCGTGGGCGGAGGCGATGGCCTCTTCGACCCCGGAGTCGCTCAGCGTGTCGTACTCGGCGAGGGTCTCGCCGGTGGCGGGATTGACGACGGCGTAGTCGCTCATGGTGCTCCTTTTCGTTTCGTTGTCAGGTCGTGCGGCGACGGCGGGCGCTGGCGGGCGCCTCGCGTCCCAGGGTCTCACCGCGGAAGAAGCCGGGGCTCTTCACGCGCTGGGCGATCATGAGGACGATCCCCACCACGATGATGACCACCGTGATGACGAAGACCAGGCCCACTCCCCCGATCTCGGAGCCCGAGCCGTAGTCGGGGCTCGCGCTGTCGATCAGCGTCGTGACGAAGAGCACCGCGAGGATCACTCCGCCGATCAGCGGCGCGAGCAGCGTCAGGAAGACGTTGCGCACCGAGTCGAACCATTGCTTGCGGAAGTACCAGACGCACGCGAAGGCCGTGAGGCCGTAGTAGAAGCAGATCATCGCGCCGAGGGCCGTGATGGTGTCGGTGAGCACGTTCTCGCTGAGCACGCGCATGACGGCGTAGAACACGGATGCCACGATGGCCGACACGATGGTGGCGTAGCCGGGCGTGAAGAAGCGCGGGCTGACCTTCGCGAACTTCGCCGGCAGAGCGTCGTAGTGCGCCATCGCGAGCAGAGTGCGGGCGGGGCCGACGAAGGTCGCCTGCAGCGATGACGCGGAGCTGGTGAGCACGGCGAGCGAGACGAGGAAGGCGAGGGGCCCGAGGATCGGACCCGAGAGGTGGAAGAAGACGTTCTCCTGGATGTCTTCGTTGCCCAGGCCCAGTTCGCCCGTGCCGTTGCCGGCGAACATCAGCAGCGCGACGGCGATGAACAGGTACAGCGCGACGATCAGGAACACCGTGACGGTGGCCGCGCGACCGGGGGTCTTGTCGGGATCCTTCGTCTCCTCGTTCATCGTGAGGATGACGTCCCACCCCCAGAAGATGAAGATCGACAGCGAGAGCCCGGCGGCGAATGCACTGAACGAGTCGACCTCGAACGGGTTGAACCACGACAGCTGCACGGGGCTCGCATCGAACGCGTTGCCGTTCGTCATCTCGACGACCGCGGCCCCGGCGAACACCAGCAGCACGAGGATCTGGAAGCCGACGAGGCCGTACTGCAGACGCTGGGTGGTCTGCAGGTCGCGGTACGACACGATCGTGGCCAGCAGCATGAACAGCAGGCACACGGCGATGTTGATCGGCACGACCCGCGTGAGCTCGGCGATCTCGGCGTTGCCGCTGATCTGCGCGATGAGCAGGAAGAGGAAGTCCACCGCGATGCCGGCGAGGTTCGACAGCACGATCACGGTCGCAGCGATCAGACCCCATCCGGCCATCCAGCCGACCCAGGGCCCGAAGGCGCGGGTCGCCCACGTGAACGAGGTCCCGGCATCCGGCATCCGCGAATTCAGTTCGCGATAGCCGAGGGCCACCAGCAGCATCGGGATGAACCCGACGAGGATGATCGCGGGCACCTGGAACCCGACGGCCGAGACCGTCGGACCGAGGGCCCCGGTGAGGGTGTAGGCGGGGGCGATGGTCGAGATGCCGATGACGACGGCGCCGATCATGCCGATCGAGCCGACCCGGAGCCCCTTGTTGGAGATGCCGGTGGTGACGGCGCTGTCGGGTGCGGGGCTCGCCTCGTTGCGAGATGTGGTCATGAGGAGGTCTCCGAGGTGCGGGGCACCACGATCATGGGAACGGGCAGGGCGCGGAGGATCCGCCCTGCGGTGGAGCCGAGGAACAGCCGGCGCGGCTGGGCCAGCCGGCTGGAGCCCACGAGGGCGACTTCGCCCGGCATCCACTCAATGCGCGACACGGCGTCTTCGATGTCGGAGCCCGCGCCGACGACGGCCTCGGCCTCGATCTCGGCCGGGAGGGCCGTGCGGACCGACTCGAGCACGCTCTCGGCGTGCGCCTGACCGGTCAACCGGGTCAGCGACGCGTCGACGCGCCCCGGCAGGTCGACCCCCGCGAGCGAGAGGAGTCGCAGCGGAACGTTCGCCCGACGGGAGACGGATGCCGCGGTGTCGAGCAGCACGTCGGCTCCGGGACGGGTGCCGATCGCGGCGGTGATGCGCGGGAGCCCCCCGGCGGGATCGACGTCGCGCGCACCCTCGGGCGCGAGGGCGACGGGGACGGGAGCGGAGTGCACGAGCTCTTCGGCCGTCGTGCCGAGGCGGTGCCGGCCGCGCGGCCCTCCCCCGCCGGTGCCGACGACGATCACGGCCGCACCGAACTCCTCCGCCGCCGAGACCAAGCCGCCGGAGACGGACGACGCGAAACGCACGTGACCCCGGATGCCGGGATACGGCGCCAGCGCTTCGCGCAGCCAGCCGCGGGCGGTGTCCTGCACGAGCCGCTCGTAGCCGGCATCCGTCGGGATCGACACGTTGTTCTCGGCCGAGGGCAGCACGACCACGACGTGGACGGAGGTGTCGAGCGCGGCACCCAGTCGCGCCCCGAGGGCGAGGGCGTCGGCGCCCGCGTCGGTCGCCGTGTAGCCGACGACGACGCGGTCGCCGCTCATCCGCGCGTCCGCTCGAGGATCTCGTCGGCAGCGCGGTGACCCTGACGGATCGCTCCGTCGACGTGCTGGTAGCCCGCGCCGGCCATGTCACTGCAGGCGAGGTGGATCGCGCCGACGGGCTCGCGCAGGTCGGCGCCGTAGCGGTGCAGACCGCCCATGTCGAAGCTCGCGGCGTAGGCGCCGCGCGTCCACTCCTCGGTGCCCCAGTCGCTCTCGTAGTAGACGACGGGGTTCTTCGCCTCGGGTCCGTAGTAGTGCGACAGCGACTCGAGGATGCGCTCGCGGCGCTCCTCGGCGCTGAGACGGAAGACGTCGTCGGCGTTCTGGTCGGACACGAAGCCGACCAGGGTGCCGCGCTCGTCGCCGTGGTTGGTGTTGTCGTAGGCCTCATGCACGAGCTCGTAGGGGCTGAACGCGGTGCCCGACAGACCCTTGTCACGCCAGAACGGCGTCTCGTAGACGGCGTGCACCTTGATGACGAAGCCCATCGAGATGTGCTGATGCATCTGGTGCTGCACGCGCGGCAGGGGCGGCTCGAACGAGATGCGCGAGTAGAGCACGGGCGCGAGCGCGAGGATCGCGAAGCGGGCACGCACCGTGACGCCGTCGGCGACCACCGTGACCCCGTCGGTCGAGGACTTCGCCGCCTCCACGCGGGCGGTCAGCGCGCGCAGGTCGGCGACGCGCTGACCCGTGGCCGCGTCGGCGGGGCCCGCGGGGGTCGCCGACGCGGCGCCCCAGACGATGCGGCGCACGGGCTGGTTGAGGATTACGTCGTCGCCGAGGCGCTCGGCGAGCAGCTCGGGAACCTGCTGGAGGCCGCCGGCGACGCGCTTGTCGAGGATGAAGTCGGCGTCGACGAGGTTCGAGTACGAGCCGGCGGAGGCCGCCATGAGCAGCGACTGCAGCAGCGAGAAGGTGTGCGTGGGCTTGGTGAGCATCGCCGAGCCGGTCGCGAAGGCGAGGTTGCGCACGGCCTCGTCGTCGTCGGTCTGCTCGCGCAGCCACGCGTCCCACGAGATCTTGTCCCACTCGGCGGCGTTCGGGTGCTCCCACGGCTTGTCGGGGTCGATCTCGGCGACCATCTGATCGAGACGGGCGGTGATGTCGTCGATCACCTTCTCGGTCTCGGGCGCGACGGGGAACATCTCGCCGGTGAAACGCTTGGTTTCGCCGTCGGGCCCGACGTAGACGCTGTCGCCCTCGCGGTAGCGGCTGTAGGTCTCGAGCCCCAGGTCGGCGACGGTGTCGATGAGCGCCGTCTGGTCGGGCGAGACCCACTGGCCGCCGAGCTCGAGCATCGCGCCGTCGACCACGTCGGTCCACAGGCGCCCGCCGACGCGGTCGCGCGCCTCGAGCACGACGACCGACAGTCCGGCCGTGCGCAGGTCGTTGGCGGCGGTCAGGCCGGCCGCGCCGGCTCCGATGACGACCACGTCTCGGGTGATCTCGTCCATGAAAGCGTCCTTAGGTTTGTCGTTCGAAGTCGGAAAGTGTGGCCCCGACGGCGGCGGGCTCTCGGGTCTTCCGCCGCCGTCGGGACGCCTGTCAGCTGCGCGCGAGGGCCGCGGCGACGACGTCGAGGCCCTCGGTGAGCAGGTCGTCGCCGATCGACAGCGGGGGCAGGAACCGGATGACGTTGCCGTACGTGCCGCAGGTGAGCACGATCACGCCTTCGGCGATCGCGGCCTTGGCCACCGCCGAGGTGAGGGCGGCGTCGGGGGCGCCGGTGGCGGGGTCGACGAACTCGGCCGCGATCATCGCGCCGTGGCCGCGCACGTCGCCGATGCGCGGGTCGTTCTGCTGCATCTCGCGGAGGCGACCGAGCAGCACCTCGCCGATCTCGCGGGCGCGCTCGACGAACCCTTCGTTCTCGAAGGCGTCGATCGAGGCCAGGGCGGCGGCGCAGGCGATGGGGTTTCCGCCGTAGGTGCCGCCGAGTCCGCCGGTGTGCGTGGCATCCATGATCTCGGCGCGGCCCGTGACCGCCGCCAGTGGCAGACCGCCGGCGATGCCCTTGGCCGTGGTGACGAGGTCGGGGACGATGCCGAAGTGCTCGCTGGCGAACATCGCACCGGTGCGGGCGAAGCCCGACTGCACCTCGTCGGCGATGAAGACCACGTCGTTGTCGCGGCACCAGTCGACGATCGCGTTGAGGAAGCCGTCGGCGGGGACGATGAACCCGCCCTCGCCCTGGATCGGCTCGATGATGACCGCGGCGAGGTTCTCGGCGCCGACCTGCTTCTCGATCAGCGAGATGGCCTTGGCCGCGGCATCCGGTCCCGAAAGCCCGTCGCGGAACGGGTACGACAGCGGAGCGCGGTAGACCTCGGCGGCGAAGGGGCCGAAGCCGCTCTTGTACGGCATGTTCTTCGCCGTCAGCGCCATCGTGAGGTTGGTGCGGCCGTGGTACGCGTGGTCGAACGCGACGACCGCCTGACGACCGGTGAACTTGCGGGCGATCTTGACGGCATTCTCGACCGCCTCGGCGCCGGAGTTGAACAGCGCGCTCTTCTTCGCGTGGTCACCGGGGGTGAGGCGGTTCAGCGCCTCGGCGACGGAGACGTACGAGTCGTACGGCGAGATCATGAAGCACGTGTGGGTGAACGCGGCCACCTGATCCTGCACGGCCTTCACGACCGCGGGGTGGGCGTTGCCGACGCTCGTGACGGCGATGCCCGAGCCGAGGTCGATGAGCGAGTTGCCGTCGGCGTCGACGACGACTCCCCCGCCGGCTGCGACGGCCTGGATCGGCACGGTGTGGCCGACTCCGGATGCCACGGCGGCGGCCTTGCGCTCGAGGAGCTCCTGCGAGCGCGGGCCGGGGATGGCGGTGACGAGGCGGCGCTCCTGCGGAAGGGTCGGACCGCCGACGAGGGGAAGGGTGTCGAGGCTCATGGCGGCGATGCTACGGACGCCGCCACACGGCCCGCACTCTCCTGCCTGTACAGTCGCATGCGCCCTCATATACGTCTCGTACAGGAGAATCCATGGCCGACAGCGCCGTCGCCCCGCCGAGCCTGCGCGCCCTGCTCGCCCGTACCGACCTGCGCCTGCGCCTGGTCGTCGACGAAGCCGAGCTGCCCGCCGGCAGCATCGACCGGGCCGTGCGGTGGGTGCACTCCAGCGACCTCGCCGATCCCACGCCGTTCCTCAGCGAGGGACTCGTGCTGCTGACCACGGGCACCCAGTTCGCCGACGCCGCCCCCGCCGACTACGACGCCTACGTCGGACGCCTGCTCGCGCGCGGGGTGCGCGGACTGGGCTTCGGCACCGAGGTCGTGCGCGAGGGCATTCCGGCGGGACTGTCGGCGGCGTGCCTGGCCGGCGGGATGCCGCTGTTCGAGGTGCCCTACCGCACCCCCTTCATCGCGGTGGCTCGCGCCGGCGCCGAGGCCATCGCCGCCGAGTCGTACGCCCGGCGCAGCTGGTCGCTGTCGGCCCAGCGCGCGGTCTCGCTCGCGGCCCTCCGCCCCGACGGCCTGTCGGCGACCCTCGCCGAACTCTCGCGGCAGCTGGACTGCTGGGTCGGACTGTTCGACGCGGCCGGCACCCTGAGCACCGAGCACCCTCCGGGGCGACTCGCCTCCCCCGCCCTCGACGTCGTCGCCGCCGAGGTCACCACGATGCTCCGCCGGGGAACGCGCGCCGCGTCCACCGTGCGCCCGAGCGACACCTCGGTGACCCTGCAGACCCTGGGCCGCGGCGGGCACCTCCGCGGCGTGCTCGCGCTCGCGGCCGACGACCTCGACCACGAGGCGCGCAGCGTCGTCACCGCCGTGGTCGCGATGGCCGCCCTCGCCCTCGAGCAGCAGGACGGACTCGGTCGGGCCATCGGCACCTTCCGCGCCGGGCTCGTGCAGTCGCTCGCGACCGACGATCCCACGCTGGCCCGACGCGCGGGCCGCGACCTGTTCGGCCCGCTCCCGACCGCGCCGGTCGTGGTGGCGGTGACGCCCGCGGCATCCGCCCGCTCCACCGCCCTCGCCGAGTGGCTCGAGCTGCGCGCACAGGAGCGCCGCGGCGAGGTGTTCTTCGGCCGCGGCGACGACGGCCTCGTCATCGTCGTGCCCGCCGGCGCGCGCGACACGCTGGCCGAGGTCGCCGACCGGTTCGAGATCGTCGTCGGCTGCTCGGCGCCCACCGGCTACGACGCCTTCTCGGCCGCCCTGACCCAGGCCCGCACCGCGCGCGACCGGCTGGCCACGCCCGGCGTCGCCGACTTCGCCGACACGGCGCGAGCGGGACTTCTCGCCGCCCTCGGCTCCGAGGCCGCGCGCGCCGTCGCCGCCGGCGCACTGGTTCCGTTGCGCACCTACGACGAGGCGCAGGGCTCGGCGCTGCTCGAGACCCTGGACGCCTGGCTCGCCCACGACTGCTCGCACGAGGCGACCGCTCAGGCCCTCGGCATCCACCGTCACACCGTGCGCGCCCGCGTCGCCCAGGCCGAGCGCGTGCTCGATCGCGACCTGTCGTCGTTCGGCGCGCGCGCCGAGCTGTGGGCGGCGCTCCGGCTGGCCGAGTAGGGCGGGGCGGGTAGCCCCCTTACCCGCGCGGGGCGTGCGCCTCGAGGAACTCGTACATCTCGGTCGTGTCCACGCCCGGGAACGCCCCAGTCGGCAGGGTCGCCAGCAGGGTGCGGGGCGTGCGCACGTTGGGCCAGGCCTGACCGCGCCACGCGTTCTCCAACGAGGCGGGCGCCCGGCGGCAACACGTCTCGACGGCGTGCCGGGACACCCCACGATTGGGGGTGTCGCGGCCGCGGAACCACCGCGTGTCGTCGAAGCGCACCCCCACGCTCACCGAGTGCGCGCCCTCGCTCGACTGCTCCACGCGCGCGGTGCACCAGTAGGTTCCGTTACCCGTGTCGGTGTACTGGTAATACGGGTTGAACCGGTCGTCCTCGTCGAAGACCACGCGGCTCGTCCAGCGCCGGCAGCACATCTGTCCCTCGATCGACCCGAGGCGATCGGTGGGGAAGTTCACGTCGTCGTTCTCGTAGGCCTTCGTGATGGTGCCCGACTCGTGCACCTTCAAGAAGTGCACCGGGATGCCGAGGTGCACGGTCGCCAGGTTCGTGAAGCGGTGCGCGGCCGTCTCGTACGACACCGAGTAGGCGTCGCGCAGGTCTTCGATGCTGATCGTGCGCCGCTCCTTCGCCTCACGCAGAGCCGGAACGACGTGCGCCTCGGGCATGAGCAGGGCCCCGGTGAGGTAGTTCGTCTCGACGCGCTGGCGAAGGAACTCGTCGTAGCTCGTCGGCTCGCCGTGGCCGAGCATGCGGCTCGACAGCGCCTGCAGCACCGCCGCACGGGGGTCGCCCTTCGCGACCTTCGTCGACAGGTACAGTCGGCCGTTCTTCACGTCGGCGATGCTCCGCGTCGACGAGGGCAGGTCGGGCACGTAGTGCAGCGTGAAGCCGAGGTGGGCGGCGATGTCGCTCGCCCCGCGCTGGGTGAGGGGACCGCCGGGGTGCTCGATCGCGGTCAAGATCCCGGATGCCGTGCGCTCGAGGTCGGGGAAATGGTTGTCCTGCGTGCGCATGAGCCGGCGCAGCGCCACGTTGGCCCGGCGCGCCTCTTCGGGGGTCGCGGAGCGCTCCTCGCGGAGGCGCTCGATCTCTCCCTGCAGCGCGAGCATGGCCGAGAGCACCTCGTCGGGGACCGATCGGCCGACGCGGAACGGCTCGATGCCGAGCGCCTGGAAGGTCTGCCCGCGCATCGCGCGCTCGACCGAGATCTCGAGCGCGGCGCGCGCGTCGAGGGGCTCGGCGTCGAGGATCTGCTCGAGCTTGCACTTCAGCGTCCGCGCGATCGCCTGCAGCAGGGTGAGCTTCGGCTCGCGCCGACCGTTCTCGATCATCGACATCTGGCTGGGCGCGCGACCGACCGCCGCGGCGAGCTCGTCGAGCGTGAGGCCGCGCGCGGTGCGCAGCTGGCGGATGCGACGGCCGATGGTGAGGGTGTCCACCTCGTCATCGTCGAACGGGAGGGATGCCGAAGAGGTGGAGACGCCGGTGTCCATACGTCATGTTCTCACCGGAACAGAAGATCGCGCGATCTTCACACGAGGAATCCTCTCGGAGGGGCTTGTTCTTCGCCGACAGTGGTGTCCACGGGGCACCGCAGCCCCGGCATCCGAAGGAGAACGCTCATGACGATCCAGGCCACCCCCGCCCAGCAGCCCCTGCGCCCCGGCGATCAGACCGAGACCGCCGACGAGATCCGCGCCGCGTGGGAGAACGACCCCCGCTGGGACGGCATCGAGCGCACGTACTCGGCCGACGACGTCGTCCGTCTCCGCGGCAGCGTCCGTGAGGAGTCGACCCTCGCCCGTCGCGGGGCCGAGAACCTCTGGAACCTCATCCACACCGAGGAGTACGTCCGTGCCCTCGGCGCCTACACCGGCGGGCAGGCCGTGCAGCAGGTGCGCGCGGGACTGAAGGCCATCTACCTCTCGGGCTGGCAGGTCGCCGCCGACGGCAACCTCGCGGGACAGACCTACCCCGACCAGAGCCTCTACCCCGCCAACAGCGTGCCCGCGGTCGTGCGCCGCATCAACAACGCGCTGCTGCGGCAGGACCAGATCGAGCGCGCCGAGGGCGAGATCACCCAGGACTGGCTCGCCCCGATCGTCGCCGACGCCGAGGCCGGGTTCGGCGGTCCGCTCAACGCCTACGAACTGGCCCAGTCGCTGATTTCGGCCGGAGCCGCCGGCATCCACTGGGAAGACCAGCTCGCGAGCGAGAAGAAGTGCGGTCACCTCGGCGGCAAAGTGCTGGTGCCGATCCAGCAGCACATCCGCACCCTCAACGCCGCGCGCCTGGCCGCCGACGTCGCGGGGGTGCCGACCGTCATCATCGCCCGCACCGACGCCCTGGCCGCCGACCTGCTGACCAGCGACGTCGATCCGCGCGACGCGGAGTTCCTCACCGGCGAGCGCACGAGCGAAGGCTTCTACCGCGTGCGCCCGGGCCTCGACGCGGTCATCGCCCGCGGACTCGCCTTCGCGCCCTACGCCGACCTCATCTGGGTCGAGACGGGCGAGCCCGACATCGAGCTCGCGCGCCGCTTCGCCGAGGCGATCCACGCCCGCTACCCGGGCAAGAAGCTCGCCTACAACTGCTCGCCGAGCTTCAACTGGAAGCGCCACCTCGACGACGACCAGATCGCCACGTTCCAGGCCGACCTGGCCGCCCTCGGCTACGCCTTCCAGTTCATCACGCTGGCCGGCTTCCACGCCGTGAACCACTCGATGTTCGACCTCGCCCGCGGTTACGCCGAGCGCGCCATGAGCGCGTACGTCGAGCTGCAGGAGGCCGAGTTCGCCGCCGAAGCGAACGGCTACACCGCCACGCGCCACCAGCGCGAAGCAGGCACCGGCTACTTCGACGTCGTCTCGACCGCGCTCAACCCCGACAGCGCCACGCTCGCCCTGGCCGGCTCCACCGAGACCGCGCAGTTCCACTGACCCTCGCCCGCTCCCGCCCCACCCCCTCGTCCCACTTCTCGCTGTGCATGTCCCACTTTTGGCTGCCTGGGCCACCCCCAGGCCGCCACTTTCGGGACATGGTCCGAGATGCCCGACCCGGCGCGCACCCCGCGCCGCGGGCCCCCTCCCACCCCTCGTCCCACTTCTCGCAGAACATGTCCCCCTTTCGGCTGCTTGGGCCACCCCCAGGCCGCCACTTTCGGGACATGGTCCGAGAAGCGGACGCGCCACAGAAAGCCACGATCATGACCCTCATCGACACCTCTCCCCCGCCCACCGCCGCGACCCCGCCGACCACGACGACCCGCGCGAACGCCGAAGGGCACCGGATGCCGAGCACCCCGGCATCCGCCCCGCACCTGCGCCTCGAGCGGCCCCTGCACGGGCGCGAGGGCGAGATCCTCACCCCTGCGGCCCTCGCTTTCGTCACCGAGCTGCACGACCGCTTCGCCCGACGCCGACACGACCGGCTCGCCGCACGCCTGCGCCGCCGGTTCGAGATCGGCACGGGCGACGACCCGCACTTCCGCGCCGACACCGCGCACATCCGTGACGACCCGTCGTGGCGCGTGGCGGGCGCCGGCCCGGGGCTGGAGGACCGCCGCGTCGAGATCACCGGTCCCACCGACCCGAAGATGACGATCAACGCGCTGAACTCCGGCGCGCGGGTGTGGCTCGCCGACCAAGAGGACGCCACGAGCCCCACCTGGAGCAACGTCATCGGCGGGCAGCTGTCGCTGTTCGACGCGATCCGCGGGCAGCTGTCGTTCACGAGCCCCGAGGGCAAGCGCTACGAGGTCACCGCCGAGCGCACGCCCACGATCGTGATGCGCCCGCGCGGCTGGCACCTGCCCGAGAAGCACGTGAGCTTCATCGATCGCGCGGGGCGGGAGCTCCCGGCATCCGGGTCTCTCGTCGACTACGGGCTGTACGTGTTCCACAACGCGCACGCGCTGATCGCGGCGGGCCGGGGGCCGTACTTCTACCTGCCGAAGATCGAGTCGGCCGAAGAGGCACGGCTCTGGGACGACGTGTTCTCGTTCACCGAGGAGCGCCTGGGCCTGGCACACGGCACGATCCGCGCGACCGTGCTGATCGAGACGCTGCCCGCGGCGTTCGAGATGGAGGAGATCCTCTTCGCCCTGCGCGACCACTGCGCCGGGCTCAACGCCGGACGGTGGGACTACATCTTCTCGATCATCAAGACCTACCGCGGCCGGGGCGCCCGCTTCGTGCTCCCCGACCGCAGCGAGGTCACGATGACCGTGCCGTTCATGCGGGCCTACACCGAACTGCTCGTGCAGACGTGCCACAAGCGCGGCGCCTACGCGATCGGCGGCATGAGCGCGTTCATCCCCAACCGTCGGCGCCCCGAGGTCACCGAGGCCGCGTTCGAGAAGGTGGCCGCCGACAAGCGGCGCGAGGCCGGCGACGGCTTCGACGGCACGTGGGTGGCCCATCCCGACCTCATCCCGGTGGCGCGCGCCGAATTCGACGCGGTGCTCGGCGACGAGCCGAACCAGCTCGGGCGCACCCGCGACGAGGTGGCGGTCGACCCCGCCGACCTGCTCGACGTGCGCATCGGTCTGCCGGTGACCACCGCGGGTGTGCGGGGCAACGTCTCGGTGGCGATCCGTTACATCGAGGCGTGGTTGCGGGGCCTGGGCGCCGTCGCGATCGACGACCTCATGGAAGACGCCGCGACCGCGGAGATCTCGCGCTCGCAGATCTGGCAGTGGATCCACCAGGACCACTCCACGGCCGAGGGCATCGCGATCACCCGCGGCTTCGTGGAGGAACTGATGGCCGAGGTGCTCGCCGACGCTCCCCGGTTCGCGGGCGACCGCTTCGACGACGCCGCCGCGGTGTTCCGCGAGGTGGCGCTGCGCGAGGAGTTCCCCGCGTTCCTCACCCTGCCGGCGTACGCGAGGTACCTGGACTGATCACCGCATGCCGGAGGGGCGAGGGCCACGGGCCCCGCCTCTCCGGCATTCGTCAGCGCGCGGCGGACCGGAAGCGTCGGGGCTTGCCCTCGCCGAGGTCGGCGAGACGTTCGACGCGCTCGAGCTGAACGGGCTGATCGAGCAGGGCCCGCAGCGCCGCTGCGATCGCCGCCCCGTCGCCGCCCGCGATCGTCACCTCGAGGCCGCCGTCCGCTCTCTGCTCCACCGTCCAGCCGTGCGCGCCGTGGCTCTGCAGCTGCTGCGTGAGGTCGACCGATGGCACGCGCGCCCCCGCGGCGCTGACGAAGTCGGTGTGCTCGCGCCCCTCGAGGTCGGCGATGCCGACGCCTCCGCCGGGGAGGTCGACGAGCCGGCCGAAGTCGCCGGTGCGGTACCGCACGAGGGGCAGCAGGGGGTTCTCGCCCGCGGTCACCGTGATCTCGCCCATCGCGCCGTCGGACACCGGCTCGCCCGCGGCGTCGAGCACCTCCACGTGAACGCGCCGGTCGAGCACGCGGAACGGTCCGTCGTCGGTGCGCACCGCGATCGGCCGGGTCTCGTGCAGGCCGTACACGTCGAACACGGGACACGAGAAGGCGGCCTCGAGCGCGGCCCGCAGCGGCGCCGACAGGGCCATCGCCCCCGAGAACAGGGCGAGCGGGCGCACGACGGCCCGCAGCTCGGGGGTCAGCAGTTCGGACAGACTCGTGGGGTTGCCCGAGATCACCTGCGGATCAGCGTCACGCACGAACGTCGAGCGATCGGATGCCGCCCGCCAGGCGCCCCGATCGAGGTTGACCCGCGCCATGGCGCGCTGGGCGAAGCCGCTGATGATCGATACGTACGTGAAGGCCTGGCGCTGCTGCAGCACCCACATGAGCGCGAGCCGCTCGGCATCCGGCTCCCAGTCCACTTCCGCCTCGCGGACGAGGCGGACGAGCAGGTGGAAGCCGCGCGCCACCTCCTCGACGTCGTCGGGGATGACCAGCGCTGCCCCCGTCGACCCCGAGCTCGTGCCGTGCAGCATGCGGTCGAGGTCGGCGTCGAGGGGGACGAATGCCGAGACGTCGGCGACGAGATCGGCGCGCCCGATCAGCGGGAAATCGTCGAGGGTCCGCAGCCCGGTCATGCCTCGATAGAACGGAAGTCGCCGCGCGGTGTCGAGGTGCGCGTCGAGCCACCCGTCGACCGGCAGCGGCGTGCGCGCGCGGTCGACGGCCTCGGCCGAAAGGCGGTCCCCCGTGGCGTGCACCCACGCGGGGGCGGCGGGGTGCGTGCGCCAGCGCTGCAGCCGCGCGGCGCCGTCGGCGTCGAGGGTCGGCCACCGCTCGGCATCCGTCAGCACCGCCGCCGACCCCGGCCGGTACTCGCCGAGGGCGAGCGGGTCGTCGTCACTCACTCGAGTACCTCGCCGCGGCTTCCCGGGCTCGCGCTTCGGCGAGGCGGCGGGCGATCTCCTCGCGGTGGCGGTACGCGGCGTAGGCCTCGGCGAGCGCGGCGTTTCGGCGCAGCGAGTCGCGCGCGTCGAGGAGGGCGCGTGCGGTCTCGCGGTCTTCGCCGGCCGGCAGGAAGCCCGCCCACAGCAGGAAGGTGCGCGCCGCCTCTTCCCGCCGCTCGGCGTCGGCGAGCCAGTCGCGCGGATCGACCACGGGCGCGAGGCGCAGGGCGAGGGCGTCGATGGCGCGCGTCACGTCGCCGCCCGCCAGTGACGGGACGAACGGCTGCACGAGGTCTTCGCTCGCCACCACCCACAGACCGATCGCCGCGCCCGTGCGCACCCGCTCGTGGTCGGCGTGATCGACGGATGCCAGGGGGCGGCCCAGCACGTCACCGGCGAGCGCACGCAGCGAGACGTCGTCGTCGAGGAACGGGCGCGGCACGCTCGACAGGCGCGCCGCGATCTCGTCGACCCCGGGGCCGGGCCGGGCGCTCGCCCACGCCGTGTCTTCGGGCGGCGCGATCGCCGACCACGCGCTGAGCAGATCGTCCGCCTCAGCCACCGAGCACCTCCGCCAGTCGGGCGCACACCGCGGGTGCGTCATCCATCCGTTCGATGTACATCACGTCGTATCCCGCCCGCAGCGCCGGCTCCGCGACCCGGTGCTGTCGATCGAGCACGACGAGGGTCGCCGTGCTCAGCGTCTCGCGCACCCGGGGCGCGACATCGGCCCGGGCGGGGTCGCCGTCGCCGAAGAGCGAGGTCAGCCCGTCGTCGGAGAGCACGACGAGGTGACGGCGGTGCGCGGCATCCGGAGTTCCCCGTCCGGCGTACCTCTCGTCGAGCAGGTCGAGGGGGAAGGTCGTGCCACCGGCGAAGAAGTGGGCGAGGTCGGCGATCGTGCGGGCGGGGTCGCGGGAGTACTCCTCGTGGCCGGCGACCTGGCCGGGCCCCGAGAAGCTGGTCACGCGGACCCGTCCCCCTCCGCGCAGCACCGACAGCGCGAGGATCGTGCCCGCGAGCACGGCGGGCGAGCCTGTCTGCGGCTGCGGCATCGAGCCCGAGCTGTCGATGTAGAGGTCGAGATCGATGCTCGACGACACCGGCGGCGGGTCATCGGCCAGGTACGAGCGCCGCAGGGTCGTCACCCCCGGGACGACCACCCCGCCCGCCTGCAACGTCGCGGGCCAGTCGAGGTCGGCGAGGTCGTCACCGGTCTCCCAGCTCTCGAACGGTCCCGGAAGGTCGGCCGAGACCGCGCGCGGCAACCGCTGGGTGAACGGACGCACCCACCGCGTCGCCTCGGCGCGGTACCAGGCCGCGATCACGGCGGCCGGGTCGGCGTCGGCGTACAGCTCGAGGGTCTGCGCGATCCCGAGGGCCTGACCGGTGGACGAGCCCTTCGCCGCCGACGCGGCCGCGGCCCCCGCGGAGGAGGGGACGGCGCCGCTCAATCGCCGGTCCGACAGCACCCGACCGAGCTCCGAGGGGGTCGGGGCGGCGGTGTCGGCGGCGCAGGTGCCGCCGGGGAGCGAGCCCGCGCCGTCGGTGCGCGGATCGATGAGGTAGGGCGCGACCACGACGCCGAAGCGCAGAGCTCCGGCCACGGCGTCGCCCGCGAAGGTGCGCACGAGCGAGGCGAGCACGTCGGCGTCGAGGGCGGGACGCGTGACCGTCGCCTCGGCGAGTTCGTCGGACACGCGCTCGGCGGCCTTCCGCGCCTGCCGTAGCGCCTTCTCGGCGGCGCGATGCTCCGCGGCGATGCGCGTCCACGGCAGGTCCTGCTTCTGCTTCGGCGGGCGTCGGTCGGGCTCCGGCGGCTCGGGGTCGCAGAGGGTTCCGCCGGGCAGGTTCCACATCAGCTCGTACGTGCGCAGGTAGACCCACCACAGCGGGCTCGCCGACGAGCGCGACGCGCGGTACAGCTCCCGCGACAACCGCACGATGCCGGGCTCGCCCGCGCCGTCGCGCCGTCGCTGCAGGATGGCGACGCGCGTGTTGACGAGCAGGTCGGTCCACAGGTTCGACATCAGCGCGAGATCCTCGTCGCGCAGGGCGGGAGCACCCGCGGCCTGCAGCGCCCGGGCCATCTGATGCCGGATCTTCAGGGCGTCCAGGCGCGTGCTGGGGGCGAGCACGTGGTGCCCCAGTTCGTGCGCGAACACGCTCTCCATCTCGTCGGCTCCCCCGAGCCGCGCGACCATGACCGGATCGACCGTGACCACCGGCGGAAAGGTGAACCACGCGGGAGCGCCCTGCTCCTCCCCCGCGCCGGGAGCCATGCGGGCCTCGTGCAGCCGCACGCCCCACAGCCGCTGCGCCGCCTCCCACGCCTCCAGGTCACTGCCGACCGGCGCGGTCGTCGTGCTCACGCGGGCTCCGCGACATGGATCCACGCCAGGTACGAGTCGGCGAAGGTGAGGACGGATGCCGCACCCGCGGCGCCCGGCACGGGCTCGTCGTCGAGCGGACTCAGGCGCGACCCCCACGCGTCGGCGTCGATGCGCCACCACCGCTCCCCGGTGCGCACGGCGAACGCGCCGTCGGCGTCGAGCGGTCGACCGTCGGCCGGAGGCGCCGTCCACGCCCCGCCGAGGCCACGGAACCCCCCGACCGCGCAGACGTAGCCGTTGGCCTCGCGGCGGCCGGGCCACCAGTACCGGTCGGTGCGCTGCCGGTCGACGAAGGCGCCGAGGTCGGCGGCATCCATCCCCAGGGCGGCCGCCGCGGCTGCGCCTTCGCCGGATGACCGCGCCCGCTCGATGCTGCGCAGGGCGTCGTCGCGCAGCCCGAGCGCGCCGGCTCGCCAGCCCGCGATACCCGCGAGGGCGATGGGGTCGAAGCCCCCGCCGGCCGCGTGTCCCGCGGCGAACGACACCGCGAACCGCTCGGCCGAGCCGCCCGCCGCCTCGACGTTGCGCCCCGCCAGCGCCAGGTCGAGCCCCTCGACCGGCACCGGAGTGCCCACCGGCGGGGTGCGATCGGCGAGGTGGCCCGGGCGTCGGATCACGAACGCCCCTCGAGCCAGCGCAGGTAGGCCGTGTAGCGCTGGTGCAGGTACTTGAGCGCCATGAGGTCGTCGAAGTCGCGCCCATAGAGCTTGCCGGTTCCCGCGACGGTGCGCAGGCGAGCCTCGATCTCGGTGAGGCGCCGACCGGCCTCCACCGACCCGACGCCGTCGAGGCCCGCGTCGAGCTGCGCGAGCAGATCGCCGACGGGATCGTCGGTCCCGCGACCGAGGGCGTCGAACTGCCGGCACGACTCCGCGAACAGGTCGGCGAGCCAGCTCATCACGTCGGTGCTCAGCTCGCGCTCGGCGCCCACGTCGAAGCGCGGATGCGTGGGGTTGGGCAGCAGCTTGCCGCGCAGCACGAACGGCAGCATCGCACCCACGTCGGCGACCGACACGGCGTCACGGCCCCGGAACCAGGCGACGGCCTTGGCGTAGACGATGAGGGTCTGCAGCGCCCGCACCGACAGGCCGTTGAGGGTCTGCGCGCCCGGATCCGTCATGAGGTCGGCGCCGGAGTTCGCTTCGATCGCCTCGGCGACCCGGCCGCCCGCCGTGGTCACCGTGTCTTTCGTGCGGTACTCGAACCGGCGTCCGCCGCCCTGCACGAACTCGAAGTGGCCGAGGAAGAACTCCAGTCGCCGCCGCACCTCGGCCGGAACGGGCACGGCACGGATCGCCGCGCGCATCGCCGACTGCTCGTCGGGGGCGAACACGAGCTCGGCGGGCACGTGCTCCTCGGGCTTCTCGCCCGCTTCGACCCGGGCGACGAGCTCGTCGAGGAAGCGGCTGTTGAAGCCCGCGGCGGGCACGGTGACATCCATGCGGTCGCGCAGCGCCTGGATGACGGGGAAGGTGCCCCCGCCCGCGTCGTCGTTGGCGGTGAAGAACCAGCTCTCCACGCCCGAGTCCGGGGCCGTGCGACGCATCTGATCGTGGCTCTCGACGTAGCCCTCGGCCACCATCGTCAGCAGAGCCGACTGGGTCTTGGTGGGGATGCGGTTGTACTCGTCGACGATCTTGACCGGACGCGACAACCACTCGCGCCACGCGATGCCGATCTCGGCCAGGCTCGACGCGTTCATCAGGTCTCGCGGCAGCGGGATGCCGACGAGGTCGCTGATCGACAGCTGCGGCTGCCCCTGCTGCACGCCGCGGCGCACCTCCTCGGGCGTCGACCCGGCGAGCACTCCCATGAGCACCGCCACCGTGGTCTTGCCGCGGCCCGGGCCGCCGATGAGCAGGCACTTGCCGCCGACCGCGAAGCTGAGCAGCGGCAGCAGCACGTTCGAGGAGTACGACGGTTCGTTCGGCAGGGTGAGCTCGGCACCGGCATCGCCCAGCTCGAAGGTGAGCGGCCGCCCCGACGAGAACTCCACGTCGTAGTACGGCGAGATCACTGCGCGATTGACGATCCAGTAGTACGTCTGCCGGAGCTTCTCATCGAGCGGCGGCGCGGCCGGGGCGGGTGCCTCGCGGAAGAGGTCGGCCGCGGTGAGCGGGGCGACCCCGTCCGCGGCGTTCGATGTCGTGGGTGACTCGGAGAGCTTGTGCCAGCGGTCGACCATCGCGCCAGCCTAACGGCCGGCCCGGCGGCGGAGTTCCTCCTGCTCGGCGAGCGGCCGACCCTCCAGCGGAGCGGTGAACGACGTCGCCCGCGCCACCGCGGCGCGGACGGCGGGCAGGGCCTGGGCGAGCCGTTCGGCGACCGACCCGCGCACCTCGAGCCAGGGCACGGACTGCGCGGCGAGCACCTCGCGGAAACGCTCCTGCATGTCGGCGCGGATGTGCTCACCGTCGCGCATGCCGTCCTGTACGAAGGGAATCTCATCACCGGTCAGCACGTACAGCGCCGGCGGATGGGCGGCGGCGCGGGCGTGCAGTCGATCGGCGACGAACCCGACGTACCGCTCGTGCCAGAGGGCCGTCGCCAGCACGTCGGTGTCGCACACGAGCACCGGGATGGGGACCCGCCGCAGCGCCTCGTTCTCCCAGGCGATCTGCCGATCGACGACGAGGTCGAACTCGTCGCTGCGCCAGGGGGCGTCGAGCCCGCCCTCGCGCGTCTCGCTGAGCTCGCGTCCGTACTCCGGCACCCACAGCGTGCCGAGCTCCGCGGCGAGCGCCTCGGCCAGGGTGGTCGACCCCGTCGACTCGGCGCCCAGCACGACGATGCGCGCGGCGAGGTCGGCCCGTGTGGCGGGCGACAGCTCCGACCAGTGCGCCGCGAGATCCGCGCGGATCGCGGTGCCCGAGACGGGGTTGATCACGCGACCGGGGTCGACCTGCACCCACTCGGCCTTCAGGCGCCGCGCGAGCTCCGCGCCGTAGTCGTCGGAGGTGAACACCACGTCGGCGGGCTCGTCGAGCAGTCCCGCGATGGTCGCGGTGTGCGCGTCCCACGCGGTCGCGGAGGCGAAGTCGACGGGGGTGTCGTCGACGAGGTCGACCACGCGCACGCTCGGGTGCCCCTCGCGGATCCACGCGACCCTCCGCTCGAGCGGGATGTTCTCGACGGATGCCGCGATCACCTCGACCGTGACGCGGTCGCAGGCCCGCGCCGCCGAGCGGATCAGATGAGCGTGCCCGGCGTGGAAGGGGTAGAACTTGCCGACCACCACGCCGTGGCGGAACCGCCGCTCAGACACGCGCGTCCGCGGGCGCGGCGGCGGGACTCTCGCGCAGGACACGGGTCCATCCCCGCCACCCGCCGATGCACAGCACGACGAACAGGGCGTAGAGCGCGGCGATGATCCACAGGCCGGTCGCGATCGACAGGCCGACGAACGCGACGTCGACCGCGATCCACACGCCCCAGTTCTCGATCCACTTGCGGTTGAGCATGTACTGGGCGACGAGGCTGGCCGAGGTGGTCGCGGCATCCGCCACCGCCACCTGGGAGTCGGTGAACGTCGCCAGCACCCACGTCAGCACGGCGGTGCCGACGATCGCCACGGCGATCAACCAGGGCACCGCTCGACGTGGCGTACGGGCCACGTATCCGCGGTCGTGCTCGACGCCACGAGTCCACCGGACCCACCCGTGCACGCCGAGCACGAGGTAGACCACCTGCAGCGCGGCCGAGGCGTAGAGGCCCGCGGGGACGAACACCGCGAGGAAGACGACGTTGTTGGCGATGCCGATCGGATAGGTCCAGACGTTGCGCCGCGCGGCGAGCACCACGCACGCGGCGCCCGTCGCGAACCCCAGGATCTGCATCCACTCGGCCAAGATCCACTCGATCACCCGTCGAGCCTAGGGGCCGTCGGCGCTACGGTCGTGCGGGATCCATCGGCGCGAACGGGCGCAGGCTCTCGCGCGAGGTGAGCTTGGAGGCCACGAGCGACCCGGCCACGGCGAGGAAGATCGGCAGCAGCAGCGTGAACCCGGTGTTCGTGAACTCGATGATGAGCGCGATCGCGGTGAAGGGGGCGCGCATGTTCGAGGCGAGGAACGCGGATGCCGCGACGATCGCGAGCGCCGTGCCGTCGGCACCGGGCCACACGAATGCCCAACCGGCCGCGGCGGCCGCACCGAGCGCGGCACCGATCGCGACCGACGGCTGCAGCGTCCCGCCGATCGCGCCTGAACCGAGCGACACGGTCGTCGCGACGTACTTCAGCACGGCGAGAGCGATGAGCAGCAGGGCCGGCTGCGAGAGGTCGAAACCGGCGGTCGCCAGCGCGCGGCCGTTGCCGAGGATGAGGGGGAACGCGGCGCCGAGCGCGCCGACCGCGGTGAAGGTCAGGGGCAGGACGACCAGCAGCTTCCAGCCCTGAGGGCGGAAGCGCGACAGCTTCTTGGTGATCGTCGCGAAGCTCGTGGCACCCCATCCCATGAGGGGGCCGATGAGCACCGCCGCGACGATCAGCGAGGCGTTCACCTCGAGAGATCCCACCGAATACAGCGAGCCGTCGCCGACGAGAGGGCGCGCGACGAGCGTCGCGACGGCGCTGACGGTCAGGGCGACCACGGCCGCACCCACGCTGAACTGCGCGAGCAGGATCTCGACGGCGAACAGCGCACCGGCCAGCGGGACGTTGTAAACCGCCGCGAGACCCGCGCCCGCGGCCGACGCGATCAAGATGCGGCTCCACCGGGCATCCAGGCGGAACCACCGCACGATCTTCGAGCTCGCCATGGCCGACAGCTCGCGCGGGGCGACCTCCTTGCCGATCGACGCGCCCATGGCGACCGATCCCACCTGGATGACGGTGTCGGCGAGGGTCTCCCACCACGGCATCCGGGCCCCGTCCACCCCCTGCTCGACCGTGGCGAGCGTGCGGCCGAAGCGGCGCAGCAGATACCACCCGACGGCGGCGACCACACCGGCGCCGCCGACGGTGACGATGGGCAGCCACCACACCGACGGGTACGCCAGACCGTCGAGGAACGGACCCTCTTGGTGCCCCCATACGAGGTGCTCGAGGCTGTGCACGATCCAGACGAGCAGGAGCACCGCGAGGCCCGTGACCACACCGGTGATGAGGGTGGCGATACCGAGGCGGAGGAGCGTTGCCAATCCCCCGCGGCGAGAGCGCACGGGAGAGGCGGGAGCGGCGGTCACCCGGCCACGCTAGTGGAGCCGTGTTTCGGAGTCGTCACGGCCCTCGGCTCGGGCGGGCGCGAACAGTAGGCTCGGAACCGTGACTTCCCGCGCCCCGCTCTCCCGCAAGCTGTCCGCCATCGCCGAGTCCGCGACCCTCAAGGTCGACGCCAAGGCCAAGGCCCTCCAGGCCGCCGGCCGACCGGTCATCTCGTACGCGGCCGGCGAGCCCGACTTCGCCACGCCCTCGTTCATCGTCGATGCTGCAGCGAAGGCGCTGCACGACCCGAAGAACTACCGCTACACCCCCGCCGCGGGTCTTCCCGTGCTGCGCGAGGCGATCGCCGCGAAGACCCTCCGCGACTCCGGCCTCGAGGTCGCGCCCTCGCAGGTCATCGTGACCAACGGCGGCAAGCAGTCGGTGTACCAGGCGTTCCAGACGGTGGTGAACCCCGGCGACGAGGTGCTGCTGCCCGCCCCGTACTGGACGACCTACCCCGAGGCCATCGCCCTCGCCGACGGCACGCCTGTCGAGGTGTTCGCCGGCGCCGACCAGGACTACAAGGTCACGGTCGCCCAGCTCGAGGCCGCGCGCACCGACAAGACCACGGTGCTGGTGTTCGTCTCGCCGTCGAACCCCACCGGCTCGGTCTACACGCCCGAAGAGACCGCCGAGATCGGCCGCTGGGCCCTCGAGCACGGCATCTGGGTCATCACCGACGAGATCTACCAGAACCTCACCTACGAGGGTGTCCGCGCCGTCTCGATCGTCGAGGCCGTGCCCGAGCTCGCCGGACAGACCATCCTGGTCAACGGCGTGGCCAAGACCTACGCCATGACCGGGTGGCGCGTGGGCTGGATGGTCGGACCGGCGGATGCCATGAAGCTCGCCGGCAACCTGCAGTCGCACCTGTCGAGCAACGTCAACAACGTCGCGCAGCTCGCCGCCGCCGCGGCGCTCAACGGCCCGCAGGACGAGGCCGAGCAGTTCCGCCTCGCCTTCGACCGCCGCCGTCAGCTGATCGTGTCGGAGCTGTCGAAGATCGACGGCGTCGAGGTGCCCAACCCGCTCGGCGCGTTCTACGTCTACCCCGACGTGCAGGGCCTGCTGAACCGCACCTGGGGCGGCGTCACGCCCACCACCTCGCTCGAGCTCGCCGACCTCATCCTCGAGCAGGCCGAGGTCGCCGTGGTTCCCGGCGAGGCCTTCGGCCCGAGCGGATACCTGCGCTTGTCGTACGCCCTGGGCGACGACCAGCTGCTCGAGGGCATCCAGCGCCTCCAGCGCCTGTTCGCCTGATCCTCCACGTCCGTCGGGGCGGTCCCTCCTCCCCATCCCCCGCGTCTTTTCGCGTGAGGGGTCAGTTCTTGTCGCCCAGGTTCTGGTGGTCTCAGGTGGCTAGCGCAACACCGTTGATTAGTTCGGTCAGCATGGCATGTGGGCTGCGGAACTTGAGGGTTTCGCGTGGGCGGATGTTGAGGAGCCGTTGGGTTTCGGCGAGGTCGTCGTCGGTGACGGTATTGAAATCGGTGCCTTTTGGATAGA